>NZ_JBAQQF010000090.1:0-10461 GCF_049295055.1 Psychrobacter sp. | reverse complement strand
GATGGTTTTAAGGCTGCTTATAAATTTGAGGCCGCGTTTAGACAAGTGTTTTGGCTCAATCTTGTGTTGTTCATTGCCATTATAGTCATGCCCTTTGATATCAGCATAAAAATGATGTTGGTAATCGCCTCTTTTTTATCGCTTATCGTTGAGCTATTTAATACGGGGATTGAAGCTTCCGTTGACCATACCTCAACAGACCAACATCCACTCGCTAAAATAGCCAAGGATGTGGGTTCTGCTGCACAGTTTTTAGCGCTATCTCTATTGTTTATCTTATGGCTAATGGCGTTATCAAGTTTTTTGTATTGAGTAATACTTAGGCATATCGCGAGTTAATATATTTTATAAGGCGGATCAATGACTTTAGATAGTAATTCAACGGATTGGCTCTGGCTCAAGCTGCTATGCTTAACCATCATTGCGACTTTGACTTTCGAACACAGCCAATTTGATATTCGTATTAGTGAGATTTTCTATACAAATGGACAGTGGCTTATTGAAAAAGGTGCTCAACCTTATAGATTTATTTTTTATGATTTTCCCAAGTTATTATTAATATTACTAGGCATTTATTTAATAACGACCTTAACTTGGCGGTATTGGCAAAGTCGCCATGCTAATACTAAGAGTACCAAACCATTCCTTTCTAAGCCATCCTTTATTAGACCAATCGCAGCCTTGTCCAGCCGAGAGCTAGGTTATCTGTTAATCACCTTAATTCTGGTGCCTACGACTATTGCACTGCTCAAAGGCGTCACCCACGTTAGTTGCCCGAATCAATTGACTCTTTTCGATGGCGATTTGCCATATTTGAACCTATGGCAAAGCATGGTAGCCATGACACCAGGAAAGTGCTTTCCAGCGGCTCATGCCAGCGCAGGATTTTCTTTATACGGGTTAGCATTTTTACCTAGTCTGCATAAATATCGTTATAAAATATTTGCAATCGTCAGTATTTTAGGATGGACGATGGGGCTGTATAAGATGCTGTTTGGTGACCATTTTTTTAGTCATACTTTAGTATCGATGCTGCTGTCATTAACGATAACTTGCGCGCTCGCTAGCCTTTTTTTTAAAAATGCTGCTACTAATGAAGGTAGGAATACTCAATCTAACGGTATAACAAAATGGTGGCTACGCTCGTGATGAGTACCTCTCATTACAAGTTAAACCACCATATTCACACCAATGGCTATTAATACCAAGCCCCCTAGAGCTTCTGCCCAACTGCCAAGCCACGTTCCTGACTGGCGTCCTATATAAGCGCCTAAGACACTTAAAACAGCTGTCGTGAGTGCAATAATTAAACATGCCAAATAAGCATTAACCGCCAACAGATTTAACGTAAACCCTGCTGCCATCGCATCGAGGCTGGTAGCTATCGCCAATGACAGCAATGTTTTATGACTTAAATTGATCCGAGTATCATCATCATTAACGGAACGTGACTCATAGAGCATCTTAATCCCAAGCGCTACCAGTATGACAAAAGCAACCCAAGCCGCCCCTTCAGCAAACCAACCCAGCATAGTAGAGCCAAGCGCATAACCAATCAGCGGCATTACCCCCTGAGCAACCCCGAAATAGACACCAATGAGTAACGCCATTTTTATAAACTGCGACCTAACATCGCTCTTATGCGTTGAACCAAGACCGATTGCAGCGGCAAACGCATCCGCAGCCAGTGCTAACGCCAATAAGAGTATCTCTAACATAATAAAATAGTACCTTTTGAAATATTGTTATGCTTCGTTTTCTACTTTAGATACGTTTTTAGTATGGACAACACGTCTTCTATCTCTTGTTGACGTTGTTGCTGGGTAATGTCTTCTGCCCCTAAATGTTCTTTTATATGCTCCTCCAAAACCTCCTTCATAAGACCATTTACCGCCCCTTTTAGTGCCGCTATTTGCTGTAAGAGAGCCATGCATTCAGGGTTGCCTTCTAATGACGCCTCTATTGCTATCGACTGACCTTTGATACGTCTGATACGCCCTAGTAGCTTGCTCTTACTTTTTTGAGTGTGTGACATTGTTTTCTTGCCTCATTCTATACTGGGGGGTAGTATAATATATGATGTTGTCTATAATACACAAGACTGCTGTCTTTTTATACATAGTTAAGAATTTCATAAAGTCTGAATTGAATGTTTCTGTGTCTAGGAGAGTGCTTTGAATATATGGCTTAAATACGCAATTACGGCCTCACTCGTTGTTATAATCTCTGAGGTTGCAAAACGTAGCGATAGAATTGGTGCCCTGCTTGCCTCATTGCCCTTAGTAACGTTACTTACTTTAATTTGGCTGTATGTTGAAAATCAGCCGACAGCTAAGATAAGCAATCATGCCTACTATACCTTTTGGTATGTTCTGGGAACCCTACCCTTTTTCTTATTATTTCCGTATCTGCTCAACAAGTTTAGTTTTGGTGTAGCACTACTGTCTAGCAGCTTACTCACCGCTTTATTTTTTGCATTGTTTGCAATGGTACTACAAAGCTTTAAGATCAATCTTTTTTAGTCAAAATTTTTATGAAAATAAATACGTTAAACAGCTAACTTAATGCTTAATCTGCGCTAAGTCTCTCCTATATCTGATTGAGTATGATTAAGCTACTAGTCTTTTTATATGATAAATAGCTAAAAAATAAGGACACCTTATGCGCGTGTTACTGGTCGAAGACGATTTGATGATTGGCGAGAGCTTGAGCGATGCTTTGCAAGATGAAGCTTATACGGTCGACTGGGTAAAGGATGGCCGCCAAGCTATTTTGACTTTAAAAGTGCAAGCTTATGACATTATCCTATTGGATTTAGGCTTGCCTGAAATCGATGGTATGGGCGTATTAACCGTAATTCGTGATGCTAAGATTGATACACCTGTGCTGATTATCACCGCTCGTGATGAGGTAAAAGACCGTATTGCTGGTCTCGATTCGGGGGCAGATGATTATGTGGTTAAGCCCTTTGAGCTAGGAGAAGTCTTTGCGCGGATGCGAGTGCTTATTCGCCGAGCGCAGGGCAAAGCAGACAATCAGCTCAGCGTTGGCAACTTAACCCTAGATACCGCACATAAACGCGTCGTCATGGATAAAACAGCTGTCGACTTGACTGCTAAAGAATACATGTTACTCACTACCTTTATGCTAGCGCCTGAAAAGGTCATGTCCAAGACTAAGCTTGAGGACTCACTATACGGATGGGGCGGTGAAGTTGAAAGTAATGCTATTGAGTTTTTGATTCATAGCTTACGCAAAAAGGTGGGACAAGAGCGAATTAAAAACGTCCGAGGATTGGGTTGGTATATTAGTAATATTTAACATCGTCCTTGTCTTTATATCATTAATATAGAAGGCTGCCGACATGGCACGTAGCAGACAGGCTTTCAAGCAACCCTTTAAATCTATGCAGTTTCAGCTGATTTTTTGGTCAGTTTTAGCACTGTTATTATTAGCAGTCATTGCCGGTGGTTATGGGTTTTGGTACAGCTACAAAGAGCTCAATGACTTTCAAGATGACAGTTTAAAAAGCATGTCAGCGTTACTTGAACAAACGCTCGATGTTAAAGCCGCTGATTCTGATGCACAGCTGGAGTCTAATATTCACTTTGATACTGATGATGACGATGGCAGCATCACCGTCGATGTCATCCATACCACACTGGCATCGTCACTCACCTCTAACTCTTCTCACAACAATGACAGTGACAATACTGATCATCATAACAAGGATAATTTTAACGATATTAGGGTAGAAGATTTACCTACTATTCCAGTGGGCATTAGTACCAAGACTATAGATGATGAAGTATGGCGCGTTTATCGTAATAATAGTGCAGATAGAGTCATCATAGTGCGCCAGCGTACTGAGTTTCAGGATGATTTGGCCAGATCTAGTGCTTTGCAATCGTTTTTGCCTCTTATCATCGGCATGGCATTTTTGATATTGCTGCTACCTTTTATTATGTGGCGCATGCTCAAGCCCGTACGCCAATTACAAACAGAAATAAGTCTGCGGCGGGAGAGTGACTTAGACCCATTACCAGTCAGCAATCTACCTACTGAGCTGTTGCCATTAGCGGAATCGTTAAACCGTCTACTGGCACTGGTCAAAGTCAGTATCGAGCGTCAGCAACGCTTTATAGCTGATGCCGCACACGAGCTGCGCTCGCCACTCACCGCAATCTCGCTACAGCTACAGCGACTACAACGTCTGACTAACGATACGGTTATGACGGAAGGATTAGATAAGCTGGCTATCCGTCTTACCCGTAATCAAAGACTGGTAGAACAACTGCTAACCCTAGCGCGTGCCGGTAATATGGTAAGTAATACTGATTATAAACCAGTATCCATCAAAGCTATTATCGAGCAAGTTATTGGCTTGCTCATACCTATAGTGGATAGTAAAAATATAGACCTAACCGTTGAATTATTAACGGACTCTTCACAGGAAGAAGTAAGCCTAGATGAGACTTCATTATTAATGCTTATCAAAAACCTTATTCAAAATGCGATCGTTTATACACCGAACAACGGCCAAGTAGCTATTCAACTGTTGCGCTTTAGTGCAACGGCGAATGAGGTAACAAGTCATGATGCCGCCTTACTACGCAGCCTTGGTACTCACGTCATTGGAGCTAGAAAGGCAGCCGCTCTACCCCATCAACTTACTGGCAGGTTGGTATTACAAATAATGGATTCAGGCGCAGGCATTCATCCTGACGATTATGAAAATGTATTTGAGCCATTTGTCCGACTTAGTCAGAAACCCAAAACTTCAGATAGACTTTTAGGAGAGTATGCTGAGATGTTGCGTTCTGATAATGCAGGGAAGAAAAATGCTGAAATAGAGGGCACTGGGCTGGGGCTATCTATCGTTAAATCTATTTGTGAGCAAGCAGGAATTGAGGTCTTTATGAATGCTGCTACGTTAACCGATTCAGAGCAGGATAATCATAGAGGGCTATGTATAACGTTAATTTTCTAAACTATAGTCAATTCAATGTAAAAACGATACAGCAGAACTAGGATGAATTTTTTGTAGCCTCTGTCGGCGTAGGCACAGCAAGCCAGAAAAATTCATCCTAGTCTCGCGTGAAAAATAACGTATCTGTTTTATTGCGTATCGACTATAATTGTAAATAACTTTTAATGACTTTAAGTATGCATATCTTGACGCTTTCTTAACACCTATTGGTACTAAGATATCAAAAACGCTATTATTTTGGAGCGCTTTTGTTCTAACTCGACCTTTAGGAGCAGTATTAGGAGATTTTTTGGATAAGCCTATTGATCACGGTGGTCTTGCATTAAGCCGCTTTGGTGCCTCAGCTGTGCTGTTAATTTTTATCATTGTCTGTTTATTAGTATTTAAACAGCGAGCTAGTGCTAAAGGTCACTGATAAATGTGAGCACAATATAAGCAGTAACTATATAATTAGCAATTATAATTTTATGACTTCGAATACAATATTCTTTATACTAGCCAAATATTAAGATAAAATAAAAAGTAATAAAAAAAGCCGAACGCTACTTATAACAGTAACATTCGGCTTTTTGATGCGTATTGTCTAACCGTTAAAAAGAAGTACGGCGATATTCACGATAGGTAGGTAGCCAGAAGTTAGATTTTAAACGACGTTCTAAATTTTCTGCTGTTACTGGTAATGCTAACTTATCTTCAATAGCTTGCAGAGCAACGGCATAGGCTATTTTTTCACTGATTTCTCTAATGAATTTAATAGGTGGCAATATAGCACCGGGTGCTTTTTCATATTCTACTGAGATATCTGCAAGTGCTTGGCTTGCCGCCGTCAGCATATTATCGCTGATACCGGTTGCACGTGCTGCTAAAACACCTAAGCCAATACCTGGGAATATATAGCTGTTATTACACTGAGAAACTTCAAAAGATTGACCTTCAAAAGTAGTATTAGGGAAAGGACTACCCGTTGCAACAATAGCCTTACCACGACTCCAATTGGTCACTTCTTGCGGTGTTGCTTCAACACGAGACGTTGGATTTGACAGCGGCAAGACAATTGGATTTTCAGTATTCGCACATAACGCTTCAACGACCTCTTGGGTAAAGAGACCTTTTTGCCCGCTTACGCCAAACAATACCGTTATTTTTGCTTGTTTAACCACTTGTGCTAAACCAAATTTCTGACTTTTATCCCAATGTTCAATATCTAATTCTTTTTGCACTAACGGTGCTTGGAATTTTTGTAGCTCTGTCATGCTATCGGTTAATAGACCATAACGATCCACCATAAATACTTGTCTGCGAGCCTGCTCTTCTGTTAAGCCTTCACGCTGCATTTGGCGAATGATATGTTCAGCAATACCACAACCGGCAGATCCTGCACCCAAGAAAGCAATGTTTTGTTGACTAAGTTTCTGACCTTTGTTTAGACACGCTGCGATCAACGTACCGACTGAAACAGCAGCAGTTCCTTGAATATCATCATTAAAACAACATAGCTGATTACGATATTTATTCAATAATGGGGTCGCATTTTCCTGTGCAAAATCCTCAAATTGTAATAAAACTTCTGGCCAACGACGCTTAACGGCTTGAATAAACAAGTCAACAAATTCATTATATTCATCGCCAGAGATGCGTGGATTTCTCCAACCCATATACATAGGATCATCAAGCAATTGTTGGTTATTAGTACCGACATCTAGCAATATTGGTAAGCAATAAGCGGGGCTAATACCACCACAAGCGGTGTATAAAGCCAGTTTACCGATTGGAATTCCCATGCCGCCAATACCTTGATCGCCTAAGCCCAAGATACGTTCGCCATCAGTAACAACGATGACTTTTACGTTTTGTTTGGTGGCGTTTTGCAGCATATCATCGATTTTATGGCGTTCAGGATAAGAGATAAATAAACCACGTTTACGGCGATAAATTTGTGAGAATTTTTCACAAGCTTGCCCAACCGTTGGGGTATATATGAGCGGCATTACTTCTTCAATATGCTGCTCAATCAAATGGTGAAATAATGTCTCATTGGTGTCTTGTATATTACGCAGATAAATATGCTTATCCATATCACTGGTAAATGAGCGTAGTTGAAGATAAGCACGTGATGATTGCTCTTCAATTGTCTCAATATTATGAGGTAATAGACCGGTTAAATTAAAGCTATCGCGCTCCTCTGATGAAAAAGCGCTACCCTTATTTAATAAAGGGGTTTCTAATAATGCTGGTCCCGCAAAAGGAATATATAACGGACGTTTGTTTATCATAATGAAATCTTCTTATTAAATGTTTATAGTGGTACAAAGTTAATGGTTTAAGTATTTTTACTGATTTTTTAAATAACCGATTTATTAAATAATGGAAATTATTTAAATTTTTATCTAACTTTCTTAACATTATTCAAACCAACACAATTGAGGGTTAGTACTCATAACAAATTAAATCTCTTCCATAAGCCTTCAGTAATGATAATGAAGGGATTGTTTTATTGTGTTTGCTGCAGTGAGTAAGTCAGTTAGAAGTCGAGCAATACTAAAAAAATCGTAAAGATAAACGTGGTAAACCAATCGCTCGATGAGGCGTTTACCATGACTAAGAAAATGCAAAGCTATAGTACAGAATTTAAAGCAGAAGCTAGCAAAAAAACGGCTAACTTAGGTATAACGGCTCAGGAATATCGATGTAAACGTTACCCTATTGGCTATTGGCAGAACAAAACCAATCAAAGTAAGTTTGTAGGCAACAAACTATTATGACCTAGATAAATCTTAACACTTGGGTGTATCTTGACAAGTGAGCAGAAAATAGTCATTGTAATAGTTAAGCATAGTCTAGCACAAAGGTTATTTAAAAATACCTTGTTACAACTCATCATTAATGCTATATTTTGATTAGTTGATGAGTACCTACACTTTTTCGACCAAAACCTCTTATTTATCCTTCGTAAAAACTGTTACCGCAAGAACACCATAAAAAGAACGTAGTAAGTAGTAAAGTGACTAATCACCTGCAACTTCTTTCTTTGACATGGTTAATTTTTAAAATTCAAAAAACACAAAAACCAAACTGTATGAGTCAGGAAGACTCTTGCATTAAATTCGCATGAACCCCTGCTTATACAATTATTGTGCCCCTTTATATGCACTCACAAGGATGTCAATCATGTCGCTACAAAACCCAATTTTTATTCCTGGTCCTACCAATATTCCTGACAGATTACGTCGCGCGATGAACGTGCCGACGCAAGATCACCGTGCGCCTGATTTCTCAGACACGTTTTTACCGGTACTTGCTGACTGTAAAAAAGTATTTGGCACGCAAGATAGTGAAATCATTTTGTTTACTTCTAGCGGCACCGGCGGCTGGGAAGCAGCGATTAGCAACACCCTATCACCTGGTGATAAAGTTCTGATTGCACGCTACGGTATGTTCTCGCATCGCTGGATCGATATGTGTCAGCGCCACGGACTTGATGTGCAAGTCGTTGAATGCGATTGGGGCACAGGCGCTCCTGCTGATAAATTCCAAGCGATTTTAAGCGAAGATACCGCGCACGAAATCAAAGCCGTCATGGTTACCCATAACGAAACAGCAACTGGTGTTTTAAGTGACATTGGTGCGGTTCGTAAAGCCATGGATAGCAGTGACCACCCTGCTTTATTATTCGTCGATGGCGTCAGCTCAATTGCTTGTGTGCCTTTTGAGATGGATGCTTGGGGCGTAGACGTTGCGGTTGCCGGTTCACAAAAAGGCTTTATGCTCGCAACCGGTATGGCAATATTGGGCGTCAGTCAAAAAGCCTTGAGTCATATGGATGAAGCTAAGCTTCCGCGCACCTATTTTGACTTCCGTGATATGTTGAAAGCCAATGCCAACGGCGGCTTCCCTTATACGCCACCATTAAACCTCATCTATGGTCTAAGAGAAAGTCTTGAGATGTTGTTTGACGAAGGTCTTGAAAACGTCTATGCACGTCATTACCGTTTAGCTGAAGGCGTACGCCAAGCCGTTAGCGCTTGGGGTATGAAGCTGTGTGCAAAAACGCCTGACCTTTATTCTAATACCGTCAGCGCCATCTTTGTCCCTGAAGGCTTTGATAGTAATAAGCTGACCGATCATGCTTTTAATAAATACGGTATCTCTTTTGGTATTGGTTTGGGCGAGATGAATGGCAAAGCTTTCAGAATCGGTCATCTAGGGTCATTGACTGAAGTTATGGTACTAGCAGGGCTTGCAACGATTGAGATGGCGATGGTTGATTTGGACTACCCTATTAAACTGGGTCAAGGCGTTGCTGCTGCGCAAGAATATTATCGCCACAGCGCACCCACTAAATAAAATCCATTATATAACCAGCCATTAAATAACAAGCAATTAAACAAAAGAATAAAGGATTATTTTTTATGATCACAAACGAAGATGGATTAGTGATTCCAACCCTTGATGATATGTTAGAAGCGCATGAGCGCATCAAACCATATATCCATCGCACCCCTGTTTTGACCTCTCGCTTTTTAAATGAGTTGGCAGGCTGTGAGATGTTCTTTAAATGTGAGAACTTCCAAAAAGCGGGCGCTTTCAAAGTACGCGGCGCATCAAACGCGGTGTTTGGTCTGTCTGACGAAGCTGCAAAAAATGGCGTTTGTACACACAGCTCAGGTAATCATGCCCTATCTTTATCTTATGCAGCAGGTCGCCGTGGCATACCGTGTAATGTAGTAATGCCGCACAGTGCACCAGAAGCAAAAAAAGCAGCAGTTCGTGGTTATGGCGGTATCATTACTGAGTGCCAGCCATCAACCACGTCACGTGAAGAAGTCTTTGCTAAAGTTCAAGCAGAGACTGGCGGCGACTTTGTGCATCCGTACAATGACCCACGCGTAATCGCCGGACAAGCAACCTGCTCACGCGAGTTTTTAGAGCAAATGGAAGAAATCGGTGTAAAACCTGACATGGTTGTCGCACCAATCGGCGGCGGCGGTATGATTTCAGGTACTTGCTTGACGCTATCGAACCTAGCACCTGATGTCAAAATTTATGCTGCAGAGCCAGTCAACGCTGATGATGCTGCGCGCTCATTTAAAGCTGGTCATATCATCGCTGATGATGCCCCTGAAACGGTTGCTGATGGCTTAAAAGTACCGCTTAAAGATTTAACTTGGCATTTTGTCAGCAATTACGTGACTGATATTTTGACCGCGACCGAAGAAGAAATTATTGAAGCAATGAAGCTGACGTGGACTCATATGAAAATCGTCATCGAGCCAAGTTGTGCCGTACCGCTTGCTGTCATCTTAAAGAACAAAGACGTTTTTGCCGGTAAAAAAGTTGGCGTCATGGTAACCATCCCAAACCTAAGACACCTAACAAATAGAATTAAGCTGCGTGGTTCAGTTTCTGTATCGGCGTAAAGCCGCCATTACCCATGTTAGGGCGCTCATTATTGTAATGATATAACCAGCGTT
>NZ_JBAQQF010000089.1:0-17190 GCF_049295055.1 Psychrobacter sp. | reverse complement strand
TATCTTCTTGACGGCTGCGGCTTTGAATTCTGCACTGTAGCTTCTGATTTTCTTGATCATGGTAAACTCCTAGGAATATGCTTAGTTTACCAAGTTTACTTGTACGGTTTCTTCAGCATAGCTCATAAGTTACACGAACTTACATTGTAATATAGTAGTTTTTAACTATTTAATCAGGGTAAAAATGGTGCTTCCGATATTTTTAATAGTAGTGACATGCTTTATAGCCTGTGCTAAAGTCTGCTTTGTATTTTGGCCAAGGCCTTGATTTTCATTGGCTTTGTAAGAGTTCGACAAGGTTGGTAGTGACGCTGGCTACTCTTTAGGTAAAGAGTTTGTAGTATTAGTTGGCAAGACGTTTACATGCTTGAGTTGTTTAAGTGTAATTGACTGCTCTGTTATGGATGACAGGCTATTTTGTATTAATTATAGGTAGTAAATTCATGAAACAAACTTTATTGATTTTGTCAGTACTTGGAATAAGCATCGCACAAACAAGTGGTGCTGCTGTGACGACCTTTCAAACAAGTAATACCATCACCTATATTTCTGCGGCATCGAACTATGGTTCTTCGCAAAACACCTATAGCACCAAAAGTGGTGCTTATGTTTCTAGTAACGACGAAATCAGTCAAGCCATTAGCAATTTAAGTGCGCAAGCTCAGCAAAAAGAAAGTCAACTTTCATCACTGAACAGCCGTTTATATACTGAACAACAGCAGCAGCAAGTTAATAAGGTTCCTGATAGCAATTCAGCACCTGCTATCGCCGCCGCTCGCGCCTCACGTGTTGCCCTGTCTAGAAGCTCAGGTTATTGTGCTCGCTATGTACGCAAAGCACTACAATCTGCAGGTTACGAGTTTGCACCTAATCCTTCAGCTTATCAGTACGCTACTCTTGGCACGCTTGATAAAGCAGGCTTCAGTAAAATCAGCAATAATATGCCAACCCAAGTAGGTGATATTATTGTTTATGATCGCTCATCAAAGCGTCCAAATGGCCATATTCAAATTTTTGATGGTAAGGACTGGATATCTGACTTCCGTCAGAATAGCATTAGCCCATACAGTGGTGTCTATGCCTATACAACCTGGCGCGATTCAAAGTATGTTGATGACGCATCAGACCGTGGCATCTACCTTGCTATGGCTGATAAATAAGGCCTAATGGGCCAACATCACTTCCTAGTGGATGAAGTTCGTTAATCAGCATCGAAAAGCTTTGATTAATGGGCTATGTGCTGCGCGGTGCAAACATAATAATAGCCATACCTAGAAGTGCCACTGATGAACCCAATATATCCCATGTCGTTGGTCTAATACCATCAACGGCCCATAACCACAGAATCGCCATCGTAATATATACGCCACCATAAGCGGCATAAACTCTGCCTACAGCGGTTGGATGCAAAGTTAACAACCATACAAAAGCAACCAAACTAAGTGCACTGGGGACAAGAAGCCATATTGACTTACCTTCTCGCAGCCATAGGTACGGTAAGTAACAACCTACAATCTCTGCTAGTGCAGTAAGGGCAAAAAGCCCAACTGTTTTTAGTTCAGACAAAAAAACTCCTCCTTTAGTTGTCCAGTAAATATTAGACCATGCCTATCTTACTTGAACTTAATATCTTTATAGGGAATAACTCATAAAGCTTACAGGAATATTTATTACTTCTGGGTTTGCCTAGTGAGTATCAGAAACATAAGGGTTGAATAACATCTGATATTGATGCTAATTTATATCCTATGCGTTATTACATCTACTATCTAACCCCGAAACTTACTGCCTAACCACGCTACTAACTCACGGGCAGGCGCCTCAATTAAGCACTGTGGACAATTAAGATAGGTCATCACGCAGTCATTTAAATCGGTTAGCATATGTAATAATAATCCTAAACCAATGATTTTATAAGGCTTTGGTAAAAATAGCATAGCCGCATATCCTGCCATCGCATAATAAGTATGCAGTGGATGAAAGTTAATACTACAGCGATTGGGCGAAAAAATAGGCGTGGCTAGCAGATGATCTAGGTCTACTAGCATGGTTGCCAATAGTATGAGGTAGACGCGCTTATAGTCTTCACGAAAAAATAGATAAGCAATAATCAACGGCATGCCAAAATGTAGAAAATAATGGATAACGGTCTGAGTCATCGTTTTTTCCAGTTCAATATGACGTTTTAAACAGTGCGTTATAACTAATAATAAATAAAATAATACATATTATTGCGCTGCGCAACTGGTATAAATTTTTCTTGCTTGCTGTGTCTACGCTGACAGAGGCTGCAAAAAATAAATACCAGTTACGCTGTATTACTTTTAATGTGCGTAAACTATAGTAGTAGAAACAGCTGACTGGCAGACATTAACTAAGCAATCAGACCCACACAATCACACCTGAAAGACAGGCGCGAACCCACCCCCTGGCGTGCGGAAGTTAGTTGTCTGACCTTGATAAACACGCGCAGCAGGTAGCAGCAGTTGTCCACCATAGGTATAAAGACGTATGTCCACCTTTCTCGTCGTTACGGTATCATCGATTTTTAGCGCTCGCTCTCCTGCAGGAACGAAGGTTTGGGCGATATAATCTTCATCCAAAATATTCTCGAAGACGCGTCGAGTCAGCTTACTGCCGCGATAGACGCCTTTGCTTCCATAACCAGCCACTGGCTTAAAAAACAGGTCTCGTCGAGTACGCCATAATTCCGCTGCATCATCTCTCAAAACCATACGAGTCTTTGGTACAGAATTTTCTAGATATCCCACTGCAGCTTCATTCAGTCCCCAAGCGCGTAGTGTTTGCGAATCGGATAACAAGGTCAGGTTGCGCTTATTGGCCAACATAGCATGTACATGAGGATTAGGCGTTACCACCACAGCGCCTTCTAGATACGCACGCTTAAGCAGCGCTTGGTCAGGCTCCTCAAACGTAAAGTCGACCAATCGATTGTAGACCATATCGATTTTCTGTCCATGGGCTGTCAGCGCACCATCGACATATTCGAGTTCAGAGGGATCTAGTATTATAGTATCAATACCCTTAGCTTGGAGCAGCTGACAGGCCAACTGAAACTCTAGAAACATGAACTGACTTTTAGGATCATTATCTACGATAGCTATTCGGTTAGGCATAGCAACAGCAGATTGACGCTGCCATTCTTGTTTGAACATATCAAATATAGCTGTCTCAAACCCCTCCAACATGTGACTGGTTGCAGCGCTCTGCTCGGAAGGGTTACAACAGCGTTTTTGTGCACGCGCGAGTAAGACGTTTAAAAATGCACCACCTGCATTGGTATTAACCTCAATAAGCTGAGGCCCATCGCTACCCAAGTGGAAGTCGTAGCCCATGAGAGCCCCTATTGGACCGGGATTAAAAGCAGCAATTTCTGGCGCCCACGATAGTACTTGCTGTTGATACGACGGCAGTTCAGCGGCCGATTCGATTGACTCAACGACCCGCACCATTGTCTCTATTTCTGCTTTGGGAACGAATATTGGTGTCGTTGAAAAAAGATTATCAAGTTGCTCTGCTGCTATTAGCTCATTTCCAGTTTCCGCCAATTGATTTTGTAAGCTTGTATTGAGTGCTTTACGATCGAGAGTAATGCAATAGCACTCTTGATTGAGTCGATTTGCAAGATTATCATTTGCAAGGTTATCATTTGCGAGAGTATCATTCATTTTGTCATTATTACTGGCTAGATGTTGCATTCAAATCCCGTCGCTAAGTAGAGTAATTTTGCTGACATGCTCTAGTGAGTATCGCCAGCTAATAGCACTTTTTATATTTTATGCTTATCATCAATGGTAACAGGTCTGATTTCTATATCGTCAACCTGAGTGCCTGCCTGCGTATTTGAGTCGATATCTAAAGTTGACGTACTATTTTTATGATCAAGCACTCGATTCTTACGTGCGTGTTCGGTCTCTTCATCTTTGACCGCTTCTTTAAAACCCTTGACCGCGCCGCCTAAATCTTTACCCGCATTTTTAAGCTTAGCAGTGCCAAATACGACAACCACTACCACCAATAAAATCAGCCAATGTGTAATTGAAAAACTACCCATCACGTTATCCTTATATGTTGAGATTTTGATAAAAGCATTGTTTGTAACTATGCTTCAGAAAATTTACAGTACTGACATTCTAAAGTGGATATATTTTCTAACGGCCAAGTCTGTAACGGTCTAGCATCCTCTTTTCCTACTGTCACAGTGTCGTCGGTTTTTAGTGATCGCTCTGTTGCAGGCACAAAGGGTTGTGCGGTATAGTCTTCATTCAAAATGTTTTTGGAAACGCGTCAAGCAAGTTTGCGGTTACGGTAGGTACCTCTGCTGACACAGCTAGCAACTGGCTTAAAATATGGTTGTCGTCGAAGACGACACAACTCTAATTTTGAACCACATTTGATGCATCTAAGTGAGAACTGGTCAACCATAACCGCTTAGTTTAAGGCCTCAATAATAGGCCGGGTTTTCGGCAGCTGCGTAAGAATACGCGGTTATTTACCCAACACAAGGATGACATATGGAAACGCTTAGAACCCCTGATTCATGTTTTGCGAACCTGCCCGATTATGGCTTTGCTCCAAACTATCTAATGGTCGACGATAGCGAAGGAGGCGAACTGCGAGTGCATTACCTCGACGAAGGCCCAAGAGATGCCGATCCAATATTACTGTTACATGGTGAGCCTTCATGGTGTTATCTGTATCGAAAAATAATCCCAGTATTGACCGCAGCAGGACATCGCGTTATTGCGCCAGACCTGCCGGGTTTTGGACGCTCAGACAAACCTGCGTCCCGTACTGACTACACTTATCAGCGACATGTCGACTGGATGCAATCGGTACTTGCCCAGTTAGACTTGAAGAACATTACCCTGTTTTGTCAAGACTGGGGTGGCCTCATTGGCCTGCGCTTGGTTGCAGCACATCCAAATCGGTTTGCTCGAGTAGCCGCTGGCAATACCATGCTCCCTACTGGTGATCACGACCCAGGAGAAGGTTTTCGCAAGTGGCAGAAATTCTCACAGGAAACCCCGCAATTTAATGTCGGAGGCACCATCAAGAGCGGTACCACCACAGAGCTGCCACAGGCAGTAATCGATGCTTACAATGCACCATTTCCTGATGAGTCATATAAGGAAGGCGCCAGACAGTTCCCGCTGCTCGTACCTACGACACCAGATGACCCTGCCTCGGAAAATAACCGTGCTGCGTGGATTGAACTGAGCAAGTGGACAAAGCCCTTCATTACACTATTCAGCGATTCCGACCCCGTCACTACCGGCGGTGATCGGGTAATGCAAAAAATCATTCCCGGAACCAAAGGCCAAAACCATACCACTATTGTCAACGGTGGGCATTTTCTGCAAGAAGACCAAGGCGAAAAAGTGGCAGAGCTTTTACTCCAGTTTATTCATGATAACCCTACATAACTTGCCACCCTTTAACAAACACGGCATATCAAAGCTTCAGACGACGTAATCTTAATGCATTACCAATAACCGACACCGAAGAGAGACTCATAGCGGCGGCTGCTATCATTGGACTGAGTAAAATTCCGAAGAATGGGTACAGCACACCAGCAGCAATCGGTACACCAAGTGCGTTGTAGATAAACGCAAAGAACAAATTCTGTCTAATATTGCGCATAGTTGAATGGCTTAGTTTATAAGCTCTCACAATACCCATTAAGTCCCCTTTCACTAGCGTGATGCCAGCACTTTCCATAGCCACATCGGTACCTGTGCCCATAGCAATACCGACATCAGCTTGTGCAAGCGCGGGCGCATCATTGATACCGTCTCCCGCCATCGCTACGACTTTGCCGCTACTTTGTAGCTCTTTGATGATACGGTTCTTGTCCTCTGGAGAGACATCCGCATGCACTTCATCAATATTCAATTTGCTAGCAACCGCTTTAGCCGTTATCTCATTGTCACCTGTTAGCATAACCACCCGCAGTCCAGCTTTGTGCAATAGTGATATCGCTTCACTAGTACTCGGCTTGATCGGATCAGCCACTGAGATTAGACCAGCGGCTTGCCCATCTACGGCGGCAAACATGACGGTTTCGCCATCTTTCCTACGTATGTCGGCACGTTCTGAAAGCGCACTGTCAAAACTATTGAGACGTTGCATGAATTTAGAATTGCCTACGGCTACTTGTTTACCATTAACCAGCGCCTGCGCGCCTTCACCTGTGGTGGAGCTAAAATCGCTTGCTTTGACCATATCGAGAGATCTTGCCTTTGCCGCATTGACGATAGCTTCTGCTAAAGGATGTTCGCTGGCAGTCTCTACCGCTGCGACAAGTATAAGCAGCTCATTCTCATCTAAGCCGCCAAGCGCTTCGATAGCCGTGAGCTCGGGCTTACCTGCGGTCAATGTGCCTGTTTTGTCGACAACGATAGTGTCGACTTTTTCCATACTCTCTAACGCTTCAGCGTTCTTGATAAGTACACCGTTCTGCGCCCCTTTACCCGTGCCCACCATGATTGACATCGGCGTGGCAAGTCCCAGTGCACAGGGGCAAGCGATGATTAATACCGCGATAGCATTGACCAATGCATAAGCCATTGCTGGCGCAGGTCCAAACATAGCCCAGACAATAAAGGTTATAACAGAACAGACAAGGACGATCGGCACGAACCACCCTGCTACCTTATCTACTAATTTCTGTATGGGCGCACGGCTGCGCTGGGCTTCAGCAACCATCTTTACGATCTTGGACAATACGGTATCATCACCGACATCGACCGCTTGAATCAATAGTGTTCCCGTACCGTTGACTGTACCGCCGGTGACCGTATCCCCTTGAGCCTTTAAGACGGGAATGGGTTCGCCAGTTACCATCGATTCATCGATACTGCTACTACCATCAAGTACCGTGCCGTCTACCGGAAGCTTTTCTCCGGGCTTGACCCGTAGTGTGTCACCGCTGATAACTTCGTCAAGGGAGACTTCTGTCTCAACGCCGTTCTCATCCACTCGCCTTGCATTTGGTGGCGCCAGCTCAAGCAGTGCTCGGATTGCGCCAGAGGTCTGGCTTCGGGCTTTAAGCTCTAGAACTTGACCCAATAGCACCAAGGTGACGATGACAGCTGCCGCTTCATAGTAAACCCCAACTTGGCCAGTGGCGTCTCTAAAGCTGTCTGGGAAAATACCCGGAAGGAATGTTGCTACCAGACTGAAACCAAAAGCAGCACCTACGCCCACTGCAATCAGAGTGAACATGTTCAGGTTTCTGGTTTTTATGGACTGCCAACCGCGGAGGAAGAACGGTGCGCCTCCCCATACTACCACTGGTATCGCAAGTGCCAGCTGTATCCACTGTGCAATCTGCCCAGAGATATCGCCCTTAATAAGGTTGTCTAGGTTTATACCTACCATATGGCTCATTGCATACAAAAACAGCGGTATGGTCAGCACCGTGCATATCCAAAAACGGCGAGTCATATCGTCGAGCTCTGAGGTGTCTTCCTCACCAATAGTAATCGTCTCTGACTCCAGTGCCATGCCACATATCGGACAACCGCTATTCTCTACATCTCTCACTTCTGGATGCATGGGACAGGTATAAACAGTTCCACTGTAGCCAGCTGGTACCTTATCGTACTTGCCGCCTTTTACCGATTTTAACTCTGTATTCGACGTGCTGTGGTTATGACTATGGCAGTTTGCATGACTGTCTTCTGTTTCAGCCATCTCGGCAACCGACTCTTCAGGTTTGAGGAACATATTACATAAGGGACAGCGACTACCTTCAACATCTCTGACCTCAGGATGCATGGGACAAATATAAATGGTTCCGCTATAACCGTCTGGTACTTTGTCATACTTACCATCACTTACAGACTTTGCTTCTGTATTTGAAACGCTATCGTTATCGCCATGACAGCTTGCATGACTCTCTTCTATTTCAGCCATCTCGGCAACCGACTCTTCAGGGTTGAGTGCCATGCCACATATCGGACAGCCACTATCTTCAACGTCTCTGACTTCAGGATGCATAGGACAGGTATAGACTGTACCACTGTAGTTAATCGGCACTTTATCGTAAGTGGTATTTTTATTAGATTCTATAGTCGTATTCGCTGTGCCGTTACAGCCATCATGGACTTCACTATCCGAAGTATTATTGGTCGTATCGTGTTTCATGATTATGTTCCCGTTATTTATTATAATGATAGTTTAGGGTCAAATTGACAGTTTTTAATGCCATACAAGAATAGTGCACTGCTCTTTATTCTAAATATAGCTGATCTACTTAAGTCGAAAATCAACCGACTACGATGCATTTATCGTGCTTTAGCAAACCAGCGGTATAGCGGCACAAAAACAATCGCAAAATACCAGCCATACAGATAGGATTCGACAAGCCCAATCAGAAATCCTGACCAAGTTAACCATTCAAAACCAGGTAGCAGCGGTGCCCAAGCCTCATGCATGCTTATCTGTTCGGGTGCAAGTAGACCAAAGCCTATGCACAACAGATAGCTAATGAGCAGAAACAAAGACACGCTGTTGCCCACAGGAGCAATTCTTAAAGTATTCGCTGTTGAATTTAATTCTTTCATTTTGTCTCTCCTCGGTATTGCATAACGCAGTCCACGCCTGATCCAACTGACCGTTTGTCTGTCCGTTCAATACCAAGCGTGTTCAAATAGTTCATTCATAACTCATTTTTCCTGCTTGTTGTGTGCATATTGTATGTTATGAAGTCACGCTTTAAAGACGATAGGTAAAGATTTAGACTCTATGCAATTAGTAATTAAATACTGTTTTCTACTGCTAGATTTAGTGGTTTATTATGAGGATTACTTTGGTTTGCGCAAATATTTGAGCAGCGCCATAATTGATAATACGAGCAAGGCGAAAAATAGTAGCGCAACTAACAGGCAGGCAATCCTCATTCCCCAGCCCATGCCCTGCATCATTGTTCCGTTCATCATCGTTTCATTCATCATATTATTTTCCCCGAGCTGATAGTATTAGCGTTAATGGTGGTGTGTAAGTGCATCCCTTTCGATAGACTTTTTTCTTACTGACGACTTGAGGTAAACCTGCTCAGCTGTCGCAATTACTACGATAGTAACGACTGCTACGCCAAGTACAAATGGATCTGAATGCAGTTTAATCCAGACAAAGCCACCGAGAACCAAAAGATCAAGCAATATGGCTATTGTAGGCACCCATATTACCGCTTTTATGTCTTGACGAAGGTATCGTAGAACACCCCAATGAATGGCGATATCCATAATGAGATAAAAAATAATGCCAAGCGCTGCAATTCGTGATAAGTCAAACAATGTCGTAAAAGCTAAGCCCAGCACTACGGTGTAGACCAGTGTGTGCTTTTGGATACTTCCTGGCATCCCCAAGTGGCTATGGGGTACCAACTTCATTTCGGTCAACATGGCAAGCATACGCGAGACTGCAAAGATACTAGCAAGGAGACCGCCAGCAGTCGCTACCATTGCGATTGCCACTGTGAACCATAGACCATAGTCGCCAAGTGCTGGGCGTGCAGCGGCAGCTAAGGAGTAATCTTTGGTTTCAATAATTTCGGCAAGAGATAGGTTGCTGGCTACAGCGAAGCCGACTAGCGTGTAAATCACGACGCAGACTGCTATCGAGATTATAATGGCACGGCCAACATTACGATGCGGGTCTTTTACCTCTGAGCCACTGTTGGCAATCGTGGTAAAGCCCTTAAATGCCAGTATGCCTAGCGCCGTTGCGCCAAGAAAATTACCAACAGTACTGGTGTCTCCCACTGTAGAGGCGTCAACTGCAAGGCTATCAGCCAGCCAGACCCCAACCAATCCAAAGATGATAATACCGACAATTTTTAGAATGCCGATAAACGAGGCAACCCCTTGGATCCAGCGATTACTGAGCAGGTTAACCAGAAATGCGGCGAGAATAAGCGCTGCGCCAAGGATAGATACCATGCGACCGCTGTCATCGCCGCCGAACAGCTGCATGGTATATGACCCGAACGTCCTAGCCAAAAAACTCTGCGCAATAACCATAGAAAAGTACATCAGCAGCGCGTTAAATCCGGTCGGTAAACGGTCTCCATAGGCCTGATGCAAGTACATCGCAACGCCGCCAGCTGACGGATAGGCATTAGAGATTTTGATGTAGGAGTAAGCACTGAAAGAAACAACCATTGCAGCAGCTAGAAAAGCCAATGGGAAGAGAGAGCCTGTCATCTGAGCCATCTGCCCAGTCAGTGCAAAGATACCGGCACCGATCATGACACCGGTACCTAGCATAACTGTTCCTGATAATGTCAGGCTATCTTTTTGATAGCGAGTATCTCTGTTTTGTTCCATGCCTATTTATCCTTTCACTACCTTTTTAACGAGTAGGATTTTAAATCTGCAGCGGAAATAGCTTTGAATAAAAAGACTTATATGCTTGGACCTACCATTTGATAGATCACTATTTTCTTTGTTTGAAATCTTCTTAGTTTAAAATACTCCTATCAATCTAGCTCATTATTCCAGCTCTGCAATGAGCGCTTGCATCTCAGCGATTTCACGCTTTTGCGCTTCAATGATATCATCCGCCAATTTTCGTACCCGCGGATCTTCGATATCCGCTCTTGAGCTGGTCAAAATTGCAATAGAGTGATGCGGTATCATCGCTTGCATCCAATCGACTTGATCGACCGTTTGCTGCGATCTAACGCCCCAAAGCCCGACAGCAAACATCACTACACTTAGGCCATAAACCAGTAGATTTATCTTGGTCTTTGTATACATATTATTCATAAAGGCTAGCATAACCACTGCCATACCCGCGCCCATATAGAGTGCCATATAGGCTCGGGTCTCACTAAAATAAACATGATCCACTTTATAGGTATTAAAATACATCATGATAAACATCACGATAGTAGACGTTACAATCATCAAGGTGAATTTTAAATAAGGATTCATCTGCTTTTGTTGATGGCTTTGATGATTCATGTTCCCTTTGTTAGCAGTATTGTTAGCAGTATTCATAATATGGCCTCTTTAAATAGGTAAATGCTAAAACCAAAATCTCACACCTGCAGTTAAACTACTACTATCGACAGATTCATTGTCTTGTCGCCGTTGATCACGAGCACTTCCAAGAGCTGTCTCATAACTAACCCCTACATAAGGAGCCAGTTGGCGATTTAGGGTTTCATAAGTGAGCCTAACTTCAGTATCCAAATCATTAAAACCTTTAGTAATACCGTTATCGACATCATTCTTACTAAACGCAGTCAGACCCACCTCTGGTACGACCACCCAATGCTGATTTAAACGCCACTCATACTCTGCGCCAAGATCAAGCCGAATTTGACCATCGGTATATACATAGGCTCTCGCATCCGTTTCAATGAAGTAAGGCATAGTACCTACAATGCCTGCCATCGCTGCAGACTTATCATTTTTAGTATCGTAGGCGATACCGGCCTCACCATTCCAAAAGATACTGAACGGTTTCCAATAAGACAGTGAAGTCAGGCTATCAATATCTTTATCGTCCTTGGTCTTAACACTACCTTCGCTACGTAAAGATATACGATTGCCGTCTGTACCATACCAAGCTTCTGCCTCGTAATTAATCTGATCATCATCAAACTGATAGCCTAAATCATTTACCAAAACGCCCCATAATGGCATGCTACCCATCATCATCGGCTTACCATAGCGTCCGTAGGGAACACCGTTTGAGTAGTCAGGACTTCGAGCATCAGGTGGCGCCTCACCACCTTGCATACCAGACATATCCATACTCATGCTACCATGATCCATACCTGCCATGTCCATACCCGACATATCCATTTTGCTATGATCCATACCTGCCATGTCCATGCCTGACATATCCATTTTGCTATGATCCATACCCGACATGTCCATGCCTGACATATCCATTTTGCTATGATCCATGCCCGACATGTCCATTTCTGACATGTCCATACTGCTGTGATCCATGCCCGACATGTCCATCTCTGACATATCCATACTGCTATGATCCATGCTCGACATGTCCATTTCTGACATATCACTGTCTGGCACTTTCATCTTATTCGTAGAATCTTTGGTTTCTGCCGCATTCGCCAAAGGCATGGCTAGCCACATCATTACTGATAAAGCAGATACCGATAAAACAGATACTGGCAATACAGCCATATTAAAACTTACGTTACGTATTTTCATCTCATCTCTCACCTATCAAAGCGTTACTTAAACGACGGCCACTTCTCTAAACATACCGGCTTCCATGTGATAGAGCAGATGGCAATGCCAAGCCCATCGGCCAGCCTCTCCTGTCACGTCAAAGCTAATTTTTTGTGCCGGTTGCACCATCATAGTATGCTTGCGTACCTGAAACTCACCGTCAGGCGCGCGCAGATCACTCCACATCCCGTGTAAATGCATCGGGTGATTCATCATAGTGTCATTGACTAAGGTAATGCGTACGCGCTCATTAGGCTTAATGTTGACTGGTGTCGCATCCTTAAACATGACCCCGTCTAACGCCCAGATATAACGCTCCATATTACCGGTCAAATGCAGCTCAATCTCTCTAGTAGGCTTCCTTTGCTCAGCGAATATTACCTCATCGACAGAACGCAGTTGGCTATAAGCCAGTACCTTCCTGCCAATTTTTCGCAAGTTGATGCCTGGGTCATCAAGGTTCATACGTGGACTGTCCACCCGCATATCAGACTTAAAGTCGTATTCTGTTTTGGCATGCTTAGCTTTATAACCATCAGCACCCATAGCGCCCATCATATCTGCCATCGTCAACCATTCAATCTTGTCCATGGAAGGCGTTGCAGAACGAGCGCCTTCTTTGGTGGCAAGCGTTGCCGCGACATAGCCTGAACGGTCTATATTTTGGGCAAATATGGTATGCGCATCTTTGGTTGGCGTGACGATGACATCATAAGTCTCGGCAACGCCAATGCGGAAATCATCAACAGCGACTGGTGCGACATCATTACCATCGGTTGAGATCACAGTCATTTTGAGACCCGGTATACGCACATCAAAGATGGTCTGCGCTGAGCCATTGATAAAACGAAGTTTAACCGGCTGTCCTGCTTTGACGAGTTGTACCCAGTTGGCTGCGGTGGTTTTACCATTCATAAGATAGGTAAAGGTATTTTCGCCAGATAAGTCAGTGAAATCAGTGGGCATCATGCGCATCTGATTCCACATTTTGCGCTTATCAAACGCGGTTTTCATATCTGTTTCGGCAATATCAGCAAGCAGTTGTTTGAAGTCTGGCAGATGATAGTT
Organism: Psychrobacter sp.; assembly: GCF_049295055.1. GTDB lineage: Bacteria > Pseudomonadota > Gammaproteobacteria > Pseudomonadales > Moraxellaceae > Psychrobacter. Next base: position 3,883 of record NZ_JBAQQF010000089.1, on the reverse strand, counting down.
ATCAAAGTCTGCGCGTTGCTTAAGCAGCTTCAATAAATTATGCGGGTTGCGGCTCGTCCAATCACTGAGTAAAATGACATGGTCTTCTGCGATAGGCTGACGTTCTCGTCCTTTAGGCTCAATCACGATTGCGCCGCGCATACCGGTTTGTTCTTGAAAGCCTGTATGCGAGTGATACCAATAAGTACCAGATTGTTTTAGCTTAAATTTATAAGTGAAGGTGCTGTTCGCAGGAATACCGTCAAAGCTAATGCCAGGCACCCCATCCATCTCAAAAGGCACCAGCAATCCATGCCAATGAATAGAGGTGGATTCATCCATCTGATTATGAACGCGTATCACCACCGTATCGCCTTCACGCATCTTAAGCGTTGGTGCTGGCAATGAGTTGTTGATAAGTGTTCCAATGGTTTTTTTACCATTAACGATGACAGGCTGTTTGCTGATGGTTAAGTCAAATTCGTTGCCAGTTAACACAGGTACTTCATTCAAGTTTTTGTCACTGTTAACGACAGCATTATTCTGACTCATACCTATTGCACTGCTGGCAATCGTCGGTAGCATTGAGGCCCCAAGGACCATTGATGACCCTGTCAAAAAACGTCGGCGGTTCAGTATGTTCTGTTTATTCATAATGATGACCTAATTTAATTTGCGAGATAGTGGTTAAGCTTATATTTCTCATGTTTACAAGATACTTCAGTTACAGTTGCTGCTGAGGAGACTCAATAGCGGCATAGACTTCTGTAGTGCCATCATTGTTCAGTTGCATTACCTTATAAGGCATGAATTTACCTTTATATTCCATACCTGGACTGCCAACCGGCATACTCGGTACGGCAAGTCCAATGGCTCCTACGGGTGGGTTTTCTAAGAACTGTGCCATGTGCTTAGCAGGGACATGTCCTTCAAAGACGTAACCATCGGTCGTCACTGTGGTATGACAAGAGCGCATCTGTTGCGGTACGCCGTACCGATCCTTGAATACGGATAAATCTGTAACATCATGCGTGGTTGCGCTTAATCCATTGTCTTTTGCGTAGCCTACCCACTCTTTACAGCAGCCACAGTTGGCATCTTTATAAACGGTTGCTGAGACATTTTTGAGTAATGATGATGAGATGTTAACGGGAGCACTTGTCGGCGTTAATTTGTCATTTTTTACTTGTACATTCTGGACGGCAGCAGGCTCAGCTTGTACTGGCTGTGAGTCAGAGCCACTGGTATTAGATTGGCTGCAAGCGGCTAGCGTTAAAGAGAGCGACGATGTCACCATCAATAAAAGGACACGACCAGATAACCAGTGATGTCCATTAGAAAATATGTGTGTGTAACGTCTCATAAAATCACCCCTAAATATCTATGGTTATGCTCGATATTCTAAAAATTTGCATCCTATATTTGAAGTCTGATGTCCTTAGCTATAAACATTAAATGCAGCACCGTTCAGCACTGCATTGTTGATATTGTTAATAAGGACACCTGTTAGGGTGCTTTCATATTCAGAACGGGTTAATGCTGCATTCCAGATCCATCACCCGACATATTCATACCACCACTGTCCGACATATTCATATCACCTTCAAATGACATGTCCATTATATCGCCATCTATTCGAGTGGTTAGTATCGTGTATTGGCTTTCATCTAATTCAGGTAACGATCTGATAAAAGCAACCATCGCCCACATTCTATCGTCATCATGGGACGCGCCCCATGCAGGCATACCCGATGCCATAATGCCGTGTTTGATTGCCCAAAAGCTTTGCTTGGCACCATCCTTAGTTTGATAACGTTTAACGACATCAACCTTAGTAAAGTTAGGCGGCTTTGGATATAAGTTTTCGCTAAAGTCAGTTTGTGCCACTCCCGGAGACAAGTGACAGCCTGCACACATATCCTTATAGTCCGCGCCACCAGAGCTAATCATCTCTACCTTTTCTAAGTCTGGTACCACAATATCTTTACTGGCATTTTCTATAGAACGGTTGCGCGCGGTCTCTAAAAAGCTAAACATCATTGGGCTATGCTCTTGGTCGGCACCCACATTGACAACGCCGCTGCTGACAACCGCAAATACGCCAACGATTCCCACAAAGACGGTAAAGAGCGCACCCAATAAAAATTTCATATATTTTCCTAAAAACTTATTTCCGTTAATTTATCTCTGTTGTCAGAGAGGAGCTATTATTTAACAGAGCTAAAATCTTTAAGATTTACTGTCAGTAGTCACGCAATGTTTTTGGTACATTTGTTTCATTTTGCCCATATTAGCCATCATTGCTTTCATGGCAGGATCATTCACGTCCATCTTGCTATGATCCATTTTCCCCATCATCTGCATGTGCTTTTGCATTTTCTCACAGTTCATCTGATCTTTTTCAGCATGCATTTTGGGATCATGTGCCATCGCTGAAGTTGATACAACAAGAGCGATGGCAGTAATGGCGATTGATTTAGACAGTGATTTAAATTGCAACATAATTAATTCCTATTGGTTGGATTAAAGGCTATTAGATTCAATAACTGTTAAACCAGTCTAAATGATACCTTATTCATTCTGACTGGTAGATGACGTTCAGATGACAATGTCGTCATCTTCACATATTTGGATTTCAATATCACAAGTAATCTTTTAGTATTACTTCTCGCTATTATATTTTTTCACAAAATATTTTTCAGATTGCAAATGTTGATCTTGGTGCTGAACCTGGCAAGCGACTCTCGCATCGACATAACCTTTCGTTTGCGCGCTAGAAATCTGTGCATCATTATGATCTGCGTTCTTTGCAAAACTCGTGAGCGCATCACAATTATTAAGAACAGAAGCATCTAAGTTTGTAGTATGCGCATTTGCCGCTGACATGCCGATTAGCACAGAAAAAGAGAATAATGCGACATTTCTTAATGAATGATAACTTTTCATATAAAGCCTTTTAAAAGATAATTAATTGGATGTTCAAGTTGTATAACCGCTTATAGAAACAACGCATAGAAGCAATCCGTATCAGAGACAAGCCTCTATGCGGCGTTGATTTAGAATACTAAATGCAGGCTGACAGCTAGATGACACGGATATTACATGTTTGTTAGAAATAACATAACGTTGTCATCTTCTTGTCATTAAAATCAAAAACCAGCACCTGCTTTTATCCAGAGAGCGCTGTTATAACAAGGGCTTTTGAGGAATTTACGGATGAGAAGCTGATAACGCTGGTGATAAGCTGTCAACAACTATAATGATATAAAGGTAAGCGACGATGAAAGTGCTATTGGTAGAAGATGAGCAAAAACTTGGAGAGTATATAAAAAAGGGCTTAACGGAAGCCGGCTTTATTGTGGATCATCACATGACAGGTTTAGATGGCTATCATGCGTTAATGACTGAAGATTTTAGTGTGGTTTTGATGGATGTGATGCTACCTGACGTCAGTGGCTTTGAGTTGATACAGCGCTACCGAGCTGCTGGAAAGCATACGCCTGTTTTATTTCTAACGGCTAAAGATGATTTAAGCGATCGGATTAAAGGTATTGAAATTGGTGGCGATGATTATCTGACCAAGCCCTTTGCTTTTGCTGAACTGATTGTCAGAATAAAAAGCTTGTTACGGCGTGCCAATCAATCTGATTATAAAAGCGCCGTCATGCACATAGCTGACCTGAAAATGGACATTGCTAAACGCACCGTTTATAGAGGTGACTCCGCCATCAAATTGACTGCGAAAGAGTTTGCTTTATTACAATTTTTACTAGAACGTCGGTAATCCCCCCTAAAAATAAGAACACCTAGAAATAGAGAGTAGCTGCTAAACTACCAGCAGGAGATTCTTATGAAAAAGACCCGCTTTAGCGACAACCAGATCGTCAACATTCTAAAACAAGCA
>NZ_JBAQQF010000088.1:0-1573 GCF_049295055.1 Psychrobacter sp. | reverse complement strand
GCTGCTCCCAGAGGCTATCGGTTAATGCTTGTCTGGCCATCTTTTTTATATGCCTCTTATTTTATAAAGTGTACGCCTTATTTTAGAAGATATATGCGTGCTTTCCAATTAGGGACACTCCCTAATACTAAGACCAACCTCTTAATTTCTCATTATTTCATTGAGAGTATTCGAGGCGTTGATAAGCTCATATTAGCTGATTACGATTGATATTGTTGGCTAAACCAAAAAACGAATATATCCGATTACTAGGGGCTGTATAGAATTGAGGAATAGTTGAAAAAAATAAGCAACGCCTTACAATCTTGTTTACCACAACAAAGAGAAAAGGCGTCACTTATGGCTCGTACCATGCTTAATGATGAACAATGGCAAAAGCTGTCTGGTATATTGCGACAAATCAACATATATAACAAGCCCAATCTAAGACGAACCGTTGAAGCGATGCTGTACCGTATCCGTGTTGGCTGTCCATGGCGTGACTTACCGCACAGCTTTGGCAACTGGTCGAGTATATACCACCAATACCGCTATTGGCGTAAAACAGGTAAATGGCAGCAACTGATGACCATAATGACCGCAGACTATGATAGCGAATGGCTGTTTATAGATGGTAGCGTGGTAAAAGCACATCAGCACAGTACAGGCGCTGCCAGTTGTTGTGATGAAGCCATTGGTAAAAGTGTTGCTGGTAACAGCAGCAAGCTGCATCTTATGGTTGATGCTTGTGGTAACCCTGTCCATGTGGAGCTGACAGGAGGCCAAGTACATGATTCTAAAATGGCTAACACTTTAATTAGAAGTACCATCAAAAAAGAGACTAAGGCGGTTATAGCAGATAGAGGCTATGACAGTAGCGACATAAGAGAGTGTATCTTTGAGCACTGCGCTGAGTCTGTGATACCAGTTAAGTCAAACTCAAAAAGTAACAACAATACGCTAAATTGGTACTTATACCGCTGTCGCCATTTGGTAGAAAACGCCTTTGCTAGATTAAAACACTTCAGAGGTATTGCCACACGCTATGATAAGCTTAAAGACAGTTATGAAGCTGCTGTGATGCTAGCCTGTGTCTTTATTTGGCTGCCGCTGATTTGAATTCTATACAGCCCCTACTTTTATTTTGAGCAATTTAGGATAATATTGAATTCCTGACCTCAAAGGAATGACGATAGTAACGATAGAATAGCACTAAATCAGCAATTTGAACTGTTCGAGATTGCCAATCATCGTATTGGTATTTTTCAAAGTAATAAGAAGATTAATAGTTAGGTTGCTTGCTGAATAGTCTCCCTGAACGTCAATTATGGCACAATATAACTACTAAAAAACGCCGTGTTGTTCTACGACTCATAATTGGTCGTCAGCAAAGTATCAAACAGATGAGACAGCTCAAAAATCAGTAATTGGGATTTTATTTTGATACTATGTTTAAGATAAAAAGGCTTTTTTAAGAAAAAACATCTATTTTAATTCGCAAACCCCAGCCAAAGAAAACCCCCTTACACTTTCGCGTAAGGGGGTTTTACTTTTAGAATAGAGAGCTGACGATGACCTACTCTCACATGGCCGG
>NZ_JBAQQF010000087.1:0-2887 GCF_049295055.1 Psychrobacter sp. | reverse complement strand
ATCCTAAAATCGCTACGGTATTGCTGATATCAATTTTTTGTCGCCTCTGTCTGCGCAGGCACAGCAAGCAAGGAAAATTGATATCAGCAGTGTGTGATGTATCGATATTACTTTTCACTGACTATAGCTCCCAAAAACTTTACTGCATAAAAAAAAGACCTTGTCACATTACATGACAAGGTCTTTTTACTATTCTAAAAAAGTATTAAATAGCTTACTTAGGATTCACCATATCAGCAGGAATAACCCATTCATCAAACTGAGCTTCAGTTAACAGCTTCAATTCAACCGCAACTTGCTTCAAAGTTTTGTTTTCTTTATAAGCAGTCTTAGCAATTTTCGCAGCGTTTTCATAGCCAACATGACGGTTAAGCGCAGTCACTAGCATCAATGAATTATGCAAGAAGTCATCAATTTTGTCTTTTACTGGCTCGATACCAATAGCACAGTTTTCGTTAAAGCTATTGCACGCATCACCAAGTAGCTTGATAGACTGCAATAAGTTGAAAGCGATTACTGGCTTATAAACGTTTAGCTCAAAGTTACCTGACGCGCCAGCCATGCTGATAGTAACATCGTTACCCATGACTTGGGCAACAACCATCGTCATCGCTTCTGACTGAGTTGGGTTCACTTTGCCCGGCATGATAGAAGAGCCTGGCTCATTTTCAGGAATCGTCAACTCGCCTAAACCACAACGAGGACCTGATGCTAACCAACGTACGTCGTTAGCGATTTTGTTTAAGCTGGCTGCTAGCGTTTTTAAAGCGCCAGACGCAAATACTTCAGCATCACGAGCGGCTAATGCTTCAAATTTATTTGGTGACGTCACAAACGGTAGACCAGATAATGTCGCTAGTTGCTCGGCTGCTTTTACCGCATAATCAGGATGAGCGTTTAGACCCGTACCAACTGCAGTGCCGCCTAGTGGCAACTCATACAAACCTTGTAGCGCATTATCAATACGTACCAGTGAATGATCCAATTGGCTGACATAGCCGCTGAACTCTTGACCTAAAGTCAAAGGTGTGGCGTCTTGTAAATGCGTACGACCGATTTTTACGATGCTATCAAATTCTTTCGCTTTAGCAGCTAACGTATCACGTAGGGCTTTTACCGCTGGAATCAATAAGCCATTGATTTCACGAGCAGCGGCAACACGAATCGCGGTTGGGAAGCTGTCGTTGGTAGATTGGGCATGGTTGACATGGTCATTTGGGTGAATAGGTGTGTAGCTGCCACGCTCATTACCAGCAATCTCATTGGCACGATTGGCAAGCACTTCATTCATATTCATATTTGACTGGGTACCAGAACCGGTCTGCCAAACGACCAATGGGAATTGATCAGTAAAACCACCGTTGATGACTTCATCAGCAGCTTGGACGATTAGGTCGCGCTTATCAGCATCTAAACGCTCAAGGCTGGCATTGGTAATCGCAGCGGCTTTTTTGACCAGTGCCATCGCTTCAATCATCGGGCGCGGCAAGGTCTCGCCACCGATTTTGAAGTTCTCACGGCTACGCTGAGTTTGCGCGCCCCAATAAGCGTCAGCTGGGACTTCTACATTGCCCATAGTGTCTTTTTCGGTACGAGTTGCCTGATTCTGTGTCGACATAACTACCCTCTTTGATGGTTTGTTGTTGAATAGCTGATCTATAAAAAGTGCAACACCCGCTGCACGTAAAGGAAAATACGCTTTAAAGTGTCGTTATGATAGCATGACTTATCACAAATTTCTCCAAGTCCGTGAGGGTTCCGATGTCTAAAAGCACCAGCCAACAACAATCTGCCACATCGCCACCTGAGTTATCAATTGATAGAGGCCACGCTACAAATACCGTTCCGGTAAATGTACAAATGGATGAGGCCGTTAGCAATCCGCCTAGACGCTTATTTACACGCCAGCGTCGTCAGTTAACTGCCAATGCACGTCAACAGCGTGCACACGAAGCGAGTCGACATTTAATCAAGCTACAGCAGCGCTTACCACCGCGTGCGCGTATTGGCTTATATTATGACGGTTTTGGTGAGCTGCCCACTCAGCCTCTATTAGACTGGTGTCAACGCTTAGGCTATCTGCCTTATTTGCCAGTGGTTGGGTCGTTCGGTCGTACTAGAAATGGCAACGATGATAAGCGTCTGCGCTTTGTGCCTATTTATCATACAAAGTTATTAAATATACCGACGCGTATTCACAGCTTAGGTATGAAACAAAATCATCATCGTAGGCTATTATGGGCGCGCGAATTAGATGTGATTATCTGTCCATTAACTGCCGTCGATAATAATGGCAATCGCATGGGCATGGGTGGCGGATTTTATGATACGACGCTTGCTAAAAGCTATCAATCAGGCGCAAAAAAGCCATTAAAAATAGGTTGGTGCTATGATTTTCAAGTCATTGAGCAACTAGCGCGTCAGCCTTGGGATGTGCCTTTAGATGGCTTGATTACGCCAAGTGGCTTGAGGTGGTTTAGATGAGTGATAATAAGAAATTTCTGGATACTAACTCTAGCGCAGAGAATGTCGAACAACATTTGCAAGAGTTAGAAAAAACGGATTATGAACTGCTATATTATAGTCAAGAGCAGACTTTTAGCGCTGAAGAGCTAGCAAGAGTGATTAATGAAAAACGCTTAAACGAATTATTGGCACAAAGCGATAATTTTTTACATAGCTTAAATGGTGAGATTGAGGATTTTGATGAGCAGTATTGATAACTAAGAAATTATCAACGGTTTAATTGAAGAACTGCTCTATTAGGGAGTGTCCCTAATTGGAAAGCACGCATATATCTTCTAAAATAAGGCGTACACTTTATAAAATAAGAGGCATATAAAAAAGATGGCCAGACAAGCATTAACCGATAGCCTCTGGGAGCAGC
>NZ_JBAQQF010000086.1:0-16242 GCF_049295055.1 Psychrobacter sp. | reverse complement strand
ATGTCAAAAGCTTAGCGTTTAATCAGTCTTTTTGCGAGACTTCTAAGTCACCTATGCGGTGATGAAGCTGTTCAGGTGTTAAATTGGATATTTCTTGATTTTCTAAGTCACCTATGCGGTGATGAAGATGCTTGATTTTATCCCACTCGATTTACACGATTTCTAAGTCACCTATGCGGTGATGAAGCATTAGCTGGTTTTAATCCGTTTGATTCGGTTTTTCTAAGTCACCTATGCGGTGATGAAGGTTATCGTGGCTTAATTCGCATTGACCGTGATTTTCTAAGTCACCTATACGTTATATCTAGTAGATAGTATATAAATAATGTATAAGGTATATAGAGTAAGGTTTGGTAGGAGAAAAATTTTTTATATATATAATATATACTATATAAAATACATGTTGGTTCAAGAAATTTTGCATAATTTATAATTTGATCTATAAGGATTGCATGAGTTGCTTCTGAAAGTCTTTGATATCATCGAAGCTGTTAATGCTGCTAGCTATTTGTTAAGCCAGTTTTCTAAGGTCGGTTTGGTTAGTCATTGCTTACTCTCCTGTTAGTGGATTATAAGCAGTTACACACTTTTTAGGAAAGGCTCGGCCAATATGGGAATGCCCATCGCTTTTGATAGTCGTGCTAACTACAGCTTGTTCAATGACAAGCTACCGTTAAAAGTAGATTCTGTTATCCATAAAGCGGTGGTTGAAGTTGACGAAAAAGGCACGGTTGCCGCAGCAGCAACGGGGATTGGTGTACAACTTGTTATGGCGACTCATAAAGCCGAAATTACAGCCGACCATCCCTTTATGTTTATGATTAAAGACAATAAAACCGATGCTATATTGTTCTTAGGGCAGGTAAATAAACTTTAGTAGGAAACAGCTCAATAAGGGTATGCCTATTGTGAACCAATCAGGCGCTCTAACTGGTTCGGTTCCCTAGTGAGGATTCGAAGCTTTGGTTGTGGGCTAATGGTAGCAACGTTTCAACTCGCTAAAATAGTCTGAGTGTACTTCGTTGTGTACTTGCCCTATATATTCTATCTGTGATCGGTGCGCTATATAGTAGACATCGAGCTGCTAGTATTTGCCATAATTATTCTTCTAGGAACAATGGTCGGTTTGGAGAGTTCTATACTGCCCATTTTAGATGGTGAAAAGGTAGTGATTTAACACCATTATTGGAACATGTTCAGTGCGTTATACAGACATCGAACTCCTAGCATTAGGTGTGAATTTAATGGCGACTAAATCAATAGAAGGGGTTATTATCATTAATTTTTCTTATTAAGATCTCCCATTTTGGTTTCTACAGGACTGTCTTGTGTAGCTCACATGATCCATGTATTACAAAAGCACAAAAAAAGGTGATAGAGAAATCATCATAGTAACTGTAACTGCCTTAGCTTTTAAAATAGCCAGCTACAAGCTACAGATCACTACTAGAGTTTCATCTACCACCTTCACTATCTTATGGTGACTGAGCGTTTAAGCCACCACAAGCGTTGCAGTCTAAAGGAGCTTATTTATGCCAAATACCTTTAATAGACTCCCAATACTCTGAGAAAATAGAGTCATTACGCTTCGTTTCTTCCTGACTATCTAGATGGGTAGGTGGCAAGATATGCTCATAATAGGTATCTTTTAATAGCTTACGTAATAAGCGTTCTCCAATAAATCCTTTGCCATCATTTAGCGTATTTGCCGCTCGTAATAGGTGACGAATGTCATATTGCGATGGATCTATATCAGGCACCTGTTTTTTGATATTCAGTAGGCTATATACCGCGACTCTAGCCGTACGAACAGAGCTTTCGACGGTGAATACCACATCATTTCTAGTTTCGACAAATTGTCCTACTAAGCCTAGATTAGTACAACCTTGCGGTACAATTTCAGGGCGGTCGCCTTGCGCACGTACCATAAACTGTGAGGTGATATATGGCATATAAGTAGATCTAACAATGGTATTGTCAACCACGCCGTCTAACTCATTGATAATACCAAGGTGGTGGCAGAGCTCTGCTAAAATCTCATTACCTGTACATTCTGGCATTGGTTTCTTAATATAATTGCCATCTTTGTCCATCAGCAAACTATACACCCAAAGTACTAAGGTGTCCTTTGGTTGATCAGGGAAATGCGGCTGACGGTTACAAGTAAAGCTCATTACCCAGTTAGAATCGGTAAAGGTGACGATACCACCTGTCGCTGTTTTACCTGAGTATGGATCATTAACAGACAGCTCTTTAACCTTATCTACCAATGCAGAAGGCTTACAAGTCAGTGTGGCTGACATCCATGCAGACTCATTCACATTACCATTGAATTTTCCAGGATGACCAAAGACGCTGGACTTATGAGCAAGATTGTTCCAAAGCGTCCAACCTTTTGATTGCCCTTGATTGTCTAACATAGCATCTAGGTTTGGCGCAGAATCGTTATCACCATATCGTGTATCATCAGTCATTGTGCCTGTGGTTGCTACTACATAATCATTCTCTGTAATAGTAATACGGGTAGGCTTACCACCTACTTCTGCAATGATGGCTTTGACCGTTTTGGTTGGCTCATTAGCTGAACCCTTAACAGATTCATGGTCATCAGCTTGATTAAACTCAATATCTAAATCCGTCACCGAAGTATCGTATTGGAATTTAACCCCTTTTTCGATGATATGGTTACGTAGCGGTAAGATAAACCCATCATATTGATTGTATTTTGGAAATACTAGCATCGACATATTATGCAGACCATCTAAGTCATGCAAAAAGCGGTGCATATATAGTTTTAACTCAAGCAAGCTGTGCCATTTTTCAAAGGCAAACATGGTGCTCCAAAGTATCCAAAAGTTACTTTCAAAGAAGCTGTCGCTAAAGTAATCGTTGACTCGCACATCATCTAATTCTTCTTTGCGTTTTAGTAGTAGACGTATCAATGCTAATTGGTCAGATTTTTTTAGAGTAACACCATTCGTTTCTTTGATTTTACCTTGCTGATGTACCAAACGAGCGATTGAATAGTTAGGATCATCATCGTTAATCAGTCTATATTCATCTAGTACGCTGTATGGCTCTGGCATCTCTACTGCAGGAATATCTTGGAAGACATCCCAAAAGTTTTCATAGGTAAACTCCATCTCACGGCCACCGCGTATGACGTAGCCATTCTCAGCATTACCTGAGCCATCCATGGAGCCACCTGAAACATCTAACTGCTCTAAAAAGGTGATGTTTTCTGCCGGTACTTTACCGTCACGAATGAAGTAGTAAGCACTGGATAAGCCTGCAATGCCACTACCGATAATATAGACTTTACTCTCTTTATAAGCGTCGGTCGGTCTACCAACATTGCGTTGATAGTTGCCTATTTTGTCAGCAAACGGCAAAGTGTTTTGTGGGTAATGGTGTGGATAGGCTTTACTGGCATCTGGCTGATGTAAAAAGCTATCGATAGTTTTTTGTTTTTCATTAGTATTTTTCATTGTAGTCCCCTTAGCAGGTTACAGAGCCTTAAGACTCTGTGTTGTTTTAAGATAAAGTTATTATTAATTTAGATATCAAATATTTATATGCCAGTATTAAATGAGAACGTAGTTATTTCTTACTGTGTAATGCGTTCTTAATTTCTATTTTTTCAAAATAACGGCTTGATATAATATTAGGCAGTTTTAATACAAAAAGGCTATGAGATAGATCATTTGGTCTATCTCATAGCCTTTTTGTGCCGCTAGCAAAGAGCGATAAAACATAGTCTACGTGCTGTTCAATAAATTCATCGGAAAAAGGATTTTTCCCAGATAATCTTGCAAATTGAGGAGCAAATGTATAAATGGACGTTGCTGCACCTAATAATAAGTAGCGAATATGAAGACTATCTCCTTGAGGCGCCAATCCTAGTTTTTGCGCTCTACGGATAATATCCAACTCTTCATCACAAATAATGCGTAAATAGTTTTCAACAAACCAGTCAAGTCTTTCCGAACTCCCTTGATTGGCCTGGATCAAAAAATGATGGATATCAGGATAGTTAGCACAAAAATTTATAAAATCTTTTAATAATACTCGTATTAAAGTCGGGGTTTCAACACCTTGCATGTTTTTACGCCTCTCGAAATTGTGTTCGGTGTAGATCTCAAAACATAATTTTGCAGTGGCTTTCCATAAGGCCTCTTTAGAGCCGAAATGATGGCTAATTAAGGTATGGTTTACACCTGCCCTTTTAGCGATAACCCTAGTTGAAACGCCATTAAAACCCGTCGAGGCAAACTCACTGAGCGCCGCTGATAATATCTTATTTTTAGTTTGTAATGAGCGCTCTTGTTCTGCACGTTCCACAGGCTTTTTTTCCTTACTCACATTCAACTTATCAGCCCTTATATTAACCAACTGTTCAATTATTTAATGTTAAATCAGACAGTAATTCAGTTTTATTATGTAAGCTAAACTCTTCCTATAGTTGACCTAACATAGTGGGGACTGCCGCATTATAGATACGAGCGCCTAAGTAAGGAGCCAAGCCTTCTGCATGCACCCAAAGAGCCCTTATTTGATTTGCTGATAATCCTGCTATCATCGCTTTGCACCAGCACTCTCTCCGTAAACTCCAGTATTATCCGCACTTAACATTTACCTTTTTATTAGCCGACTCTCATCTTTACACTTTCTTTATATCCTACCTATTTATCTTAATAACACTTTTATACTTCTCTCAGCATACTAATGACATTATCTAATGAGCAGCAAGATCTTAGTAATCTTGCGGCAATTAATTGACTGATCTTGGTTTTAGGAGAGTGCTATGGAAGTATTTTCAGGGCTTATCGCCCTAGGGTTATTTGTTTATTTGCTATACGTACTGATTAAACCGGAGGCGTTTTAATGACTATCCATGCCTTATCTCAGTTGATTATTTATCTTCTCATCTTATTTACTCTGGGCTATTTTTTATCCGGTTACATCATGCAGCGTATGCAAGCGCCGATATCCCGTCTTGAATCACGCGGTTTTACTGCAATCGGTATGCTTGGACGAGATGCCAAAGGTAATATTGCCTCTGGGATGAATTGGAAACAGTATGCATTAGCTATTATCTTATTTAACGTCATTGGCTTTTTGGCGCTATTTATATTGCAACTGGTGCAAGGTAATCTACCGCTCAATCCGCAAGCAATGACCGGCGTCACTTGGGACTTGGCCATGAATACGGCCATTAGTTTTATGACCAATACCAACTGGCAGGCTTATGGTGGCGAAAGCACCATGAGTTATCTCACCCAAATGCTAGGTATGTCGCTACAAAACTTTCTGTCAGCAGCCACAGGTATTGCCGTCGCTTTTGCCTTGATGCGTGGTTTAGTATTCAAAAAAAGCGCTCACCTTGGTAATGCGTGGGTCGATTTATGGCGCTGTAATATTTACATCCTACTACCGATAGCGACAATCATCGCGCTGCTACTAATGAGCCAAGGCGTTGTACAAACCTTATCGACTTATATGGACGTGCAAACTCTGCAAGGTGATACCCAAACTATCGCCTTAGGTCCAGTCGCGTCACAAGAAGCGATTAAAATGTTAGGGACTAACGGTGGTGGTTTCTTTAATGCCAACTCTGCCCACCCATTTGAAAATCCAACGCCTTTTTCTAATTTAATTCAGATGCTCGCTATTTTTCTTATTCCTACTTCACTATGTTTTTGTCTCGGTAAAATGAGTGGCAACATCAAGCAAGGTGTGGCGATATTAGCAGCTATGACCCTATTGTTTGTCGGTATGTATTCATTAACGGTAAGTAGTGAACTTGCTGGTAATCCTTGGTTAACATCACAAGTGTCAGGGCTAACCGCTGCTGATGTCAGTGGCAATATGGAAGGTAAAGAAGTGCGCTTTGGTATTGTGGCTTCATCGTTATTTGCCACCATCACCACTGCGGCATCATGTGGTGCAGTAAATGCAATGCATGACTCATTTACCCCTATGGGCGGCTTTGGTTTGATGTTACAGATGCAATTAGGTGAAGTGGTATTTGGCGGTGTCGGAGCCGGACTGTACGGCATGTTGCTATTTGCAATATTGGCGGTATTCGTATCAGGACTCATGATTGGACGGACGCCAGAATATCTCGGTAAAAAGATTGAACCCTTTGAGATGAAAATGGTGGTATTAGCATTACTTGCAGCACCCACTATGGTGCTAATGGGAACGGCGATTAGTGTCATGACTGCGAGTGGTCAAGCAGGGATTTTTAATCCTGGCGCTCATGGTTTTAGTGAGGTGCTGTATGCCTTTAGCTCTGCTGCCAATAATAATGGGTCTGCTTTTGCAGGATTGGGGGCCAATTCGGTCTTTTATAACTCTATGCTTGGGCTTGCGATGGTGGTTGGGCGTTTTGGAGTCATCATTCCAGTACTGGCTTTGGCAGGGTCATTGGCGAAAAAACCAAGACTTGAAGTCAATAGCGGTACTTTACCGACGACTACGCCATTATTTGTGGGTCTATTAGTTGGAACCGTGCTGATGATTGGCGCATTGACTTTCATTCCTGCTTTAGCGCTTGGACCTATTATAGAGCATATATGGATGATGAAAGGTTAGCCGCTGCCTATTTGTCTAGGCTTTAGCAAATTTGGCAAAGTTGACAGATTTGCTAAATAGGCACTTACCTTTTTAGTGGTGAATTGCCCCCTTTTTATGATTATGTTAGGAATAAAGACCATGAATGTTTCAATAGATGCTAATAATAAAACCTTAGATGTGCCGCCTCAACAAGAGCCTGATAACTCTGATTTACCCGAAAAACCTTCCCAAGGCCTCCTAGATCCGGCGCTGATTAAGCCGGCGCTAAAAGATGCGCTACTCAAGCTTGATCCTCGCGTTCAGTGGCGAAATCCGGTGATGTTCGTCGTTTATATCGGCTCATGGTTGACGACTATATTAGCCATTAATATGTTAATCCAAGGTCAAACGGGCCTGGTCTTTACCTTGTTAATTACGTTTTGGCTATGGTTTACCTTATTATTTGCCAACTTTGCTGAAGCCTTAGCAGAAGGTCGCAGTAAAGCGCAAGCATCGAGTCTTAAGCAGGCACGTCAAGATGTGCAAGCACGTAAGCTTGCTGGTAGCGACCGATTATCCGCTGCTACTATGGTGCAGGCGACTGAACTTAATCAAGATGATATTGTCTTAGTGCAAATGGGAGAAATCATTCCAGCGGATGGTGAGGTTATAGAAGGTCTTGCCTCAGTCGATGAGTCAGCCATCACCGGTGAATCCGCTCCAGTTATTCGTGAAAGTGGCGGTGATTTTAACGCGGTTACCGGCGGTACTAAAGTCTTGTCTGACTGGCTAGTAATTCGTATTACCCAAGCGCCGGGGCAAGGATTTTTAGATCGTATGATTGCCTTAGTAGAAGGTGCCAAACGTACCAAAACGCCCAATGAGATTGCACTGACTATTTTGCTTATTGCATTAACCCTGATATTTCTAATGGTTTGCGTCACTCTGTTGCCGTTCTCTCAGTTTGCAGTGCTCGCATCGGGTCAAGGCGATCCCATCTCTATTGTTATTCTAGTCGCATTACTGGTCTGCCTGATTCCAACAACGATTGGCGGTCTATTATCAGCTATTGGCGTAGCAGGCATGAGCCGTATGATGCAAGCCAATGTCATTGCGACCTCTGGACGTGCGGTAGAAGCTGCGGGCGACGTTGATGTGCTATTGCTCGATAAGACCGGCACCATTACTTATGGTAACCGTCAAGCTTCGTTATTCCTGCCATCGAATGGTATCAACGAGAACTTGCTAGCTGAAGTAGCCTTGATTAGCTCGCTAACCGATGAGACGCCCGAAGGTCGCAGTATCGTCAAATTAGCACAAAGCCGTTTTGATATCGATGAAAACGTCTGGAAATCAAAGCCATTTGAAACCATAGAATTTACCGCGCAAACTCGAATGAGTGGTACCGATATTGAGCAACGCCGCATCCGTAAGGGCGCTTATGATGCCATTGTAAATTGGGTGACAGAACAAGGTGGCACACTACCGAGTAATTTGGAGCAACAAGTAGAAGAAGTGGCTCGCCGCGGTAGTACACCTCTGTTAGTTGCAGATGGTCAGCAGATATTAGGTGTTATTGAGCTCAAAGATGTGGTCAAATCTGGCATCAAAGAGCGCTTTGCTGAATTGCGTAAAATCGGTATTACTACTGTGATGATTACTGGTGATAACCCTTTAACGGCTGCTGCCATCGCTGCTGAAGCTGGGGTTGATGACTTTATGGCGGAGGCCACACCAGAGCAAAAACTTGAGCTGATTCGTAGTTATCAGCGCCAAGGTAAGCTAGTAGCAATGACTGGTGACGGTACCAATGACGCGCCAGCACTTGCCCAAGCTGATGTTGCAGTTGCTATGAATAGCGGGACTCAAGCGGCAAAAGAAGCAGCAAACATGGTGGATTTGGACTCAAATCCGACCAAGCTTATTGAAGTGGTGCAAACTGGTAAGCAGATGTTAATGACCCGCGGGGCGCTGACGACTTTTAGTTTGGCCAATGACGTTGCTAAATACTTTGCGATTATTCCAGCGGCCTTTGCGGGTACTTACCCTGCTCTAAACGTCTTAAATATTATGCATTTAGGCAGCCCAAAGAGCGCTATTTTATCAGCGGTTATTTTTAATGCCTTAATCATTGTATTTCTCATTCCACTAGCGCTGCGAGGGGTTAAATATCGTCCAGACTCTGCTATTAACTTATTGCGCCGCAACCTCTTGATATATGGATTGGGCGGACTACTGCTACCGTTTGTGGGTATTAAACTTATCGATATGCTCATTAACGTATTGCAATTGGTCTAATCATTCATAAGGAATATTACTATGCACACTCATTCTCATCCAAACACTAAACCATCACTGCAAGATGCAACAGATAGCAATAATGCATTAGATAACGCTGCTACTCATATGCCAATGCTCAAACCTGCTATATTACTATTTATACTATTAGGTATCATTTTAGGGTTATGCTACCCATTACTGATGACAGGCGTCGGGCAAGTGACTATGCCCAATCAGGCAAATGGCAGCTTAATAGAAAAAGAGGGACAACTGGTTGGCTCTGCGCTCATCGGTCAACCGTTTGACCAACCACAATATATATGGACACGACCTTCTGCTGCGGGTGACGGTTATGATGCCACCCAATCTTCAGGTAGTAACTTAGGACCTTTAAATCCTGAACTTGCCAGCAATGTTGAGGCGCAAGTACAAAAGCTTAAGGCGGCTGATCTACAGAACAAAGCGCCGATACCGATTGATTTGGTAACCATGTCGGGAAGTGGCCTGGATCCACATATCTCACCTGCGGCTGCACAGTGGCAAGCAAATAGAGTGGCAAGCATACGCGGGATAAGTGTTGAACAAGTACAAAAAGCGATCGATGATAATACCGATAGTAAGCAGTTTAATATTTTTGGAGAGCCGCGTGTCAATGTGCTAGCAGTTAACTTAGCGTTAGACGAGATATCTACTCTCCCAGTTAAATAGTAAGACAGTATTAACCAAAACGACTGGGTTAACCAAACGCCGCCGCTTTAATTTACTTTTATTTAAGAGCTATCGAGGGTCATGATGAATATTAACCGCCCTAGCCCAGATGCGTTATTGCAGCAAATTAAGCAGCAAGAGTATACGGTCAATAGAGGTAAGTTAAAGATATTTTTTGGGGCGTCGGCTGGGGTTGGTAAAACGTATGACATGCTGACCTCTGCACATCAAGCACAAGCGCATGGACGTAATGTATTGGTTGGTATTGTAGAGACGCATGGCCGTAGTGAAACGGCAGCACTGGTGCAAGGGCTATCAGTACTGCCGCTACGCGAGATTGAATATCGTGGACAGATGCTACAAGAGTTCGACATTGATGCCGCTCTCGCCAGTCATCCAGATATTTTGTTGGTTGATGAGCTGGCGCATAGTAATATTCCAGGATCTCGCCACCCGAAACGCTGGCATGATGTTGAAGAGTTACTAAAAGCAGGTATCAGTGTTTACACAACCCTAAACGTTCAGCATTTAGAAAGCTTAAATGATGTTGTCAATCAAATTACCGGAGTGGTGGTTCAAGAAACCTTGCCCGACTGGTTTTTTGATCAGGCAAATGAAGTGGTATTGGTTGATTTACCGGCAGATGAATTATTGGCGCGTCTGCATGAAGGCAAAGTATATATCCCAAGCCAAGCCAAACACGCTATTAATAACTTCTTTCGTAAAGGTAATCTGATTGCGCTGCGAGAGTTGGCATTACGCCGAACCGCAGACTTGGTCGATGCCGACATGCAAGATTATCGCAATCAAGCTCGAATCTCACCCATTTGGAATACCGCAGATCAGTTGCTGGTAGGTATCAGTACGGGGGCACACAGTGAACGTCTTATTCGCCATGCTGCTAGGCTGGCCAGTAGTCTACATTCACAGTGGTATGTGGTGCATGTCGATACACCACGCGGTTTGAATCGCTCGGTTAATAATAAGCAGAAGGTTTTGGAAGCGCTACGTTTAGCGGATGATTTGGGTGCAAAAACTGAAGTGATTAGTGCCATTACCGTGGCAGAGGGTTTGACCAGTTATGCCCATCAATTCAATATTGGCCGTATTATTATTGGACAAAACTATGCTAACCGTTCTAGACCCTATCACTGGCGGCAATCGCTAGTAAGGCGTATCTCACAGCAAGACGTCAATTTAGATTTGATCTTAGTCAATCAAACTAAGAAGTTAAGCAAAACCACTAATGAGCGTCAATCCCCGTCTTGGAACGTGGCAGAATTATCATCAGTAGATAACCGTAACGGCTATCTCATGGCAGTTTTGGGATGCGGGTTAGTAACCGTTACCCTAGTTGCCCTCACACGCTGGTTTGATTTAGCCAACGTGGTCATGCTGTACCTATTAGTGATTGTCTTTATCTCAGTACGCTTTGGACGCGCTCCTGGTATATTGGCTGCTTTTTTAAGCGTGTTAAGTTTTGATTTATTTTTTGTTGAACCTAAGCTGTCATTTAACGTCAGTGATGTCCAATACTTAGTTACCTTTGCCGTTATGCTCGTTGTCTCTTTAATCATTAATAACCTAGCAGTTGGCCTGCGATTTCAAGCACAAGCGGCACGTAAACGTGAACAGCAGGCCATATCCATGAGCTATCTTGCTCAAAGCCTGAGCGCGGCTCGTAAAAACGATGACATTATCAGCCAAGCTGCAGCATGGCTAACGCAGCATATTGCTAGCACCGCAATCGTAGTAATGCCCGACTCGAACAATAAGCTAATTGTTATGACTGACTGCACGATACCTGCAGAATTCAATTGGGTTGTCACCCGATGGGTGTTTGATCATAACGAAAGCGCGGGTCTAGGAACTAATACGCTCACCGCCAATACAATGCACTATCGGGCACTCGCTACATCAAATCAGGTGCTTGGTGTCTTAGCATTGATGCCGACAGATAGTGAGAGTTTCAATCAACCCGAACAGCAACGAACCCTTGATATGGCTATTGCCCAAATAACGCTAGCTTTAGAGCGGGTATATTACGCAAAAGTGGCTCAAACCGCGCTCATAAAGGTAGAGTCAGAGCGGCTGCGTGGGACGCTATTATCGGCGCTGTCTCATGATATCCGAACGCCAATAACGGTATTATCTGGTTTAGCGTCTTCTCTTGCTACCCAGACTTTAACCGTAAGTGAGCAGAAGCAACTAGCCGTTGATATTGAGCAGCAAGCAAACGTTATTCAGCGTTTAGTGATTAATATTTTAGATTACGTCTCGCTACAGTCTGGCGGCATGAAATTAAACAAGCAATGGGTGAGCTTAGAGGAAATCGTTGGCAGTAATATCCGTCAACTTGAGCACTACTTAAAAGAGCGCCAGATAGAAATAGACATCCCTCATAATATTGACTTTATTTATACTGACGAATTGATATTGTCGCGCATTTTAAATAACTTAATAACCAATGCAATCAATTATACCCCAGACGATGCCTGTATTTGTATCAAAGCAATGCTTGATAATAATCAGCAATACCTGATAACGGTGACAGACACAGGAGAAGGTCTACCTGTAGGTATGGAGACGCAAATATTTGAACGCTTTACTCGAGGGAATTCAGAAGGTACCACAACGGGATTGGGTTTAGGCTTGGCTTTGAGCAGAGATTTAGTTGAGCATCTGGGTGGCACGTTAAGTGCTAATAATATACAACCTCACGGTGCACAATTTATTATAACCCTACCTTGGCAACCTTTGCCTGAACAGGATTTATTAAGTGACGACTTTATAGCAAGCAGCCCAAATATTGATTCAGCAAACTTAGCACGATAAGTGCTATATCATAAGGTCAATACTAATAGCGAAAAACACACTTATGAAGACCCTACTAATTATCGAAGATGAAGCCCATATTGCGCGATTTATTAAAACAGCGATGGAGCAAGAAGGCTATCAAGTTTATACCGCTGATAGCTCGCATAGGGGCTTAATAGAAGCTGCGACGCGCCGTCCTGACTTACTTATATTAGATCTTGGCTTACCTGACGGTGATGGCTGTGACGTCATTGCAGATATTAGAACGTGGTCCTCATTACCTATTTTAGTATTATCAGCTCGCAGTGATGAACAGGATAAAATAAAAGCGCTCAATTTAGGTGCAGATGATTATTTAGTGAAACCTTTTAGTATGGGCGAATTAATTGCTCGTGTTAATGCACATATGCGCCGCTGGCAGGTTGGCTACGAAGCACCCAGTCAGATAGAGCTTGGCAATGTCAGCATCGATCTTACGCAGAGGCAAGTCAAGAAAAATGGTAAAGACGTCCATTTAACACCTATTGAGTATCGCTTACTTACTGTCCTGATCCGTTATGCAGAAAAAGTACTGACCCATAAACAACTGCTTAATGAAGTTTGGGGTAAAGGTCATAACCATCAAGAACATTATGTCCGCATATTTATGTCAAATTTACGGCAAAAACTAGAAGACAACCCTTCTCGCCCTAACTATTTCTTAACCGAAATCGGTGTCGGCTACAAGCTACATATTCCTAAAGACTGACAATACATGAATATATTTAGTCTCCTAACTAGAATCTTAAGCTAATGGTAAGATGAAAAAAAAGAGGGCAACATCATGAACAAGCTCAATATATCCATCATAGCCATTGCGATATTGGTGCTGTTATCAGGTTGTGATAAATCAATAGAAGATCCCAATATAGTATTTTCAGAAAATAATAGAGATCCTATTAAAGAGCTTGAAATAACCTCAGCCGTCGATCCCCGTCAATTAAATTATAAACAAACCTTTTATGTGCCCATTTATTCAGACATTTATATTGATAGGTACAATCAAAAAGTATTGCTATCGGCGACTTTGAGCATTCGTAATACCACATTAAAAAAATCGCTTTATATCAATAAAATTGATTATTACGGTACTAACGGAGAGCTAATAAAGTCATATATTAAGAACTCAATTGAGCTACCACCCATGGCAACCCTCAACTATATCGTTGAAAAAGAAGAAAATAAAGGGGGTCCTGGTGCAGACTTTATCATTGAGGTTGAAGGTTTAGATGATACGGTTAAACCAGTGATTGAGGCGGTAATGATTGGCAATTTTAATAATAAAGCTTTTGCTTTTAATACACAGGGGACGCCGATTGTGCAGTGATGAAAAATCATTTTACATTAAATGTGTATCGTTCTTTGATACATAAGGTAGAACACAAAAATATATTCTAAAAATGACTTTTTTATCTTTAAATTGACCATTTGGTCAATAACGACTTCATCTGATCGCTCTTTTCTAACTTGAACTTAGGCATGTTCAGAAGACTTCCTTATTCCTTAATCATTCAGTCTAGTCTGGATATTCTTAAGTATAGGTCATATGCTTCATGTTTTTCTCCTTTATATGCAGAGATTAAAACATTTGGTGGTGTATCAAAAAGTATGTGAGGAATAAGGGAGAGTGACAGCCGGAGCAAAGATGTTATATTTGAGGTTATGAAGACACAAATAGACATTAATTGCCCCGACTGCCGCATTCCCAGTTTTTCGATGAATGGTATAAAAAGCTATGGCAAGCAAAACTACCAATGCAAAGCCTGCAAACGTCAATTCATTGGCGACCATGCGATTACTTACCAAGGTTGCCACTCTCAAATAGATGATAAAATACGCCTCATGATAGTACGAGGCTGCAGCGTTAGAGACATCGCTACTACAGTATCGCAATCATGAAAGACTTAGACGTTGTTTATGTAGATCGTGTTTTATCTGAGTGATTTCTTCAAATCTACCTACCAGTTGGAACTCATGTACCAATCTGGGCAAGTGCCAGTGGCAAATTATTCCTATCACAGCTATCCAAGGCAAAATGCAAACGCATCATCGACAAAATATCAATACATGCATTAACTACAAATACGCAGACGGATAAAAAAAGATTAATGCATACTATTGCTGAAACACGGGGTACTAGAATCAGAATAGACAACGAAGAGTTTATTCCTGGTATCGTAGCTTGTGCTGTGCTAATTCCTAATGGTGAAAATGAAGCTTTTGCTACGGTTTTTACCCATGGTCCAACTGTAAGAAAAACTTTAGATGAGTTATTGGGGTACGTACCTATCATGCGGAAAGATGCCAATGAACTATCAGTTATTTTTAATAGGGACTATGAATAGACTTATATAGCTGTCCAACCACCATCAACCTTGATGGTCTCGCCTGTTACAAAATTAGCAAGATTCGATGCCAAATATAATACCGCACCTGAAATATCTTCCGGCTGCGATAGACCATCCAGTAAGATTCTACTATCGACATCTTTTTTAAACGCTTCATCTATAAACATTTTTTCTGTCAGCTCAGTTTCTATGAAGGTCGGTGCCACAGCATTAACGCGTATACCCTGCTTTGCCCATTCTACAGCTAAAGCTTTTGTTAGCTGAACTAGACCTCCCTTACTTGAACAATACGCTGCACGCTTTACATAACCCACAAATGCCATTTGAGAAGCGATATTGATAATGCGACCGTTATTTTGTTTAAGCATATATTTAGCAGCTGCCTGACTTGCAAAAAATGCTGTTTTTAGATTCAAGTCGAGTACCGTGTCCCAATCTTCTTCTGTCACTTCCATTGCCGGTTTGGCAATATTGATACCAGCGTTATTGACCAGTACATCGATGGTGCCAAAGTGGGACACTGCCTTTTCGATCAGATTCCGTACTTCAGAAATATCGCTTAGATCGCCAGAGACTGCGATGCACTTCGGATTGTACTTGTGCATTTCTTTCAAAACTGAGCTAAGAGTCGCTTCGTCTCTTCCAGAGATTACCACATTGGCTTCTAGTTTCGCGAAAGTTAATGCAATGTTTTTACCAATTCCTTTGCTGCTGCCTGTGATCACAACGGTTTTGTTTTTCAATTCAGAAAAATAAGTATTCATTTTGACATCCCTGCCTTCAAATCATTTTTCAGGAAATAAATCAGTGTTTGTTCCCGTTCTTCATTCATTTTCGCCGACACATCAGGCGCCCATGAATAAAACCCTTCTCCAGTTTTATCTCCCAGTTTGTTTTCATTTACAAGTTGAGACAGAACTTCACCTGATCGCTGATCTGTCGATAGATCTTCGAATAAATAATTAGAAATGGCCGAGAATACATCTAGTCCACCCATATCTGCAGACATCAGTGGTCCTGTTACAGGCAGCCGACGACCTATGCTGTAGGTCACAGCAGCATCGATATCTTCTTTTGAAGCAGCTCCAGAATCTAATAATGCCTGTGCTTCCCGAAACAGTGCATATTGTAAACGATTCCCAATAAACCCTGGGATTTCTTTGTTAAGTACTATCGCTTTTTTATTCATCAACTTTAAAACGTCCATTGCTCGTTGGACTGTCATTGCATCTGTATGCTCACCTTTGACCACCTCTACCAAAGGAATGAGATGTGCTGGGTTCCAGAAATGGGTTACAACGAAACGTGCAGGATGCAGCATATCCACCGCTAACGCACTTGGCTTGAATCCTGAAGTATTACTGGGGTAATCCCCCCTAAAAATAAGAACACCTAGAAATAGAGAGTAGCTGCTAAACTACCAGCAGGAGATTCTTATGAAAAAGACCCGCTTTAGCGACAACCAGATCGTCAACATTCTAAAACAAGCAGA
>NZ_JBAQQF010000085.1:0-64960 GCF_049295055.1 Psychrobacter sp. | reverse complement strand
TTTAATGATGGCGTTAACATTCATGCTGCCGATATACCAAACAGGACGTCTGGTATCGTTTTAGACTATGGACTAAGTTTTCGCTTATGATTACCATCAAAAAAGGTTTGGATTTGCCCATCACCGGCGAACCCTCCCGCGAGATAACTGAGCACAGACCCGCCTATGTGGCACTCATTGGCTACGATTATGTAGGCATGAAGCCCACGATGAATGTCAAAGAAGGCGACATCGTAGCAAAAGGTCAGCCCGTTTTTGAAGATAAAAAACGTGTTGGCGTTATCTACACTGCCCCTGCTGCTGGCAAAGTCATCGCCATCAAGCGCGGTGAACGTCGTGTGTTTGACAGTCTTGTGATTCAGGTTGACCCAAACGGTGAAGAAGTCGATTTTCAGAGTTATGACTCCCAGCAACTTGCTGACTTGGACTCTGAAATCGTCGAAACCCAACTACTTGCCTCTGGTGAATGGACCGCGTTCCGTACCCGTCCTTTTAGCCGCGCACCCGATATCGGCGCCCGTCCGCATGCCATCTTTGTCACTGCGATGGATACCAATCCATTAGCGTTTGACCCGATGTTGCTCATTAATGAGCAGCTGCAAGCGTTCAATGACGGACTTGCCGTATTATCTACCCTGAGCCCAAAGACCTTTGTCTGCCATCATGGTGATGCACAGTTGACGCCAGTCGCTAAAACTGCGGCTAATAATGTCACTGAATATCATAGCTTTGCGGGCAAACATCCAGCTGGTCTTGCAGGCACGCACATTCACTTTTTGCATCCTATCGCACGCGGCGTGACCGTATGGACGATTGGCTATCAAGATGTGATTGCGATTGGTAAATTATTTACCACGGGTCGTTTATATACACGTCGCTTATTAAGCTTGGCAGGTCCTGCAGTCAAAAATCCGCATCTTATTGCCACTGAACGTGGTGCTGATATTATGGGTTTGACAAAAGGCGAGTTAGCTGACGGCGAGAACCGTATTATTTCAGGCTCAGTACTATCAGGTCGCAAGCTATTTCCAAATACTGCTTATTTGGGTCGTTTTCATGACCAAATCAGTGTGCTAGCGGAAGGCTATGAGCGTCCAGCATTTCACTTCTTACAAGCGGGTAGAAACCGCTTCTCTAAACTGCCCATTTATATTTCGCAGTTCTTTGGTAGTAAAAAGTATAATTTTACGACAACTACCAATGGCTCGCCGCGAGCGATGGTGCCGATTGGGGTTTACGAAGAGATTATGCCGCAAGACTATCTACCTACTCAGCTCATGCGTGCGCTGATTATCGAAGACATTATCACTGCGGTTGATTTGGGTGTGCTTGAGCTAGATGAAGAAGATGTCGCTTTATGCACCTTCGTTTCTCCTGGTAAATATGAATACGGTGACATTTTGCGTGATAACTTAACGCGCATTGAGCTGGAGGGCTAACCACGATGAAATTTTTACATAATATGTTCGATCGTATGGAGCCGTCTTTCACCAAAGGCGGTAAGCACCAAAAGTACTATGCCCTCTTTGAGATGTTTGATACGTTTTTACGTCAGCCAAGCTCAACGACTTATGCCTCATCACACGTGCGCGATGGTATTGACCTGAAGCGTATTATGATTACGGTATGGATGTGTACCTTCCCAGCGATGTTTTGGGGTATGTATAACATCGGTCATCAAGCACTCACTGCAATCGATAAACTTGGTCTACAACCGGAAGGCTGGCGTACCATTATCACCAGTATGGCAGGCTATAACCCAGAAAGTATTTGGGCAAGCTTTGTTTACGGAGCGATGCAGTTCTTACCGATTTATATCGTGACTTTTGCGGTTGGTATTTTCTGTGAGATTATATTTGCTGTGACGCGTGGACACGAAGTAAACGAAGGTTTCTTTGTGACGTCTGTACTGTTTGCGCTATGTCTGCCACCAGATATTCCTTTATGGCAAGTTGCCCTAGGTATCATCTTCGGTGTGGTTGTAGCAAAAGAAGTGTTCGGCGGTACGGGTAAGAACTTCCTTAACCCTGCTCTATCGGGTCGCGCATTCTTATACTTTGCTTATCCTGCTTATATGTCTGGTGATTCTATATGGACAGCGGTCGATGGCTTTTCAGGCGCAACGCCACTTGGTCTTGCGGCGCTTGGGGTAACTCCAGATAAATTCGTTGACGTTTATGGTCAAGCGATTACATGGAGCGATGCCTTCTTTGGTAATATCCAAGGTAGTATCGGTGAAGTATCGACGCTGGCTATTTTAATGGGTGCAGCGGTTCTATTATGGACGCGCATTGCTTCATGGCGCATCATGTTAGGCTGCGTGATTGGTCTTATTGCCACGTCATCTGTCTTTAATATGATCGGCTCTGAAAGCAACTTAATGATGAATATGCGTTGGTATTGGCATTTAGTTATCGGTGGTTTTGCCTTCGGTGCGGTATTTATGGCGACAGATCCTGTGTCAGCTGCGCATACCAATAAAGGCCGTTGGGCTTATGGTATCTTGATTGGTTTTATGACGGTATTGATTCGCGTCATCAACCCAGCCTTCCCAGAAGGTATTATGCTTGCCATCCTATTTGCTAACTTATTTGCGCCGTTGTTTGACTACTTTGTCACGCAAGCAAATATTAAACGCCAAACAGCAAGGAGGCTTCGCCATGTCCAAGCCCAAAAGTAACCTTAAGCCTAAAAGCAACAACATGAAAACCATCATCGTAGCGTTGACGCTATGCTTGGTGTGTTCAGTGTTAGTTGCAGCAGCAGCGGTTGGCTTAAAGCCAGCGCAAATTGAGAATGCTAAGTTGGATCGCAATAAGAACATCTTGGTCGCCGCTGGCATGTTTAATCCAGATACCGATACCAATGAAGATGTGGCTGAACGTTTTAAAGACTTTGATGTTGAAATTGTTGACTTAAATAAAGGCAATTACTTAGATGATGACGCCCTAAAGGCCGTTGGTATTGCTGATCGCAATACTTATGATGCTAGCCAAGCCACTAAGAATAAGGCCTTGAGCGATGACTTAGGCAGTAATGATCCTGCAAGTATCGGTCGTAAGCCTAAGTACGCGAAAGTTTATGTCAAAAGTGATGATGCTGGCAAACCTGAGATGATCGTGTTACCGATTCAAGGCTATGGCCTTTGGGGCACAATCTACGGTTTCTTAACCCTTGAAGGCGATATGAATACCATCAAAGGTATCAGCTTTTATGAGCATAAAGAAACCCCAGGCTTAGGGGCTCGTATTGAAGAGCCAAAATGGCGTGCGATGTGGACTGGCATTCATTCTTACGATGAAAACGGTGCAGTTGCTACGGGTGTTGCCACTTCAGGTCCCAAAGAAAATTGGGTCGATGGTATCAGTGGTGCGACTTTGACCAGTCGTGGCGTTAGTAACATGATTCAGTTTTGGTTAGGTGAGCAAGGTTATAAGCCTTATTTAGACTCTCTACGTAAAGAAAGTGGTCAAACCATTGAGAGCTCTGATAAGCAAGCGAGTCAAAAGCTTACCCAACAAGAGACGCATCCCGTAACCGAGCTGGTATCAGTAGCACCAGCAGCACACGGCAAGGAGGCTTAGCATGGCTGATACAAAAAGTATTTTAGTTTCCCCTATTTTTGATAACAATCCTATTGGCTTGCAAATATTAGGGATTTGTTCCGCATTGGCGGTAACGACTACCGTTGCCAATGCACTGGTTATGAGTGTGGCGTTGACCTTGGTAACGGCATTTTCAAGCTTCTTTATCTCGACTATCCGTAA
Source organism: Psychrobacter sp. (assembly GCF_049295055.1). Classification (GTDB taxonomy): domain Bacteria; phylum Pseudomonadota; class Gammaproteobacteria; order Pseudomonadales; family Moraxellaceae; genus Psychrobacter. Next base: position 61,193 of record NZ_JBAQQF010000085.1, on the reverse strand, counting down.
GCAAATCCCATCAAGCATTCGTATTATTGTGCAGATGACGATTATTGCTTCGTTGGTTATTGTCGTTGATCAGATATTAAAAGCCGTCGCTTATGATGTCAGTAAAGGACTATCGGTGTTCGTTGGTTTGATTATCACCAACTGTATCGTCATGGGTCGCGCAGAAGCCTTTGCGATGAGCAATCCACCCGTACCGAGCTTTTTAGATGGTATTGGTAACGGTATGGGCTACTCTGCCGTGCTGCTGTTTGTTGCTACTATTCGTGAAATATTGGGCTCAGGTAGCTGGTTTGGTATGACCTTATTACAACCGGCGACTGATGGCGGCTGGTATGTGCCTAATGGTTTATTATTATTACCACCTTCAGCGTTCTTTATTATTGCGTTGTTTATCGTCATTATTCGTACTTGGAAACCAGAACAGGTTGAAGATGCTGAATTTGTAATGAAGCCGCAGTCTAAAGGCATGGCACAGGGAGGCGGTCACTAATGGGACATTATGTCAGTTTATTTATAACCTCAGTCTTTATTGAGAATATGGCGCTGGCCTACTTCTTAGGCATGTGTACCTTTTTAGCGGTATCGAAAAAAGTATCCACTGCTATCGGTCTTGGGGTCGCTGTCGTTTTTGTGATGGCGCTTACCGTGCCGTTGAACAATTTATTGTTTCAGTTCATTCTTAAAGATGGTGCGCTCGCTTGGGCAGGTTTCCCTGATATTGATTTAAGCTTTTTAGGTCTGCTCAGTTATATTGGTCTCATTGCTGCTGTCGTCCAAATCCTAGAGATGTTTTTGGATAAGTTTGTGCCAAGTTTATATAACGCGCTTGGGATTTTCTTACCATTGATTACGGTCAACTGTGCCATCTTAGGTGGTGTACTATTTATGGTTGAGCGTGACTACAACTTCGGTGAGTCGATGGTTTATGGTCTTGGTGCGGGTTTTGGTTGGGCACTCGCCATTACCGTATTGGCCGGTATCCGTGAAAAGCTTAAATACTCAGACATTCCAGCGCCGCTACAAGGCCTTGGTATTACCTTTATTACGGTTGGTCTGATGTCGCTTGGCTTTATGTCATTCGGTGGCATGTCGATTTAAGCGCTTGTTTATTTAAGTGACTATTTTTAAGTAGGCGCTTAAAACCATAATTAGCTATTTGACCTATTTAATTCATTTATTCGGTAGGGGTTCGGGACAAAACGCACTGACGTATGCCCGCAGCCCTACCCCATAGATTAAGGATACATATCATGGATTATGCTACGGCGATTGGTGGCGTTGCTATGTTTACCTTGATCATCATGGGCTTGGTTGTCATCATTTTGGCAGCGCGCTCAAGACTGGTCAGTTCAGGCGATGTGACCATTCACATCAATGATAATCCCGACAATGACGTGGTAACAGCAGCAGGCGGCAAGCTACTACAAACCCTTGCGGGTGAAGGTATATTTTTATCTTCAGCCTGTGGTGGTGGTGGTACTTGTGCCCAATGTCGCTGCCGCGTTATTGAAGGTGGTGGTTCTATTTTAGCCACCGAAGAAGGCTACTTTACCCAAGGTGAGATTCGCGATCATATGCGCCTTGCCTGTCAGGTATCCGTTAAACAAGACATGAAAATTGAGATTGACCCTGAGTTCTTTGATGTACAAAAATGGGAATGTGAAGTTATCTCTAACGATAACGTTGCAACCTTTATTAAAGAATTGGTACTCAAAATTCCAGATGGCGAAGACGTTAACTTCCGTGCGGGTGGCTATGTACAGTTAGAAGCGCCACCGCATGAAGTGCATTATAAAGATTTTGATATTGCAGAAGAATATCAAGACGATTGGAATAACTTTGGCATCTTTAAGTACGTCTCGAAAGTTGATGAGCCAGTTATTCGAGCTTATTCAATGGCTAACTATCCTGACGAAAAAGGCTTAATTAAGTTTAATATTCGTATCGCTAGTCCACCGCCACGTGGCCCTGATGGTATTCCACCGGGTAAAATGTCGTCGTGGACCTTTAGTTTAAAACCTGGCGATAAAGTCACAGTATCTGGTCCTTATGGCGAATTCTTCGCCAAAAAGACTGAAGCTGAGATGATCTTTGTCGGTGGTGGTGCCGGTATGGCTCCAATGCGCTCGCACATCTTTGACCAGCTCAAACGTCTAAATTCTGATCGTAAGATTAGTTTTTGGTACGGTGCACGCTCTATTCGCGAGATGTTCTACGTTGAAGATTACGATCAACTAGAAGCCGATTTTGCTAACTTCCAGTGGCATGTGGCACTTTCAGATCCACTTCCAGAAGACAATTGGGATGGCTATACTGGCTTTATCCATAACGTGTTACTGGAAGAATATCTGAAAGACCATCCAAGCCCAGAAGACTGTGAATACTACATGTGTGGGCCACCGATGATGAACGCGGCGGTAATCGACATGTTGCATAGTTTAGGCGTGGAAGATGAAAACATCATGCTTGATGACTTCGGTGGTTAAGTCTATAATTAAACTGGTTGATTAATCAGTTATTCAAGCAAGCACGATAAGCTTGATAATATATGCTAAATTAAGAGTCTCAATTGAGGCTCTTTTTTTATGGGCTAAAATAATAGTGGTGATAGGCTAACGAGAAAGGATTCTTATGAAAACTAAATGTAAAAACCTAACCATTTGGATAACAGGTGCTTCCAGTGGCATTGGTGAAGCGCTATCCATTGAGTTTGCTAAGCGCGGTGCGACGATTATTTTAAGTGGTCGTAACAAAGAAAAATTAGAAGCCGTGAAAGCACGCTGTAAAAAGTCAGACAAACATATCGTTATGCCTTTTGATGTTGCTGATGCTGAGCAAGCGAAAGAAGCCTATCGATCTATTAAAACACAAGCAGGAAAAATTGATTGGCTCATTAATAATGCAGGTATTAGTCAACGCTCACTAATCATGGAAACGACTGAGGAAGTTGAGCGTCAATTAATGGAAATAGATTACTTTGCACAAACTCGTCTGGCCAGACTGGTATTACCGGATATGATTGCGCAAAATGGCGGTAAGGTAGTAATGATATCCAGTATAGCTGGCCTACTCGGTTCGCAGTACCGCGGAGCATATGGTGCTGCCAAAGCGGCTATCCACATGTGGGCAAACAGTCTACGTGCTGAGTTGCACGATCAAGGGATAGAGGTGGCAACGGTATTTCCCGGATTTATCCAAACCAATGTCTCTATTAATGCTTTAACGGGCGATGGTACGGCGCAAGGTACGATGGATGATGCTACCAATAAGGGCTTAACCGCCAAGGCATTTGCTAAGCAAGTCAGCAAAGCATTAATAAAAGGTGAAGAATATATTATTATCGGTGGTCAAAAAGAAAAGCTCGCGATGATGGTTAATCGATTATCGCCACCCAAGCTCTATAAAATGATTCGTGCAGCGCAAGTAAAATAGTAAAATAGTAAAATTAAATAGTTAAGTTGAATAATTAGCATCGAGCTCATCATATTTATGATGAGCTATTAGGGGTAAGCGCTGTAGAATAGACAGTATATATTTGCCATTATATTCACTATCTACTTTGTGTCCCCTACTTTATATAAATGAACCTTATGAAAAATTTAAATCAGCTCTCAAATTATAATTTATCTATGAATATCATTAATAATAAAACCATGCTTGGTACCATTGCCGTTGCTACACTTCTGAGTCTAAGCGCTTGCCAACAATCGCCAGATTATAACAATCTAAGCGGTGAAACGATGGGTACCAGCTACCATATTAGTTATCAGTTACCCAAAGGTGCTGATGAGATCGCCATACAAGCTGCGATTGATGAGCGCTTACAACAGATTAATGACAGCATGTCGACCTATCAGTCGGACGCTACTATCTCTAAATTCAATCGCTTAGCGAAAGACACACCAATTACTATCGATGCTGATTTTAGCCATGTGTTAGCGGTCTCACGGCAAGTGTATGAGCAATCGAGTGGTGCATTTGACCCTACCGTTATGCCATTAATAGAAACGTGGGGCTTTGGTAGCACGATGACCGTTGAGCGTTTGCAAAGTCCGCCAAGCGCTACTGAAATAGCTCAAGCGCTGGCCTTAGTTGACTTTGAGGGAGTGGTTCAAAAAGACAATACCATTTATAAAACCAAAGATGGCATTGGGCTAGATTTTTCAGCGGTCGCCAAAGGGTATGGCGTCGATGTCATCGCTGATGTGCTCAAAAACAACTATAAAATTCGTAATTATATGGTTGAGATTGGTGGTGAAGTGGCGACCTCTGGCGTCAGCAGTCAGCAGCAACCGTGGCAAATCGCCATCGATGCGCCAATTGAAGGCAGCACTGTTAGTGAGCGCCAAACAATTGCAGCTATCCGCCAACCGATAAACAACGGCAATAAAATGTATCTGGCGACATCTGGCAACTATCGCAATTCAGTGGTATTTGACGGTAAGCACTATAGCCACACGATTGATCCTACGACAGGTGAGCCTATCGCAGGTGGCGCACCGTCAGTGACTGTTGTTGCAGAATCAGTGGCACATGCCGATGCGTGGGCAACCGCATTGACCGCAATGCCTTATGAACAAGCGTTAGCAAGCGCCGAGAAGCATAATATCGCTGCGTTATTCATCATACTTACTGATGGTGTCGATCTGAATGCTGCTAATAGTAAAGAGGATTGGCAAATCGTGGAAACCCTTGCTATGCAAAAACTGCGCGCGGATAAAAAATCCTAAGCCTACGTCAGAAACCTAAGATATCATTGGGATATCAAACGCTTAAAGCAAAAATTTGTTATACTATAAGCCAGTCATCATCAAAAATGACTGGCTCACTTTTAGACACGAGGTTTCCCCATGCTTAGCCAACTACTGCCCATGCTTGCTATCACCTTTACCGTATTCATGCTGTTTTTTATCTTCATGGGTATAGGTATGATTCAAAAAAAGCCGCTTAGAGGCTCTTGTGGCGGTGTTGCTAAACTGATGGGTAATGAGAAATGCTCTTACTGTGGTGATGACCCCAATAAGTGCGACTCTATCGCTGAAGAATACCAAGCAAATGCACTAAAGGCAGCTCAATTAGGTAAGTCGGTATAAACACTGCATTAGTTACCATACGCTGGTAGTATTTACCCATCATTTGTTCTTATAATAGCGTCAAGTGTTTTGAAAGCGACTGGCGCTATTTTTGATTATACTAGGCAACTCTTTGTTCCAAAACTTTCAAAGTAACTACTTATATATTGTCTATGATATATTGTGTTCTACCCTGCTCAATAGGGCATCAACCTCTTATTTCTTGCGCTCTGCAAGTGTTTTCCAGTTCAAATTTATAATTTCAATCACCGTCTAGGTGAGTTTTCTTCGGTGTTATTTTGCAAGCGGCAATTCTTAGTCGCTCTCTAATGACGTGTTATTTTTCTTATTCTAATAATAGTCGTGCTGCTATGTCTACCTCTGCTAATGTACCATCCAAACCCTCGTCGAATAACTCGCAAGCGTTTAATCTCCCTTCTTCAAAATTTACTTTTTGGCTAGTGCTTTGTGCCATGATTTTGCTGGGCGCCAATATGCGGGCGCCGATTGTCGCGCTCGGCTCTATTGCGCCAGTGGTACAAGACGCCCTTAATATCTCTCAAACCCAAATCGGCTGGCTGGGTGCAGTACCGATGCTAAGCTTTGCCGTTGGGGCACTTATCTCTCCGACGATTGGCAAGCGTTTTGGTCTTGAGAATACCTTAATTGCAATGATTGCACTGCTGACCTTTGGCATGATTATCCGTACGGTTATTCCGACTTGGATTGGGTTTTTGAGTGGCACGGTTATACTTACCTTAGCCATTGGCTTTGCCAATACTTTAGCTGCGCCAGTGATTAAGCAACGTACGCCCAAGCATATTCCGCTCATTACGGGACTGTTCAGTCTGACCATGACGGTGAGCGCAGGTATAGTAGCCGGTGTGGTACTGCCGCTATCTGAATATGTTGGCTGGCAGTGGGCACTTGGCGGTTGGTCATTCTTAGGACTCTTTGCGATCATTATTTGGGTGTTTTTACGTCTGCGTTTGGGTTCGTCCAATCATCAGCCCGTCATCCCTATTCCGTCAGGATCTGCAAATATCTCAATGTGGCGGACACCATTTGCTTGGCAGATTGCTATTTTTATGGGCTTGCAGTCGTTGTTATTTTATACCGTCGCCAGTTTTTTACCGTCTATTTGGCTGAGTAAAGGCCTGTCTGCGGTTAGCGCTGGACAAATGGCTTCGGTGTTTCAATTTATGGCGCCAGTGGCTATTTTAAGCTTAACTTGGTTGGTCAATCGTGGTCGCCCTATTCAAGCATTGGCGGTATTTGCGGCTGTTTTAAACGTTATTGGCGTGTTGGGCATTACCTATTTGTCCACTGATTTGGCATGGTTATGGTCAGGAATCATGGGTCTTGGTTGCTCAGCGATTTTTACCTTGAGTATGATGCTGTTCTCATTGCGGACTTATACGACCAATCAATCAAGCGAGCTATCGGGTATGGCGCAAGCAGTCGGTTACATCATTGCTTTTTTTGGTCCACTCGGTACTGGCTGGTTACATGAGGCGACGGGCAATTGGGACTTACCGCTATTAATCATGCTGATTTTAATGATTATCAACGTGGCTATTGCTTGGCTGGTCAGTCGTCCGGTGATGGTCGATGGTAAAAAGATTTAATAGCTTATTTAATAAAGATTGCTAAGAGTGCGATAAATATCTTAGGCGGGTTAGGCATTCACAATTAGACACTGTTGAATATCTAACTCGCCTTTTTATTTTGCTACACTGGTTTGATTGTAAATAGGACAGCACTATCATGATAAATACCTCTTCTTATTTGGCTAAATACTTCCCTACTTCTTTATCTAAATCTTTAATAATGGTGGCAGCATTAAGCGTTGCCGTTGTGGTGAGTGGTTGTCAAAAAGAGCCTGAAACCAATACGGCTAACGATAGCGCTCAAGCCACTAGCACGCAAACTAACGAAGTCCAAACAACACAATCTGAGCAAACGACTACTTCAGTTGAACAGCAGCAAGCGCCATTAACGATACTGGCATTGGGCGACTCGCTAACTGAAGGTCTTGGCGTCGATAATGATGATAACTATCCCGCTCAACTAGAAGCACGCTTAAAAGAGCTTGGCTATAAAGATGTCAAAGTAGTCAATTCAGGCTTAAGTGGTGAAACCAGTACAGGCTTGGTCAATCGACTAAACTGGGTATTGCAGACTAAACCTGATATTACGATTTTAACCGTTGGCGCTAATGATGCCATTCGTGGTATTGATGTGGCAACGGTCGAGGCCAATATTCGTACCGCTGTTAAACGTCTACAAGATGGTGGCAGCGAAGTTATTTTGGGTGGCATGCAGATTTATGACAACCTTGGCTCTGACTATGTAGAGTCGTTTGCCGCGATATATCCAAGAGTGGCGAAAGACATGAACGTGACGCTGATTCCGTTCTTTTTAGACGGGGTTGGCGGTGATCCTAAGCTTAACCAAGCCGATGCGATTCATCCGACCAAAGAGGGTTATACCATTATCGTTGATGATAATATTCTACCAATTTTACAGCCTGAGCTTGAGAAGCTAGAAGCAAATTCAAAAGCATCATCGACAGGCACGCCTACTGAGACTGCGCAATGAACCCTTTATCTTCAGACCTAGATTCAGCTACAACTATCACGCCCGCTTCAAAACCATCAGCACTACTAACTGCTATAAAACTGAATAAAACCGTGCAAGTCGGTGAGCAAAAGCTGTCCATCATCAAAGACGTAGATATACATGTCAATGCTGGCGAGTTTGTGGTAATTATGGGCAAATCTGGCTCTGGTAAGTCTACTCTATTAGGCTTATTAGCAGCGCTAGATTATCCTGATAGCGGCAGCGTTGAGCTGGCAGGTCAAATATTAAGCAGCCTTGATGAAGATGCCTTAGCTGTTATTCGTCAGCGCGATATGGGTTTTGTCTTTCAATCGTTTCATCTATTACCGACATTGACGGTAGCTGAAAATATTGCTTTCCCTCTTGATATTGCCCGCCGTCCAAATAAGGCGCGGGTAAATGAGCTGATTGCAGCGGTTGATTTGGGACATAGGCGCGATAGCTTACCCAATCAACTATCAGGTGGTGAGCAGCAGCGTACCGCCGTTGCGCGTGCGTTGGTTTCGCAGCCAAAAATCGTCTTTGCGGATGAGCCAACCGGTAACTTAGATGAGCAAAATGCCAATCAAGTGATGCAACTCTTATTAGATTTACGCCAGCAAGTTGGTTCCGCATTGGTCGTCGTCACCCATGATGCCGCGCTGGCTGAGATGGCAGATCGAGTGATTACCATGCATGATGGGCGGATTATTTCTTAATGAATAACTTGATGAATAACAAGCAAACAGACAACCATTCACCGAACAATACAACTGATACTAGCATGACAAAAGAGTCTGATTATACTGGCGGTGCTATACAGAATTTATTTAAGCGCATCTTAGGTTTACAAGGATTGGGCGCGCAAGCGTTAAGCCGTAGCTGGTGGCAGCGCTGGATATATCCAGTCTTATTCTTACTGACTTTAACCTTATCACTTGCAACCTACCTCACACTTGATTCTATTCAGCAGTCAGTTGATACCTATATTAATGACAATCAGCGTGCCTTGGTTGGAGGCGATTTAATATTAAATAGTCAGCAAGACTGGCCAAGCGAAGTTTTGGCACAGGTAAAGACGATCGCTGATACGCAAACAGTGTATGACTATCAATTTACCGCGATGGTGGTGACCGATGAGCAAACCTTGCTTACCAGCGTCAAAGCCGTCTCTCCCGCTTATCCGTTATATGGGGAAGCCGAGCTTGCTTCAGGACAGCCTTTATGGGAGCAATTAACGTCTAATAATGTCGTCGTCGCGCCTGAAGTATTGAACGGCTTAAACGCTAACGTCGGTGACCAAATCACCATTGGTGATGCTGAGTTTACTATTAGTGATGTGCTGACCAAAGAACCTGACCGTCCGTTGACCGCCTTTGGCTTTGGCGGGCGGGTTTTGATGCACCAAGATGCATTAGAGGCAACCAATCTATTAGGTGAGCGTAGCCGCATCAACTATCGTATTGAGCTGGCAGGTGAGCCAGAATTAATGGCTGAGCAGTATGATAAGCTAACGCAAATATTGACCAATTATCCTGATATCGAATTATCAGATGCAGAATCTGCGGATACTTCTGTCTCGCGTATCTCTGATAATGTTTTAATGTTTTTAAAGTTATTGGTTATTGCAGTGCTGTTGTTATCAGCGGTAGCGATGTATGGCGTTATCACCGCGTTTGTGACCAAGCAGCAGTCTAGCAATGCGATTCGCTTAGCTCTAGGTGAACCTCTTGGCTCTCTGAAACGTAGCTACTATCAGCTACTCATTGTAACGACTATCATTGCTTGTATCGCTGCGATTATCGTCAGTTTTGGCTTACTCAAAGTTGGTCAGCCATATCTTGCGGCTATATTGCCAGCGGATGTTGGTTTAGCTATCAATCCTATCAGCGCCATTAAAACCATTGTTATCGCTTTAGTGCTGACGTTGCTTATCGCACAGCGTGGCTTAAGTACGCTTAGTACGACCAAACCTGCCACATTGCTTAGCCAAGGTGCGAGCCAGCAAGTACAAAATATGCCTTGGTATCGACGCTTGCCGCTATTATGGTATGGGCTAATGCTCACAGGGCTTTATGCGTTTTTTGCTTATGAAGTAAATTCTTTCATACTAGGTGCTCAGCTACTGCTAGGACTTACCGTCTTCGTCGCGATATTTTGGCTATTGGCACGCGGATGGTTATGGCTGCTAACTAAGTTTGCTAAGTATTCTAAAATTAGTTGGATGCAACGAATTGCTATTCATAACCTTGCGCGTAAAGGCAATCAGTCAGCATTGTTCTTTGTTACTTTATCGCTATCAGTCGCAGTCTTGACCCTGATTACCACGCTCAATCATAGTATTAATGCGCAGTTTATTAATGCTTATCCTGAAGATGCGCCCAATTTATTTTTGCTAGATATTCAAAGTGACCAGCACGACGAGATTGATAATATTATTGGTACACCAGTGAGCTACTACCCTGTCATTCGTGCCCGTGTAGTGACCGCTAATAATGTGCCTGTACAAGATATCGAGCCTGCTGATGGTTTTGATGATCCTGCGCGCGTCTTTAATTTAAGCTATGCCGATACGGTGATGGATACCGAGTTTATTACTGATGCTGTCGAAGACAAGCAGCTTTACGCACCTATCAATGTGCAAAACCAAACTGCAAATGAGCAAAACTCAGTACAACAGTCGGTTCAAACATCAGAGCAAACAATAGCACCGATGTCTATTTTAGATACTGCTGCCAGCTTGCTAAACGTCGGCATGGGTGATCAAATTCGGTTTAATATTCAAGGTATTGAAATCGTCGGGCAAATCACCAGTATTCGCTCGCGCTATGAGCAAGGACCCAGCCCCTACTTTTACTTCTTATTTGAGCCAGCAGTTCTCTCCACTGCCCCGCAAATCCAATTTGCCACTGCGCATGTAGCCGCCGATGATATTCCAGACTTGCAAGGTAAACTGGTACGCCAATTTCCAGCAGTGACGACTATCGATGGCACAGCAATCGCGCAGCAGATTCAGGAGCTAGTCGTACAAATGAGTCGCTTGGTTTATGTCTTTACGCTACTGGCATTGCTGGCAGGTATCATGGTATTGATTAGCTCATTATTATCTACTTCGCAAGACCGCATGCAAGAAAGTGCCTCATTTAGGCTGCTCGGGATGCAAAAGCGTGACTTATATATGCTTAATATCTTAGAGCTTGGCATACTTGGCATTAGTGCCGCCTTATTTGCGGTCATTATCGCCAACATCGGTGCATGGGCTGCGATTACCCAATGGTTTAACTTGCAGTTTAGTGTGTCATGGGCAAGCTTGGGTATTGGCGGTGTGGCGTTAGTCGTATTGCTATTTGCCATTGCCATTGTTTATGTACGATTGGTGATTGGGCGCGGGATTATGGCTAGAGTAAGGGCGATGGTTTAGGGGGTTAAATCTTTCTTATTATTGCTTAAAACTTTCAAATTTAGGTTAGCTTGAGCATTATTTAGCTTAAGCTAACCTATTTTTTAGTTTAGTATTAAGGTTTTTAAATTTTGCTATTTGCTATCCTTGTTTTTAAATGATAAATTCCATATCACTTTACGACATTTTATATTCTCTTATCACCCTTTATAACAGCACGGTAACCTTATGAAATTCTCAAAATTTGGTCAAAAATTTACCCAGCCTACTGGTATCTCACAATTGATGGACGATCTTGGCGATGCGCTAAAAAGCGATCAGCCTATCAATATGCTGGGCGGTGGTAATCCTGCCAAAATTGAAGCGGTCAACGAGTTGTTTTTAGAGACTTACAAGGCGCTTGGCAATGATAATGATACGGGTGAAGCCAATAGTAGCGCTATTATCAGTATGGCAAACTACTCCAACCCACAAGGTGATGCCGCCTTTATCGATGCGTTAGTCGGCTTCTTTAATCGTCATTATGATTGGAATCTGACGGCAGAAAATATCGCCCTAACCAATGGCTCACAGAATGCCTTTTTCTACTTGTTTAATTTATTTGGCGGTGCCTTCCTTAATGAGCACAGTCAAGACGAACAAAATCAGTCGGTAGATAAATCGATTTTACTACCATTGACCCCTGAGTATATTGGCTATAGTGACGTCCATGTTGAGGGTCAGCATTTTGCCGCAGTGTTGCCGCATATTGATGAAGTGACGCATGATGGCGAAGAAGGGTTTTTTAAATATCGCGTCGATTTTGAAGCGTTAGAGAATTTACCCGCGCTAAAAGAAGGTCGTATTGGTGCGATTTGCTGCTCACGTCCGACCAATCCTACTGGCAACGTGCTGACTGATGAGGAAATGGCGCATTTGGCCGAGCTTGCCAAGCGTTATGATATACCGTTGATTATTGACAATGCTTACGGCATGCCGTTTCCTAATATCATTTATTCTGATGCCCATCTCACTTGGGATGACAATACCATTCTCTGCTTTAGTCTGTCTAAAATTGGCCTGCCTGGTATGCGTACGGGGATTATCGTCGCAGCGCCCAAAGTCATTGCAGCTGTTAGTGCCATGAATGCCGTCGTTAATCTCGCGCCTACGCGTTTTGGTGCTGCGATTGCCACGCCACTAGTCAAGAACGACCGCATCAAGCAGCTATCAGATAATGAAATTAAGCCATTTTATCAGCAACAAGCCACGTTAGCTGTAAAGCTTTTAAAAGAAGCGTTGGGCGATTATCCACTAGCAATTCATAAGCCTGAAGGTGCGATTTTCTTATGGTTATGGTTTAAAGACTTGCCGATTACGACCGTTGAGCTATATGAGCGCCTCAAAGAAAAAGGCACGCTCATTGTGCCAAGTAAACACTTTTTCCCTGGTGTCGATGTCAGTGACTACCAACATGCGCATGAATGCATCCGTATGAGCATTGCTGCTGATGAGCAAACGCTGGTTGATGGTATTCGAGTGATTGGTGAAGTGGTGCGCGAGTTATATGACGGGAAATAAGCTAGCACCAATACTCAGTTAGGCACTTATCGTTGTTTTAATAACCGAGTTGGCTTGTTAACTACTGATTGAAAAGTCTTTGTCCACATAGTAAGTCCATAAAGCAGATACGAAAGCATGCAGGTATTAATCAAATCATGGATACTGGCTTTTAATTCTGCGCTTTCCATCCCTGACATACCTAGCTCGGTAATTGTTTGGCGGTTATCTAAATACTCGCCTAACAAAGCGATACAAGTCACCAGAATTAAAGCAATAGATGCTCTGACACTATATTTTTTAAAAATTGGACGCATTAGGATTAAGCTTAATAGATAAACGCTAATGCCGACATAGATATGTAAGGCATCTTTGTCTAAGCCTGTAGCAGCGACGACGCCGTTCTTGAAAATGTAAAAATCCACTGTGTATTCCACATATAAAAGAGAGTAGGAAATAATTAATAATACAATAAGAATAAAAAAGGTAGATTAAGCATTTGTTAACCTACCCTACAGCTGAATCAAATTTTTTATTTGTGCTTATCTAAATATCCCAATCCACAAAGTTCTTTAACAGCTGCAAACCCGCGGTATGGCTTTTTTCTGGATGGAATTGAGTCGCAAATAAGTTATCTTGCAAAATACTAGCACAAAACGGCTGCCCATAATCACAAACAGCCGCTACTTGTGTGTTATCTGCTGGCTCGCAGTAGTAGCTGTGCACAAAATAAAAGTACGCATTGTCCTTAATACCGTTCCATAATGGATGAGCAAAATCCATACCGTTAATGGTGTTCCAACCCATATGTGGTACTTTTATTTGGTCACCTTTGGCATCTTTCCATTCCGGATTAAAGGCAGGCACTGAACCCTCTAAAATACCGAGACAAGGCGTGCCACCATTTTCGTCAGACTGCTCAAATAACGCTTGCATACCAACACAGATGGCCATGACAGGCTTATTAAATATCGCCTGCCGTATGACCTCATCAATACCTGCTTCATGCATGCCAGCGATACAATCACGCATCGCACCAACACCGGGGAAAAATATTTTATCGGCAGCAGAGACGACTTTAGGGTCACTGGTAATAGAGACTTCCGCACCGACCGCTGATAGTGCTTTGCTAGCAGAGTGCAAATTACCCATGCCATAATCCAATAGTGCAATTTTGGTGGCTCTACTCATCTAGAACGCCTCTTTAGTCGATGGTAGCGTATTTAATGCACGCTCATCATACTCGCATGCCATACGTAGGGCACGGGCAAAGGCTTTAAAGGTAGATTCAATTTGGTGATGGCTGTTTTTACCTTTTATATTGTCTAAATGCACCGTCATCCAAGAATGATTGACGAAGCCATAGAAGAACTCACTGAATAAATCGACATCAAAAGTACCAACATGTGAGCGCGTAAATGGAATGTCCATATGTAAACCAGGACGGCCTGATAAATCAACCACTGCGCGGGTAAGCGCTTCATCGAGTGGCGCATAAAAGTGCCCATAACGACGGATGCCTTTTTTATCGCCCAATGCTTTATTGAACGCTTGACCTAGCGTAATGCCTGTATCTTCGACACTATGGTGATCGTCAATAAAAGTATCGCCGTTACATTTGATATCTAGGTCAAACAGACCATGACGCTTGATTTGGTCAATCATATGATCTAAAAATGGTACGCCAGTATCGACAGTACCTTGACCGGTGCCATCAAGATTGACCGTACAAGTGACTTGGGTCTCAGCAGTGTTGCGCGTCACAGTCGCTATACGTGCAGCATGACCGTAAAGATTTTTAGCAGAGTTTTGGTCTTGAGATTGTTCAGTAGAATTGGCTGTCATGGCTACTCTCTATTCATTAAAAGCGGTCAATAAAATAGGGCGAAAAAGCGCCCAATACCTGTTCACTATCGTATAAATGATTTTATATATATATATAAATCTAAGAATGGGGGAAGTGTCTATGTCACCTACTAAAATGATCAGTATTGTCCATCAGAAGCACCGTCTACCTTCATCATAGCAAACCCTACCATTTACTGCCACGACCAAGCAGTAATCTACAGGAAAATTTGCACCATTCTGCTAAAATAGTGCATTCAGTATTATCAATCATTGCACTGTGCTCATTATGCCCATTACATTAAGTCACGCCATAGCAGATGACTAAATATCAGATGAATACTTAATAGGAAGCCACTATGCCTTTAGAAGCCATTGCCATTAACGACTTGCAGACCCCTCTCATCAAAAAACCTGCGCGTGAAAACGAATTAGCTGAGCGCTTGCAAGCATTGTATGATACCGATGACAGTCAACCTGATGGCGCCGAAGTATTGGCTATTATCGAGCAAGGCTTTAAGCGCGGTCAATATCTATATGTCGGTATGTTTAATGATAAGCCTATCGCGGCAGTTGGCTGTTTTGATGATGGACAAACCGATGCTAAGCGCCTGCAATATTTAACGGTACATCAACAAAATCGCGGTCGCGCGATTGATGCCAAGTTTATTAAACTGGTCTATGATGCTGAGGTTAAAAAAGGTGTTCGCCAGTTTGTGCCTGTAGATAGTGAGATTCATCGTATTATGAGCGAGTACGAACTATTGCAGGTTAAAGACTGACTTTAAGCTTAAATAGCTTAATTTTAATAAATAATCAGCTATTCTTAATCTTTTATAGCAGATAATACAAAAAAGTCTTGACAGTCACGCCTATATTTAGTTTAATAGCGCCTCAACGAAGACGGCTCGATAGCTCAGTCGGTAGAGCAACGGATTGAAAATCCGTGTGTCGGCAGTTCGAACCTGCCTCGAGCCACCATTTCGTTTAAGCATTCTAAAAAGCCCCAAACATAACTGTTTGGGGCTTTTTTTATGCCTGTAGTCTTTAAGTATTTGTTTTTGATAAAGTCGTTTCTATGATACTGGGTCTCTTAATAGCAGCTCACAAGGCTCACGATCATCTAAATCATAAATAGTTGCGTGATAGTCAACACCATATTGACCTTTAGAGAATACTACTTGATCACCTACTGATAAATAACAAGATTGACGCGCATCATAGATAAAATCATCAATGACAAACATCTCATCACGGTCGACGTCTTTGACTGTGTAAGTATTATCTTTGGCCGTATTATCAGCTAACAATGAGCGCTCAAACCAAGCACTATGAGCGCTATTAACACTTAGAAAAGCTATCGTCAATCCTAATAATATCAGCATTACTGTCCTAGATGACATTAGCTCGTCTGTAGCAAATCTATTCATTGTGACTTATCCCGTTTACTTTTTCTAGAGTCAATTTTGTAAGACCTGTTAATCTTGCATGGCGGTTTTTATAATATCTTAAACAACTACTGTCACTCATTCATAACACTTTTGTGCTGTTTTATGTGCCTGCCTGCTAAGTATACTAAAAGCTATAAACAGTGACAGCTAAAGAGTAAGAACCATGAGAGAGTTTAATTATGATTTAGATTATAAAAATTTGGACTTACGCGCTCAGCCCGAGCTGTATCGTGTCGGCCGCGGTGAGCAAGGTGTATTACTGGTAGAGCCTTATAAGTCTGAGATTCTGCCGCACTGGCGCTTTGCTACTCCTAATATTGCGCTTGAGAGCAGCGATATTATTTATCAGATGTTTTTAGATTATTTAGCTGCTGATGACTTTATCGGTGCTGATATGGCGCGAAAATTTATCCAAATGGGTTATACCCGCGCCCGCCGTTATGCCAATCATAAAGGTGGTAAGAAATATAAAGGCGCAGTCCCTGACGATAAAAAAGGGCAAAGCGGTGCTCATGGTCGTGAAGAGCTACCACGCCAAGAGGAAGACCCTATCAAAGCTGAGTCTGCACGTATCTTTAAAGAGAAATGGGATTATTGTCGTGAGAACGAAGACTATTTACGAATGAAAAAAGAGCATCGAGACCGCTATAAAGAGGTTGAGTAGTTGATATTCAACTCAGTTTAAAAGTGATGCATAGATTTTATGTTGTACTAGGGCGTGTCCTCATTTTGAAAATGGTGATAAAAATGAGATAAATTGTAGCCAAACTAGGAAAATAGCGCAGGCAATATCAGGATATTAACCAGCTGTTTGACGCAGCTTGGCAAGATTTAGCCATTTTCAGCCCATTTAATCGCTTTCGTTCAGGTTGAGGACACGCCCTAACTATGGTAAAAATTAGTTTTAGTGGTGTCTTATGCTATGGTAATAACGATTAAAGCTATTATTTAAAAAACAGATACAGTACTTCTAAATACCTTAACCCTAGATACAATCTCTAAGTACAATACTTCTAAATGGCGAGGAATAATGGATAAGCAACTTTTAATTTTTGATTTCGACGGTACCCTTATTGATAGTGTGCCAGATCTGGCGGACGCTATTAATATCATGCTCACCACGCTTGGCAAACAACCCTATTCTATCGATACCATCCGTAACTGGGTAGGTAATGGCTCGAAGGTACTGGTAGAGCGTGCCTTGGTTGGCAAAATAGAGGTTTTAGAGGGTGAATTAACTGAAGAAGCAGTTGGCCATGCTGAGCAAGTATTTTTTGATGCTTATAGCAAAATGGGTGACAGCAAAACTGTCGCCTATCCCGATGTCGATAGCGGACTAAAAAGACTACAGGCAGCAGGGTTTAAGCTGGCGTTAGTGACCAATAAGCCGATTCGTTTTGTACCCAAAATATTACAGTTTTTTGGCTGGCAAGACTTATTTAGTGAAGTGCTTGGCGGTGATAGTTTACCGGTCAAAAAACCAGATCCTGCCCCCCTATTACATGTCTGTGAAACTCTAAATATTAATCCAGCGCAAGCAATCATGATTGGTGACTCAAGAAACGATATCTTAGCGGGACAAAATGCCAATATGGATACGCTTGGATTGTCTTACGGCTACAACTATGGGCAAGATATTCGTGAGCTCAACCCTACCGAAGCCTTTGATGACTTTGCTTCTTTGGTTACCTACATTTTAAAAGACTAGGCTTTGAAGGACTTAAAGTTAATCAATTAATGACCTTTTAAATAAATATCTACTCTCACTAACTCATACTGCCTCAAGAGACTGTTTATATGACCGTACCTAGCGATATTGCTATTGCCCAAAGCGCGACCTTACAATCAATTACCCTTATCGCTGAAAAGCTTGGTTTATCGACAGTCAATATCGAACCTTACGGGCATTATAAGGCAAAGGTTAATCCAAACGATGTGTTTGCAATGCCCGCAAAAGCTAAGCACAGCAAATTGATATTGGTGACCGCCATTAACCCAACGCCAGCCGGTGAAGGTAAAACGACCGTTACTATTGGTCTGGCTGACGCCTTAAATCGCATTCATAAGCAGAAAAATAGTGGTGAGAGAACGGTAGTTGCTATCCGTGAACCGTCTATAGGACCAGTATTTGGGGTAAAAGGTGGCGCAGCGGGTGGCGGTTACGCGCAAGTACTGCCCATGGAAGATATTAATCTGCATTTTACAGGCGACTTTCATGCGATTGGAGCGGCAAACAATCTATTAGCGGCGCTGATAGACAATCATATTTATCAAGGTAATGCGCTAAATATAGATCCAAAACAAGTATTCTGGCGGCGCGCAGTAGATATGAATGACCGTCAACTGCGCAATATTATCAGTGGCATTGGTAAGACTACCGACGGCGTGATGCGCGAAGATGGCTTTGATATTACCGTTGCCTCTGAGGTGATGGCTATCTTTTGCTTAGCAACCGATTTAAGCGATTTAAAACAGCGTTTGGGCAATATATTAGTTGCTTTTAGCAAAGACAAACAGCCTGTCTATGCAAAAGATCTAAACGCACATGGGGCAATGGCAGTGCTGCTAAAAGAAGCCATTAAACCCAACCTTGTGCAGACGATTGAAGGCACGCCAGCTATCGTGCATGGTGGTCCGTTTGCTAATATCGCCCATGGTTGTAACTCTGTCATCGCAACCCGCGTTGCGATGCATTTGGCAGATTATACGCTCACTGAAGCAGGCTTTGGTGCAGACCTTGGCGCGCAGAAATTTTGTGATATTAAGTGTCGATTGTCAGGGCTCACGCCAGATGCTGCGGTTATCGTAGCGACCATTCGTGCGCTAAAATATAATGGCGGTGTTACTAAAGACAAACTCACTATTGAAAACCTGCCAGCGCTTGAGCAAGGTTTGCCAAACTTGATGAAGCATATCGAAAACATGCAAGAAGTGTATGGACTACCAGTGGTAGTCGCTATCAATCACTTTGTTAGTGATACCGATGCCGAAGTTGAGTTAGTACGACAAGCTTGTATTGAAAAAGGCGTAGACGTTGCCCTCACCCAAGTATGGGAAAAAGGTGGCGCTGGTGGTGAAGATTTGGCAAAAACTCTACTTAAACTGTTTGATGAAAGCGCTAAAAATAACAACGCCCAAGATGAAGACTCTCAAAATAGCAGTGCTCAAGATAATAGCAAGCAGCCTAGCCAATTTCGTTTGGCTTATGACAGTGAGGATAGTATCGCTGATAAAATCCGCACCGTTGCCCAGCGTATTTATGGGGCAGACGATATTGATATTAGCAGTGCAGCTCAAGCCAAAATACGCCGCTTAGAAACCTTAAATCTTGATAAGATGCCAATTTGTATCGCCAAAACCCAGTATTCGCTTAGTGATGATGCCAAACTACTGGGACGACCTACTGGTTTTAACATCCATGTGCGCGATATCAGCATCTCCTCGGGTGCAGGGTTTATCGTCGTGATTTGTGGCCCCATTATGAAAATGCCCGGTCTACCTAAACGCCCTTCAGCTGAGCATATTGATTTGGACGAAGCAGGAAATATTACTGGTCTTTTTTAACGTAAAAACGAATCACTTACTACGATAACTGAGCGCCTCAGACACGTGGGCACTAGTAATATCGATACTGTCAGCAAGGTCAGCAATCGTCCGTGCGACGCGTAATACTCGATGATAGCCACGAGCGGATAAATTTAGCCGTTGCTGAGCAAGCTGTAATAGCTGCTGTTCACCCTCACCCAACTGGATATATTTATCAATCTCACTAGGGCTAAGCTCATTATTGACCTTTTTCTGTCGTATTAATTGACGATTATGAGCCGCCGCTACCCGCACACGTACCTGCCCAGAGGTTTCCCCCGCCTGAGTATTTTGTAGGTCGGCAATCGGTAAGGCTGGTACGGTAATATGCAGATCAATGCGATCGAGCAGCGGTCCTGACAATTTATCTTGATAGCGCTTAATCTGCTCAGGTCGGCAGCGACAACGCCCTGAGCCATCACCATCATAACCACACGGGCAGGGGTTCATCGCTGCCACTAATTGAAAGTTTGCTGGAAAGGTCATTTGCGAGTTCGCACGACTAATGGTGATTTGCTTCGCCTCTAATGGTTGGCGCAACACCTCTAATACCGTACGGTCGAACTCCGGTAATTCATCGAGGAATAATACGCCTTTATTCGCAAGCGTAATCTCGCCAGGTTTCGGACGTGAACCGCCACCGACCAAAGCGACGGCAGATATCGTATGATGAACTTGTCTAAATGGACGTGTCCCATAGTCATAATCACTGTCTGCAACCGAATAGGTACTAGCGACCTCTAATGCATCTTCATCACTCAAATCCGGCAATATTGTCGGCAACCGTGAAGCCATCAAGGTTTTACCTGAACCAGGTGGCCCTGTAAATAGCAGTGAATGACCACCAGCGGCTGCAATTTCTAAGGCTCGCCGAGCATGGTGCTGACCTTTGACATCAGCTAGATCCACTTGATATCCAACATGCTGCTGCGTTGCACTGGGCTGCACTACCTCTAAACGCTCATCTAAAAGGCTAGAATCTGTTAATGACTGCAAGTGATTACAGACAGCCTTTAAGTTTTGCGCTGCCAATACGCTTACTCCATCAACACGGCTGGCCTCCGCCCCATTATTAATCGGTACTATTAATTGCGGTGTGGGCAGCGATAACTGCTGACCTTCATCCAGCTCTGATACATCATTTTCTGATACGGGCAATATTTTTAACGCTAATGCTTCAGCCTTCATCGCCCGTGCAACTGCTAAGCTCCCCGTTACTTGCCGAAGTTCGCCATTGAGCGCTAACTCACCGATAAACTCAAATCCTGATAACACTTCTGGGTCTAGTTGGTCACTGGCTGCCAAAATACCGATGGCAATAGGTAAATCAAGACGAGCCCCATCTTTAGGCAAATCTGCCGGTGCTAAATTAATCGTTAAACGTCGATTGGGGAACTGAAAACCAGAATTAAGAATTGCTGAGCGTACTCTATCCTTACTCTCACGTACCGCCGCTTCAGGCAAACCGACAATGGTCAATGCTGGCAACCCTTGTGACAGATGCACCTCAATAATCACCTTGGGCGCATGCAGTCCGACGACTGAGCGGGTATAGACTTGAGCAAATGACATGAGCCCTTCCTAATATAGAGATTTATCGATAATAGAGCATTATTAATGAGTGCGCAAATGTTGTGTTTCTATTTTTAGATTAATGACATCTTAACTTTCCTATCTAAATTTTATGATTCAGAGTTTTATGATTTAGATTATTAGAATTACTTTGCCTTCAATATATAATAAAAAAACACGTCGCTACTCAGACAAAAATTGGATACGCCTACCCTTTAACGCTGGTGAAATTGCTGTGCAAGCCGTTGGTAATAAGCTTCAACTAAGAGAATAAAATTAGCGTCATTTTTGATATTAATATAAAAGACTTTAGGGTAATCCTGAAGTCTTTTTTTGCTTAATGACAATACAACTTTATGGGTATATACCAAAACTCGCTGTCCATGCCACTATAACCAATGATTTGTTATACTACTTATTACCTATTTAAGCATTCAGGTTTAGGCTACTTAACGCTTGGCAAAGCAATTAATATTAAAGCGATTTATAGTAAAATCGCTACCAGCAAAGCCATTACTTAACTGTATAAAAAGCCATGCGCCAATCACGTAAAAATGGTTGTTTATACAGTCAAAACGAGGAATCTCGCATGTCAGAACCATTCGATATCAATAGCGCATCCCAAATCTCCGCCAATGCAAGCGAGCAGCCCACGACGGTGCGTCCCGTCACACAGCCAGATAACCCCTATGCCAGTATGCGTGGCAGCATTACCAGTAAGCATCTACCGGCATTCGATCAAGATATTATTAATAAGTATAATCGTTCAGGGCCGCGCTATACCTCCTACCCGACCGCTTTAGAATTTTCTCCAATGCCAGAAGGGCTTGAGACAAAAATTCTCCAAGAGCGCGAAGCTCATGCGCCATTATCGCTCTATTTCCATATCCCATTTTGCCGTCACCTTTGCTATTACTGTGCTTGTAATAAAATTATTACCAAAAAAAATAGTGATGCGGGCGACTATTTAGAATATCTTATTGCCGAAATTAAGCACAAACGTAGTTTATTAACGACAGTAGAAGACGGTAAAAAACCACTAGTCAAACAGCTGCATTTCGGTGGTGGTACGCCAACCTTTCTACAAGATAATGAATTGATACAACTTTGGGAATTCTTGCAGACCCAATTTGAATTTTTGCCTGAAGACCAAGGTGATTATTCTATTGAAATTGATCCTCGCGAGCTGAGTGGCGAGACACTAAAAGTGTTGCGTAATCTTGGCTTTAACCGTGTAAGCTTGGGCGTGCAAGATCTAGATGAGACCGTACAAATTGCAGTCAATCGGGTGCACTCAGCAGAATTAATTGAAAATGTGTTAGAAGAAGCGCGCGATTTAGGTTTTCATTCTATTAATGTCGATCTGATTTATGGGTTACCACATCAAACGCCTACGACTTTAGATAAAACAGTACGCCGTATTATTGAGATGTCACCCGATCGTCTATCGGTATTTAATTACGCGCATTTACCTGAGCGCTTTAAATCCCAAAAACAAATTAAAGAGGCAGACCTACCCACTCCAGCCGCCAAGCTTACGATGCTTGGTAATACCATAAACACCTTAACCGAAGCCGGTTATCAGTATATTGGTATTGACCACTTTGCCAAACCTGATGATGAGCTTGCCATTGCACAGCGCGAAGGTAAGTTACATCGTAATTTTCAGGGTTATACCATCATGGGCGATTGTGATTTATTGGGTTTTGGCGTGTCTTCAATCAGTCAAATTGCCAATGCCAATAGCAGCTATATCCTACAAAATCATACCGATTTGCAGGTGTATAAAGACAATATCGATGCGGCTCGCAATAATCCTACGGTGATGCCAGCCGTCAACGTGATTAAAACCTCTATCAAAGACCGCTTACGTGAATACGTGATTATGAATTTACTATGTCACGATTATATGGATTTTAGAGACATCAATCAGAAATTCGGTATCGATGCGATTACCTATTTTATTGATGAAATCCAACAACTGGGTCAAATGCAAGAAGACCGCTTGATTGATATGGATGCCGCTGGCATTCGAGTATTACCGAAAGGTCGCCTGTTAGGTCGTAATGTGGCTATGGTGTTTGATGAATATTTGGATAAAAAACATAAAAACCGCTTTTCAAAAGCTATTTAAATCATTAACTTTTGAGCCAAAACTCTCAACCATAAAAAAGACCTCAAGCGAGGTCTTTTTTTGTCTTACTATAAATGCCGTGCTCTATCATCTATTAGTAATGTCTACTCAGTAGGCATCACGATGTATAGTCGATTGGCATCTTCTATTGTTTTCTCTTTATCCAAATACTTTTGTTCAACCGTACTTTTTGAATGGATTATCTCAGAATCTGTCATCGCAAAATCGTCATCATTGAGTAAACCTAATGAGCCATCTTGACGTAACCATAAGCCTTCAAGTTTGTCATGCGGATAATCTAAAGTCGCGAGAACATCGACTACTAAAGTTTTTTTACTAGGCGTGATAGCTAGTTTCTCAAGTATTTTCCAGTTTTCTTCGTTCTCTGCAATCATTTGCTCAAGCGTTTGCCCATTGACTATTAAGCCAAGCGTGTCATCTTGCTTGACGTTTGCAGTATTCAAAACGTTTTCAATATCTGTTGCCTGCGAGAGGTCAATTTTATAAATGAGCTTTTGCGCCGATTTGTCTTGTAGCGGAAATTTGCGGTCATGCTCAATCAGATAAAACTCATGATTACTAAGCGCTACTATGCCAGAAGTCACGTGCTGTGCGTTATCCAATCGATATAAATACTGTGCTATTTGACCTGAAACTAAATTAATCGTTACGATGCGTACCAAACTAGAGATACGCCCTGACTTATCAGAATTATCCATAGAGGATTCCATGATACCGACTAGTGTGGTTTGGTCTGGCGTAATCGTTAATGCTTCCATACCACGATTGGCACGACGTTTGGTAAATTCTGTCGGTAACAAAACTGGCGTACCATCAACGATCACATTATTGCGCTCATCACTAACAAACGCATTGATACGCTCAATCTCCACCCCCTGCGCATTATAATGAACAAAATGAGGCCCATATTCATCACTGACCCAAAAGCTCCCATCGGTGAGGACAGCAAGTCCTTCGGGATCCAAACCCTTAATATCGGTTTTAATCGGATTACTCACTGCATCAAAAGGCAAATTGGGATTAACCGTCATCGGCTGACCATTGACATCATAAGGTACTTCATTGGTACCGCCAAAGGCTTTTGGATTCGGTAACCCAGAGATAGGATTGCCATTGCTATCTTTAAGGGCTGTCTCTTTTATCTTGATTATTTTGCCGTCAGCTTGCAATTCAAACAGTCCAATAGACGGTGTATGGTTTGGCACAAGAAACTGCTTACCTTTACCAGCAATCCCATCAAAGTCGGCATTGGGACCTCGATCAGTGAGGGCATAAAATTGATTAGTATGAGTTGGATGTGCAGCGGCATCTGAGCCGTAGCCGCCACCACGAATCTCTAGCTTGCATTCAGGGTAAGCGGCATTGATGTGCGTCGCATCAAGTATGTTATAAGGCAACGGGCTGCCTTGCGGGAAATTTTCTATTGTAATTATTGTAGTATCCAATTTTTGCTCGGTCATTGTTGTTTTCCTTATACCAGTATTTTTATTATTCAAAATTTATTAAGAAACGAGAAGCAAATTCAAGTCAAAAAAATAGCCAGTGCTTCACATAATCACTGGCTATTTTTATACTTTATGCCTGTAGCATGTGGTCAAAGCACAGTTGCTTAAACCTTAAGCTTATCACCGACCATGCCTTTTATTGTACTTAGAATGTCAGCGGGTAATACCACCATTTTTGCGTTATCAGACTCAGCCAACTGACGAATCGCTTTGATATACTGCTCGCCTAATAAGTAAACAATTGGCATCTCTTCCGTGCCCATCGCAGCAGTAATCAGACGAATAGATTCCTCTGACCCTTTCGCTAGTACTACTTGCGCTTCAGCATCGCGACGAGAGGCTTCTAAGCGACCATCGGCCTCTAGGATAGCCGCTTGCTTTTGACCATCAGCACGGGTTACTGTCGCACGACGTAGACGCTCTGCTGCTGCCTGCTCTTCCATTGACGCTTGCATCGTCTGCGACGGGTTAATATCTTGAATCTCTACTGTCTTTAACGTGATACCCCAATCAGCAATATCTTCTGAGATCGCATGCTTAAGCTTCATTTTGATCTCATCACGGCTAGACAATGCACTATCAAGATCCATCTCACCGATGATTGAACGCAAAGACGTCTGCACCAGATTACGAATACCATATTCATAATCTTCAATACCATAGACCGCTTTATCAGGACGCACAATACTAATATAGGCGACGGCGTTAGCGATAATAACCACGTTATCACGGGTGATCACTTCTTGTGATGGAATATCAAGCACGATGTCTTTGGTCGTCACTTTATAAGCAACATCATCAACATAAGGAATAATAAGGTTTAATCCTGGCTCTAGTGTTTGGCTGTATTTACCTAATCGCTGCACCACCCACTTATAACCTTGCGGGACAATTCTAACGCCTTTAAACACCGTAAATACGACCAGTGCGACTAAGACTATCATTACAATACTAAAGCTTTCCATAACGCATCCCTATTATTATATTTGCCTGTTTTTATTAATCGCTGCCTGCGATGTCATACTGCTTACGATTAGCTCGTTACCAACGATATCTGTCACCACGACTCGATCCCCGACTGCTACTTGCTCTCCCCTAGTACGGCACACCCATTCAGCTGCACCAACAATCGGCACACTAAATCTTACCGTACCTGCCCTATCTGGCTGCGGCTGCACAATAATCATACCGGTTTCACCAACGATGACGCTACCACCCAGTCCTGCTGCGGTACGATCAACAGATAAAGGTTTGATAAACTTAAACCATGCTAGCAAAAATATAGCAGAGAGCACCAACCAGATGATAACTTGAACGGAGATAGAAATAGGCAATAACCATGAAAGCGCAGCAACTATAATAGCAGCAGCGCCAAACCAAAGGCTTGCAAAGGTTGGAACAAACATCTCGACAATCAGCAGCAAAAAGCCCAATACTAACCAATGCCAAGGTTCAATCATCCAGAGTGTCTCTATCATTGCGCCATTCCCTATTTTTGCTATTCTAACTTTCAATGTAGCACATTTTCTTAACTGAAAACGCTCTAAAAACAATACCTTGAAAAACATACTTTAAAAGCACTATTATGAAAACTATTTCTTAGAATTAGCCATGCGTCTTTACTCTCAGCTTAATAGGAATACGAACGCGATATCTATTGTAAAAGATGTAAAGCAAAAAAAACGACCACATTAAGTGATCGTTTTTTTGCATATTACAGCAGTAAATTTAGAATTTCACATGAGCGCCTAGTGTAATACCATTAGCATCTAGGTTTTCACCGTCATCAAAGTCTATAGTTGGGTAGAAGTTATACATAACTTCTGCAGAAACCATAGGATTGAATTTATAACCTAGACCTAAACCGCCAGCGACACCTGTATCAGAAACGCTAAAGCTCTCACTGTTGCTAGCAATATCTTTGTCGGTGACGTCTACGTTTACTTCATTTTTTGCAAAGCCTAAACGACCTTTAGCATATAACGCAGTATTTGGGAATGCATAGTCGTATGTCGCATAGAGACCTAAAACATCAGCACTGTATTCTGACTTTTCTTCAGCATCTTCGTATGCATCAGTATCACTAGTAGTCAAATATTCAGCCTCAACACCAAACTCTGGCGTGAATTTATAACCACCATAAACACCATATGACACAGCATCATCTTCTACATCATCAGGACTATACTGACCTACTTTTGCACCAACATACGGCTGTCCTGCATAGTTAACTGCCGCTTGAGCGCTAACACTCAACAATGAACCAACTGAGAGTGCGATCAAAGCTTTTTGTAAAGTATTCATATAACTTCCTATTAAATAAAACTAAAATACAATCTGAATGAATATAAAAGAGTATATAAGTTAGCTGAACTATTGTCGAATTCAAGATTCTAACAGAACACTATTCTCAATGCACTCTTTTTTAATGACCCTTACATTGTTTTTTATTGCACAAAAAAACGACCGCCGAAGCGATCGTTTTTTATTTGGATATTACTTGCTAATAACTTATTACTGATAGCTTAGAATTTGAGCTGTGCACCAACAGTCATAAGATCTGCATCACTACCTAACTTGTCATACTCAGCTTCGACACTGAAGTTAGGGTTCACTGAATAACCAAGACCTACACCACCAGCAAGACTAGTATCATCTTTAGACAAGCTACGGGCTGGAATAGTACTAGAGCCTTCGATTTCAGTTTTAGCTACGCCCAATTTACCTTTAGCATATAAGCCAGTATTTGGGAACTGATAACGGTAGGTACCATATGCGCCATATGTTTTAGCGTCAATATCGCCATTGTAATAGTCAGCATCGTCTGAACCGACATACTCAGCTTCAATACCAAAGTTAGGATCAAAGTTATAACCACCGTATACGCCGTAAGCAGTTGGCTTATCAGCACCATCTACATCTAAGTCAAATTGACCTACTTTAGCACCAACATACGGTTGGCCAGTATAACCGTTACCATAAGAAACGGCTGCTTGTGCACCCATGCTTAGTAAAGAACCAGCTGCTAATGCAATTAGAGTTTTTTGTAGAGTTTTCATGTGTAGCTCCTTAAAATCAATTTGGACAAACAAGTTATGTATTTATGTCGGCCTTTTAGCCATATCGCCTTGTTTGCTAACGATGTATACATAGTAACAAACCATGTCAAAAACTCTGTCAGTGTTTAATGGTAAGAAAGTTAAGTTTTGCAAGTATTTATCAGTGCTCGGGTTACAAAGGCAGGTATATGAAATCTTTTGTTACAACGACTCAATTTGAGTAATAATCAGTACTCATTAAATAAAAATTATTATGAAAAATAAAAAAACGCACCCCGAAAGGTGCGTTTTTTTTAAGCTAACTACTGATGAATAGTATTATTTTTTATCTTCATCTACTTCAGTGAACTCAGCATCGACTACATCGTCGTCAGCTTGGTTACTTTCGCCTGCATTATCCGCACCTTGTTGGAACTGGTTTGGATCCATGCCTTCGCTACCTGCGCCTGCATCAGCATAAATCTTCTGGCTAACTGGCAAGAAGGCATTGTCTAATGCTTCAAGCTTAGCTTTAATCTCTTCATGGTCATCTTCTTTCGCAGCCGCTTCAAGCTCAGAGATAGCCGTTTCTACCGATGATTTCTCATCTTCAGTCACTTTATCTTCTGCATCTTTTAGCGCTTTTTGTACGGCATGGATACGACCATCTGCTTCGTTACGCACTTGCGCTAGATTGGCGAATTTCTCGTCTTCAGCAGCATTGGCTTCAGCATCCTGAATCATTTGTTCAACTTCTTCATCTGACAAACCAGAATCTGCTTTGATTTGGATACTTTGTGCTTTACCAGTACCTTTATCAGTCGCTGAGATATTCATGATACCGTCAGCGTTGATGTCAAAGCTTACTTCGATTTGTGGCAGACCACGTGGTGCAGGTGGAATGTCCGTTAAATCAAAACGACCAAGCTGTTTATTTTGGTTAGCGATTTTACGCTCGCCTTGATAAACCTGAATACTAACTGCTGGCTGGTTGTCTTCAGCCGTTGAGAATACCTGTGATTTCTTAGTCGGAATCATGGTATTTTTCTCAATGATTGGCGTTAAGATACCACCCATTGTTTCGATACCAAGCGTCAATGGCGTTACATCAAGTAGCAATACGTCAGTTTTTTCACCAGACAATACCGCACCTTGAATCGCTGCACCTGCTGCTACTGCTTCATCAGGGTTCACGTCTTTACGTGGCTCTTGACCGAAGAATTCTTGAACTTTTTGCTGTACCAATGGCATACGAGTCTGACCACCAACTAAGATGACATCATCGATATCGCCAATTTTTAAACCGGCATCTTCAAGGGCAATCTTACAAGGACCCATGGTACGTTGTACTAATTCTTCAGTTAAGCTCTCAAGTTTTGAGCGGCTGATAGTAACGACCAAATGCTTAGGACCCGTGCTGTCAGCAGTGATGTATGGCAAGTTTACTTCAGTGCTTTGGGCACTTGATAGCTCAATTTTCGCTTTTTCTGCTGCTTCTTTTAGACGCTGCATTGCAAGAGAGTCACCTTTTAGGTTAACGTCTTGGTCTTTTTTAAATTCGCTTACTAAGAAATCAATTAGTGCTGAGTCAAAGTCTTCGCCGCCAAGGAAAGTATCACCGTTGGTCGCTAGTACTTCAAACTGCTGCTCGCCATCGACGTCAGCGATTTCGATGATTGATACGTCAAAAGTACCCCCACCTAAGTCATAAACAGCAACCGTACTATCACCTTTCTTTTTGTCCATACCGTAAGCAAGAGCCGCAGCAGTTGGTTCGTTGATGATACGTTTTACATCA
The DNA here is from genome assembly GCF_049295055.1 of Psychrobacter sp. GTDB lineage: Bacteria > Pseudomonadota > Gammaproteobacteria > Pseudomonadales > Moraxellaceae > Psychrobacter. The sequence continues at coordinate 31,632 of NZ_JBAQQF010000085.1, read as the reverse complement.
AGACCAGCAATTTTACCCGCATCTTTCGTTGCTTGACGCTGTGAGTCATTAAAGTAAGCAGGCACAGTTACAACTGCTTCAGTAACTGCTTCACCAAGATAGTCTTCGGCTGTTTTTTTCATTTTTTTCAAGATTTCAGCAGAAACTTGTGGTGGCGCTAGTTTTTTACCGTTAATTTCTACCCATGCATCACCGTTATCCGCTTTGGCGATTTTGTAAGGCACCATGCCGATATCTTTTTGCACGACTTTGTCATCAAAACGGCGACCAATCAAACGTTTAATGGCAAATAACGTGTTATTTGGATTGGTTACCGCTTGACGCTTGGCTGACTGACCGACCAAAATCTCATCATCTTTATAAGCAACAATTGAAGGCGTTGTACGTGTACCTTCAGCATTTTCGATGATTTTAACTTTATCGCCTTCCATTACTGCGACACATGAGTTGGTTGTACCTAGATCAATACCAATTACTTTACCCATAATTCATTGCTCCAATTTATTCTAAGTTAATTTATATAATTTACTGTTTCATAGTGGTTGCTAGCGGTACTCATTAAACCGTACCAAACCAGACTTACCAGACCATAACTGGTCACTTGTTGCTTTATATCGGTTTACGCTGTCGATTTTTCAAGTCAATAACGAAGCAAATAATACCTTTTGTGTGATTTTTTGTGAAAAGCCTTACTAATAATAAGGTTTAGCACAATTAAACACTGATGTTTCATTACTTATACCGTGGTGTTTGATAGCTTGTTGAGCATTATCTTGTTAAATACTACTATTGACCAACACGTACCATCGCTGGACGTAATAGACGACCATTCAAGCTATAGCCTTTTTGTAAGACCGTACCAACCATATCCGATTCTGCTTCTGGGTCGATACCGACGGCTTCATGAAAGTCAGCGTTAAATTTCTCGCCTTGTGGATCGACCATTTCTACGCCATTTTTATTAAGCACATCAAGCAATGCTTTGTGCGTCAGTCTAACTCCTTCAGTCACTGGATCGTCTGCATGAGCACTTTCAATGGCACGCTCTAAGTTATCCACTACTTCTAACAACTCTTTGGCAAATTTCTGTAGCGCAAAACGCTTACTTTTATCCGCTTCTTGCTCAATACGTTTTTGCGCATTGTAAGTTTCAGCATTGGCACGGGCGGTATGCTCTTTTGCTTGCTTGACCTCACCTTCTAGCTCAGCAATACGGGCTTTAAAGGTATCAAGATTAATATCATTTTCAATAATACTCTCGTCACCTGAGTTATTTTGTGGGTCAAATTCTTTCAAGGTTTCTTCTAAGATACTTTCTTCGTGTGCAACATTGTCATGTGAAACATTGTCGTGTGAGATATTTTGGTCAGTCGATTCGTGGTTAGTATTTTGCTCGCTCATGATAGCTCCTTAATATTGACATAATAGTGATGGACTTTAGAATACGTAAAATTGGCTAATCGCTAGTCATAATGTGTTTATTAATAACTTATAGTCTTATATTACTTAGTTAACGCTTATCACTCATTGTTTTTATAGATATCTTTCAATAGCTGATTGATAAAGGTTACCAGGCCAAATTTCAAGCCTAATTCGATGAATTTTTCTTAATACTGGCAAATGCTAGGTAAATAGATATAGATACTCGTTAAAGAATCCAAGGGATACCATGCACAGTATATGTATGTATTTATCATTCATAGAATACCAATACGCTAACAAAAGGTACAAAAAACCGTCATTTATTTTAAATCATTTACTATTTACACCCAAACCATTACCAAAGAGTACGCAACTTAATTTTTGATTGTCTTATTATTACTATAAATATGAGTGATCAAACAAAAGTGAACGCTGACCTATAGCATAACCAAAAATAGTAATGCTATGACAGTGGATACTAGTAATGATTTATAAGAGGTGTTATGTCTAATTCAACGGTATTGTCAGTCAACACCTTACTTAATAAAGCGGTGAAGACACTGAACCTAACGTCTTTAGGTCAAGAAAAGAGCGCTCAAAAAGTAAGCTCTAATCAACAAGTAGATAGCAGTGAGCTTAAGATAATCGAAATAGAAAGCATTGAGTTACAAGTTAGCAGCGATGATAAATATGTATCTGTAAAAGATAAAATGCTAAATCATCACTTGATGACAAGCTATCAGCCGCATCTGTTGCATTATGCAATGAAAGGCATAGGCTGCTTGCCAACACCCATATTAGAAAGCTTAGTAGGTCATCTGAATGGTCCTAACTCTAAGCAATACTTGCACGTCGATGCCCATTTACGCTTAATTCTTGCGATAAATAGCAAGCTTAAAATGCCTCTGCAGCTTTCTGAAATGACAGAGTTGCGTAAACGATTTGCCACAGATGCGGTGGCTATGCAAGCACCAAGCGTGTGGCAGCAAGCCAGTGATAACATTTTTAGCAGCATAAAACAGTTTGCTAAAAAAGGGGAAAGTTCTATCAGCTGGCAAGACAAAACGATTGCCAATGCTGATGATGGCGATATGACGCTTCGTTGCTATCAAAAACGAACCAATAATATTGGCTTTGGCTTTAAAAAAGAAAAGATTTACAATCCTGATAAAACGGTTTTGTTGTTCTTCCATGGTGGTGGGTTTTGTATCGGTGATGTCAATACGCATCATGAGTTTTGCCATGCGGTGTGTGAGCAAACTGGTTGGCCAGTCGTCAGTGTTGACTATCGCTTAGCACCTGAGCATCCTGCCCCAACTGCGCTAAGAGATTGTATTGCTGCTTATGCGTGGTTGGCTGAGCATTGTCAGTCGTTTGGCTCGTTGCCATCACGTATCGTACTAGCCGGTGATAGTGCAGGTGGCGGGCTATCGACTATGATGGCGCAACAAATCATCACACCGAGCAAAGATGCTTGGTTAGATTTGGGTACTGACGGTCAAAAAACCTTTGATATGTTGCAGCGCTTACCACCTCCAATGGCGCAAATGCCTTTGTATCCGGTGACTGATGTTGAGAACGACTATCCGAGCTGGGAATTATACGGTGAGGGTTTATTATTAGACCATGCCGACGTTGCAGTTTTTGACGCTGCTTGTTTGGAGAATAGCCCACTACCTCGCCAGCATATCCTTACCTCACCCATGCTAGGTGACAATCGACAAATCTGTCCTACTTATGTCGTTGCCGCAGAATTAGACGTATTGCGCGACGAAGCGTTTGCCTATGCTAACCAATTAAAAGACTATGGGGTAGTTGTGCAGACCTATACGGTAGTTGGTGCACCGCACGGATTTATTCATTTTATGAGCGTTCATGAAGCGCTTGAGCAAGAGACTAAGCATATCATTAACGGTTTTGCGAGGTTTGTCCGCGAAGTGATAAGGACACAAGCTTTGTTAGCTGCGTAATAGGTGTGTTTTTTAATAATGTTAGTTATCAATTAAAAATAGTTGATACAGTCAGTTCAATGTAAAAACCATACAGCGAGGCTGGGATGAATTTTTCATAGCCTTTGTCGGCGTAGGCACAGCAAGCTAGAAAAAAACATTCCCGTCTCGCATGATAAAATCGCGTATCTATTTTATTTGGTATCAACTGTAGCCAATTTCATAATTACGTTAGATAATCTTAAAATTAAATAGTTTGATTTCTTATTGATTACCAATGCCCGTTAGAGTAATTAACCAAACCTCAGAACGTGACCCTAAGCGAAACGGTATGCCCCAAAAGCCATAGCCTGACGAAACAACAAAGTGTCCATTACCAATCACTTCATGACCATAACCCAAACGGTTGATGGCGCTTACGATAAAGTTAGCGGGAAATATCTGACCATTATGAGTATGTCCTGAGACTTGTAAATCAATCGGTAATTGACTGTGCTCGATAATATCACTAGGACGATGGTCTAAGAGTATGACAGGCTCTGATATATTGACTTGTGCAAGCAGCTCAGTCGTTGCGACACGTTGATGTTTATGATTGTCAAAACGCCCTATCAGCCAAATAGGCTCTCCTTTATGCGTCAGACTTGTTACCTCATCATTTAGTAATTGCACTCCGGCTGCACGTAAAGAATCACTAATCGGCTGCTCATGACCATATAAATCGTGATTACCTAAGGTTGCATAGATACCATATGGCAAACTGCTCACAAGTTTTGCTAAATTATCTGCCATATGATAATCGTTAAATGCCTGTGTATTGTCATCCATGATATCGCCTGGCATCAATAAGATATCTGCTTGATGTTTGCTAAGCATAGTATGCAACCGCTCTATAGCCTGATTACCGAACAAGCGACCTAAATGTAAATCACTGGCTACCGCGATACGTAGTGGATGAGTCAGCGGTTTACTAATCTGAATAGACAGCTCACGCACAACTGGCATATAAGCACTATATAAGGCGTAAACGAATAACCCTATAAAGAATACCAGTGCAAAAATGCGTAATCCAATAGCAACCATTTCTGAATGGTCAATCGTACTACTAAATATTATGTTATCAAACAACGCGCTTAAAACCCAATAGCCTCCATATAACAGACTGGTAGATAAAGCAGTCAGCATCATAAAGTGCATGATTAACATCCAGCCACTGATCCAGCGGTAACTATTAGCAAATAGTTTGCTGACGCTTAGCAGTAATAAAAGATTGGTGATGATAAACACTACCACCCATACTGCAGTAGTTGCAGATGCTGATTGCGACGTTAGCCAAGGCTGTAGCCACCACTGTAAACTGAGCGCAGCGCCGACACTAAAAAGCTGTAACAGTGCAATAATAGTAATGATAAAGGCATAACGCATAAGCCAATCCTTGAGCACTCTTGTTTTAAAGCGCTGTGGTGTTAACGAAGTTTAGATTAATGTAGGAAAACAAAAGGCTGTTTAGCAACGAATAAAAAGCGTCTACTACGCTTATATAGTAGTAGACGCTTTTAGTATACGTCTTACGTTATTTATCTAAAATAACTTATAGTGCAGACTGCAACGTAATCATCCATATCTCAGAACGTGTACCTAACCTGAACGGCACTGCTCCCATACCATAACCTGACGTTACCAAAAACTGGGTGTCATACATCTGTTTATAACCATAAACTAACGGCGTGAACCATTTTAATAACACCGTTAAAGGGAATATCTGACCACCATGCGTATGCCCTGATAGATGCAAATCAACGGGTAAACCTTGTATTTCTTCTAAAGCGTCAGGACTATGTTCCAAAAACACTACTGGTTTATTACTCTCAACCCTAGTTAGTAAATCTGCCGCTGCTGGGCGTGCAGGATCTGTCACATCTGAACGTCCAACCAACAAGACTGCATCGTCCAACCAGACACTTTTATTATCAATAACTTGTATACCTGCACGCTCAACCGCTTTAGCAATAGCGACCTCATTACCAGAATAATCGTGATTGCCCAAGGTTGCATAGACACCAAGCGGCGCTCTTAATTTTGATAAATGCTCATGCATATTGGTTTTTTCATAAGCATCAGTGGAATCATTCATGACATCACCGGCGATGACCACTACATCAGGACTTTGCGCATCTATTAGCTCCACCATTTTATCTATCTGCCGATTACCAAACCACCTCCCTAGATGCGTATCAGAAACCAAGGCTATTTCCATCGGTTTATCTAGCACTTTATCTGTCGTTACCGTCAGACGATTTACGACTGGCGAATAAGCATTAAATACTGCTAAACCTACGATACTAGTATAAACAACAATGGCAAACGCACGTATAGTTACTGGTCGTGGTTTTTGTCTAAAAAACTGAGCATAAACCACTGCAATCACAGCCGTTATTAAGCCCGCATAAAACATAAAGCCTTGTAATATACTAACGACCAGATAAACATGAAAGCGCTCGCGCCAAAACTCACTCAGTCCGTAGATAAGAAAGAGATTATTAATAAGAAAAACACTAAATACCAAAAGGATTTTACCAAGGCTCTGTTTTGGTTTAATTAGCCAATAGAATATAATACTGCTCATAATCGCAAGCAGTTGAGTGATGAGGATAAAAAGCCACATAATAAAATTTAATTAGATAAAGATAAGGCTATCTTACGTTAAAGAATGCTTACTTTTGGCACTTAGAATATATTTCATCAATACTTCATGTTTTTTACATAAACCTTTATGAGGTTAGCTTGCTTGCCATAGAACCATATTAACGTTGATCTGGTGCTATTTTACAGACGCCATTGGCACAAGCTTGTATCACTACTTTGCCATAAATAAATTTTATAGCCCAAGTCGGAATTCTATAGCGATTACGCGCCACATAGGGATAAGCAAAGTCACCAAGCTGTTTTATAATAGGTAAAGTCAGTAACGACGCCCATGGTACGCCGCCGGTCTTATATAATAACCGAACCGCATTCATATGCGTATGCCAAGCACCATCACCATCCTCTATACACAAATATGTCATGGCATCGGCACGGCTAAATCCTGCTGCCTCTAACTTATCCATGCCTTCATCTACTGATATTAATCGAATACCTGTAGGATTACGCAGTTGCATATGATGGGCTTCAGTACTGCAGAGCACGCAAGCGTCGTCATAATACATGGTAATAGCTGAGTGATCTTGATCTGACTGAGGGTTTAATTGGATTTGAATAGTCATATTAAAACTCCTAGTTTAGTGGTGCTAAGTTAGCTCACAGCTAGCTGCTGATTTTTTGTCAACAAACACGTGATATCCAAGTGGCGAATATTCCAAAAGCTGGGTGAAGTACCCATTGTCTGCGATAGATTCTTCTTCAAGTAGGGTCAAGCTATCCTGACTTATCATAAGCAGAACAGCAGCTTTCGCTATTCCTTTGGGTACGGGTAATACAGTTAATCGACCTTTATGGTGGATATCTTCGCGAAGCATAGCGATATATTGCGCCACGCTACAGACTGCGCCACCAGTAAAATTAATGATGGACTGAACAGGAATTGGCATTTTGGTTGCTAAATTGACTAATCCTTGTGCTACATCATTTACGTGCACGGGTTGGATACGGTAATTGCCAGCGTTCGGCATAAACAAGACAGGCAATCTTGCAAGCTTAATAAACATCTCACAGCTAGCGCCACCACGCCCAAATACTAATGAAGGCCGTCCTATCATTACCCGAAACTCATCATCTGCCAATTGTAGTAAAGCTGAATCCCCTCTTCCTTTACTACCGACAAACGCCACTTTATGATTAGCATCTGCACCCAAGGCAGATAAATTTATCCAGCATTTCACGCCCATTCGCTTTGCAAGGATAGCAATTTTCTTTGGGGTGTCATGATGAACTTTTTCTAACAATGCTGCATTTTGACTCATCACTCCCACCATATTAATGACCACATCCACCCCTTGTAATAGCTGGGTTATGCTGTCCCAATCAGGACAAACAAAATCAACCTGCTGGTGGTTCGGCGTTCGTAGGTGATAGTCTGTCTCATTTAATTTATGCTGTACATGCTGTCCGATAAATCCTGAACTGCCTAGCAACAAATATGTTTTAGTTTGAGCGGTCATGTTAGGTTCTCCATAATATCTTGATATGCTGCGTAATATAGCTTCAGTATTCATGTTTACATAGGTTTGAGCACCATTAAGAAGAATATGATAAGAACTGCAGTAAAAGCAGGGTAACCTAGCATCTCCCAGCGACGTGCTAGATTCCAATACCTATCCGGTAGTTCTGACGAGCCATTTTTGAAAGCGACTGCTGCTATGTCTCGCATCTTTAATTGCAAGATGACAACAGGAAGCCAGCAAACCCCGGCAAAAACGAACAGTCCAATAGATAGCCAAATCCAACTAGCGTCCAATGGCATCTGGATTTGCTTTGCAAGCCACCATCCTGATAAAGGCTGGAAAATTACCGCTGGCGTAGTAAACCACCAGTCCGCCTTGCAAGCCCATCTACTGACCACCGCCTGAGCAGGAATACTATCGCTGCGATTGGTCACAAATAGATAAAAAGCTGTCCCTAATCCCGTCCCCATAATAAGTGTGGCTGAGAGAATATGCAGATTTTTTATAATGAGATAGAGATCCATATCCACTTCCTTAGTAGTTTTTAGTTTATTCTGTCAAAACTGAAACTATCTGATAAAATAGTGATGACGATAAAGATAAAATAACAACGCGATAATAGGAATATTTTTGATCAATGGGGCAAACGGATGAAACCAATTCTCAGGCAATCCTATCGCTACAATAATGCTATAGCCAACCACTACACACAGTTGCATAAGCCAAACCCAAGCCAGCTGACGATAGCGACTCAATACCAGCAAACCAAAAATGATATCTAAAACGGCAGAAAATATAAACAGTGTCATGCGATACGGTTTATCAATACCTAGCTGCGCTAACATCTCAAGTGACGTAGATTGAGCAAACAGCACAGGGACAATTCCGCTGTATAGCCATAAGATCGCGACACTAAGGTATAAATAATAAGGTAAGCGTAATGGCCGATCAGACTGAACGGTTAGAATACTGTCTTCTGCCCAGCAGATTGCAGACTTTGATTTCAATATCATATCAAACTGTCCTAGCTTTAATGAGTTATATTTATTTAATTTCTGTTATAACTGAAATATACAATTAAATACTTACTGATATTTGAGTCAATTACTGTACGCTAAAAAATTATTAACGAGACTTCAATCAACCTTTAAACTACTACTGTCTAATTACCGTACTCCTTCTTAAATACTTTTAAAAGACAAATTTACTTTATTTCTGTTAATACTGAAATTATATACTAAGTTTTATTTGAATAAATTATTTTGAGCTTGCACTTTTGGTAATATTATTTTGCCTAAGATCATACTGCTTAGTCCACCTAACAGTCCCATCCCCCCTGTGATTGATAATAGATATTGGTTAAAGTTATTGGTTATTCGCCAGTCAAATACATATTGACTGACAATTGTAGCTAGTAAACCATAAACACTACTGACTAAAAATCCCATCAGGAACACTTTACAATAGTCCTCAATACTTTTAATAGTAGTCTTATTATTTGCTATCCAAACGCCGGTAATGATAGAAGGTATCAAGCCAAGTACTGCCCCAAATATTATAGACATAATAATGATAAATATAAGTACTTCAATATTTTGAGTATCAAATATAAAAAATACCCCTGCTATTGCACCACCTATCGCACCGCCCATTAAACTGTATCCCCACCCAACTAAATTCGTTGGATATGAAGACTCACTTGCTTCATTCTCCAGATTTTTCATGGCTGTGCTCACCATTAAGTTTAATTATATAAGAGTGTTTCAAAAACATCGGCTATGTTTCACATGAAACAGTCGCTACCTCATTTTTCGTTATTAACTAATTACTTTTGTTCCGCTAACGCCTGCTTTAGCGTTGGCTGCTTAAACTCATAACCTGCATTCAATAAAGCTTGCGGTAATACCTTTTGTCCATCGATCAGTAGCGTCGACATCTCACCAAACATTAGCTTCAGTAAAAATTCTGGTAAGGTGAAAAAGGTAGGACGATGTAGCCACACGCCGACGTTTTTGGTAAAAGTATGATTGGTCACTGGATTGGGAGACGTCAGGTTATATACTACCGCTGGCGTATCATTTGCTGTCTTTAGCGTATTATTGTTTGTGATAGCTTTAGCAGCCTGCTCAGTATTATTAGCAAGATGCTTTTCGATAATGAATATCGCCGCCCCTACCCAGTCATCACGGCTAACCCAGCTCATAATTTGTTTACCGTCACCTAGTTGCCCACCGACACCCATTTTAAATGGTGTCAAAAGCTTGCTGAGCATACCGCCTTCTGGATGGATAACAACACCCGTCCGCACGATAGCCACAGGTACACCAGACTCAGTAGCTTTAAGCGCCAACTGCTCCCATCCGTCACATAGTTTATGGGCAAAATCTATCTCAAAGCCACTGCTTTCAGTCAGTGGTTTATCGCCTTGGGTACCGTACCATCCAATCGCTGAGCCACTGACCAGCAGTTTAGGTTTAATACTACTGCGGGCAATAAACGCCAGTAATGATTCGGTAGGTTTCATACGGCTGGCAAGCAATTGCTCTTTACGAGCGTCACTCCAACGCGCATCAGCAATCCCTGCACCTGCTAAATTTAAAATCACATTAAAGCTTTTATCAGAAGCTGCAAGCTCATCATAGGTCATCATATTGATGTGAGTAGGATGCTGTTGCGTCTTATCCCGAGTCAGCCAAGTAATATGTAGCTCTCTATCCATCTGCTGATAACGCTTCAGAATCTCGTTACTAAATGCACTCCCTAAAAATCCTGAGCCACCACTGATTAAAATATTCATGTCCTACTCCCTATATGTATGAGTTATCCTGCTTATTTCTTATTGTTCAGTAAAACTTAACCCTTTATAACCATCGTCTTCTTTTTTGACACTTATATCAAAATGACTTTTACATACTTTTGGTAAAGCAATGCAGCTGGCAATAGCAGAATTGATTGCACCAAACAGTCCGGCGATAACCATAAAAGCCAATAGCACGCCAACTTCTATCAAGGAGTTGATGCCTAAATATAGGATAATTGCGCCCATATAGCATGCTGATGTCATAAAACTAACTAAGAGTGTAGTACGTATACTTTTATGATCACCGCGCCATATATTTTTAGCGGCGATAATAACACCCGTTAATAAGGCGGGTATGAAACCAAGCAGGCCTACGTATAAAAGTGGCTGATAACCAATTTGAGCAAAATCGGCTTGTCTGAAGATAAACAATAAACATAGCTCTGCAATCAGTCCACCAACCACGCTACCAATGCCTGCGAAAAGAATAACCACTTGTAAATAAGGGTAAGCACCCAAGTCATCATTAGTTTTCATCATACTTATCCTATTAATTCTAGTCGTTAATTCAGTATAAATAGGGCATTGGTAGCAATGATGAATTTGCTATGAAGAACTAGTGGATAAAAGGTCGTTAATACAACTTCTTTGTTAATATTTACCTAAATTTTACGCAAAACGCTTACGAATAGGACAGTCATTTTCATCATTATTATTTTGATAATTGTCTTTTAGTTTATTCCATCGACTATCTATGAAGCTGATAATCGTATCTTTACTTGGCAGTACATGTTGTTTGGTCAGGTGTGGTACTGCCGTATCTAAACGTTTAGCTAGTTCAGGTAAATGGTTGGATGGCACGGCAGGAAAGAGGTGATGCTCTACGTGATAGAGTAGATTGAAAGTCAGCAAGTTAACTAACGGATTACGCTCAGTGCGAGCGATCGTCTCATCACAATCATGATGCACGCCCCAAACAGCAATGATACCGACACTGGCATTGGCCAACATCATCGTTATTATGTGATAAATCAACACTTGCGCTAACATTGCAATGGTAACGTTAGCAAACGAAGTCAATACGATAGTAATGATGACAACCGAAGCAATTAGTCCAAATTCTAGCCAAGCGATACGTTGATTGTGATAGCTACTTAGCCGTATTCCTTGGCGATAAATATCAAGTCGATAGGTTACACCGCCTAACATCGCTCGCCACCACGATATTTTTGCCAGACTGCCTTCGATGTCACTATTGCCCAATGGATTGCGATGATGTTCCATATGAGTGGCTCGAATGCTATGCAAGCTGGTCATTAATAGCACACTAAGTAATATCAGTATGCCGGTAGTCATACGTTTACCCGTACCTAAGCTATGATGATAACCGTCGTGAGCTTGGCGGAAGGCAGCAGCAAAAAATAGATAAGACGCGCCGCACGCCATCACATACAACGACTGACTAACAAACCACCATGACAGCAGTAAAAATGGATAAGGTAAAATGATATTATAAGCAATTTGACTGCGAGTTAACTGGCGTAAGTCTTGCCACTTTACTGAGCCAATAGCATTTTTAATCGCTATATGCTTGTTATTATGTGCGTTATTTGCTTTCATTTTACACATCCATTTTTTGCGGTTAGCAATAAAACGCGGCTAGCGCTTATATCCATTACATAAATTTCTGTCTAAACAGAAATAATTACCTAAATTTTTTATTTTAAATACACTATCTTATCTTGAACACTTAAGTATTTTAACACTCAGCTATCGAAGAACTTTTTTAATACTAGCGCCCAATTTTAAGACTTTTTTAAGGATACTTGTGGGTAGCTTAAGCATCTCAGATGACCATGTGGTCAGCGTACTAACAAATTCTTGAGTGTCACGGATACGGGCTTTGACTTCGCTATTTTCATGTTCAAATTCAGGGCTGTCCATCAACTGCTGTAAGAATTGCACTGTTGGCTCAAGTTCACGTTTTTGCCGCTCAACTACAATGATACGAGCCAACTCCCATACATCGGTATTGGTCGTAAAATGATCACGGCGATCGCCCAATATAGAAACCTTTTGTACCAGTCCCCAGTGCTGCAACTCTTTAATACTGTTTGAGACGTTAGAGCGAGCAACTCCAAGCGTGTCGGTAATTTCTTCAGCGTTTAGGGGTTTACCAATAATAAATAATAGCGCATGAATCTGTGACATGGTGCGATTAACACCCCACTGCGAGCCCATTTCGCCCCAATGTAAGATAAATTTTTCGGTCACAGGATTTAGTTTCATAATAGTTATTCACTTAATATTTCATGCAAATTGGCTAATGTCTTAACCTATCTTGCACCATTCTTTTATTTCTGTCAATAATGAAATAAGAAACAACGCATTCTTCTTGAATTAACACTTATCTCTAACGAACGATCAGACCTGTCATCGCATCACGGATTTGACTGGGTAAGGTATATCCTAATGTCTCAGCCTGCAAGTAGCTGATTTGCTCGTCAAAATAAGCATACGCATCCGTAAAGCTCATAGCAGGCGGTTGCCCTGATGGATTACAGCTCGTGGAAACCAATAGCCCAAATGGATTATGAACACTGACCAGCTGTTGGCAGAGCTGACGGATAATAGGGTGAGCAATAACTCTCACAGCTACTGTCTGGTATTGCCCTGTGATCCAAGGAGGTATCACTGTGGTCAGTGTTTGCGGAATGGGTAATAACCATGTATGAGCTTGCTTATATTGTAGGTCTATATGCTCGCTATCTATCTGCCAGCTTTTGATAATGGTATTACGTTGCGCCTGATCTAAAGAGACTAATAAAGGCGTTAAACGCTTAGCACTGTCAGTGATGACGATCATACCTTTGGCTTGCGGTCGCTGCTTGATATCTAAAATGCGCTGAACTGCTGCTTCGTCATAAGCATCACAACCTATCCCCCAAACGCTTTCGGTTGGATAAGCAAGCAGCTGCCCTTCTTTAAGCCACTTGGCCGCTTGAAGGATAGAATCAGTAATAAGAGGTGCAGATTGGCTCATAGCTTGAAGGTTCAAGGTGATAGAAAAGTAGGCGCTAAGCATAACACAATGGAATAACTGACTAGAATAGTGATATTTAGAAATTAATAGAATGCTATGGACATAACGCTTTTAGAGAGATAATAGTATATGAACATATAATCGATTCGATTTAAAAAGACATAGAGCTACTGTGATAAATTTTTTGAAGCCTCTGGAGTGACGAAGTTAAACGGCAAGCGAGTAAAATTCATACTATTGGTAGGTTATTATAACTGTACTTATTTTGAACCGATCATAGTACTAAACACGTAGATAACGCCCGCCCTGCACACTAATAACACCCAGTAATTCAAGCTCCATTAGCTGTCCAATCAGCTGCGATGGCGCAAGCTTAGTGGTCACAATAAGCGCATCTAAATCCTGCCCATGCCAATCAAGCTGCTCATAAACGAGCGTTAAATGCTCAGGGACGACGATAGCGCTGGGAGTGGATTTGATATTAGAGGCTATCGGCTGACCCGTCGCTATACCAAAGCTTCGGTCTACATCTATAGAATTGGCAGGTTGGCTGCTATGCGATTGGTTGTTATTCGATAGATATTTATCAGATTTGGATGAGGGTGTTGTTGCACGTGAATCATGGTTATAGCCTAACTGACTATTAACATCCTCAAGTACTTGCTGAGGATGATAAATCAAGGTTGCGCCTTCACGTATTAGATGATGACAACCTTCAGCATTGCTATTGTCAATATGGCTAGGAATAGCAAAGACTTGCTTGCCTTGCTCAGAGGTAAGCCTAGCAGTAATCAGCGAGCCACTTTGAATCGTAGCTTCTGTCACAATAGTCGCGAGGCTCAATCCAGCAACCAAACGGTTGCGCCGTGGAAAGGTATGTTTATGCGGCTGGGTATGCGGTAACAGCTCGCTGATAATACAGCCACCTTTCTCAATAATTTGGCTAAATAATTTATCATGATGATTGGGATAATTGACGTCGATACCGGTGCCCATGACGCCGATAGTACGACCTTGATATTCAGGATCTAGCTGCGCTAAAGCACCGAGATGCGCACGTTTATCCACACCCATAGCCAAACCACTAGTGATGATATAACCGGCCTGCGCTAAATACTGCGCGATATCAAAGGTGATTTTTTGTGCATGGGCGGTGGGTTTTCGGCTACCGACAATAGCGATTTGTGCTTGACGCAAACGCGACTTATCACCACGATAAAATAATAGTGGTGGTGGGTCATAGATTGTTAGCAATTGGGTAGGATAATCAGACTGGTCAGAAAATAGCAGACCATATCGTCCTTCTATTAACGCCTGTTGAATGACATCGATACTGGCAAGTGTTTGCTCTGGCTGCTCATGACGCGTCAGATGAGTATGATGAATACCCAACTGCCGCCATGCTTCTACTTTGGCTTGCCAAGCAAGCTCAGCATTGCCAAAAGAAGTAACCAGCTTATGATAAGCAGATAATGACGCATTTACCTCAGACCACAGCGCCAGTACTGCGCGCTGATCGTCTGATAAAGAAAGGGAGGCTGCCGTCATAATCACTTAGCTCGTATGGGCGGACTTAGAGTTACTTTCAAAAACAAGCTTTATACATGCTTATAGATAAGGAGGTGGCAGGAGCTGATCGCCCACGCTGAGAGGTAGCTCAGACTCAAGCACATAAGCATAGCTGATATTATCAAAGGTATTGAATACCATCACCATACCAGTAGGCTCACTCGGCAAGCGTACAGGCGTATCATTGTCTTTGATATCACGTATGACTGCTCCTTTTTGATAAACAGTCAACACATCGCCAGGTTTGGCACCGTGCGTGCTACCTAGGTTAATAGCAACCACACTACCTTTGGCAGCTGAACTAATAGAATCCATGACACGGACAATCATACCACCACGATTGACAGTTGCTGGCGTAGGATAAAACACTGGTGGAATAGAATTATTGAGCTCAACAAAAACGCGATCACCTTCACGAACCTCTTTGCCATAACTATCAATAAGCTGCAAACTGGTGACGCCATTGGTCGTTGTAGAAGTAACTAAGCCCGTTGCCACCTGCGTAACTTCTAAACCGATGACTTTTTGCGTCTTAGGCTCAACATACATCTCGCCTTCACGGTAGATACCATAACGCTGCCCTACGAGCAGTGGCACGCCTTTGGCATAGACTTTATCACCACTTGCGGTAATTAAGTTACCTTTTTTAGAGGCGAGTATATATGGCGTGGTATTAAAATCTGCTGGATTAACAATGAGTGTCTTATCGAGCCAATGCTGGATAGCAGACCATGGAATGGGCGGGATGCTATTAGCCGTCGATGTGACTGATACCGAGGTAGCAACTGACGTACCGGTTAATTGTTTTTCAATACCAGCACAACCTTCGCCAGTATCCACACCAATCAATGTCTTACCTTGAATCACACATAGAATCAAAATATCGTCAGGATAAATAAGATTAGGATTTTTGATCTGCTTATTGGTAGCCCAAATCTCTTTCCAGCGCCATGGACTGTCTAAATAGCGTCCTGAGATATCCCATAAAGTATCGCCTTTTTTGACAATATAGCGATTGGGTGCATCAGCCTTTATGGTTGGCGGTGGATTATTAGCGTGGGCAGTGCTCATCAGCATTGCACCACTAAAAGTCGTAACCAATAGCGCTTTTACGATATTTTTTAAGCTCATCTTCATTGTTATATCCACAATATGTAAAGCTGTTAGCGCCATAATCACTGGTACTTAAGCCTGTTAATACTTTGTATTTATTTAAAAAATAATAATAAAAATCAAGCGTGTTACAGACCTAAAGCACCGTTATCATAACGTCTATAGAGCAGCTATTTAGTGTCATTGACTGATGTGATTGACGGGTATGATTGCTAAAAAAGCGTCTAGAACAATGATGACTCGCCGACGCTGTTTCTAATATTACAATTATATCTACCATAACACAATCATAAACACTTTATTACAATAGCGTAACCTTAAATTGAACATTAATCTTAAGAAATCATGCGGATATACAAAGCTGTTAAGCTGGATTTGGCGTAATGTACTGACGGATTTGCTCAGCGACCAGTTCAGCGTTATTATCGAGTATCACTACGTGTTGCGGTAAGCTTTCCAAGCCTTCTGTATGAGCTGGACGCGCAATATCTATTTGACCAATCGCTTCGATAATAGTGTCAGCAAATTTCACTGGCAGTGCGGTCTCTGCACAAACAATCACTTCGCCCTTTTGCTGAAGCTCTTTAGCAACCTTGATACCATCGGCAGTGTGCGGATCTACCAGCTCATCATGCTGCTCATAAAGTGTTTTGATAGTGTCTAGACGGTCACTATGGGTAGATTTACCGGCGGCAAAGCCATAACGCGTATTAACCGCTTGCATTAAATCAGACAAATCAAAGCCCTGACCGGATTTCACGCCTTCAAATAACGCCTTAACACGAGTGCTGTCTTTATCGAGTAATAAATACACAAAACGCTCAAAGTTAGAGGCTTTAGAGATATCCATTGATGGGCTTGACGTCACATAGGTTTTATCAGTCGGACGTGGCTGATAAGCACCTTGGTTAAAGAAGTCATTGAGCACATCATTTTCGTTGGTCGCAACGATTAAACGCTCAATTGGCAAGCCCATCTCACGCGCGATATGACCGGCGCAAATATTACCGAAGTTACCTGATGGTACGCTAAAGCTAACTTTTTCATCATTATTTGAAGTCACCGCAAAGTAGGCTTTAAAGTAATAAACAATCTGCGCCAGTATGCGACCCCAGTTGATAGAGTTAACGGTGCCCAAGTTATAAGCCGCTTTAAACTCAGCGTCTTGTTGTAGGGCTTTAACAATATCTTGGCAATCATCAAACATACCATCGATAGCGATATTATGGATATTATCATCAGTTAAGCTATACATCTGCGCGCGCTGGAATTCACTCATTTTACCATGCGGCGACAACATAAAGACTTCGATATTATCTTTACCACGTAGCGCATATTCAGCAGCACTGCCAGTATCGCCACTGGTTGCACCGATAATCGTGATACGCGCGTCTTTACGCTTGAGCACATATTCAAAAGCATTGCCCAAGAACTGCATGGCAACGTCTTTAAACGCTAACGTTGGACCGTTTGACAGTCCTAAAATGTATAAATTGTCTTCGAGCTTGCGTACAGGAACAATCTCCGCACTGCCAAATATCTCAGCGGTATAAGTGCGCTCAATGATATCTTGCAAATCAGCTACAGGAATATCGGTCGCAAAGCGCTGCATAATCGCCATCGCCAGCTGTGGATAGCTCATAGAGCGCCATTCGGTAAGCGTCGCACTATCAATATTTGGATAGTGCTCAGGCAGCATCAGACCACCGTCCGGTGCAAGACCCATCAAGAGTACATCACTAAAATCCATCGGCGTTGTCCGACCACGGGTACTGATATATTTCATTAGATTGTCCTGTCTACAATGATGTTATTCAATATTAAAAATGGTTTATTTGGCAGCTTTGTGTAGCAGCGCATAATAAAAGCCATCGCCGCTCTCGCTATCTATCGGTAGACACTGGCGACCGACTTCTTGGGCAATCCCCCAACTACAAGCTTCGGTAAATTCGATAGCATTAGCGTCAGTATGATGTCTCATAAATTCTTGTATCTGCTCAACGTTTTCTTTCTTTAATATTGAGCAAGTGATGTATAGCAAATAGCCACCAACTTTTAATTGTGGCCATAGATTATCTAAAATCTCTGCTTGCAAGCGCGCGGTTTGTTCAACATCTTCCTCATTACGTAAGATGCTAATATCAGGGTGGCGACGAATGACTCCAGTCGCGGTACAAGGGGCGTCTAGCAATATAGCGTCAAATACCGGAGCGTTCTTGTCAGCTTGCTTATTCACTCCCTGCCAGCGGGTCGCATCGGCACAGACGATATCTAGTTTAACTTGCTCTAACTGCTTTAAGTTTAGACGCTCTAAGTTTTCATGAATACGGGTAATACGTGGTGCTTCATTATCAATAGCAGTTAGCTTAATCGTGCCGCTAGCTACTGATTCCTGATTATCATCACTATGTTTCACATGAAACAATGGTGACTGGTCAGCTGACTTTGATTGCTCTACGCCTAAAAGCTCTAACCAATGAGCAAGCTTGCCACCAGGCGCAGCGCAAGCATCTAAAATCTGCAAGTCCGAGTCAATATTAGGGTCATTGTTAACGCTGTCAGTGTTTAGCTTATTTATTAGCGCTTGATTGATTAAAGGCGCAGCCAATTGAGCGTACATATCTTGAATACTAACAACACCATCAGCGAATGACGGTAAGAAGCTGACTGCTGTAGTTTGCTCTAAACGTAATACCGGGGTGATAACGGTAGTCGTTTGCTGATCCTGATGAGGCAGTTGTAAAGCGCTGGTTATCTCTACCAAATCAGCGCTAATATCGGCTTCAATTAAACTCTGCTGATAGCCATTAACGTCGGTGACGGCAGTATTTACCCGTAAGAACATGGGCGCAGGTTGACGTAAACCCTGCATCAGATCGTCGTATTCCTCACTCCAATCTTGCTTGAGCTGATAGGCAAGCCAATTAGGTAAGCTATGTTTTTTATCACATTTCTTGCGGAATTTACTTGGGTTCTTAACCACTTTACGCAAGATAGCATTGATTAAACCAGTCGCATGAGCAAACCCAATTTCTTTCGCTGCCTCAACCGTTTCATGAATGGCGGCATGATCAGCCACTTCTAAATACAACAACTGCACCAAACCCACTTGAATGGTAGTGCGAACTTCAACCTCATCGATAGGGTTATCAGCTATGCTATCTAGTAAGCGCTCAAGGGCATACCACTGGCGCAATGTTGTCAACAATAGCGCATGAGCAAACCCTCTATCACCATCGTGCAAACTGTTCAATAACGGGTCAAGAACGCTTGAGAGTGACTTACCGTTTTGAATAGCCAGTAAAGTGCGAATCACGCGGACGCGGACGCTACCATTCATAATAAGGTTGCTTGACGGTTTGAGCTTATTATTTCTAGGCGCAGTGTTGGTTTGTCTCATTAAATTGGATTTCCTTGACGTATGATGAATAGCGTCTTGTGCAAGTTGGATTATTTGTAACTAAAATAGATTAAATTATTTTGAAGCTTTCGTGAACTGGTCACCATCGTTTAGCTGATTGCCATGACAGATTTGCTCAGCCGTCATCGGCTTACCACCAGCAAACTGTAAATTGGTTATGGCTAAAATACTGGCCAGTTGCATATGATCAGCAGTGGTATTATTAACAATTTTCTTAGCATTATTTTCTTTGCCACAGGCGACTAAAATCGCTTTGCGCCCCACGCTGATGACGGTACCAGCAGACTTTTCTGTTTGCTGTGAAGTATTAACAGGCAAGCTGGATAATATTTTGACGCGTTGCCCCGATAAAAAAGTATAAGCGCCCGGCCATGGGGTCAGTCCACGAATTTGGCGCTCAATCTCAGTAGCGGATTGCGTCCAATCAATTTCGCCTTCAGTTTTGACCAGTTTTTCAGCATAGTTAGCTTGACTGTCATCTTGAGCAGTAGCCTGTGATTGATAGTTGGCTAAGTCTTGTAGCACCGTACTGATAGCACTCGCGCCAAGAGCAGCCATTTTATCATGTAGGCTGGCTGCCGTATCATTAGCGTCGATACTGGCGCTCACTTTATAAAGCATGTCGCCCGTATCCAGCCCCTTATCCATCTGCATAATAGTAATACCTGTTTCATCATCGCCAGCCAATAGCGCACGATGAATCGGCGCTGCACCGCGCCAACGTGGTAATAATGAAGCATGAATATTGAGACAACCGTAAGTAGGTGTGATTAATACTCCAATAGGTAAAATAAGTCCATAAGCCGCTACAATCATCAGATCTGGCTGGTAAGTACGCAAGGTTTGCCTAGCCGCCATCCCTTCTGTGCTTGATTTTTTAAACGTCTCTGGCTGCTCTACTGGAATATTATAGGTAAGCGCAACTTGTTTGACTGAAGAAGCTGATAATTTCTGTCCGCGACCTGCTTTGCGATCCGGCTGAGTATAGACGGCGACGAGCTCTATATTGAGCGTCTCTTGCTGCCTAATTAATGCCTCAAGGCTGATAGCAGCAAACTCAGGAGTACCGGCGAACACCACTCTTAATGGTTTGGTACGCTTTAACTCATCAGCAATGTTTTTTTGCTGAGGCTCAGTAGTATCGAAGGATGAATCAGAGGCGCAAGCAAGTGTCGTCATAGTAAGGCATTATTGATAAGTAATTGCTCTATTATAGGTGAGTTTACGATGTTGTGCCATGATTGTAATAGCTTCAATCAAGCGCTACTAATGACGCTATTTATCCTTATAATAGCAATAACACCTCGTATCATTTTTTGAGCGGTCATATAGCGCTTATTTATCCATTAAATAGTGATAAGCAAATTTGATAGAGGTATCAAAAATTCACTATATGCCATCATGCCGACTTAAGGTCATGCCTTTATGCAACAGTTTCAGTCTCTACAACGCTTGCTGATTTTTTATACTTTGACACTGCTGGCCATGTTGTCGTTGTATTACTTCACGATGTTCTATGAGATGAGAAATGATAGCGAACAGCGCAGTGTAGAGGTTTTTTATTCATTACAGTATGAGATTACTGAGTACGTCAATCCTATAGATTCTGAGATCAAAGAAATACTAGAAAAGCCCTTTTTTAAAGGTATTAGCTATCAGCTAATTTTTATGCTGCCGTCTGGCCAAACGTATATCCACCGTTATAATCGTTCTAATGAGCATGAGTTTACGGGCATCATGCTTCCTAATACTATTACCTCGTTGCCATCGGATAGCCCCATTCGTAGTGCTTATACGCTTACCAATCATGATTTAGTAGGAACTATTGAGCTTGACAGTGGTCATAAGATTTATACGATATTGCGTCATAAACCGCTTGATATTAACTGGATATCTTATCGTTATTGGCTTCCATTAATGACAGCCCTCATATTTTTTACCTTGGCATTACTTTATGCGTTAAAGCGCCGTGCCAATTGGGAACAGCTACTAACCTATACCGACAATTTGAGTAGCCACGCAAAAGATGCCTATAGCCCACCGCCGTTTATTGAAAAAAAAACCACGGCTGAGTTTTTGCAATTAGGTCATTCGCTTAGTCGTATCAATTATCAGCTGCATAATGATCATCGCCGTATTACCACACTTAAGCATCGTTTAGAGCGTTTGGTTGATCACGCACCGCTAGCCATGTTAATGATTATGAGGCACGGTCAGATCAGCTTTTTTAATCAACGTTTTGAGCAGATATTTGCGACTTCTTTTAAAAGTGATTGCAATTATCATCTGACAGATTTTGTCTTTTCTGAAGAGGCATCTACTCAATTACTGCTACAAAAACTGGCAAATCTTCGTGTTACACGCACATTAATGGTCTACGGATTGATGGATAAAAAAGCCTATCAACTGCATATTACGCCGTGGTTTGGTGAGCATGGACAAGTGCATGGTTTTACCATACTACTAAATAATATCAATGAGTTGGTCAATCAAACCGCACACTTACAACAACAAAACTTGCAAATGCAGCAACAGATTGATGAATTTAACACCCTGAAATCAACCATGGGACATGATTTACGCCTACCATTAGAGACGATAATTGATACGCTCGAACCCATTGATCCTAAGACTTTGACTGCCGATCAGAATCAGATCTTAGATACCTTAATTCAAACCAGCCACTCTATGCTCATCATGCTCAACGATATGTTAGATATAGGGGAAATAGACGCTAGAAAAACTCGCCTTAGTATCGAGCCAGTTGATATTTATAGGATCGGACAACAGGTTAGTCATTCATTGGTAGATAGTACAAGGCAACATGGGCTTGAGCTCCTGTACTCCTTTGCCCCTGATTGCCCGCGTTGTATTGATACTGATCATAAGCGCCTACAACAAATATTGCGCAATTTATTAGATAATGCCATCAAATACACCACTGCAGGTTATGTTGCGCTTACCATCGAAGCAATTAACGGTGCAAAGTTATCAAATACGGAAAACGGCGCAGGCTTAATATCTGTAAATGAAAGCAGTAAAACAAACTCATCCCATGACTGGGTTCGTTTTAGCATACAAGATAGCGGAATAGGGTTAGAGACAACCAAAAAAAATCAATTGAACGCTTATTTTAATCAAACGCTTAAATCAGAAGGCAATCGAGCAAATAATCAAGCAAACAATCAGGCATACCTACAAACAGAGAGTCAAACAAGCCATCCAGTTGTTCAGAAAGGCGTTAGACTAACGACTGCTCATAGTTTTGCTAAATTATTAGGCGGCTTTATCGAAGTACAAAGTACGCCCAATGCAGGAAGCATTTTTAGTCTTTATTTACCTTGCCGGAATCCAAATTATCAACCCATCTATCATCTCAATCCTCATCTAAGCCACATTTATCTTATCGCGATTATCAATCAACCACTTGCTGCTGAACATCTACAGCGCTTATGCGACTATTTATCCATAACAGTCACTATTTTTACTTCTATAAACAGGGCGACTTTACAACAGTTAACAGATAAGTTGGTACAAAACGAACAGACACTCTCCCCTATCCTACTACTGGATTACGAATATTATGAAAGCGTCACTATCGCTTTATCTAATCAGATAAAAGCTAATAATAAAAACATAAGTCATCAACAAGTAACCCATGTGCAAACTGAAGTAGCTAGCGTAGAAGCGAATGTTATAGAGGAAGATATCAACTTAGAAGATAAGATGTCCATAAATATCGATAGACAGTACGTTTTAAATCATCTGCTCGCTAAGCCGTTGCTACCGAAGATATTACTAAGTATGAAGTCTGAGCGCCGCATCCCTTCTATACTATTAGATAAATGTGACGGCTTTTTAACCAAACCGCTGGATGCGACATTATTGCTATCTGAGCTACTGCGCTTGACTTTACCGCTCAGGCAGACGCTGATACCACAGGCAAGCGTTAAAGACAATAATAGCCCGTTAGCAGCAGACAATACTGCGAGCGAAACCTTATCTCCTCTTATTCTAGTGGTCGAGGACAGTCCAACCAATCAGAAAATAGCATGCAAAATATTAGCTAAGCTTGGTTATCGTAGTGTGGTGGCAGAAGATGGTCAGCAAGCGTTGGATACTTTACAAGCACAGCGGCAAGAGATTGCGCTTATATTAATGGATTGCCGGATGCCGGTGATGGATGGACTACAAGCGACCCAAGCTATTCGAGCGCAAGGCGATGACATTCCTATCGTTGCGCTTACTGCGAATAACACTGAAGAAGACCGTGCTGCATGCTTAGCAGTAGGAATGGATGAGTTTTTATCTAAGCCTATTAATAAGAACAAGCTGCAGGAAGTCTTAGAGACCCTTATTAAAGCCTAAGAAGTGTCTCTAAAACTCATGCTTGAGATCAATGAAAATATGTTTGACACCTATTGGACAGGAAGCCCAATAGAGTGTTCGAAAACCTCATTCTACCAATAATGTGTTTTAAAAAAATCGACTATAACAACTTATTTCATAAAGCCATTATCTGCTAAAAAAGCTTCGGTAATAGTGCTTTGCAGATTACTGCTATTCGCTGTATCCGTATGTGATTTATTTAACAAACGTTCTAAATAACGCGCCACGATATCTACTTCCACATTAACCTTATCTCCTACTAACCAATGCTGCGATATATTTGTGATTTGAGCGGTATGCGGAATAATATTAAGAGAAACAATATTATCACGTACTAAATTGGTGGTGAGACTGATGCCATCAAGGGTAATAGAGCCTTTAGTCGCCGTATAATGCGCTAGCTCCTTTGGTATCTCAATTTCAATATAAATAGAGCGCGCATCCTTTTGTAGTTTGCTAACTACCCCTACACCATCGACGTGACCGGCCACAATATGTCCGCCAAAACGTGTGGTCGGAAGCATAGCCTTCTCTAAATTTACAATATGACCTGGTTTTAAATCTTCTAAAGCGGTACGAGCGATAGTTTCACGTGAAACATCAACAGAGTAATGATTACTGCCAAAATCCACAACGGTCAGACAAATACCATTAGAAGCAATAGAATCTCCCAATTTCACATCGCTAAAATCCAATCCATCAGACTCTATCGTTAAGCGAATATCGCCGCCCATAGGCTGCATAGATTTAACTTTTCCGACACTTTCTATGATTCCGGTAAACATATCGACCTCTTTTCATTGTTTTATTGTCATTGTAGACAGTGTTTTTAATGTGAGCACAGTAGTAATATTAAGCATCTGGCAGTCATCTAACATAATACCGTAAGTCACAATATAATCTTTGCTAAGCTAAATGATGGGATAAACTGTGGATAAGTAAAGATTAAAAACTATTAATTTCTATAAAAACCTTTACTTATAAAGAGTTATCCACAACAGAGCTGTTTTTTACTTATTACATTTATAGATAGCTAATTAACGATAAGCAACTGATTAATAATAGATTATTTTAAAAATCCACAATATCAGTATTTAAGATGTTTCATGTGAAACAAAGTTATGCACAGTTTCATGTGAAACCAGCAGTAGCAATTTATATTTATCCACATCTAAGCTGTTTCCATTGCTTTCTGTGGATAAGTCATTGAAAAATAAAAAGCTTTATAACGGCAATAAGGTTAGTTTAAGATCAGTACCAAGCTTTTCATGAGTATGAATAGCAAAACGCAGCTGTTGCGCTAACGATAACGGATTTATATCAACCATAGATCGTGCTTGTGCACCCAACAGGCAAGGCGCTTGATAAACAATCAGCTCATCTACCAGCTGTTGTTGCAAGAAACTGCCAGCAACGCTAGCGCCTGATTCTATCAATACGTCATAGCACTGGTGCTCACTGACCAAAATCTTTAATAATTCAATCAAGTCATCTTTACGCCAATAGAGTGTGTCGGTACGACGGCATAACTGATAGTCAGATTGTAGATGATGCTCTAACCGCTCTCGCCTATCCAGCACCACTACCATAGGATTTGGAACTTGCTCAGGCGCTATACCCAACTGGCTAGAGCGCACGTTTAATTGTGGGTTATCGATCATAACCGTTTCGCTACCAGTAATAATAGTGCCACTCTGCGCTCGCAGCTTTTGGACATCTTCGCGTGCTGCTGGACCGGTAATCCACTTAGATTCACCATTTGCCATGGCGGTACGGCCATCGAGACTGGTAGCAATCTTCAGTCTCACATAAGGCATTCGGGTACGCATTGCCTTGAGAAATCCTTTGTTTAAATCCTCTGCTTGTGCCGTTAGCACGCCCACAGTGACCTCAATGCCCGCTTGCTCTAATAATGTCACACCGCGACCCGCAACTTGTGGGTTTGGATCCAGACCCGCGATGACGACACGTTTCACGCCAGCCTCAACGAGCGCCTGCGCACAAGGCGGTGTACGCCCCGTATGGCTACAAGGCTCTAAAGTCACATAAGCAGTAGCGCCCAAAGCTCGCACACCTGCACCTTTTAGCGCAAACACCTCAGCATGCGGCATACCTGCTTTGGGATGAAATCCTTGACCGACCACCTCTTCTGCTTGGACAATGACACAACCTACGGCAGGATTTGGTCTAGTGGTATACAAGCCACACTTTGCCTGCTCGATAGCAAGCATCATAAAGTAGCTGTCTTGTGCATTTTGCGAGTGGCTTAAATTTGGCATAAAGGTGAACTTAATAAATAATTGGTCATCATTATTGACAGATTTGTCTTATAAAATAAGAATGCTGATCTTGGAAAAAACTCTAATTAATAAAGGTTACAGGCTTCATTTATCAATGGGTCGAATATTGGCGATTTCTTGATGAAAAGCATCGATATCCTGAAAGTCACGATAAACACTGGCAAAGCGTACATAAGCGACATCGTCCAACTCCTTAAGCTCGCTCATGATGATTTCACCCAAGACTTTACTACTGACTTCACGCTCACCCATTTGTCGTATGCGCTTTTCAATACGGCTAATCATTCCTTCTTGCTCATCGATAGTAATAGGGCGTTTTTGCAGTGGTAGTAGAATCGAGCGCCGCAGCTTGTCATTGTCATAAGGTTCAATCTTACCGCTTGATTTGATGATACGCGGCATCACCACTTCGACTACCTCAAAGGTAGTAAAGCGTTCTTGACAGCTGTTACATGATCGACGGCGACGCACTTGCGCGCCTTCTGCTGCAAGCCGTGAGTCGATTACTTTGGTATCTGACGCATTACAATAAGGGCAATGCATGCTGCTTTCCTTGTCTTAATATTAAGCACAATAACAGATGCTAATGACTTCAAATATTTGTATATAAAGACTCATCAACAGTATTTATCCGTTAATAATAAATCATCAAATCACTTACCAATACAAAAACTGCCAAAAATCTTACCTAATAAATCATCTGCGCTAAATTCACCAGTAATCTCAGCTAGACTATGCTGAGCTTGACGTAAGCTTTCAGCGACTAACTCCCCCGCTTTAAAGATGGTTAACTGTTCATGGGCTTCTGTTAAATAATCGGCGGTTCTTCTCAAGGCATCTAAATGCCTCGTACGAGCAATTAAGCTATTTTCTGGTGGATGAAAACCTACTTTAGCACACAAAGTTTCGACTAAGTCATCAATACCAGCACCTGTTTCACATGAAACATTAACTTGTTCATAACCACGACTAGTAATTTCTAATGCAGAAGCAGAAGTTGTTTCTTTACTGCTGTCATTACTTATTAATAAACCACTTAGTAAATCGCTTTTATTGGCAATGATTAATAAGCGCTTGGCTTCTGGTAACTCCCCGAACAGCTGCTCAGCCAACTGCAATGGCGTGCTCTCTTCTTCCAGGTCACGGGTGACATCATAAACTAAGAGCAATATATCAGCTTGAGTAATCGCTGTACGTGCACGCTCAATACCGATACGTTCTACCGTATCTTCTGTATCACGCAAGCCTGCCGTATCCGTTAAATGGAGCGTCAAGCCATTGAGCACCACAGTTTCATGTAAGGTATCGCGCGTCGTACCTGCCACCTCAGTGACAATAGCACGCTCTTGACCTGCCAAACGATTAAGTAAGCTTGATTTACCGGCATTTGGCCTACCTGCTAATACCACATGAATACCGTCACGTAATAGTTGCCCTTGCTTTGCCGTCGCCAATACGTGCTGTATTTTTTCTTGTGTTTGCTCAAGCTTATCTTGTATGACCCCATCGGATAAAAAATCAACATCTTCTTCATCGGGAAAATCAATCGCTGCTTCAACATGCAGTCGCAGATGGATCAATTGCTCAAGTAATTGATTAATCTTTTTTGAAAATTCACCACTGAGCGAACGTATAGCACTACTGGCAGCGGCAGCACTGGTTGCATCAATAGCATCAGCGATGGCTTCAGCCTGCACAAGATCCAACTTATCATTATCGAAAGCACGATAGGAGAACTCTCCAGCGTTTGCTTGTTTTGCACCTAGCTCAAACACCCGCGCTAAGAGCTGGTTTTGTAAAATTATACCACCATGCCCTTGCAGCTCAACGACATCTTCACCAGTGAATGAGTGTGGTCCTTTAAAGTACAGCACCAGACCTTCATCAATAACCGTACTATCAGCCTGATAAAAACGACAAAAACTCGCCATACGTGGCTTAAAAACAGACTTACCAGTAAGCTCACAGGCGATATCATACGCACGTGTGCCAGACAAACGAATAACGCCGACGCCGCCACGCCCAAGTGGTGTTGCAATTGCAGCAATTGTGGGTAGGCTGGCCAAATCAGAATTTTTAGATGTATCAGGGGCGACTAACGCCATCTCTTGGGAATCCACAATCACTCTCGATAACTAAAAGCTCCATTATAGACGGCTTGGCGCACACTGACAAAGCAAACTTTAAATAGTCATACATTGCTATCGTTAAAGCACTTCAAAAACGAGAGAGCACTGTTGGGATATTTTTTTGCAGCATTGATCTTTCATTCCAACAAACAAACCATAGTGCTTTGCGTATAAAAAAACCACCGCCGTAGCGATGGTTTCTTATAATAAGTAAGCTTATTTACTGCTTAATCCAGTACTTTAACGGTGCGAAGTTTTTGCTCTTCTTCGACTTTTTTATTAACAATATACTGATGTGTCATGCTGAATAAGTTATTCACTGTCCAGTATAGTACCAAACCTGCTGGGAAGAACAGCATGAAAGCGGTGAAGATAATTGGTAAGAACTTCATGACTTTCGCTTGCATCGGATCAGCTGGCTGCGGATTAAGCTGCTGCTGTATAAACATCGACGCACCCATCAATAGCGGCAGAATGAACCACGGATCCATCGCTGATAAATCCTGAATCCATAAGATCCATGGCGCATGACGCAGCTCAACACTTTCAACCAGCACCCAATATAACGCTAAGAAGATAGGCATCTGCATCAAGATTGGCAAACACCCAGCCATTGGATTGACTTTTTCTTCTTTATAGATACCCATCATTTCTTGCGACATCTTCATGCGATCGTCGCCGTGCTCTTCTTTTAACGCTGCTAAACGCGGTGCAATCGCACGCATCTTCGCCATTGAGTAATAACTCTTATTAGAGAACCACATCAAGGCGAATTTAACCAAGATAGTCAATAGAATGATTGACCAACCCCAGTTACCGATAACCTTGTGAATACCATCCAAGATAGCAAATAGTATCTTCGATATTGGCCATAACAATCCATAATCAACGGTCTGATTCAGCCCTACCGCCACATCTTTAAGCTCAGACTGTACCTTTGGACCTGCATACAAGGTTGCATTTAAAGTAACTTGCTTATTTGGACCTACATTGACAGGTTGACTATTAAAACCAATGAAATAATCATCACCCGTTTCACGGCTAAAGAATTTACCGGTAAAATTTTCAGGCGTCCATGCAGATACAAAGTAATGCTGCACGATGCCAACCCAACCTTTGTCGCTAGTGGTAATCAACTCGCCATCGTTAAATTTACCAAACTTTAACTTGTTATAAGGATCATCAGGTGTACCCCAAGCGCCGCCCAAATAAGTCGCCATGCTCAGCGCCCCTTTATCAGACATACCAGGGTCTTTACTGTCATCACGTTTTAATTGTGCGAACATCTGACCTTGCCATGCTGTTGCAGAGGCATTCTGAATCTGATAACTGATATCAATAGGGTATTTGTCTTGAGTAAAGGTAAAGGTCTTGGTAACTGTCACGCCATCTTTTTTATAAGTTAGCGGTACTGATAACGTTTGCTGACCTTTTTCCATCACATAGTTATTAGCAGTATGGCTGTATTTGGCGCGACCTTCTGCTGTATCGATACCGTTTTTACCAATCAGACCAGACTGAGCGACATAGACGCGATTACTATTATTTTCTAACAATACAAAAGGCTTATCGCTATCGAGCGTCGCATCATACTGCTTTAGCGCAGCATAAACGATGTCACCGCCTTCTGGGTTGATTTTGATGTCATAGCGATCAGTAGTGACTGTGATTAGTCCTGCGTTTGCCGCCGGTGTGGCTGTCACAGTACCATTATCAACTGTACCCTTATCGACAGGTAGTGTCTGTACCGGAATATCACCTGCTGCACCGCTAGTAGAAGGAATGTCAGCTCCTACTGAAGTTGCAGTTTCTGGCACCGTGTCTACAGCTGGGGCATCTGCATAATCATCACGCCATGCCAAAATCAGCAGATAAGCGGTGATTAACATCGCAATGATGATCATCACCCGAAATATCTTTTGCATAAACCTTTCCTAGATTAAAAAATTAGGGAATAAAAAACTAGGGCATGTGTTATGACCACCACACGGCATCAACCTATATAGTTAGCGGTAATGTCAGCAGTCAATCACATAAAATGTTCATCATTTTACTAAAAAACGACTCTAAATGATACCAACAGTGTGGATAACTTGTGGGTAACTCGATAGATATCCTTAAACCCTCATGCCATATGAGATCTTATGTCAATTTCATCATATGATTTAGGCGAGAAACATAGCTCTTATGATCTCGATATACATATAAACCCTGAGCTTGGATATGAGCTGATATAACACAAGATACGTGTTGATAATGATAAGAGGCTAGAGGTAGCGGTACAAAATCAATGCCATGTCCGCCCAAAGGGTGACAGCTGCCAATACGTTTTAATAAAAGCCAACTACCTACCCAAACACCATACCAAGCTAAAGCTTGCTTACCATAATTTGAACAAGTTGGGTAATATCGACAACGAGCAGGTAATATAGGACTTATTATTTTTTGATAAAATACAATAAAATAAAATATTAATTTGTATAAAATTTTATTTATATATTCTATTAAAATTTTCATTTTATTTTTTTTCTATTTTCTTAAGTATTGCATTTATTTCATTCTTTAATTCTTTTTTATCAATACCTTTAATAGATTTTTTAATTATAAATACAATATCTTTATTTTCTAAATCAATAGCCTTTACTCGAAACTGCTCACGTATTTGACGTTTGATCAAATTTCGCGCAACGGCAGTCGGTACCTTACGTTTTGTAATTGCCATGCCGACTCGTGGTTGAGCATGAGTATTGGTACTCACAAAGGCCATTAAATGACTCTGGTGAAGTTTACGTTCAGGAGCATCAAAGACCTCACGGAAGGCTGCAGGAGTAAGCAAGCGCTGCTCTTTAGTGAAACAGTAGGTAGGTATAGCTGAAATAGTATTGGACATAGTACAACCTAGTATGAGAGCTAATATAGTAGATCCATTTTTAAAATAATACAGTGCTACTTGGATTAATTATTCGCAGCCTCTGTCTGCATAAGCACAGCAAGCAAGAAAAATTGATACCAGTAGCACGTTATAATATTTGTATTTGTTTTACTTAGGACTGACTATAGCAGGATTAGAAATGACAATAAAACGCAGAAACAAAAAAAGCGCCGATATGGGCGCTTTTAATATATGGCTGAGTGTCAGTTGTGATGATTGACTATCGCAATCTATAAATAATAGAAACACAACAAGCCATGTTCGTCGTAATTTACTGATTATACAGTAAGACGATGACGTCCTTTAGCGCGGCGACGAGCTAAGACCTGACGGCCTTTTTTAGTTGCCATACGAGCACGGAAACCGTGAGTACGTTTACGCTTGATCACGCTTGGTTGGAAT
>NZ_JBAQQF010000084.1:0-86279 GCF_049295055.1 Psychrobacter sp. | reverse complement strand
GGTCATGCCGTCATCTATACTTTTGAGAACTTGTCTACGAAAATGTAGTGAGTAAGTCATGGTCTTTATAATAACAATTAGATTTGATAATTAGTTTATAACACTTTTAAGTGGGATTGACTATAGCTCGTAACCTTCGTCAAATTTGCACAGCTCTCTTGGTGCCTCTGATACTGCCTGAGCACTTATAGTGCCTGCAAGTAGTAAAACACTAAGGTAAAATTTGATTTTTACCTTGATATATACTTTAACTTTAGTCATCACTTAAACCTAAATAGTATTTTGAAATAATTAACCGAATGTTGTCCTATTTTCAGAACATATACATATATTGACAATACTCTTAACGAAGTTTAGCAAAAAATAGCCATTTTAAGATTGCTAAATATACAATTGTTTAATTTAAACAAGTAACGTTTCTTTAACGTCTTATTGTCTAACATTGAGTTATTCTATGTTTTGTCATGAAGGACTGCTCATCACTAAGTCCAACCTGCAAAAATAAATCACGGACGTAGTGACCTATCCAATAACATCACAGCATTCGCACTCATCAATATGGATATTTGTTATGGCTTTTATAAAAAAAATTGATTCATTCTATGAAAAACTCCACGATAAGCTGCCAGTCGTAGGCAAAGCGGCTTCTTTTCTCACGGGAGTTAGCGTCCTTACTGCTAATAGTGCGTTGGTTGGTCTACCGGTCTGGACTATGGGCGCGGCGAAAGTATTGACCCAATCAAAAATGACCGATGATGCCTTAATTGCGATTACTAAGTATTGGATTAATAGTAATAATGCCGTTATCGACCACGCGCTACCTCATAAAGACTGGCGTATTAACCTACCCGACGATCTAAGCGAAGATAAGCAATATCTCTTAGTCAGCAACCATCAGTCGTGGGTTGATACGAGTATTGTGCAATATATCAGCCAAGACACTTTGCCTTTAACACGGTTTTTTACGAAGTTTAACCTGATTTATATTCCGGTCATTGGTCAAGCCTTTTATTTCTTAGATTTTCCGATGATGAAGCGCTTTTCTCCTAAAGAGATGGCAAAGAATCCGGAGCTTAAAAAGCAAAATTTACTTGAGGCTAAGCGTGCCTGTCGTCAATTAAAAAACAAACCCTTTGCCCTGCTTAACTATCTAGAAGGAACGCGCTTTACTCCAGAAAAACACGATAAACAAGGCTCACCTTATGAGCATTTATTAAAACCGCGGGCTGGTGGTTTGTCGCTCGCACTTAATGCGTTAGGCAATGAGCTAGATTCCATTTTAGACATCACTATCGTATACCCAGACGGTGCGCCTGATTATGATGATTTATGGAAAGGTAATATTCGTCGTCTAGGCGTAGATGTGACTCGTTTAAAAATACCAGACGATTTGTTTGCTGCCGTCATGGACGGCGGTTATGACCGTGATGAAGCCACCAAAAAAATGATGTTTGATTGGTTAGAGGATATCTGGCAACAGAAAGATGCACGCATTACTAAAATGCTGAGTGAGTTTGAATAGTTTTTTGGTCACCAGTTAAATATTATTATCGTGAATGCTTAATGTAAATTACAGCCATAGGCGTTGAGGTTAGCCTGTGGCTTTTTCAGTTCCTTATATCATATCGCTATTCCACTTCCCTTCAAAAATCATCCTTATCATGTCAAAAACGAATATGCTAATGCCAATTCGCTACGTGAGCCGCCGTGCTTGATAACTCATAATAGCGGTATACATTAAATTGAATGACTGGTCATACTATGAATACCTTTCCACTATTTTTTAAGTTAGAAGGTCGTAAAGTACTTATCGTAGGCGGCGGCGATGTGGCGCTACGTAAAGCGGATTTGCTTAGTCGTGCTGGCGCGTGTATCACTATTCTTGCGCCAAGCATTAGCCACGAGATACAAGCCTTGCTAAGTGATAGCAAGCACGAGCTGATTTATGAGCATTATAATAAAAAATATATGACAGACTCGCGCGTTATTATTGCCGGTACTGACGATGAGGTGCTCAACCATCAAATACATGCTGATGCGACTACATTAAATATCCCTGTCAACGTGGTTGATACGCCAAATTTATGCGATTTTATCTTCCCTGCCATCGTTGATCGCAATCCGATTGTGATTGGCATCTCGTCAAATGGTAAAGCACCGGTGCTGGCGCGTTTATTACGGGCACGCCTTGAGACCTTGATTCCGCAAGGCTACGGTAAATTGGCCAAGCTTGCTGGCGAGTTTCGTGGTGAGGTAAAAGCCAAAATTCCAACGCTTACCGGACGTCGGCAGTTTTGGGAACGCGCCTTTGAAGGTCAAGTCAGCGAGTTGATGTTTGCGGGCAATGAAACCCAAGCAGCGGCGCAATTACAAACAGACTTAGACAGTACCGCTGCGCAAATTGTCAAGAACAACTCTACCAGCCAGCACTCTGACGTATCAAACGTGCAAGCCGCATCAACAACCGCGCCTGTACTTACAGGTGACTCTCTTACCGATAACAGTCATGGCAATATAGTCGCCACGTCTACTCAGCCTGTGGGCGAAGTCTATATCGTTGGTGCAGGTCCTGGTGATCCAGAGTTATTAACCTTTAAAGCCCTAAGACTCATGCAACAAGCAGATATCGTCTATTATGATGCTTTAGTATCGCCGCAAGTGCTGGACTTATGCCGCCGCGATGCCGATAAGGTATTCGTTGGAAAAAAACGCAGCAATCATGCCGTAGCGCAATTAGGCATTAATGAATTATTGGTCAATAGCGCAAAAGAAGGTAGACGTGTGGTGCGCCTAAAAGGTGGCGATCCATTTATTTTTGGTCGCGGCGGTGAAGAGATCGAAAGTCTGAGGGCGCATAACGTCCCTTATCAAGTTGTTCCGGGTATTACCGCTGCCAATGCTGCTGCTAGCTATGCCGGTATTCCGCTGACCCATCGTGACCATTCACAATCGGTACGCTTCGTTACTGGGTTCTTAAAGGCTGGCGCGCCCAACAGCAACTTTAAGAGCTTTTTGAATACTGACGAGACCGTAGTTTTTTATATGGGTCTGCACTCTCTACCACGCTTGACGGAAGGTTTGATTGACGCTGGGCGTAGTAGCAATACTCCAATTGCAATCGTCTCCAATGCCAGTATGCCCAATCAGCAAGTATTAACAGGTACGCTTGAGACCATCGTTGAATTGCAAGAACAAAACCAGCTTCCCACGCCAGCTTTGCTAATCATGGGCGATGTCGTGGCGCTACATCACGATTTGGCTTGGTATAATGTGCAAAGTCTAGTTAACACTGAAGATAATTGGCTACGTGGCGGTACCGCTGCTACGCCAAAAGATCAACTAACTGAAAACTCATCTAGGCAGCAAGCACATGCATTATCAATGGTGGCTAATCTTGCCGAGCAAAAAGAGAGTGATAGCCTGGAGCAATTAATAATTGGCTAAGTGCTATTAAGGTCAAACTACTACCGAGATTGTCGATAGCCTTAAAGACCTCTACGACATCGACATAATAACAATAGTTTGTTACAGGTATACCTATGAGGAACCAATCAGGTGCTTTCACTGGTTCGGTACCCTAGTGAGGACTTGAATCCTAGGCTGTGGGCTAATGGTATCAACGTTTCAACTTGTTGAGGTAGTCAAAGTGTACTTCATGGTGTACTTATCATATATATTCTGTTCGTGATCGATGCGCTATACAGGCATCGAACTCCTATTTCTAGATATGAACTTAATGACTAAAAAATTTAAAGCATAGCTAAATTTAACAGATGGGTGGAATTTGAAATTATAATTAGAGCATTGAGTAAGAATGATAGTGACTTCATATACATATATAGTGTTTATGAAGGTAAAAACTATAGTGAGAGTAAAGTTGAAACTTATTATTTAGCAAGCTGTAGTACTTACCAAGGCTTAATAGCGTATAGGGAAAGTGAGGTCTATAACATAGAGATGTTAGCAGACAATTACATAAGCTTAACAACTGTTGATTTATCAGCAGGTCTAAATGATAGGATGCATCCTATACTTTATGATTTTCTAAAAAATGATTGGGAAACTTATGAAGGTATCGTTGAAGGACAACTTGAACCTTGGCTTGAATTTCAAAAAGAATTGGGTCATAGACCCTGATTAAGTTAGTTTGCAATAAATAAGATTAAATACTATTGTTTTTAAATATAAATTAGCACATAGGTTAGGCTGAGCTTTCGATACTCAAAAATAAGATGGAGCATCGTAGCTTTTTTTGTTTATCATGGGCAACAATGGCAATATCAAAGTGTAATAATCAAATAACTTAGTGAAACTGATAAGAGGTTTTAATTAAGGTATACCCTAGCGGAACCAGCTATTTCACCCTCCAAACTTATTAACAGACTACTTAAAACAGACTTTATTTTCGGAACTACTAATAATAGACCGCTAGATCTTTTTAAAGAAGTTTTTTTAATCCTTATGCTGTAGTCCTTCTCTTCTCAATTATCTTTATAAGCTTACTATGAATGGACGATGCATCGGCAGGTGGATTGGCGATTGTTGTATTCTTAATGAGTAAAGTGTATTCATAACTAGGCTCATAATCAAAGCCCTCTATACCACTATATCGATACGTCCAATCAGACTTACTAGCGTTCATTTCAGCAGTCTTAGTGAGCAAACATAGTTGTGGCGTGACACCGACACAGTTCTCTTGATGATCAGCGACTATGATTTTACGTAAAACATAAGGCATGGTACGTACAGTAATTAGGCTTTGATCCTCTCTATGCGATTGCTCTCCCGTCACTTCGATGTAATCACCGACTGCCAGTTCTTGCATTTGATAAGCATTCTGCTGACCGAAATTGGATTTACTAATAGACGCTGTATAAGAGTGCCCACTCTTAGTGACCAGAGTGACTTTTTGCTGCATCCTGTCTTGTTCAATGATACCAGTCACTTGACCAATAAGTACGTCAGCATTGCTTGGCGTGATTGAGCTAATAAACGAGTCACTGTCTTTAATTTGACTGACGCTTTTGTTGCCTATTTCAGCTTGCTCGTAACTAGCACAAGCCGACAAAGAGGACATAGTAATACAAGCCAATATGCATAGTTTTATAAACGACATAACACACCCTTTTTTATTTCTATAAATTATTAATGCACTATTAATTAATACAACGAGTCACACTCTTTTTATCCTTTTATAACCAGAGCAAACCCCACTATTTCTTGCTAGAATAATCATTGTCTTTTATTCATCATTAAGTTTAATTATGCCTGTATCTGCTGTTACACCTCTAACCATACTCCATACTTCCGACTGGCATTTAGGGCGCAGGTTATATGGGCGCATGCGCTATGAGGAATTTGAAGCGTTTTTAAGTTGGCTACAAGACACCATTAGCGCGCAGCAAGTCGATGTATTAATTGTGGCGGGTGATATCTTCGATACTATGACTCCAAGTAATAAGGCCCAAGCGCTGTATTATGAGTTTTTAGGTACGGTTTCAAAGTCATGCTGTCAACATGTCATCATCGTCGCTGGCAACCATGATTCACCAACATTTTTGGATGCCCCAAGTAATATACTTAAATTTTTAAACGTCCATGTTATTGGTACCGCTTGCGAGGATTTGAATGATGAAGTGATGGTGTTAGATGATACAGACGGTAATCCACATTGTATTATCGCTGCCGTCCCTTATTTACGTGACCGCGATGTGCGTAGCAGTAGTGTTGGCGAATCCGGTCAAACTAAAGACGCCAATGTCATCGCTGGTATCTGTGCGCACTATGATAATGTCGCAGACATTGCCAAAACCAAGCAAGCTGAACTAGCCAAGGCGCATAAGCGTCATATTCCTATCATTGCCACAGGACATCTGTTCGCTGCTGGTGGCACTACCACCGACGATGATGGTGTGCGTGAGCTTTATGTGGGCTCGCTCGGCAAGGTCTCTGCCGATATGTTCGATGACTGCTTTGACTATGTGGCGCTTGGACATTTGCATGTACCGCAGCGCGTTGGTGGTCGTGAGAGCATTCGCTACTCAGGCTCACCGATTGCCATGGGTTTTGGCGAAGCCAGACAACAAAAACAAGTGTTGCTTATACAGTTTGGCGCAGCAGCAGATAAGTTTAAAAATAAAGAGGTAGTATCTAAAACCATTCCTGATTCTACTGCCCTACAAATTCAGACTACAACTGATGACACTTTTGAAAAATCAGTAGAAAAGATCAATAAAAAAGTAGCAAGTCAAACTACTACCTTTATGGACGATTTGTTTGGCTTTGAAGAGTCGGTAAAAAGCTATGAAAGTGAGGAAAGCGATAAAAAAGTAAAGATTCATACTAAAGAAAACGCTATCGAAAACCATGACCAAGAAATGAATCAAACGTCTATTGCTCTAGCTACTTCTCATTCAGCATCTAACTTAACACCATCTAAATTAACATCCAAGCTATTGCATCATGACGTGGTACGTCAGATGCAGGTAATCTCGCTACCTATCCCAAAATTTCAAAGATTAGCGCAAATCTCAGGTGATTTAGACACTATCCACCAGACTATTAATAAAACCATTCACTCACTGGCTGATACAGAATCTGTCTGGCTGGAAATTATTTATACGGGTGAGGATATCGTCAGTGAATTACGTGAGCATATTCAAGCGATGGTAGAAGGCTTACCTTGTGAGGTGTTGAAAATTAAAAACACGCGCATCTATAACAAAGTTTTAAATCAACAGCAGACCTCTGAGACGCTACAGGATTTAAATGAGCAAGAGGTGTTTGAGCGTTGTTTAATCACTTATAACGTTCCTGATGAGCAAAAATCAACCTTACGTGATGCTTATGAGCAAATCGTTTACAACCTGCGTCATGAAGATACTCGAGCAGAATAATAGCCATTAAATATAGAAACTGAAAATAATAACTGCTAGCTACTCAATACCTTCATCATTACTCCTATAGTTAGTTTCGTTATTATTAACCCTAATAAAAATAAGACCATGCCATGCGCCTAATTGAACTAAGACTAAAAAACCTCAACTCCTTAAAAGGCGAATGGCACATTGATTTTAATGATTCCGCTTTTCTGAATGAAGGTATTTTTGCCATTACTGGGCAAACGGGCGCTGGCAAGACCACCATATTAGATGCGATTTGTTTGGCGCTATATAGCCAAACGCCGAGATTGGGCGATATTACTGGCTCTACCAATGAGATAATGACCCAAGGTACAGGTGAATGCTCAGCAGAAGTTATCATCGAAATTGATACCAAGCGCTATCGATGCTCATGGTACCAACATCGTGCCCACAAAAAATCCAAGGGTAATTTATTACCGATTAAGCATGAAATCAGTGACGTCGAAACGGGCAATATTTTAGAAGAGAAAAAATCTAAAACTTCCGTCTATATCCAAGACTTGATAGGCATGGATTTTAATCAATTCACCCGCTCTATTATGCTGGCACAGGGCAGTTTTGCCGCCTTTTTAAATTCTGATATTGGCGATAGAGCAGCAATTTTAGAAAAAATAACAGGCACTGCTATTTATGCCAAAATCTCACTAAATGTCCATGAAAAAAAACGCTTTGAGGAAGAAGTGCTTGGCAAGTTACAGGCAGGCGTTAATAGTTTATTTTTATTAAGCCTTGATGATGAAGAACTGCTAGCAGCAGAGCTAAAAGACCTTAATCAACAGCAAAGCAAGCAACGGCAAATCTTTAAAACACTGAGCGAGCAGCTACAATGGTTGGACAGTGTTCAGCAATTACAACAAAACCTCTCAGCCCATCAGGCCGAATTTGCATCAGCGCAGCAGGTACAGCAAGCCTTTATTCCAGAGGCCCAACGTTTAAATATCGCGAGTAAAGCCTTGGAAATCGACAGTGAGTTTCGCGAGCTGAGCTATAGTCGAGATATGGTCAAGCGGCTAGATATTGAGCAGCAAGATTTGCTGAATAATATTCCCACACAGCAAGAAACGCTTGAGCAAGTATCAACTAATCTAAAGGATATCAATACCTTTGAAAAACAAGCCACGGATAACCTTCAAACTTCCTTACCCCTCATTGCAAAAACACGCGAGTTAGATGTAGATATAAAACAGCAATTACAGTCTCTAGCAGACGACAGCCAGCGAAAGGACATATTAGTAAGCAGCACCCATAAATTAAATCAAGAAATAGAGAACCACGCACAAACGGAACAACAAATTAACGATCAGCTTACAAGTATAGAAAGTTATTTTAGCAATTACCAAGAGCTGACTGACCTAGATACAGATATGGCAACCTTTGATAATAGCTGTAGCCGATTAAAGGCACTGCTACAGGATAATACAAATTTAGCCACTGATAAGCTGACTCATGATAATCAGGCGAGACGATTACAAGCTGAATTTGATAAATTAACGGCGCGACAAACCTTAGATAAAGCACAAGTGCAGCAGCAACGCGAACAGATTGCCAGTCTACAACAGCAGCAAACAACACTCATTGAACATCAGTCCATTGCTAGTATGCGCAGCGAGCAAGAGCAAATCGATAAAATTAACACTCAAATCGAGCAAGCCAGCTTTAAGTTACGGCAGCTGTCTGAGCTTGCCAGTCAAATTAAAAATATTAACCTATCACTACCAACTCTGAATCAAGAACTAGTCACCTTAGAAAGTTTGATTGCTAATCATAAATCAGATATTCAAAATACCAAGCTTAAAAGACAAGACAGGCAGGAACACCTAACGTTACTACAAAAAGTGGCTAAGCTTGAAGATTACATAGTAGAGCTAGAGGATGGCATACCCTGCCCGCTGTGCGGTGCGCATGAACATCCTTATGGTAACAATCATCCACTATTAGAAAGTAATAGTGATGATAAAAACCAGCTCTCTCAGACGCAGACGCAAAAAACCCAGCAGCAGATATCTGAGCTTGCAACGTTAATTGAAACTCTCGAGTACACTTTATCGAAACATCATATCGATTATGCAACAAAGAAAGAGACGCTTAATAACCAACAAGCACTATTGATAACCCTACAGCAGCAATCTAAAGCTTTATATAGTGATATTCAGGCTTATCTATCCTCACTGTTTGATGCTAAAAATGATTATTCTGAATCGGTTGTAGCAACTATCCATCCGCTGACACAGATTATTGAAGATAGCCTTGATATTGACTCAACCTCATCTTTGTTGGACAGCGCCAAACGAAATCTGTTCGAACAAAAACAATCTCTTAAAATAATACTCACTCAGTATGATGACCTTAGCAACACTATATCGACACTCAGTACCGTCATAGAGCATGAGGAAAAACAGCAGCAAGCGCTTATTAGCGATATAAGTAGCCTGACAACTGACATCAAGCTTACTGCTCAAAAAATTGAGAGTATTGAAGATAAAATCACGGCTAACTTCTCCGAACTCACACCCATGATGACGGCCATTGCAGCTTTGGTAAGTAAGTATCCAGTAGATAAATACAAAAATCATGTCAGTATCGCGCTCAAAGGCACAGGTATTCAATCCGCACTTGAGCAACTGTCTAACCGTATCAATGAGCAAAAAATACTCGACAGCGGCGACTATGATTGTCATATTGAAAGATTGCGTGCCCAAAGCCGTGTCTTAAAGCAGTTAAAACAACACTACAATGAGCAAAGCAGTAGCCAGCACCAGCTAATTAATACCTTGAGTAGTTTGACCGCGCAGATAGAGACCAAACAGGCACAGCTTACTAATGATGAAACCGCACTTAAAGACTTAGTCCGCTTAATTACCGATAAAACCAGCTTGATTGAGAAGTTAAAACTAGACAGAAAAGAGCGGTTTGAAGATAAGAACCCAGATTATGAAGAAACACACTTACGCCGCGCCGTTGATGAAGCAAGAGTTAAGCAAGCAAATATACAAAGACAGCTAGATAATGCTCAGCAAGCGTTAGAACAATTGCAGGTTAGACAACAGCAGCTAGCGACAGAATGGCAATCTGCTACGACGACGTTAGATATGCAGCAAACTAAGTTTACTCACTTACTAGCAGAGTCACAGTTTACAGATGAAGCGGCTTTCATCAATGCAAGCCTGCCAAAAGAAGCGCGTGAGTCGCTGTCTATACGTAAACTAGCGATTGATAATGCGCTACAACACGTTAAATCGCAATTGGATAACACCCAGCAAGCATTAGCGCAAAAACTTGCGACACCTATGATTGTTTTACCCATAACCGAACAAAGCAGAGAGTCACTAGCGGGCGACTATCAAAAAATACAAAACGATATTGATCAGCTCAGTCAGCAGATTGGTGCGATTGATCAAAAGCTCAAAGACAATGCCAGCCAAAAAGGGCAACAAGAGACACAGCTTATTGCTATCAATGAGCAAAAACAAAAGCTACAAGTCTGGCAGCAACTGCATACACTCATTGGCTCAGCGGATGGCAAAAAGTATCGCACCTTTGCTCAAGGATTAACCTTTGAAGTGATGATTAATCATGCCAATGATCAATTACAAAAGATGAGTGACCGCTACTTGCTCATACACGATGACAGCAATCCACTTGAGCTCAATGTCATTGATAACTATCAAGGCGGTGATATCCGTAGCACCAAAAACCTATCCGGCGGTGAAGGTTTTATAATCAGCTTGGCACTGGCTCTTGGATTGT
This sequence comes from Psychrobacter sp., assembly GCF_049295055.1. Classification (GTDB taxonomy): domain Bacteria; phylum Pseudomonadota; class Gammaproteobacteria; order Pseudomonadales; family Moraxellaceae; genus Psychrobacter. Next base: position 75,609 of record NZ_JBAQQF010000084.1, on the reverse strand, counting down.
CGCAAATGGCCAGTCATAATATTCGCGTCGATTCACTATTCTTAGATGAAGGTTTTGGTACGCTTGATGAAGAGTCACTTGATATTGCGCTCGATACCTTAACCAGCTTACAGCAAGAAGGTAAATTGATTGGCATCATCTCCCATGTGCAGGCATTAAAGGAACGTATCCTAACCCAAATCAAAGTTGAAAAACTCTCTGGAGGTTTTAGTAAAATCAGTGGTCAAGGGTGTCGTCAGGTTATCAGTGAAAAAGCCTAGTGATTTAGAATCGCATCAGGTAAAACGGCTAATAAAAACATAAGATAAGAGGCTATAGATAAGAGGCTATGGCCATGATTAACAAAACCAACCGCTTTTATATTAAACGAGACTTTACTAAACGAGATATTGGAAAAACAGCTACTAGTCCTGCCAGCTTTGCACTGTTAGCTGTTTTATCTCTTGGTACTATCAGCTCTGCTTATGCAACGATTAGCTGCGCCGGCTATTTACCGAATAGTTATTTTGAGCGTATCGACGATAATAGAGAGTTTGCTGGCAAGTTAATCGAATTAGCAGATGGTACGCAGCAGCTAGAAGATTTGAATGGCAAAGTCATTCTAGATGGATTGAATGACGGCTATATCCTGATGAATAAGTATTTATTAACTCAGCAAAACGACAAATATGGTGTCGTAAATGCAGCTGGCAAGATCATTGTACCTTTTAAGTATGACGACATTCAAACCGAGCCTGATATTGGCACCAGCTTTATTGTCAGCGTTAAGTCATCAGAGAGCAATACCAAAAAAGGGATTCTTAATCGCCATGGTGAGTGGATTTACCCGTTAGCAGATGCTCATATCGAGCATGCGCATTACGATGCTGATTATGACCAAGATTATTTTTTAGTAACCGACAATACTGACAATTCAGCGTCGAATCGTAAAAGTCTAACAGGACTATTAGATGATAGAGGTTATTGGGCAATTCATCCGCAGTACGTGGTCATAAAGCCATTAAATGCTTGTACCGGACAGCCTTTATATCTACAAGTAAGTTTGCAAAATCAGACAGCGCTTATTGACCAAAATAATGACGTCATCATTCCATTTTCTGCCAATCAGCATATAGAGTCGTTTAATAATAACGTGAGCCCGCTATTATTTTTGCGCAGCACTTTAGTTGCTGGCAGCACCGCTAGCGGTATGAGCGAAGATATTCAAGAGGATATTGTTAGCGCCCAAATCATCGATAGCAATGGTAAGCGACTGCTCTCTTCTGATGCGCCTATCAGAAAGCTTTTATATCATCAGCTTTATACCTTTAAACAGGCTGGCAAGGTTGGTCTGATTAATGATCAGGGCGATGTCGTATTAAAACCACAATTCGAGAGTTATCGCGATGATGCTGATAAGATATGTCTACAAAAGAATGGAAAAATGGTGCCTTTAGAGACGTTTATTAAATTAGATTAAGCCTTTTATTATCGTGTGCTAATTATAGTCAGTCCTAGATAAAAAAATACAAACATTATAACGTACTACTGGTCTCAATTTTTCTTGCTTGCTGTGCCTACGCTGACAGAGGCTGCGAATAATTAGTACCAGTAGCACTGTATTCTTTTAAAATTAGATCAACTATATTAGCCATTAAAAAGCCACCGTTAATTGATAACGGTGGCTTTTTTTCTACAGGATAAGTGAGTAACTATTTATTAGGCTGCTTATTATTAGGCTACTTGTTTTCTTTATCTTTAGCTACTATCTTTAGCTACTTAGTCACTAAACCGCTTAACTCACTCATCAGAACTGATAATGCTGATAAGCTGATGACGCTGTCCTCATTGTTGTTATTAAGACTATTAAGGTCATCTAACTTCTGCATCTCTGCCGTTACCGATTCAAGCTGGCTGGTATGACGCAATTTCCAGTCATTAAATGCTTGCTTAGCGTCAGACTGTGATAGTAGCGCATCCATTAGTAAACGCAGATTGCGAGTTACTTCATTAATCAGTGCGTGCCGTGCTCGGCGATCCCAGTGATCTCGCTGCGGTAAGGTGGCGATATTCTCCATCATCCAATCGAGCTGCAAGACTTTATAGGCTTCAAAGTACAAGGTTGCCACTTCATCAACAGGGCGCTCATATTGTTCAGACAGCAGTGCCGCATCGAGGGCGTCGACATGATAAGGCAGCATCGCGAATAGTATTGCATCACTATCTGTCAGACCCTCTTTGCTTAAACGGTTCTTATCATCTTGTAAGTAACCTGCGAACTGCTGTTCGATAAATCCGCCTGACTTGGTTAACTGCTCAACACTGCCTCTAAAACGGTGAATCATATCGGCAACTTGCAAGTCTTGCCCAAAGGCGTTGATAAACCAAACGACACCGTGCACAAGTGCATCACGCAGACGCAGCTCAAGATTGAGTAACAGCTTGGCATCGACTTTATTATCAAGTGACTCAAGCAGCTCCCACGCTATTGAGATATTAAAGGCATCACGTGCGATGACATAGGCACGAACAATAGTGGCCAGCGATTGACCTGTTTCTTCAGTTAGACGGAATAGTGCCTCGATACCTAAACGGTTGACCACGTTATTGGTCAGATAAGTACTGATAATTTCGCGGTGCAAGCGGTGCTCGGTCATCTGATCAAAGAAGTTTGATGCCAGATTATCTGGGAAATATTGACGTAGCTCATCAACAAAGTACGGCACATCTGGTAAGTCAGACAATAACAAGTTGTCATAAACCCACATTTTGCCATAAGCCATCACGATAGCCAGCTCAGGATTGGTCAAACCAGTATTCATTTTCTGACGTTTGGCAATTTCTTCGTCTGACGGCAAGTATTCAATCGCACGATCAAGACGATGCTCGCTTTCTAACAGCTGAATAAAGCGTTGATGATCGCTTAGATTTGCCACTGCACGAACTTGGCTGAGTTCAATGGCTTGCGGTTGTAGATAGTTTTGGCGCAGTACCAGCTCAGCCACGCTGTCGGTCATACTTTCTAACAGCTCATTGCGCTCATCAAACGTCATATCACCTTGCTCGATCACTTTGCCGAGTAAGATTTTGATATTCACCTCATGGTCTGAGCAGTTTACACCGCCCGAGTTATCGATGGCATCAGTATAAATACGTCCACCCGTTTGCGCATATTCAATACGCCCTTGCTGAGTGAAGCCTAAGTTACCGCCCTCACCGACTACTGCCGTGCGTAGCTCACCACCATTAACCCGTACCGCATCATTGGCGCGGTCACCGACATCTGCATGGGTCTCGTTAGCGCTTTTTACATAAGTACCGATACCACCATTCCAAATCAAATCAACGGGCGCTCGTAGTAAAGCGCTGATGAGCTCAGTTGGTGCAAGGTTGTCCTCTTTAATATCAAACAGTGCTTTCATCTCAGGACTAATAGCAATAGTTTTGTCCGTCCGCGCAAATACACCACCACCTTGGCTAATCAATGACTGCTCATAGTCAGCCCATGTCGAGCGCGGCAGATTAAATAAACGCTCGCGTTCGACATAAGAATCTGCTGTATGAGGATTGGGATCGATAAAGATATGCAGATGGTTAAATGCCGCAACCAACTTGGTATGCGTTGAGCGCAGCATCCCGTTACCGAATACGTCACCACTCATATCACCGATACCAACGACCGTAAAGTCATCACGTGCTTGAATGTCCATGTTACGCATACGGAAGTGACGCTTGACCGACTCCCAGCCACCACGTGCCGTAATACCCATCGCTTTATGGTCATAGCCAACTGAGCCACCTGAGGCAAAGGCATCATCTAGCCAAAAATTATATTCAGCTGATAAGGCGTTGGCGATATCAGAAAAGCTTGCGGTACCTTTATCAGCAGCAACTACTAAATATGGATCATCTTCATCATGACGTACCGTATTGGCTGGCGGGACAATTTTGCCATCGACGATGTTGTCAGTGACATCGAGCATGCCGCGTAGGAATGCTTGATAGCAGGCGATACCTTCTGCTTGAAAGGCTTCACGACCATCCGCCATGGTTTTGGTCTTAACGATAAAGCCGCCTTTTGAGCCTACTGGGACAATCACTGCATTTTTGACCATTTGTGCTTTGACCAATCCCAATACTTCCGTACGGAAATCTTCAATCCGATCTGACCAACGCAAGCCGCCACGAGCGACCTTACCACCACGCATATGTACCGCTTCAACACGCGGTGAATAAACAAATATTTCAAACATCAGCTTAGGTTTTGGCAAGTTTGGTATATTTGCTGCCAAGAATTTAAAGGACAATCTGTCTTTACGTTGACCGTCATTATCTGTTTGATAAAAGTTAGTTCGTACCATGGCGTTAATCAAATCCAAGTACCAACGTAAAATAAGATCTTCATCTAAGCTATCAATAGCTGCCAATGCGGTAGTAATTTTTTCTTGAGTCTTTGCTACTTTCTCAGTACGTTCCTCATCGCTTGCAGTCCCATATTGAGGATTCATTTTTGCATCGAATAATTCAGCCAATAGCACACTGACAGCGCTATTTTTGATCATCGTTTGTTTGATATATCGTATAGAAAAACCTGCACGCGCTTGGTGCATATAACGCGATAGCGCACGTAGTACCACCACTTCATAAGTATCAAGCTTAGTTGTAAGCACTAACTCATTAAAACTGTCATCTTCAACGCGTCCTGCCCAAATTTCCTGTAAGCTGTCCTCAAATTGACTGCGTACTACCTGCATATCAACCGCATCTACATGCGCTAAGGTCAGCTTATATTCTTGCATCCAAATTGGCTGCTCTGCTAAATCAAAGGTGTAGGTTTGCGAGGTGATGACTGACACCCCAAAGTTTTCAAGCACTGGTAATATGTCAGATAAAGTGGTTGGCTCTTGATTGCCGTATAGCTTTAGATGTAGCTGGTTCTGAGCATCTGCTGCTGATTTATATAAGTGCCAAATCATTTGGTTTTCGTCGGTTAAGCTGGCGAGTCGATGAACATCTTCATGCATTGCTTTCTCACTAAAACTCGCTTGATGCGCCGCGGGAATATAGTCTAAGAAACGTTCGAGCAGCAATGATTCAGTGTCCATTTTATTTTTTAGAGTATTTGTATCGGCACATGTTTTGTTCATATGCGAAGCGTTTGGCATAACACAGATCCTTTCTGTTATGAAGATAAATGAATATTATTGTACTTAAAATTATTGTACTTAAATTTGTACCCAGCATTAAAGTATTGAGCGTTAATCCTACTTTGTTATTTTACTCATACTTTCCTATTAGAGTGTAACGTACCTGCGGACATAGCTAAAGCTTACAAAATCATTTCATGAATTAGTGATATGTCGATAACCTTTGATAATGAGACGAGTTGTCGTTTATATCGCCTAATCATTGCAGGCAAGTGGATACTCATGGCAATCGTTGCGACTTTTTTGTTAGAATACGGCATTATGTTTAACAGTACTTTATTGACTCGCTATTAACTCACTCATTATGAATTTTAATGCTAAGGGCTAGACGTATGATGAATATTTTGGTGATTGGTTCAGGTGGTCGCGAACACGCATTGGCATGGCAATGTGCAAAAGATGACAAAGTGCAAAACGTTTATGTCGCCCCTGGCAATGCCGGTTCTGCGCTTGAACCTAAGTGCCAAAACGTTATCTTGAAAACAGCGTCAGGTGCCAGTGAGCATAGCGCAGTCATCGAATTTTGCCAGAACAATAATATTGATATGGTTATTGTTGGTCCTGAAGCGCCACTCGTTACTGGTATTGTCGATGCTTGCCGCGAAGCTGGTATTAAGGCATGGGGCCCAACTGCATATTGTGCACAATTAGAAGGCTCAAAAACCTTTGCTAAAGAATTCATGGAACAAAACAATATTCCTACGGCTGCCTATCAAGGTTTTACCGATGTAGAAAGCGCAAAAGCCTATGTGGCAGAACAAGGCGCCCCGATTGTTATCAAGGCTGATGGCTTAGCTGCTGGCAAAGGCGTTATCGTTGCCGAAACTGTTGAGCAGGCCTATGAAGCAATTGACGATATGCTCGCCGACAATAAATTTGGTGATGCCGGTAGCCGCGTCGTTATTGAGCAGTTCTTACAAGGCGAGGAAGCCAGCTTTATATGTATGGTAGATGGTGAAAATATCTTACCGATGGCGACTAGCCAAGATCATAAGCGCGCTTTTGAAGGTGATACCGGACCGAATACGGGTGGCATGGGCGCATACTCTCCTGCCCCAGTAGTTACAAAAGACGTGCATGACAAAGTAATGGCGCAAGTCATTCAGCCAGTCGTTGATGCGATGCAAGCGGCGGGTCATCCTTATACTGGATTCTTATATGCTGGGCTGATGATTGACAAGGCAGGTGATCCGTTTGTAATTGAATTTAACTGCCGTTTTGGTGATCCAGAAACTCAGCCAATTTTAATGCGTTTAAAGTCATCGATGGTAGATTTGGTTACTCAAGGGCTAGCAGGTACATTACCTAGTGAAGCCGATTGGGATGTGCGCCCTGCTCTTGGTATTGTCGTTGCTTCTAAAGGCTATCCTGAAAGCGCTTCCAAAGGTAATGTGATTTCTGGTTTGCCAGCGCTTGATAACCAAGGTGTTGATGCCGTAAAAGTGTTCCATGCAGGCACTAATTTTAGTCACGCCGAGTCAGATAATATTAATCCTGACGTAACCACTCATAGTAAAAAAGAAATCATTACTGATGGCGGGCGCGTATTGTGTGTCACTGCGCTAGCAGATACTATTTCAGAAGCGCAGCAAGCAGCGTTAGCAGTCACTGCTGCGATTAGTTTTGACGGTGCACAATATCGCCGTGATATCGGACATCATGCTATCGCTCGCGAGAATACCTAATATTTAGTACGCTATAAAATATTCTATAAATAACGTGGTTCCACTTAATATTTAAATGCTAATGATTTTATCTGATGATTCGACCTAGTGTGATGCTAGGTCGAATTTTTTGATATAGCCCTTTTAATATACTTTAACCAATTTAAAAATCACACAGTGCTACATGTTAGAATAAAGGTCATCATATTGGTGCGTGAGCTACAGCAAAGCATAATGTATAGTAGATTAGACAAGTAACGGCTATCTTAATAATCACACCTTAATTTACAAAGTAATTTACAAAGTAATTTACAAAGCACCTGTCAGCTAAGGTGGGGCAATCCATCTTCCTTTTATATGGTACAATTTTGTACCAGTGTGTCGCATCTCCCTTGTATTGTCGGTATTAAACCCACAAATCAATACCAACCGGATGAATGATTATATTTATGGCAAATGATACCTCTAGACCTTTTGACAACAAACAGTCTCCCACTAAGCAGTCGATTGATAACTTAAAAACTTCAGGGTTTGAGCGTCGACTGTCGATTGCCAAAACTTCGCTGAATATTGGTCGTCGTTGGGCAGGTAATAGCGTGTCCGGTATGTTCTTAAATAAAGAAGCACGTACGGCACGTAACCAGATTTTTATGGAAGAACAGGCAAATTACTTGGCAGAAGAGCTGGGCAAATTAAAAGGTTCAGTGGTAAAGATTGGTCAAATGCTGGCGATTTATGGTGAGCATATCTTGCCACCTGAGATTACTCGAGCCTTACAAACGCTCAATGACGATACAGCGACATTAGCATGGCCAAAAATTGAGCAGACATTGCGCCAGTTATTGGGTAATAAATTGCATGAACTTGAGGTTGACCCCATTCCTATTGGTACCGCATCCCTAGCCCAAGTTCATCGCGCAACAGTACTTGCAACTGGCGAACAGGTGGTATTGAAAATTCAATATCCGGGTGTGGCTGATGCTATTAATTCTGATCTTGCTTTATTCAAGCGTTTATTAAAGGTCAGTAATATTGTTCCTCAAACACGTTCGCTCGATGCTTGGTTTGAAGAAATACGCGACCTACTCCATCATGAAGTCGATTATGAAGCAGAAGCGGCCACTACTGAGCGTTTCTATGAGCGTCTACTTGATGATCCGCGCTATATTGTTCCAAAAATAAATCGTACTTACTCAACCAAACGCTTGCTATGCATGTCCTATGAACCCGGTATTAGCGTGGTTTCTGAAGCACTGCGATTATTACCTCATGAAAGCCGCAATGCTATCGGTCAGGCTGCCATCGAAATCATGATACAAGAGATTTTTGTATGGGGTGAGATGCAAACGGATCCAAACTTTGGTAACTATCTCGTTCGTGTCAGTGAGGACGAAAATGAGATAGACAAGCTGGTATTGTTAGATTTTGGTGCTATTCGCCAGTTTGATGATAATCTATTGACGATCGCTCATGGCTTATTAAGAGCAGGATATCGTCATGATCATCAGGCAATGATGCTCGCAATGACAGGTTATGATTTCTTCGACACGATGAGTGATAAAGTACGTTCTGATATTGCCTCATTATTTTTGCTTGCTACAGAGCCTTTTAGTGACCCTGCTCTAAACCCTGATATCCCTGCTGATTGTTTGGATGAACAGCAGCGCTATATTTGGGCAAATAGCAAATTACATACCCGCCTTTCAAATGACGCCTCACGCGCTATGCAATCTTTTGAGTTTAATCTTCCGCCCAAAGAATTTATGTTTATTAGTCGTAAGTTTATTGGCGCTTATACGTTTTTAACGGTATTGGATGCTCATACTGACTCTAGTACATTGGTTAAGCCTTTTTTGTAATATAAGCACGAACACTTTTTGGACCGCTCTTTGGGGCGGTTTCTCTTTTTTTTGTTTAATATTTTTATTTGCTTAGGCTATTTTATATTATCGTATTTTAGGATGGTATGCTAATTTTCTTATAGCTTTATCTATTTTGGTGTTAATTTTTACTTAGGCTATTATTTTATACTTTATGGGTTGCCGATTGCCCAATTATCAAATCTGGTTCGATAACCTTTAGGCTTGCTCATAGTAAGCTGCCAGCAGGTTTCTTGGCGCGCTAAATACTTAACTTCGAAATGTGTGCGCTGACTGTCACTTTTGACTTTACGTCGCCTATTTGGGATACACCAAACCTCATGAGCTTGCTGTTCAGCATTGTCCATATAAGCGTCTATATTGGTCGCCAGTATGACTTCCCCACCTACTTTCAAACGAGAAAGTAAAAACTCAAAGAAAGGCATATTCAACCATTGTTGATTAGGATTATGCTGTTCAGGATTGGGATATAGTATAAAAATACTGTCGATACTATTTGGAGCTATCGCATGTACAATCCATGCAATAGCATCAGCATGAATAGCATCTAAATTGTTTGAGTTTTGCTGCGCAGCCAACTTAGCAAAGGCATCAAACTTATTGCGGGTACGCTCAATAGCAATAAGATGCTTATCAGGGTTTTGCTGAGCAAAGCTTAGCGCATGCTTGCCTTTCCCTGCGCCAATCTCTAATACTAAAGACACTTCATCTTTAGACAATACTTCTGGCATCATAAAATCGCGTGGTGCTGAGAGTCTTTGTGGTTGAAATTCTCGCTTTTTTTGATGTGAAAGCTCAAGATTGTCAGTCATGTACTACCCTTAAAGTATTTGTCATTTGTCATTATTCGACCACATGCTATTATATAGTCAATGCAGCCCGATAGTAATACACTGAAAGCTATTAGCCATCAACAAATAGCATTGTAAAGCAGTTTGCTACAGTAATGATTTTGGAATAGACACACCAGATTAATTCTTATACGTCACTTATAACAATTATAAATAACTTTTTGCTCACTTATTTTGTTAATAATATTAAGGATATACTCACTTTTATCATGACTGAACCTACTCCTAGCACTAAAACCTCACCCAAAACCTATCCTTGTCCGCGCTGTGGTACTCAAACTGCATGGCAAGACAATAAATATAAGCCTTTTTGTAGTCATCGCTGCAAACTTATTGATCTAGGCGCCTGGGCAAACGAAGATTATACTTTACCTGCCGAATCTACGCCGTTTTCTGATGAGCTATAAACACTACCTTTAAGCGCTACCTTTAACCACTTTATCATTCTAAGGATGTTTTACATGTCTGCTACTTACCTGATGCCCACTTATAATCGTCAACCAATTAGCTTTGCACGAGGTTCAGGAAGTTGGCTTTATACCAAAGATAATACGCCCTATTTAGATGCACTGACCGGTATCGCAGTATGCGGCTTAGGACATTGTCATCCACAAGTCACGGATGCGATTCAACAGCAGGCAGCAACTTTAGTTCATACCAGTAATTTATTTGGTATCGAGTGGCAAGAGCGTGCTGGTGAAGCCTTATGTAGTGCGGCGCAAATGGATAGTGTGTTTTTTGCTAATAGTGGTGCAGAAGCGAACGAAGCAGCACTAAAATTGGCACGATTGTACGCGTATCAGCAGGGCTTTAAGCGCCCAAAAGTGATTGTTATGGAGCAATCTTTCCACGGTCGTACGTTATTGACCCTATCAGCAACAGCCAATCCTAAAGCGCGTGAAGGCTTTTATACCTTAGATGACGACTTTATTCGTGTTCCCTTTGGCGATATTGCAGCGATTCAACAAGCAGCTCATGACCATGAAGATATTTGTGCGGTGTTTGTCGAGCCGATTCAAGGCGAAGGCGGTCTCAATACAGCGGCGAACGGCTTCAGTTACCTTGAACAAATCCAAGCAGTATGCGATACCCATAACTGGTTATTCATGCTGGATGAAGTGCAAACCGGTAATGGTCGTACTGGTAAATATTTCGCTTATCAGCATAGCAACGCACGCCCTGATGTATTAACGACAGCCAAAGGCTTAGGTAATGGCTTCCCAGTAGGCGCATGCATGGTACGTGGTCGCGCTAACGGCTTGTTCGGTGCTGGTAGTCATGGCTCAACTTATGGCGGCACACCATTAGCCAGCCGTGTGGTTCATAGTGTTTATGATGTGTTGGCAAATAGCGATATCATGGACAACGCTGTTAGTGAAGGGCGTTTTATCCGCGAGAGTATGGTTGATGCGCTTGGACAATATGGCGTTAGTAGTCGCGGTGCTGGGATGATGATTGGGATTACACTACCTAAAGATATGGACTGTAGCACATTGGTTGATCGTGCCCGTGATGAACAAAAACTCATCATCAATGTCACTGGTGGTCATGTCATTCGTTTGCTACCACCGCTTAATATAAGCCGTGATGAGAGCTCACAGGTGGTCGAACGTTTGATTGACCTATTAAAACCATCATTTTAAGCGATTATTTTGAACTGTTGTTATAAAACGATATTCAAATAAAAACAGTTAAAATACACACTTAAAAAAAGCCTATAGATAATGTATATCTATAGGCTTTTTACTTGCTACTAATAATTAAGCTGTACTGTTACTTAGGTGGCTTAAAATCTAATTTGCATGAAAATATTTTTTTAATACTTCTAAGCAGCGAGTGATTTTTGCAGGCTGTTGATCACGGTTTAATGTGACGGCATACAGTACAAAGCTTGGCATCTGGTAGCCTGTCAAAACTTCGACCAGATTACCAGATTCCAGTTCTTTTTTGACATCCATTTCCATCATTCTAAGAATTCCATGACCCTCTTTGGCTATTGTCATTGCCATAAAGACATTATTGGTATGGATACGCGAGGTCATTTTAATACGTGTTTTTTTACCAGTCTCAGTCTGAGTAAGCTCAATCTGATTCGCATCCTTCATGATATCAATGCAGATAAGCTGATGGTCTACCAAATCTTTCGGCGTTTCTATCTTTTTATGCTGACGTAAATATTGTGGTGAAGCGACCAACATTTGGCGCACATCAGATAATGGGTGACTGCTCAAAGTTGAGTCGTTGATATTGGGGCTCATACGTACCGCAATATCGATACGCTCATCAATCATATCAATATAATTATTGTCGGCGAAATAAGTGATACTGAGGTCATCATGCGCTGACATCCAAGTGGATAACGCTGGCAAAATATGATGTACACCCAGCTCAGGTGTCGTTGCAATACGCAAACTACCTGCCAGCTCATCACGTAATTGATTGACTTTAATTCGACCTTGTTCTGCTGCGCTCACTACGTCTTTGGCCGCTTCATAAAAGCTAGCACCCGCTTCTGTTAGGCTTAGCTTACGGGTTGAACGATGTAATAACACCACACCCAGCTCGTTTTCTAAGGAGCGTATCTGCTGACTGACGGCACTGGTGGTAATACCCAGTTGGCGAGCTGAACCACTAAAAGAGCCGTGTCCGACCACACTGGCAAACACGGCCATACCACGTAAATTATCTAACATATTCTCACCTAAGCTATTTTATAGTTGTTAATATAACTTAACCATTATAGCGGATTACAACAAATCTTACAGTTTTTTAATATAACTCTTACGGTCAATTAATGTGACTTACCAAGCAATAAAACCAAAAATATCAAGGCGATAGAGTAATTTAACCTTGATATTTTAATATGTACCATGAGTTTAATAACGGTCTGGTTTTTGTAAAATGCTGACTATATAATTTTTGATTGTTTAATATAACTGAACTTTTCCCATTCTTCCTTCGCCGCGCTCGGTTAAATACTGCATCACTGGCGTATTTAGCAATCTTGACTCTGCTACCGTTTTGGCTTGAATGAGGCGTTTTTGTTGACGACGCTCAGGCGTTTTATCATCGGCTTGCATGATGCTACCATCTATCTGTAAGCTGATTTCTGCCTGAGTAAACTGCGCTTGTAATGTTGCCGCTAGCTGCTCGAATGTCGTTTGCAAATGCTTACTATCAACCGCAGTGACAAAAACCGCCTTCTCATTACAGCTCCCTATCATCATACCTTGACGCGCAAGGGCTAATTCATCTTGAGCCAAGCTACCCGCTTCACGAGCAGTTTGTAGCCAATAGTCCCATTTTTCCGGCGTCCACTCACCCGTCAATTCTTGCGGTGCACAACGCAGCAGGGTGCGTGGATCCTCATGTTGTATCGATAACTGAGAATCATTTACATCAGGCTCAGCAACGGGCTCAGGCTCAGCAACGGGCTCAGGCTCAACAACAGGTTCAGGCTCAATAACAGGTTCAGGCTCAATAACAGGTTCGGAGCTAATCTCGTTACTTAATAGTTCCGCCTCATCATGATGGTGGTAACTACTGTATTGGCTTAATTCATTACTATCATAATTTGAGCTTTGTTGCTCGATATCAATATTGAGATTAATATCACTACGATAATCAATATCATCTTCTTGTAGCAGTGGCACTGATTCTGATTCTGACATCGATAATGGTACTGTTTCCAAATACTCAACAGCAGTTAATGATGCTGTATTGGAGGTAACAGTAGCAGATACTGGCTCTATAGTCGGTATAGTGCTATCAGGTATGTTGGCTAAGATTTCATCAACTGGTAAGGGACGAAAAGCCAAGAGACGTAAAATACACATCTCAAGCGCTTGCATTGGCGTACTGGCAAGCTTAACGCCTTCACGTGCTTGTACCACAATTTCATAATAAAGCTGTAATACGTCAGGGCTCATACGCTGGGCAAGCGTATTGATATGCTGTGCTTGCGCTTCATTTACATTGAGAGCAACCTCAGGTAGCAGCTGGGTCAATGCCAACTGATGTAACAGCTCAGCGAGTCCGTCAAACATACTGCTGGCATCGACCATTTGCGCGCGCATCTGCTCAATATGGGTAGCGACGGCAGGCTTATCATGATTATAGATATCTGTGATCAAGCTTACTAAGTCGGCGGCATCAATCAAACCAAGCATCGCATTGACGGTCACATCATCAAGCGCACCTTGACCAAAAGCAATGGCTTGATCGGTCAACGATAAGGCGTCACGTACCGAACCTTTTGCTGCACTGGCCAATTGCCAAAGCGCAGGCTGCGTGTAGCTTACTTGCTCTTGAGTTAAGACATTGGCTAGGTGTTCACTGAGTAAGCTCTGCGATAAAGGACGCAATACGAACTGTAAGCAGCGTGAGATAATAGTGATTGGCAGCTTTTGGGGATCCGTCGTTGCTAGTAGAAATTTGACATGCTCAGGCGGCTCTTCCAAGGTTTTAAGTAGCGCATTAAAGCTGTGTGTCGACAGCATATGTACTTCATCAATCAGGTACACTTTATAGCGACCTTGGCTTGGCGCATAAGGTACATTATCAAGTAGCTCACGCGTGTCTTCAACTTTGGTACGAGAAGCAGCATCAATCTCAATCAGATCAATAAAACGCCCTTGATCAATTGCCACGCAATTATCACACACACCACATGGGGTGCTGGTAATACCAGTATCGCAGTTCAAACATTTAGATAGGATACGGGCGATGGTCGTCTTACCGACACCGCGCGTGCCCGTAAACAGATAAGCATGATGCAGACGATTATAATCAATCGCATTAATCAGTGCCTGTGAGACATGTGACTGCCCAATTAACTCGTGAAAGTTTTTGGGGCGGTATTTTCGGGCTAAAACTTGATATTGCTGCGTCATAATAAATGCCAAGGTGAGTCGTAAAAATATAAGTAAAGCATCAAATCAGCGATTTATCTTAAAACACTGTCTCAAAATTAAGCATCGAAGCTAGCCATCGAAGCTAGCCATCAAAATTAAGTATCAAAACTAGCTATCAAAACTAAGCTATGATTGAGCTCTCAATTGAGCCAATTGTTGATATAAACGCTGTGTATTCGCATCGATAAGCGATCCATTTTGATGGAAAGCATCGAGATGCACTTCGGTATTAACGCTATCTTCACAAGGTCTAACGTCGACACCAATTAAAAACAGATCTTGCATAACAGGCTGCTGCATTTGGGCATTCAGCTCAAATAACAAATCTTGGTGACCAGCACGAACCTTGTCTGCGCTTAATGAGCTGTTTTCATCTTGCGCATAAAACACCATCAAATAATGGCGACCAAATACATTATAAGAGTGTTCGTGACGCACATAGCCTGTCCAGCGTGATTCTTGATCAATCGTTCTATGCGCCAATATTTTTTCTATTAAACACGCATAAGTGTACATGGACTCATCTACCAAAATATCAACCTGCTCTTTTGGTAGTGGCGTACCCGCTTCATAACAGCTTTTGACTAAACTATTAAAAAGCTTGTACCACATTCGAGTATTCTTTTGAATTTCTGCCATCAGCGCTGCGGCAAATTCAGTTTGCTCAGGTTCTGCCGCTCTTAGCAAACGCGGTTCAATCTGCCCTATCAGCTCATGACTGACTAACTGCTCTTGCACCTCAATCGCCCTTTGATGAAAATCTGGCGCTTGTAAGAATTGAGCAAGCAAAGTCGATTCATCTTCAAACGTCTCAAATCCAGTCAGTTTACTGCGATGAAACGCTAGATATGCGGTTAAGTCACTTGGCGTCACCAATTGATTCAATATCTCAGAAAAGTTCTGATAGCTAAATACTTGCAGAACACTTTGTTCGTCGTCCAAGTCCAACACACAATCTTCAGCAAAAAACTGACTGCCATACTCATAACCAACCGCATAGGATGGCGTCTCTGAATACTTATCATTTTGATCACTGTCTTGATGTTGTACTGAGAGTGACGTTAAACCAATAAAATAAATGGGCTTATGAAATGTCGCTTCTTTTCTACTAACGATGGCTTTATCGTTTTTAAGATAAAGCTGAGCATGTTGCTTGATCAGCTGATTGACGACCTCTTTTCTCCATGCACGAACCTGAGTACTGTCAATGCCTTGTTTGCTTGCCTGCATAACGACATCATTAACAATAAGATAGACCGTCGCATTAGAAAACTCAAAGACAAAATCATAACCCTGAAAATATTCAGGATCAGTGATTTTATCTTTGGATAAATCATACAAGGATAAAAAATTCTGCTGAATCATTTGCTGCCAAATAGAGGGTGGTACTTGCTTAGCGTTCATAGTATTCATAACGTCCCTATCAATTAAGTACTCGAAAAACCATATGAGACTATTCCATTAAAAGCAAAAATAGCCTTCTTATGTTCAGTTTAGTACCAGCGTGGACTTATGGCAAGCAAACTATCTCTAATCTCTAACCTTCAAGCTTACGGCGCATATGTGGGAATAAAATCACATCACGAATACTAGCAGAGTCAGTCAATAGCATTACCAAACGATCAATACCGATGCCTTCACCTGCGGTCGGTGGTAAGCCATAAGATAAGGCTTCGATATAGTCTGCATCGAAGTGCATCGCTTCATCATCGCCAGCGTCTTTTTCAGCCACTTGACCAAGGAAACGCTCAGCCTGATCCGCAGGATCATTCAGCTCACTAAAACCATTTGCCAATTCACGACCACCGACAAACAGCTCAAAACGATCGGTAATCTCAGGATTGTCATCACTACGGCGTGCTAGTGGTGAAGTTTCAGCAGGATATTCTGTGATAAAAGTTGGCTGACGTAATTGATGCTCAGCGGTTTCTTCAAAGATAATCGTCTGCAATTTACCGACACCAAAGACATCTTTTACCTGCTGCTTTAGCGTTGTCGATGCATATTCTGCGAGATACTCACGATCATTGATACGTGCCATATCGAAATTTTCTGCATATTTGGCAATCGCATCGGACATAGATAAGCGTATAAAAGGCGCTTTTAGGCTGATGGCTTCTTCTTGATAAGTAATCTCAGTAGTACCTAAGATATCCGTCGCCAATTCGTTAAATAAGCGCTCAGTCAAATCCATTAAATCATGATAATCCGCATACGCCTGATAAAACTCAATCATGGTGAATTCAGGATTATGGCGGGTTGAGACACCTTCATTACGGAAGCTACGGTTAATCTCAAATACTTTCTCAAAGCCGCCAACAACTAAGCGTTTAAGATAAAGCTCAGGAGCAATACGCAAATATAATGGCATATCTAACGCATTATGATGCGTTACAAATGGACGCGCCACTGCACCACCTGGGATAGGATGCATCATTGGCGTTTCTACTTCCATAAAACGCTCATTCAACATAAACTTGCGAATACCGCTAACGACCTGACTGCGAATCATAAAGGTATCACGAGTCGTCTCATTGGTCATCAAATCTAGATGGCGATTACGATAACGAGCTTCCACATCGGCTAGACCATGAAACTTATTTGGCATTGGGCGTAGCGCTTTGGTCAATAACTCAATCTCTTCGATATGTACGTACAAATCACCTTTGCCTGAGCGACCGATATAACCTGATACGCCAACGATATCACCCAAATCTAGCGATTTGATATCGGCTAATGTTTCTTCATTTAGCTCTTTACGTGCGACGTATAATTGAATACGACCTGTCATATCTTGGATAACAATAAACGCGCCACGGTTGAGCATGACGCGACCGGCGACATTAACCTGTGTTTTTTCGCCTTTCGCATCATTATCAGCAATTTCTTGTTTTGAGATACCATCAAATGCCGTTTGCAAGTCTTGAGCATAATCCGTGCGCTTAAACGTATTCGGATAAGGTTGTTTACCCGATGCGACGATATCATCGAGCTTAGCTTGCAATTGAGCAATCAGCTCGTTGGCGTCTTCTGGAACTTGCTCTTGATTATTTTGCTGATTTTGATTATTAGGCTTTGACATAACACTCTCAAAATTATTAGATAATTAAAGGAATAAACGAAAATTATAAATTTTAAATACAGAATTAAAAAATTTCAAATAAGACAGTTGTATAATAATGATGCGTTTTCAACATTAAAAACAAATACCAAATTAATCGACGCAGATAGCAGGCTGTGCCATGCCATCTTCAATCGTTTGATAACAGCCAAACGGACTGCTATCACTGGCGCATTGTCCGGACTGAGTTTTGGTATTAGCCTCTACAAACTCACCCGTGCTTTTGCACTTACCTTGACAGTCGCTACTGTCTTGGCAAGCTTTACCTGCATCGCTATAAGTCACCACACATTGATAGCAACCAAGCCGACCTTGCTGTGAAAATACGCCACCCTTTGCCGTACAGGCTTTTATAATCTCATCGGGCGGATAAACACAGGCTTGATAAGAAAACGGGTCAGTCTTAATATTCAATGCAGTATCATTCGTTGCACTATTATTTTCTGAATTGTCATTTGCTGTACTACTATCGCTCGGCTCTGGCTGCACTACTGGCGTTGATGGAGGCGTGACACTACAAGCAGATAACCAAAACGCCATTAACATCGCGGTAATAATAATCGCGATTTTGTTAAACGGTAGTAATAGTAGTGATGAGTTGGTTATCATATGCATAACGTACGCCTCTTATTTTATGGGCTTATGAATCTCTTATGAAGCACCGCCAATACTGGCCATCAAGTCGGCTTGATGCTCACGTAACAGTGCATCTAGTAACTCATCCATATCGCCTTCCATAATGGCATCAAGCTTATATAAAGTCAGGTTAATACGGTGATCAGTCATACGGCCTTGCGGGAAGTTATAGGTACGAATGCGCTCTGAACGATCACCACTACCGACCAAATCTCGACGTATGGTATCAGCGGCATCAACCTGAGCTTGGACTTTGACTTGCTGGATTCTTGAAATCAGCATTTTCATCGCTTGCGCACGGTTTTTATGTTGGCTACGTTCTTGTTGACACTCTACCACGGTACCGGTTGGAATATGCGTCAAACGTACGGCAGAGTCGGTGGTATTCACGTGCTGACCGCCCGCGCCACTTGAGCGAAAGGTATCCATTTTTAGATCTGCAGGATTAATATCGACCGTATCATCAATCTCAACTTCAGGCATCACAGCAACGGTACAGGCTGATGTATGCACGCGACCTTGGCTTTCTGTATCAGGCACACGCTGAACACGATGCACGCCAGACTCAAACTTTAAGCGACCATAGACGCTATTACCAGACACACGGGTAATAATTTCTTTATAACCGCCATGCTCGCCCTCATTGGCTGACAAAATCTCTAATGTCCAGCCTTGAGCTTGCGCGTATTTTTGATACATGCGGAACAAATCACCAGAGAAAATCGCCGCTTCATCACCGCCTGTCCCTGCACGAATCTCAAGGAATGCGGGCACTTTATCATTAGGATCTTTTGGCAGCATCATGACATTAAGTGCTTCTTCCATCTCTACGATAGTATCGCGAGCACTGTCAATCTCTTCTTGCATCATCTCTTTCATGTCAGGATCTGACGCTTCTGTTAACATGGCTTCGGCATCAGCCTGATCCGTTTCTGCACCCACATAGTTCTGCCATAACGTAGTGATATCCATCAAGTCGCTATGTTCGACAGACAATTCACGGAACTTATTGTTATCACTGATGACACTCGGGTCTGATAATAAGGCAGTGACCTCTTCATAACGGTCTACCATCTGGTCTAAACGCAGGCGTAAGGATTCTTTCATAAAAGGACTTTTAATTAAATAATGGGAATAAGACCGTGATTATAGCAAATTTTTTTGCTATTTACTGAAAAGCGTTTTTCCTAATTTATAACTTGATTATATTAAATTGCTGCTCATTTTGTGAGTAATTAAGCTACCAAAACCTATAATTGATGAATAATTAAGATCCGATTCAATGAATCGCGAAACAAAGTAATACTTTAAAAAACCACCTTTCATTAGCTATGAAAAAAGCGATAACTCTGATTAATTATCGCTTGATTTTTTATTTGCAGATATTTACTTAGAGCCTATCACAAATCAGCAAAATCTATGATTTTTTGTATTATTAAAAAGTGTCTACTGATGAGTTCGGTCCAGTGGCACTTACCGTCGGTCTTTTTACTGTTAACCCAGAACGGTATTCTACTGAAGAGTTTGCTCCTTTTACTAAAATGCTATTCACTTTCGTAATAGTAATATCATTATTAGCACCAGACTCAACCAGTTTTTTTGCTTGTTGCGCTGTGACTGAATTGTTTGCCCCACTAACGGTAATCGTTTGACAAGACCCATTGACTGTTATTGTTCGATTGCTACCACTAATAGACGCGTTCGGATTTTTGGCAGTACAGTTATAGGTAGCATTATCATTTGCTTGGCTACTAGAACCACTAATGTCCACCAAATCATATCCAGGGATGCTAATACCACTTACACCAACTGAAATATTACCAACCTGAACGCCATTTGAACCGGCATAAACTCCAGCCTGAGCAGAAGCCGCAGATAAAATTGCCGTTAGAACTAACAAAGCATGTAACCGCATAGTAATCCCCTATCTTATGTATATTGTCAATTTTAAAATAATTTCTATAAAGTACAAACGAACTACTGTTGAGCCTTAACATTATACGAAAAAGATAGAATTGTTAATGTAATTTTATCTAATTATTTCGTAGGTATTAACCAACAGTTACTCATAAAAATGTCAAAATTTCATAAATATACATAGAAGTCAGCGAAGCTCATAGCTTATTTGGTTGAGCTTTACAAAGCATTAGGGCTATTGAATATTTGCAGCAAGACTTCATAGTCCACTATGCAATTATTCAATAGCCCTTACATGTTTGAAGCTTAACTAAAGATTTTTAAACTTT
Source organism: Psychrobacter sp. (assembly GCF_049295055.1). GTDB lineage: Bacteria > Pseudomonadota > Gammaproteobacteria > Pseudomonadales > Moraxellaceae > Psychrobacter. Next base: position 55,112 of record NZ_JBAQQF010000084.1, on the reverse strand, counting down.
CTTGACCAATACCGAACCAATAGAATAACCGGCACCAAACGAGCAAATCACACCCAAATCGCCTGATTTTAACTCATCTTTATAACGATGGAAGACAATCATCGGACTGGCTGAGCTGGTATTGGCAAATTCAGCGATGACGCTCGGCACAATCGCTTTATCTGCTTCTTTACCAATAACCGTACGCAAGATTAAATCCAGCATATTGGCATTGGCTTGATGGAGCCACATCATTTTAACGTCAGACGTTGGGATATTATTTTCTTGCAAATGCTCAGTAATAACTTCTGACACTTTTGGACAGACTTCACGGAATACTTTACGACCATTCTGCAAAAATAACTTGTCGGTCACTGGCTCTTTAAGATCCGGATACATCTCGGTCTGTGCTGCCAAAAACTCTGAACGATCCATAAAGCCATATTCGTTTTTGATGTTGGTCGAAAACTGAGTAAATAGTTTAGAGTTTAGAATCTCGTAGCCTCTTGGCGTATCGAGTTCTTCTACAATACAAGCGGTGGCGACATCACCAAAGATAAAATGACTGTCACGGTTGCGCCAGTTAAGATGCGCTGAAGTAATCTCAACATTGACCACAGCGACGCGCTTAGCAAGACCTGATACGATAGAACCATGCGCTTGTGATAGACCAAAAGTGGCGGCACTACAAGCGACGTTCATATCATAAGCAAAGCCGCCAACCATACCGATTGCATTTTGAATCTCGATAGAAACGGCTGGATAAGTACGCTGGAAGTTTGAGCAGGCAAGGATGATACCATCTAAGTCATTGGCTTCAAGCCCAGCATCAGCCAAGGCATCATTTAATGCGGCTACACCCATTTCTGCCATGATAGACAGCTCTTCACCTAAGTTACGATACGCGATAACAGGCGCCATGATCTCAGGGTTTAAGATACCGTCTTTTTCCATCACATAGCGTGATTTGATGCCCGATACTTTTTCAATAAAAGCCGCCGATGAAGGCTGAAGTGCGGTAACAGTCTCTGCTGCTATCTCGTCGGCGTGTTTTGTATTATAGTTTTCAACATACTGATTAAAGGACTCTACTAGCTCTTCATTACTGATGCTAAAAGGCGGGATATATAGGCCTGTGCCTGTGATACAAGTCGTCATGATACGCTTCCTTGTCTACTACTAGGGTGCTTGAAATAAGCATAAGGTAAAGTAAAAAAACAGTCGTCTAATTTTCGGTGAATGACTGTAAACTTAAATAAGTGCCTTTATTATGCCTGAATATTATTATTTTTCTAATACTTTGTTACAAATAATCAGCTTCTTATCAGGAATGCGTAAAGATTGGCTTCATTTTATGACAGCTGCGCTATAATCAGGGCAGTTTATTTGACAGCTGGTCTTTTGAGACTTTATTAAATAATAATTATCAATACTACTACTTGTCTATTTTGGAATATCAATGATGGAACTTTTAAATGGGTTATTCGGTCAGTACGCTGATTATCCAACCTTATTTATCGCCTTAGAATTAATTGCAGTTATCTTTGGGGTGTCCAGCGTCTTGCTCGCCAGCAAAACCAATATTTTGGTATTCCCTATCGGCTTGGTGAGCACCGCTATATTTGTCTATCTGCTTTGGAAATGGCAGTTATTCGGCGATATGTTTATCAATGCTTATTATAGCGTTATGAGTATCTATGGCTGGATCAATTGGTCAAAAAATAAAAAGAATATAAAGCATCAAGACCCTATAAATCCAACTGATCATCAGCAAGACAAACATCTACAAGCTACAAATACCCAAAATACTATTCAAGTGGAACATTTAAACAAGAAAGACATACCCATATTGGCATTACTAGCCGCTGCTACCATTGCCTTTGTTGCTTTGGTTTATTACTTTAGACCAGTCATTAACAATCAATTTAGTTTCGATGGCGCTGAGCTTGGTGTGCATTTATTTACCTGGGTTGACTATACCGACATGCTGACCACTGCGCTGTTTTTGATGGCGATGTGGCTGATGGCACGGCGCAAGATTGAGCATTGGCTGTTATGGATTGTCGCTGATGCCATCTCAGTACCGCTCTATTTTTATAAAGGTCTCACCTTTACGTCACTACAATACGTAGTCTTCACTCTTATTGCAATTTGGGCTTATTATGAATGGCAACGACGCTACCGCGTTCAATCTCACGCAGCATACGCCTAAATCTGTCATCAAGGTCGCTGTTTTAGGGGCAGAAAGCACGGGTAAGACCACTCTATGCCGTGACTTAGCCACGCACTTTGGCTGCCCTTGGGTGCCAGAATATATGCGTACTTATCTACAGGCGAAATGGGATGACGAGCAGCTGACTTGTACCTGGGATGATTTACTGCCGATTGCGCAAGGTCAAATTGAGTTAGAAAATAAACTGGCTAAGCAAGCCACTCAAACGCAAGATAATAGCCATTATTTGTTTTGTGATACCAGTTTATTTGAGCTAATGGTCTACTCCAATTGGTATTATGACGATTGTCCTGATGCGCTCACCCAAGCCGCTTTGGCGCATCATTATGATTTGATATTACTGACCGACATCGATACGCCTTGGGTCGCTGATGATTTACGTGACAGCCCACATCAGCGTGATGAGATAAGCGCTTATTTTGAAAACCAGCTAAACCTTTACCAAAAGCCGTTTTTTCGTGTGAGTGGCGATAGAGAACAGCGGGTTCAACAAGTCAGGGAGATTGTTGAAAAGTTGGATAACTATTAAACAAAAAACAGCATGAGATAACTCTTTTTAACGATACTGTTTACACTATTGAAATTTGGCACATTATAATAAAATTACGTTATCCTAAGCCTCGTTTTCAGCTCAACACCATAAGAGACATTGATGTTAAGAAATATTGAATATTGGTTAGAAAAAGTTATCTTTAATAGTCGCTGGATATTAGCGCCTTTTTACTTAGGGTTGGTTTTTGGTATCATTTTACTATTTGTAAAATTTATCCAGAAACTATTGCTGATGTTCGACACTGTATTCAGCGCCTCTGTATCGGATGTCATCGTCAATATATTGGTATTGGTCGACATCTCGTTGGTCGCCAGTTTATTATTAATTATCATCTTTAGTGGCTACGAGATATTTGTTTCAAAGATCGACACAGGCGAGCATGTTGACCGCCCCAGTTGGATGGGAAAAGTTGACTTTTCAGGGCTTAAATTAAAAGTCATCGGTGCTATCGTCGCTATTTCTGCTATCGACCTTTTAAAGTCATTTATGGATATCCCCAGCGAACTGAGCGATGCCGAAGCGGATAAACTGATGTGGAAAGTCATTATTCATATGACTTTTGTGGTGTCTGGCTTACTGTTTGCTATTATGGATAAAGTCGTTGGTGACACCAAAAAACACTAGCGTATATAGAACATATTAAAAAACTTCAATTTTAGGCTGTCTTACGTTGGCATCATTAAGGATGACTCAACCCATCAATATAAGACAGCTCACCATTGTCATAGATAATTCAATATAGCTATTACCTAATTCGTTATCATCTAACAATCTCGCTATTCAATGCCTTTGCCCATTTTTTACCGTCGTTCTCACAACGCTGGCATACTTTATTAGGATTTGAGAGATAGCAGACATAACCACAATACATACAAGCATAATAAATCCCAGGCTCTATTTGTTCGACTGCTTGATACTGTTTGGGGAAAAGTGGTAAGCCATAGCCTGTTTTATCGGGTGAATATAATAATAGACTAAATTCGCCATCCGTCTCTAGTAAGCCCGTACGCACTTGACCTAAATGTTCAACCCCTTGCTGGCGCATTTCTGCAAAAAACTCATCATGTGACATTTCTCCCTGTTTAATTTTATCGAGTACGAGCAAACCATCTTCAACGATATAACGCGCCCTGCCTTCCAAAAGATCTTCAAAAGGCTGATACTTCATCATAGCCCAAGTACACAGCCGATAAAGCAAGATTACGGTACTCATAATGAGTACCGCTTGAATAATGGGTAAATCCTCGGTAAACATTGGGTCACCTGCAATAGACCCTAAAGATAAAATAATCGTCAGCTCAAAAATAGATAACTGCCGAACGCCACGCTTGCCGGTGAAGCGTAAAAACAAAATAATAAGAGCGAACATTACAATGACGCGTATTAATATTTCAGCGGCAAATGCCCATGTTGTGTCATAAATAAAGATACTTGCTAAATCCACGTATTTTTTCCTTTTTATTATTTTTATTACAACGAGCATTTAAGCTACAACTTGTAGATAAGATGTTTGAACATCGCTCTATACTAACTATCAGCATATGGCATTGACGCTGCCTCTATTTTATTCAAAAACCATATTAATGATTGTAGGAATTATTTTTGAAAGTCACGCTTTATACCATGATTGCGTTAATTGCGTTTGCGGCAAATTCTCTATTTTGTAGGATGGCGTTAGCGCAGGGTTACATAGATGCTTGGAGCTTTACCATCATTCGCCTGCTGAGTGCTGCTGTCTGTTTGAGTATCATCATGGCGTATCAGTCCTATCGCTTACGACACCAAGCGCTAAAGCTCGGCAATACCTCTAAGGATGCGCTTTTAAACGATAAAGGCAGTTGGTTAAGTAGCGCAAGCTTAGTCATTTATGCACTGTGTTTTTCGATTGCTTATGTAGAGCTAGAGACTAGCACTGGTGCGCTGATTTTATTTTCAGCGGTTCAGCTCACTATGATTGGTTGGGGTATTTATAAAAAAGAAACCTTAACTACTTTGCAATGGATTGCATTTATCATCGCAGTAGCAGGATTTATTTATTTGATGCTACCGTCAGCAGCTATGCCTTCATTACTAGCTGCAACGCTAATGGCGATAAGTGGTGCAGCTTGGGGTATCTATAGCATACGCGGCAAATCATGCGCATCCCCACTACAAGCCACAGGTTTTAACTTTATCAGAAGTCTTGCGGTCATTCCGATACTATTATTAATAGATTTTATTTATCTGGATAATATAGGTTTGGCAAACATCGATATAGATAGTATAACTATCGAAGGAATATGGCTGGCGTGCGCGTCAGGAGCAGTCGCATCTGGCATAGGATACAGTATTTGGTATATGGCAATGCCTTTATTAAAGACTACGCAAGCAGCCATTGTACAACTTTGCGTGCCTGTACTTGCTGCGATACTGGGCGTGGTATTTTTATCTGAGCAATTGACCATAGCATTCGTTGTGGCAAGTGCGGTTATTTTGGGTGCAGTACTGGTGTTTGTTTTGAATAAAGAAACGCCAAAAACATCAATGTAAAATAAGGTTGTCTATCGTATAGCCACTCTATAATAAAAGAGATACATTTATAATGACGTGCTACTGGTATAAATTTTTCTTGCTTGCTGTGCCTATGCAGACAGAGGCTACAAAAAATCCATTCCAGCAGCACTTATATCGCTTTTAAACTGAACTGACTATAGATAGCTTTATAATTTAAGCCAAGTTGTTTGTTTATCTAACCTAAAAAACAGTCTTGTTCAGTGCCACTAATTGAACGTCCAACACGCCCTAATAAAATCAATACCTTTTACTAAAATCCATTCATATAAAAAAAGCCTGTAGTTTGACGAAAGGCTCTTTTTATATGAATGGATAACAGGCAATACAAGAATCGAAAAAATTATTTAAAAGAACGACTTAGCAAAGGTTTCTTTTATATTTTTGGGCTCGTGGCGTTTAATGTTATTAAGTTCATGGCGAGTCTCCGACGCTATTTGATAAGCTTTTAAACGTGACTGTTGTAAATTGCCAATAGGACGATTTTCTTCTAAGCAACGGAATGGCGTAAACGATAAATTTTCCATTATTTCAAAGTTACCGTCATCAGGTACATCTTGGCAAGGAATCGTTAGCGTTGCTACTGTAACAAAGGGCGTATCAGACGCTTTCCATTCAGTGGTGAGCTCTTCAATTGGCTGCTTTTTAAGGTTGCGGCAAAGTTGAATCTGTATATCAAACTGATAATCGTGCTCGCCTATCTCATCAATAATCAACGGGCGAATCGCCTCTTCTTTCGCTGCAAGGTCTAACTCACGACGAGTCACTTTTTTAGCAGATACAGCGGTCGGCGTCACTCTTATTTTAGCCATATAATCGCCATGACGCACCGCACCTTGCGAGTGAAAATCATAAAGCAATGTGTTTTTTGGCTCAATCGTCGCAAATCCACTCACGGCTTTAAAAGTCTTCAGCGATTCTTTAGTCGGTAATCTTGAACCGTGGTTGGTTAGCCAGTTAAAGGCCAGTTGCGCTTTACCGATTATACCTTTTTCAGTATATTCAGGCAGGGCCAAAAACAGCTTAGACAGATAGGTATATTCTTCAATTCTATTGCAAAAAAAGACCGGATGATTAATCAGATTAAAATCAAACGTCGTACTGTCTTCCTCGCCAGGCGCTAATTTTTTACCCGGCACATCAAAAACCTTAATCGCAAGACCCTGTGCCATTCCTAGCTTACGATCAGAGTATACGCGTGAGGAGCCGTTAGAAAAACGAATCACCGCATCATGTATGCCAGAATCAGCATAAAGACCTTGCGCATATTCTTTGGGCAAATTATCTAAAATCTCAAACTTAGCTTTGAGGGCGCAGTAGCCTTTAGCATGAGCATCGCGGGTATGGTAATCAACGTTACTAGCTTTATCACTTCCAGCGATATAGCTTTTAATATCGTCAGTAATCGTGCGAATATGATGCTCATCTTCTGTCGTCAACTGAATATATTTAGTATCATAAGGAATGTATTTAGGTTTGAATAATTTTTTTAACATCATCTTTCTCATTTTAAAATTGAATCACTTAATAAAAAGTTGCTTGACTACTCTACGTACCCAAGCAACTGAAAACCTTATTATTTTTATATTTTTTTGTAGCTATGAAGGGCTAATAGTGCTTAAACAACAGTCACATGCAAGCGTGCGTCAACATTACCGCGAGTGGCATTAGAATATGGGCAGACTTGATGAGCTGTTTCAATCAGGGTCTGCGCTTGTACTTCATCAATGCCAGACACTTCAATATATAAATCTATGTCTAAGTTATAACTGCCATTAGCTTTCATGCCAATACCGACTTGTGCAGAAGTTTTTGAAGCGGTCACCGGCAGTTTCATTTGTTGCGCCGTCATGTTTAATGCATTATCAAAACAGGCAGCATAACCCATTGCAAACAGCTGTTCCGGATTGACGCCTTCTTTGTCTTTTTCTTGGAAAGACACCAAATCAAAACCTAATGAACCATCGTCAAGTGCAGTATGTCCAGAACGTCCACCAGTTGCTGTAGCGCGAGTTTTATAGAAAATTTTCATTATGTATTCCTTATTTAGCTTTATGAGACTTATTCAATATTATTTAAATCAGACTTGATGTGTCGTGATAGGATTATTATAGAAGAGTGGCTCACAATCCGTTAGAACAGTCCTCTAAAGTTCTTGCCTAATCCTATAAATATTTATATTATCAAGCAAACTCAAAAACCAATAAAATACGATGAAAACAAAAATCATTGAGCAATTGCTTAGAATATTACCCAAAAACCAAACCATCGAATCTGCTATTCCAGGCTTGTTCTTTTATTGTGCCGATAGACCAAGAAAAACGGTCAGCTACATTCAAGAACCCAGTATCTGTATTGTGCTTCAAGGCGAGCGCGAGATTTACTTAGGTACGGATTGCCAAAAATTTGACAATAGCAACCTGATGTTTTGTCCAGTCAATATCCCTTTAAGCATGCATATCAAACATGCCTCGATAGAAAACCCTGTGATCGTCTTATCAATGAAATTAAATCTTGCGATGATTAGAGAAGTCCTAGCCAAAATACCGCCTAATCAACATACAGGCGATGGTCATTTGGGAATAAAATGGCCATTAGATGACATTATATTGGGCGCTTTTGAGCGATTGATAAGCTTGCTCAATTATCCAAATGATACTAAATTTTTATCTTCTTTAATACAGCAAGAAATTTACTATCGTTTGCTCTCAGCACAACAAGGTCATAAATTGCGGCAACTGGTGATTAATGCCAGTCACACCCATCGTATCGCTCAAGCCACTGATTGGCTAAAAGCACATTTGAGTGAGCCAGTAATCATAGAGGGTTTGGCTAGTAGGTGCGGTATGAGTGTTTCGAGCTTCCATCAACACTTCAAAGAAATTACTCAGCTAAGCCCACTTCAGTATCAAAAAAGCCTGCGTTTGATGGAAGCACGGCGACTTATCAAGATGAACGAAACACAAATATCTCAGATTGCTATGCAAGTAGGATATGAAAGTCCCAGCCAATTTAGCCGAGAGTATAAGCGCTTGTTTGGAATCAGTCCGAGCAGTGATTTAAATTAGCATCTACTCGACTTTAATCTACAATTAGTATGATCTATAATGAATATAATCTAATTATATCAATATTAAATAAAATTATGATTTTATGAGGACATATCGTGCAAGATTTGCGACGCTTTGAGGATTATTTATACGAGAGACCCAAACCAACAGGAATTGACGTTGTCTGCGGTTTAAAACATTTTTCTATCATTACTTATGCCGTGCCAGCAGAAAGATTTGTCGGTATATTTCCTGATACCGAATCAGCACTTATCTACTTAACCCATCCGCTAGCAGGATTTTATCATCGCCGTGATGGCAAGCTTGGCACGTATCGCGTCTGGCATAAGAGACTTGAAGTCAAACCCGCCTCTCTAATCGCTGCAAACTTCACGCTCTTATCAAAGCTAGGTATTGTCACTGCGTCAGAACAGAGCAACCCTTACAGTGTGCTTATCGAACCTTTAAATACATTCACCATCTACTTACCACCAAAGATCGTTAGCTAATTGCATTATTAGTGTTTTTTCTGACCTAAATACTGCACCACTGCACTCAGACCTTGATGGCGCTTGCCTTCTGAAATCATACGAAGCTTTTCAGTACCAATTACTTCTTCTAAGTCTGCAAGCTCTGTGCGTAAGATAGCCAATGACTCAAAGCGCTCTTTTTGCGTAGCAGGTGGACCACCGACTGCCTCCATGGTTAGCTGCTGCTCAGTGTAAGCTTCTAAAATAAAGACGCCAGCTGGCTTTAACGCCGGTGTAATCTGTGCGTGAACGTATTGACGGACGGATTCAGGTAAATGCGCCCAAATTGAGACAATGCCATCCCACTGTGCCTCGCCAAACTGATAGTCAGCCAAATCTGCAACTTCAATCTTAATATCCACCCCTTTATCAGATGCTAGCTTCAACGCTTTGTTTAGACCAACTTCAGATAAATCCATGGCGGTAACTTTATAACCCTGCTCAGCTAAAAACACCGCGTTTCTACCCTCACCTTCTGCTAAACATAACACCTTGCCACCTGCCGGTATGTTTTCAAAGACTTGCCTTAAAAAATCATTAGGTTCTGTGCCAAAGACATACTCTGCTTCGTTATAACGTTCGTTCCACATACTGACTTCCTTTTTAGTACATTACATTTTTTGAGATATATATCGTTTTAAAACATTTATTTACTTAGGCTATTTATAGGTAATTTGCATAGCATTTTTATAAAAACCATACAATACTTGGTGCTTACAAAGTAAAGATTTTCATACTATCAAAGAAAATAATTGACTTGATCTATATATTCATAATATAACATATAATGTATATTCAATATTTTGCACTTAATTGACCACTTTAAATTCTCAGTCAATTTTTAATACTTAGTAAAACAGCAACGGGCTTCGGGAGGATGGAATATGATTCGTTTAAGCTACACTCTCAAATGTTGGGCATTAGGTGTTGCCTTTTACTTAGGATTTTATACTATTGTCCTAACGAGCAATCCTGACTTTGCCAAATACATCTATATTCTGGGGGTCAGCACACTACTCTTTCCGATTGCTAAGCGTGCAGTCGATGTCATCACTGATTTTATCGCACCCCATACCACCATATTTAATGGATTATTATCTTCATTACTAATCAATATGGTTATTTGGATTTTTACACCTTTTATCGTAGCATTGACACTGATTGCCCTATTCTTTTATTCGATAGGTGTAATGACAGAAAATATTCGAGCAAAACTATAAATCATAAAGCCAGGGTTATAATCTCTGAGATTAGCAGCGTTGACTCTAAAACCGAGTCTTAATACTCACTATTAAAGCAAAGACAAAAGATTATTGTCTTTGCTTTTTTAATCTTATGAATATAAATACTCTTATCATCAGGTTAAAGTAAAAAAAATACAGGAATGGTAACGTTCTGCTGCTATAAAAATTTAATATAGTCAGTCCTAAATAAAACAAATACAAATATTATAACGTACTACTGGGATTAATTATTCGTAGCCTCTGTCTGCATAGGAACAGCAAGCAAGAAAAATTGATACCAGTAGCACTGTATTCTTTTAAAAGTAAATCCACTATATATAAAAAATTTTGTTTTATCATGCATCATGCAATAAATATTCATTATTAATTGCCGTGTAAAAAGCTTATCCTACAAGGTTGTAAACCAATTGATCAACTTATGTGATAGCACGACCCTTGTTTTGATAAAAACAAGGGTCGATACACATTTTAATCAGGGCTTTTTATTAAAGGAATTTTATTGAATGACTACTGCTACTCGCCAAGAACATGATCTGCTCGGCTATCGTGATGTCCCTGCTGATGCTTACTATGGTATTCAAACCTTACGCGCTTTTGAAAACTTCACTGTCAGTGGTGTACGCTTGCATCAGTTTTCTACTTTCATTCGTGCTTTTGCGACCGTCAAAAAAACCGCTGCTATTGCCAATAATAAAGTAGGCGTGTTAAATGAAATAACTAAAAATGCCATTGTAGCGGCGTGCGATGATTTAATCGCTAATAAATATCATGATCAGTTTATTGTCGATATGTTCCAAGGCGGTGCTGGCACTTCAACCAATATGAATGCCAACGAAGTGATTGCCAACCGAGCGCTAGAGATTTTAGGCTATAAGAAAGGCGAATATCAACATGTGCATCCAAATAATGATGTCAATCTTTCACAGTCGACCAACGATGCCTATCCTACGGCGCTAAATGTGGCCTTAGACGATTATTGCGTTCGCCTATTATCTAAAATGGATATTTTGTATAATAGCTTTAAAAATAAAAGTGTTGAGCTTGCTGATAAACTAAAAATGGGTCGCACTCATTTGCAAGACGCGGTACCTATGACAGCTGGTCAAGAATTTAATGCTTTTGCAACGATGATAAAAAAAGAGATGGCACGTATTGAGTCTACTCGTGCGCTATTTCATGAAATTAATATGGGTGGTACAGCGATTGGCACGGGTTTGAATGCCCCAGCTGGTTATTCAGAGCTTTGTGCAGAGACCTTACAAGAGCTAACTGGCAGACCTTACTATATCGCTGAAGATTTGATTGAAGCTACGCAAGATACCAGTGCTTATGTCGCTTTATCTGGTAATTTACGTCTACTCGCCGTGCGCTTATCTAAAATCGCACATGATTTACGCTTGCAATCATCTGGTCCTCGCGCTGGTCTGGCGCAATACCGCCTACCTGAAATGCAGCCTGGTAGCTCAATTATGCCTGGTAAAGTGAATCCAGTTATCCCAGAAGTGGTAAACCAAGCATGTTTTCAGGTGATGGGTATCGACAGTACCATCGCTATGGCTTCTGAAAATGGTCAGCTACAACTCAACGTCTTTGAGCCGGTTATTGCCTTTAATTTATTTACGGGTATGAGCATGCTTGCCAATATTTGTGAGATGTTTGCCACCCGCTGTATCGATGGTCTTATCATGAATAACGAGGCTTGCAATATCGAAGTGTTTAATAATATCGGTCTTGTCACTGCGCTTAATCCACATCTGGGTTATGACTCCTCTTCTTATGTCGCTAGAAAAGCGCAAGAAACTGGTGGCAGTGTTTATGACATCGTCTTAGAAGAAAAACTTATGGATAAAGAGACCTTAGATAATCTTTTATCTCCTGCCAATATGGTATATCCGAAGGTTAAACTAACGCCTTAGTTTGCATTGGCTTCGATAAATTAGTTTTGATAAATGAGCTTCGATAAATGAGTTTCAATAAAAAGGCTGGATTAGTGATTACTAATCCAGCCTTTTTTTCTAATTTTTGGCAATAAATTGTGGCTACTGATATAAATGAGTTATGGTCTCGCTCAGCGGGAACAACATTAACTTAAAAGAACACACTTCATTGGTAAGTCAGATACAAGCCAATACCAAGATTGACTGCAATCATAGGCAACAGCTTTTATAATTTATGTAAACCTAAAGCTTTTAAGCCTGACTTTGCAATCTGAACATCTTCACTACCGTGGGCGCCGCCTACACCAATACCACCAACCACAATACCATCGATAAAAATAGGCATACCACCAGGCATCATGAGAAAGTTTTCATCTAAGTATCTGATATCTTCAGGAATCGTTCCGTCTTTGATTCCTTTAGCAATAACAGCGGTCTCTCTCTTCTGCGAATTGGCAGTATAAGCTTTTTTATAACTAGAACGAATAGTATGTACGCCTGCTCGATGATCCCTCAAAAGGGCAAGTACCTGTCCTGAACGATCAACGATCGTAATCGATACCATCAGCTTATCTTTTTGTGCAGCTAAAAAAGCAGCATTTACTATCTTTTGTGCCATCTCGCCCGTTAATAACGAGACTTTGTCTTCACGTTCCGAATGTGCCGTGTGCACTTTAGAGGCCACGAGCACTTCAAGATTGGATATCCTTTCCATATTAAGTCCTAAATTTTCTTTGATACCTATTAAAACATTATGGCGCTGAAATAAGAAGTAACAATTTATGTATTTAAGCTTGCAGGGTACTTTAAGTGTTAAGTAAAATTTAAGTATTAGGTAAGTTTATTGCTTTAGCATAACCTGTAGGGGCAAACTTGGTAGTGACAAGTAACATACCGACAAGAGTCACAATAAGCATTAGCCAAACTATTTGAAAACTGCCCGTCCACTCACGCAAAATCCCCGCTATGTAAGGCGCAATCGCTGTAATAATAAAACCAATACCTTGCACAAATGCGGTCAGTGCGCCAGCCAGTTTGGGCACTGACAGATGATCAAGCGCTACCGTCAGCGTTAGTGAAAAGCAAGCGCCAAGTCCGCAACCAATCATAGCGACCCAAAGCATAAGCAGAGACATTGGCATAAGAACTAATCCTGCAAAACCAACTATCTGAATGATTATGGCAAAGAACAACCAGGACCGTCTATCTAAACGATTGCCTGACAACGCTGGAATACCTAGTGCACCGAGCACCTGAAAAACAGTCATGATACCAATCAGCTCACCACTATCTTGAGCACTCCAGCCTAAAGCTCGGGCGTAAGTGGGCAGCCAAGCAATCATACAAGCGTAACCGGCATTGGCGAGTCCGAAATAGCTTGCCAGCAACCATGCACGTTGATTCGTAAAGAAGTTAATGGCGACGCTGCTATGCTTGGTTTCCATTACTTCGCTAGGTCTAAACCACCATAGCAATAATGCAATGACCGGCACTACCAGCCATATACCCAGTCCTGATTGCCAACTATCATAATGCTGAGCGACTACTGGACTTAGTATGGCTGCAACACCGCCTCCGGTCATCAGTGCCGCTGAATAAACTCCCATAGCAAGCGGTACGCGTCGTGGATACCAGCGCTTTACCACACCAGGTGCCATCGCCTGTACAACAGCAATACCGATACCTCCTATCAGGGCGCTGGCAATCAATGTCGAACCTGTACTTAGCCACAAACGCCATAAACTTGATAGAGCAATAGCAAATAGCCCGCCTATTATCCAAGCGCTTTCACTCAGCCACTTTCCAAGCCAAGGCAATAATAACGGAAAGATACCCATGCATAGCATCGGTAATACCACCAGCAATGAAGCAGCTTGCAGCCCTATACCAGTACTCAAACGAATTTCAGCTAACAGCGGACCGGTAGCGGTTATGGTTGGACGTAGCGTCATTGCCAAGACAGCAATCACTAACATTGGCCAATATAGTGTCAGTACTGATTGGCGTGTATCACAGGAAGCATTATCAATACTCATTTATAAAAAATTATCCTTTATAACCAAAGAAGCCGGCATGGAGTGCCGACTTCTTTGGTGCTTTATCGTTTTAAGAAAGATCTAAAAAGTGATATTTTAGGAGGGCATACACAGGCTACAGATAAAAATTTAGTAACACCAACAAACTAACTGACCTTATCCCACATTTTACTGAGACGCTTAGGCGATACAGCCATACGAGTTTTCATTGGTTGAGCAAATAATTGGATGCGATATTCTTCAACCAACCAGCGATATTCACTGATAGATTCGCTATCAGCACGCCCTGACAAGCGTTCCATATGTAAATCAAGCGCATAGACACCGTCAAGATCGGCTTCAAGATTATGCTCAAGGCGCTCAAGGCGAATCTCTAACGCTTCTAAATAACGCGGATACTGCTGCCAATGACTATAATCCATTCGATAAACAAACTTCGCTAAATGCAAATCTTCCAACTGATCTTCGATGTCATCAATAGACTCACCAAATATTTCACGATCAAGCATCAGCAAACTTTGGCGAATACGCTGCCAACGGGTATAGACATTTTTAAGGGTTTTAATCACTGCTTGACCAGTCAATAAGAAGTTACTGATTACTGCTTCTGCCGTTTGAGTATATTCCTCAAGGGTGAATGGTAGCTCCTCCGCCAGATTGGTCGCGATACTATCGGCACTTTCAGGTAAGTCTACACTATGATCAAAGAGTATGTAATGCTCTTCAAGAGCAGCATCTAACGCCGCATCAATAACGATGGTTTTTAACTTATCCATATCGCCAAGTGGGGCAAAAGCCAATTTGAATATGCTATCAATTTGGCTGGTCAACTGTTTCTTTTTCGCCCCAAGCTGCCCTTTCATGAGCGTTAATACACCCATACGGTGCGCCTGCAATGCAGCATTCACATCAGTATACTGATGAATCGACACCGCCGCACCTGCCTCATCAGACACCAAGGCGGCAAACTGCTTCATCACTACGCCAGCGCTATGATGGTTTTTACTAAATTTAAAGTGCTCAGGGAAGCTCGTATGTGCGCCTTGCTGTTCAGTGACCGCTTGACTGGTCTCACTTGCATGACGAATCTGTAGCGTTTGTAAATCGCGACCCTTTTCGATAATGCGGTTCTTATCATCGACCACACAGATTTGCGGTTGTAGATAGCGATCAATGGTAGACGGATTAAAGTTATCGGGTGTCACCGACATAATGCCGCGACGATTTAACGCCTGGCAAAGCTGTTTAAGTAGTCCTTGACCACCTGCAGGCTGTAACTCATCAAACAAGCTATCGGCCGTATCTGGAATCGGTACTATCTGACGACGAGTCTCTTTAGGCAACGACTTAAGTAATTGCAATACCAACTCAAAACGCCAACCGGGTACGCCCCATAATAGCTCAATAGCGTCAAGCTGTGGTAGTGCAGCAAGTGGTACACGAATGGTTACTCCATCATCATCACTTGACGGATCAAAGATATAACGTAGCGGTAGCTTCAAATCACCTAACTTCCAAACTTCTGGGAAGTCGCCTGTGGTCGGTGCTTGGCTATTGAGTACGTCATCATCAGTAAAGAATAGATATTTGCTATCGGTTTTTTCGACTTCCGCACGCCAATCTTCAAAAGCTTTACGACTGGCAATATGCTCCGGGATTTTTTTATCATAAAACTGATATAACGTCTCTTCATCGACCAATAAATCACGGCGACGTAACTTATCCTCAATACGTTCAATGTCGGCAATTTTATCCATATTATGCTGTAAAAATGGCGCTTGCCGACCAAAGTTACCTGTCACTAAGCCATCACGGATAAATATCTCCCGTGCTTCGATTAAATTGACTTGTTCATAATTGGTTAGCTGCTTGCCAATGATAATAAGACCAAATAAACTAATCTGTGCGTAAGCTTTTACTCGCCCCGTCTTTTTCGACCAATGCGGCTCAAAGTAGTGATATTTTAATAAGTTGCCAGCCGCTGAGATAATCCATTCTGGCTCAATCTTGGCAACGGTGCGCATAAAGACTTGTGATGTCTCTACCATCTCAAATGCCATTACCCACGGTGGTATCTGTTTAAATACCGTACTGGCTGGGAATATCTTCGTCTTTTGCTGGCGAGCTGCCAAATATTCACCACGGCTTTCGGTTTTATGGGCAATGATAGATAACAATCCGGTCAACAATGCGCGATGCAAATTCGCATATTTAACCGCTTTAAGTTCCTCATCATCGACGCCGGTTGGGTCACTATTGGCTAATTCACCATTTTTAGTATTCAATTTTGAGTCGGCAGCATTATCAGTCAGCTTAAGCTCGGTGACCATTTGCACCAGCTGCTTATGGGTTTGATGCCATTCACGTACCCGCGGAAAGCTAAGATAGTTTTTCTTCGTAAACTGCTTGCGCTGATTACCCGACAGCTTATTGCCGTCTTCATCTTTTTCAAACAACGCCTTCCATAGGCTCAAATAAAACAAGAAGTCTGAATCATCTTGGCGGAATTCGGCATGCTTTTGATCCGCTTGCGTGCGTTTATTCGCTGGACGTTCACGTGGGTCTTGCACGGCAAGCGCTGCGACTACAATTAGCATTTCACGGATACAGTCAAAGTCACTACCGGCAACTAACATACGCGCCAGCCTTGGATCAATTGGCATACGCGCCATCTGTTGCCCGATACGCGTCAACTTCAAATGATCTAAACCTTGACGTTTTGGCTTATTACTTGCTGTAGTATTAGAATAGCTAGCTGCTTGCTCATCCTTTTCGGTAATCGCACCGAGCTCATTTAACAGCTTATGTCCATCGGTAACGAGACGACTATCAGGTGGCTCGATAAATTCAAAGTCATCGACACTGCCTAAACGCAGGTTTGCCATCTGTAAAATGACTGATGCCAAGTTAGTGCGTAGAATCTCCGGCTCCGTAAACTCAGGACGACCACTAAAGTCCTCCTCGCTATACAGACGAATACAAACGCCCGGTGCGACACGACCACAGCGACCTTTACGCTGATTGGCAGCAGCTTGAGCAATGGCTTCAATCGGTAAACGCTGCACACGTGAGCGATAGGAATAACGTGAAATCCGCGCAAACCCTAGATCAATGACGTAGCGAATACCGGGTACAGTCAATGCGGTTTCAGCAACGTTAGTCGCAATGACGATACGGCGACCACGACCGGACGGCTGGAAGATGCGTTGCTGTTCTTCATACGTCTGCCTTGCAAATAACGGCAGCACTTCGGTATGCTTTGGTCCATGCCGCTCAAGCACTTCTTGGAGCTCACGTATCTCAGCTTCGGTAGCGGCAAATATTAAGATATCAGCTTGATCGGGATGACCCTTACTTTGCGCATCACTAAAGCATTCTTCTACGGCGGCAACTACGGCACGCGGTAAATTCTCTTCAAAGTCATCATAGCTATCGTCATCTGAGCTGGTCACCGGCTCATCGGTCAGCGGACGATAACGCACTTCAACTGGGAAGCTGCGTCCTTCTACATTAAAGATAGGCGCTGGTACTTTACGTTTCAGCTTAGCATCGTAATGACTGAAGTATTCGCTAAAACGTTTAGTATCCAGGGTCGCCGAGGTAATAATAACTTTTAAATCCGGGCGTTTAGGCAAAAGCTTTTTAAGATAGCCCATGATAAAGTCAATATTTAAGCTACGCTCATGTGCCTCATCAATAATAATGGTGTCGTATTTACTTAGAAATCGATCATGACCTAATTCAGCCAATAAAATACCATCAGTCATCAGCTTAACGACTGATTGCGCGGTGCCTTGCTCGTTGAAGCGAATTTTAAAACTAACGGTATTACCTAACTGCTCACCCAATTCTTCCGCAATCCGGTTTGCCACGCTGCGTGCTGCAAGCCGTCGCGGCTGTGTATGCCCTATCTGCCCCCGTATTCCTCGACCTGCCAGCATGGCAAGCTTTGGCAGCTGAGTGGTCTTACCTGAGCCCGTCTCACCAGCAACGATAATCACTTGGTTGTCGATGATAGCCTGTATCAAATCATCTGCACGTTGACTAACCGGCAAATCAAGGTTTAACTTTGCTGGCAAGTCATTTGGAATACTGTCCATACGTGCTTGTACCGCTTGTTGTGAGCGGATTTTTAACTTTTCAAATTGCGCACGTTTTTTATCCAAATCATCGCTATTTTTAGTATCGTTTTTAGCGTCATGTTTGGCATCTGCATTAGGATTTTTATGAGCAGCAGGCTTTTTAGATGTCGGTTTTTTAGATAATGATGCACGTGCCAGCTCACGCTCAAGGCGGCTTAGATAATACTCATCTTTTGCAAGCACCGGTAAATTAGCAACAGAAACAGCGTTTTGAGCGTCTGTATTTTCTTGCGGCTTATCGTTTGCCTTAGTGTTTAGACTTTCAGCTTTTGCATTTTGACTATTTTCTTGATTATTTTTTGGAGTATCAGGCATATTTACTTAGGCTATTTATTATTTGGAAGTGGTTAGATTATGGGGATAATTGGACTGTGATTCAAGTTGCTCGTGTATGGTTTAGACTTGCATTGCTGTTGATAGACAGTCTTAGATTAATAAAGCCATCATAAAATTTTCAAATCTGTAAAGTGATTAAACCTTATAGATGAAAAATCACACATACATAAGCGACCATTAATATGATTACAGTGCTAATTTCTTAAGATTTTTAATACTCAAATAACCTACATACTCTTTATCTTCTACGACATTTAGACTGTCATCGAGCGCTCTTACAATAGGTTCGATGATAATCTCAACATTTGAGATAAGGTCATTCACACTGTATATGTCATCTAACTCTACCTCAAACTTATCGTCAATATGCGAGGCGGCATTAAAAGGTGACGCTTTATCATTAAAAGTAAACTGCTTATAAAATTCGCTCTGCTTTGCCTGTTTAATCGCCTCCGCTTGATTGGCAGCAACGATAAGTAGCTTATAATGAAACTCCTCAAAGCTGCCCTGCTGATAGCCGCCTAAATTGATAAAAAATAGCTTTAAGGCACGATTATTCTCTACTTGGTTGCTCGATTCAACCAATTTAATCGTATAGCCATCAACCTTAGTAATCGCTCGGTACGAATCAATATGCCACTTATTTTTGACTTCAGGCCAGTGAATATTAATATCGTCTATCAGCTCGCTCACCTGCTTGGCCACGCCAAAAAAAATATCATGTTGCTCAATCAAACGACCTTTGGGACGACCGCCTAATTGAATCATATATAGGGTTGGCATCTGACACGCTCCTTCTTAGATATATATACAGTTAATATTTATTTTAGTCAGTTTTATCAGCTTACTCTAAAAAATCTTTGTCTATCTTTATACTCATAAAACCCGCCCTGTTCTTAATGCAAACGCCCAATCTTCACGATCATTGATTAAGGCAAGCTTGGCGGCAGCCTCATGATCGTAGGGCACTTTAATATGTTGAGTGTGCCAGCGCTTACCTTGTTTAGTCTCAACACAGGTAATAAGAGCGTAACTGGCATGAGGAGAATAAGTCTGCATTTTATGAGCTTTAGGCAAATCATCTTCATAGGCGGGATAACCAACGCTACCCGTATTGATGATGACTTGCTCGGTTGATAGCCTTACTGTACGAGGAATATGGGTGTGACCACATACGATGACAGCACTGTCAATACCATTAAGCAGTGCCAGAATATCTGCGTCACTACGTAAGTTAGGCAGACCGCTACTCACATCTTCTAACAGGTACATCATGTCATCAGTTGGCGAGCCATGGCACAAGTAGACCTCTGCGCTTAAATAATAATCAAAAGGTAGCGAGCGCATCCACTCGATAGCGATTATTGGTAAGTCATCTAAGATAAAGGCCAGTGTTGGATTAATAGCAATATCAGCTGCCGTAGCAGCATAAATTTGCCGATCCTGATTGCCGCAAATCGTCATAATATTATCTTGATTTGCCATCAACAGCCCATAAGTAGCTTTAGGTGCGATTGGGCCGTATAAAATATCACCAAGATTAACGATTTGATCAACGTTACGACGCTTAATATCTGCAAGCACAGCGTCAAGCGCAAACACATTGCTATGAATATCTGATATGGCAGCGATGGTGATTGCGGGTCTAGTCGTCAAATTAGTCATATAGCAGAGAGTCTTTTTAATTAAATCTAAAAGTTAAAAGAAACAAACCAAACCCACTGGCGTTCATAAGATCCACCATAGCAGGCTTATTAGGGATTACTTATACTGGGTCTCCCGCTAAGAACTGTTTGACTACAGCGACTGTCGCAATGGGATCTTCTTCATGTGGCACGTGTCCTAAATTATCGAATATCTTCAGCTGACTATTGGCAATATCTCTATGAAAGAGCGCGGCGTTTTCGACTGGTATGAGATCATCTTGCGCGCCCCACAAGATTAAGGTGGGCACAGTTAAACGTTTAATATCTTCTTGATTATCCGAGCTATCCGTTTCTTGTAAACGACGATTTAAGGCTTTACGGTTACCTTGACGCAGTGTCAAGTCATAATAGCGATCGATCAGAGCATCATTGACCTTGCTATCATCAGCATAAACACTCAAAACGCTCTTTTTAACCACATCTCGGGGCAATACATGGCTTAAAATAGGCGTTAACGCAGAGTATTTTGCAAGCTTAAAGCCAAGAGGTACATTTTTTGGCGTAGCTGGATAGCCGACCGAATCTATCAGTATGAGATTTTTGACATATTCAGGATACAAAGCTGCGGTACGCCACGCGATTTTGCCCCCTAAAGAGTTACCTGCTAGTGTCAGTTGAGGCGCTTGCTTTAGATTCAAGCGTTCGAGCACCTGAGCGACGAATTTAGCGTAATTAGCGCTAGTATATTTTGTAGTCTCATCTGTATAAGGGCCAGTCAAACCAAAACCCGGTAAATCCATACTGACCACACAATACTCACTACTTAGCTCTTTGGTCCACCCCTGCCACGTATGCAAGCTTGCAGACGTTCCATGTAATAAAACGATAGCTTCGGGTAGCGATTCACCAGCAATAACCGCCTGATCGATTGACGCTCTGCTACGATAAACATCACACTTATCTGATTGCACTACATGAGCCTGCATACCTTGAATATCGATAAACTCGCTATTAGGCAATTGCCATTGCTTAAGCTCGGCAACACTACGATCAGGTGCCCAATAAAAAACCAATACAGCAGCTAGTATGGTAAGGATAATGATAAAAACATAGAGAGTGATTTTGACTAAACGTGACATCATTTTCATTAAATCCATTTAATTATATGTGGTTATTTCTTATAGCTAAATATCAGTGATAGCGTGTCCATAGTAGCAGCAAAAAAAAGCATCACTTTAATCTGTTATTAACTCACAAGTACAAAATAAGTACACCTATATAAAAAAACCGATATCCAGCTATAGCTCGATATCGGTTCTTTATATAAACAATGGCAATACGCCTATTACCATTAATATTTTGGTCATTTTACAGTAAGAAAAAATACGCCCATAAACCCACTACGAACGTAGCAATGATATTAAGGATGACACCAACACGTATCATCTCTGTCTGCTTAATGAGACCGGTACCAAAGACGATAGCGTTTGGCGGAGTAGCAACCGGTAGCATAAAGGCACAAGACGCACCGATACCGATAATCATGACTAATACTGCAGGTGGTAGACCCATTTGCTCAGCAATAGCAGCAAAGACAGGTACTAACAAGGCGGCAGAAGCGGTATTAGAGGCAAACTCCGTTAAGAAGATAATAAATGCCGAGACTGCAATTACCACTACGATAAGCGGTGCAGCTGATAGTCCATTAGCAACCGTCTGACCAAGAACTAAAGAGGCTCCTGAGACTTTTAAAACCGTTGATAGCGCAATACCACCACCGAACAGCATGAGTACGCCCCAGTCAGTATTGTCAGACACTTGCTTCCATGACACCAATCCTAAGCTAACCACTGCTGATGCCGCTAACAACGCGACAATAGAATCAATATCATCGACATTCAGTGCTGCACCAATTTGTTTTGAGAGTATCCAGCTCAATGCGGTGACGATAAAGACGATAATCGTTAGCACACGTGGCTTATTCCATTCAATAGGCGCGTCTTCGTTGAGTGTTACTTGACGATTCAAGTTAGGTTTAAGGAATAAATACATCGCACCAAGCAATAATGGCAACAGCACTAACATCATTGGAATACCAAACTTCATCCAATCGACAAAAGCAATGTCAAGCGCTTTGGCGGCAATCGCATTGGGCGGCGAACCAACAATCGTACCCAAACCACCAAGGCTGGCAGAATAAGCAATACCTAATAGCACAAACACAAAAGTGCCACGGTCTTTTTCACGATCAACCTGCGTTAAAATACCAAGCGCCAATGGCAGCATCATCGCTGCCGTCGCTGTGTTCGATATCCACATCGATAAAAATGCAGTGACCCCAAATATTAAGAACACCGCGTTTCTAAGATTGCCGCCTGACATAGACAGAATTTTGAGCGCAATCTTTCTATCTAATTGCTGCACATGCAACGCTGCCGCTAATGCAAAACCACCAAAGAACAAATAAATAATTGGGTTGGCAAAGCTTTGTAAGCCGATGGCAGCATCGAAGTCTGGTAAACCAATCAGCGCGCCTATGACAACGACCAATATGGCTGTAATGGTCACATGCACCGCTTCCGTCAGCCATAATACGCCGATAAAGAACAACACGGCGAGGCCTTTATTGGCACTAATATCGTATGGCAATACATTATAGATAAGCAGACTAATAACCGCTGCAATAGCGACAACTATCAATCCTTTGCCGGTACCCTTTGGAAAGGTATCAGTAAATAAGTATTCATTGCCATCATCAGGTAGATGGCTGTCTAGTTTTTTCTCTGACATATAATATCCTTATTGTGCCAAAAGACGGTGTTAAAAATTATAAATATAAAGACGTATTTTAGCGGTTAGCGCCTACTTTATCTCCAACCCTAAAAAATACGCCGCCATCATAGCAGAAATACTATCCACCAAAATATTATCCGTATAGACATAGTAAAAAACATATCAGCCATATGATTTTAACTTTACTTATCCAAAACTAATCAGCTATATTAATCACGACAAAATCTATTTCAGAGCGTTTCGAGTCAGTTTGATACAAAGTTACATACCGTCACTAAACAGGCTCACATCTTCCCTGTACAACGCATAAGCAGTATCACATACTTAGTAAGTTAGTACAAAGAACGTTCATAAAAACAAATAGGAGCGCCTCATGGCAGACGACAATAAGACTGACTCAACGACTAAAATGGCAAGACAAGATATCAATCAAGATGGCCTTGCCAAAAAGGACCAACAGCGTACCGATGACTCAGCTCTCGATATGATGCAAGGTATGCACGAACACGAAGATCATGAAGAAGACGATAAGTAGTCTGCTTAGCTAGAATAAAATAGAAAAGCGCTCATCAAACCGATGAGCGCTTTTTTTGTCTTGGTTGTCTTTTCTCTGGTAAACGGTCTGATACGTAGTTGTAAACAAACGCAGCAGTCAAAACAATGGCAATGGGTAAGAACAACGCACCGTAGCCTACTCTGGCATATAAAAATGCGCCTACGGCACTGCCGCCGCAAAAGCAGTACCAAATAATGGCTTGAAATCCTAATGTCGGCTTACTGATACGCCGACCCGCCAGCCAGTTACCGATGGCAGCGCCCATGTCTGAGGTTAGCCCTGTCAAGTGTGTCGTACGAATAACTGCGCCACTATAAGTCGCTACCATCGCATTCTGTAATCCACATGCCATGGCGGCGGCTAACTGTCCTAAGTAATCATGTTGCTGATATAGCCAATAGCTTATTAACAATAATGCTGCTTCAATGTATAGCGCAGTGCCATAACGTCTGCCTAATTTTAAGGACCTTTGTCCAATGACAAAGCCACTCAAAATTGCACCTGCCAAAAATGATAGTAATATCGCACCGATGAATAAAATACTGCGCGCATCTAAATAAGCAATAGCCGCTGCAAATAAGCTCACGTTGCCCGTCACATGAGAGACTGACAAATTGGTAAAACCCATCAATGCTGCAGTATTGACGCAGCCTGCACTAAATGCCAGTACTGCCCCGCCCCACAATATCCATTTTGGTAGTCTGGTTATCATATTCGTCGCCTAATGGCTTATTACTGCAAAAGCCCATAGTATAACCAAAAAAGGCAGCCGATTGGCTGCCTTGCGTATTTCTAAAACCATATAATTAACTATCAAATACGATTACTTTGTTTCATCTACCATCATTAACTGCTCACTAATGGCAACGGTATTGAAGCCTGCATCAACGAACATAATCTCACCTGTGATACCAGATGCCCACGGTGATAATAAAAATAACGCGGCATTGCCAACTTCAGCTTGGGTAATATTGCGCTGTAGCGGTGCAATTTTTTCACTGATATCTAGCATCTTACGGAATGATTTGATACCACTGGCGGCAAGCGTACGAATAGGACCTGCCGAGATGGCATTGACACGAATGCCTTCACCGCCCATAGAAGTAGCAAGATAGCGGACACTGGCTTCAAGACTGGCCTTTGCCATACCCATAACATTATAATTTGGCAATACTGAAATGCTACCTTCATAGGTCAATGTCAACATTGAGCCGTGACGCACGGCAAGCAACGCGCGCGAGGCTTTTGCCAATGCCACAAAGCTGTAGCTTGAAATATCATGAGCAATGCTACTGCCTTCACGAGTGGTCGCGTTGACAAAATCGCCATCAAGCTGATCCATTGGTGCAAAACCAATCGCGTGTACCACGCCATCAATACCATCGCCCCAATGCGCCGTGACTTGCTCAAAGCAGGCGGCAATAGACTCATCAGAGGCTACATCACATTCAAGGACCAGGTCCGCCTCAAATTTTTCAGCGGCCATATCCACACGTTTTTTTATTTTATCATTGGGATAAGTCAGAATTAAAGACGCGCCTTCACGATGCAGGGCTTCAGCGATGGCCCAAGCGATAGAAAGCTTACTTGCGATGCCGGTGACGACAAAACGTTGTCCTTGGAGTAGCATAATATTTCCTTGTTAAACGATTAACATTTGTTAAGATAATTTTTTATGAGAAGTAGCAATTATAAATATAAAAGTTGCTTTATTATACACGAATCAATTTAAGTAAACAGTCGTAAACTATAACTGTCTTATCGAATTTCTTAAGCCAACTATTTATGTCCTTGACCTACAATACTGCAGACCACCTTATTTTATATAGATGAGAGGTATTGTCCTTAACGGTATGAAGTTAAGCTGATTTCAAGTATAATCTCAACCCTTCCAAGCTTGCACAATTTTTATAAAAATCCTTTACAACCGTTGTTTGTAACTGTTGCTAATTAGGGATTTAGCGTTAAGCTACACCCACATTTTGGATGGCTGCCAAACTTATGAGCAATACCCCAACAATAACATCAGATTATCAAGAAAGTACCGAGTCCTATCGCCAGCTCATCGCCTCAACAGGTGAAGACTTGCATCGTCCAGGACTTGAAGATACGCCAATACGTGCCGCCAAAGCGTTTGCACATTTGACCAAAGGCTATCATCAAAGCCTAGATGAGGTCGTTAATGACGCCTTGTTTCCATCAACCAACCGTGAGCTGGTACTGGTACAAAACATTGAATTTTATTCATTATGTGAACACCACCTGTTACCCTTTCATGGTGTCGCGCACATCGGTTATTTACCAAATGGGCACGTATTAGGTTTATCAAAATTTGCTCGTATCGTCGATATGTTTGCTCGTCGCTTGCAAGTTCAAGAAAATTTAAGCGAACAAATAGCGCAAACGATTATGGATGTGACGGGTTGCCGCGGTGTGGCAGTCGTGATGGATGCCGCTCATATGTGTATGATGATGCGCGGTGTCAATAAGCAACACTCTACTACACGAACGATGTCGATGTTAGGTGAGTATGTACACGACAATCAAGCGCGCAATGAGTTTTTGGATGCGGTGCCAAAGCGTAAACCCGCTTTTTAAGTTTTGGTTAAAAAAAACAAGTTAGAGAAATAAAGAAAGGATGTCTATTAATGAGGCATCCTTTTTTATTGTTTGAGCTATTACTATAGTCAATCCTAAATAAAAAAAATATAAATACTATAACGTGCTACTGGTATCAATTTTTCTTGCTTGCTGTGCCTACGCAGACAGAGGCTGCGAATAATCAATCCCAGTAGCACTGTATTCTTTTAAAAGTGGATCCACTATAAGCTAAATATAAAATCAAAAAAAAGAGCCCATTACTTTCTTAGTAATATGCTCTTTTTTACTTTTAATGCTTATTAAGCGACTTTATTACTTTTAGAATCACTATCAGTTTTAGAGTCACTACTCGCACGCTTGTCACTTGCCTGCTTAATCTTTATTAAGATATTTTTTATCTCAGACGCTGATAGATAGGTTGGCACCGCATAAGTATCACTCACTTCTTTTGCCGCGGCTTTGGTCATATTATCAAAATCGCTAGTTTCCATGCCTTTGACTGTCGGATCGATATTTAAGGTTTCAATCAAACTGCGCACTTGAGCGATTAGATGATCAGCGATATCACTATCACTACTGCTGGCTTGACCCGCTTTGACCATTCCCGTTTTTCTAGCCAATTCAGCCAATCTCTTTTTGGTCGCTTGACGGTTTACATCAAGTACATAAGGCAGAACGATGGCATTAGCGCGACCATGGGGAATACTATAGTGCGCCCCTAATTGGTGAGCGATGGCATGGACGTAGCCCAAACCTGCTTTATTAAAGGCGATACCACCATAGTGAGCGGCGATACCCATCTCTTCTCTTGCTTTAAGATTGCCGCCGTCTTTATAAACTATCGGTAGATAATGCATAACCGATTTAACAGCAGAGGCCGCATAATAATCCGTCTCAACGCTAGCATTGGCGCTCATCCATGCCTCTAACGCATGCGTCAATACATCAATACCTGTGTCCGCTGTAATGTGTGCTGGCATACCTTTCATAATAACAGGGTCAATAGCTGCGGCTAACGGCACCATTCTTGGATCGATAGACAGTGCTTTTTGATGAGTTTCATCGTCTGATACGACCGCACCAAGCGTTGCTTCTGAGCCAGTACCAGCAGTCGTAGGAATACAATATAGCGGAACCGAAGGCTTTCTTGCTTTAAGAATACCAATAAGCTGTTTCGGCTTGCAGTTATTGCCTTGCGACATCGCAATCATCTTAGCGGCATCAATGACCGAGCCACCACCGATGGCAATAATCGAATCGCACTTAGCATCTACAGATTGGCGCAGGCCTTCTTCAATCACTTTAAAAGTAGGATCTGGCGTAATACCGTCATAGACTTTATAGCTGATATTTTTTGCATCTAAATAATCAGTAACTTTGGCTGGTATGCCAAGTTTGTTTAATACCTCATCGGTGACGATAAATACGTTGGTACTGCCTTCGTTGATGACCATATCACATAGCTCATCACAAGAGGTTTCACCGACAAATAACATTGGTCTTCTGATAGGTACCACATAAGCGAACGCTTTTAGCACTTTGGCACGCGTTTTGGCAACTGCCAAATAACCGGCATATTGCAATGAATTATTATTTACTAATTTAGAGAAGCTGTTTTGTTTTTTCATGAGCAAAAATCCTTTTTGATGATGCTAACCATAGTAATGAAGAGAATTTTAAAGAGCCGACGAAACTATTGTTTAAGTGATATATAGATAGTATGAGGGTCTACATAAAGTAAACTACTGTTTAAATTATTGTACCATTACCGTTTTTAGGATGTCGCGATTATGATGAACTGCTATGTTCTGATTATTTAACGCTATCTGACTGAGCTAAAGCGCACTCGCCTGCAATAACCGCTGAGCATACGGATGCTGTGGATGATTAAAAATATCTTCAGTACTCCCAGATTCCACACACACACCATCTTTAACTACCATAATATGCTGACATAAGGCACGTACGACTTTTAAGTCATGGCTGATAAACACATAACTGATTTGCAGTTTTTGTTGAATTTCACGTAGCAAGTTCACTACAGTCACCTGCGTGGTACTATCAAGTGCAGAAGTCGGTTCATCCAATATCAATAGACTGGGCTGCATAATCAGGGCGCGGGCAAGAGCCACGCGTTGGCGCTGACCACCTGATAGCTCATGCGGATAGCGCTGCGCAAAATCAGCTGGCAGATGCACGGTAGCAAGACTGTCCATCACCGCTTGCTGCCGCGCTATTTTATCAACGCCTTGTACTAGCAACCCTTCTTCTACGATTTGCATGACCGTCATACGAGGATTGATACTGGCAAAGGGGTCTTGAAATACCATCTGAATTTGCGAACGAAAGATACGTAACTCTTTTTTAGACAATTTTGAAATATCTTGTTCATTGACTATTATCTGCCCACTGACTCGCGCTTGATTGCTGAGCAACTGAGTCAACGCAAGCGCTATGGTGGTTTTTCCAGAGCCTGACTCACCAACAATACCCAACGCTTGCCCTTTTTGTAGGGTCATATCTAAATCTTTTACTGCATCAAACCAGCGCTTAGTACCACCAAACAAGCTTTTTTCAATGGCAAACTGTACTTGAAGATTATTTACCTGCAGCACGATTAATTTCTGATTCTGATCATCATTAGAGAAATTTAATGCTTCTCCAAAGTCTTGCTGAATCAGTGAGCGAGTATAATCTGCTTTAGGCTGACTAAAGACAGCATGGGTTTCACCTTGCTCAATCGTCTGCCCTTGGCGCATGACGATGACCTCATCACTGTAGCGCCTGACTAAATTTAAGTCATGACTGATGAGCACCATCGCCATATTATGCTGACGCTTAAGATTATCCAACAGCTCAAGGATTTCATGTTGCAAAGTGACATCAAGCGCGGTGGTTGGTTCATCAGCGATTAAAATATCAGGCTGCTGCGCCAAAGCCATGGCGATCATTACACGCTGGCGTTGACCACCTGATAGCTCATGCGGATAGCGGTTGAGCTTATCAGTCGGGTTAGTAATATTGACATCGTTTAGTAAATCGATGGTTTGACTGTGCCATTGTTTTTTAGGTATACCGCTTAGACGGAGAGACTCCGCGATTTGCTTGCCAACCGTATGTAGCGGGTTTAATGCGGTCATCGGCTCTTGAAATACCATGCCGATACGCTGCCCACGAATAGATCGCAGCGCAGTATTACGCCCTTTCCCATTGGCTATCGGTAGCACAGTCAACCCTGTTGAATTTGCTAGCTGCACCTTACCGCTAATGCTCAAATTATCGGGCAACAGCCCCAATAGCGCCAAACTGGCAATAGATTTACCAGAGCCTGACTC
This sequence comes from Psychrobacter sp., assembly GCF_049295055.1. GTDB lineage: Bacteria > Pseudomonadota > Gammaproteobacteria > Pseudomonadales > Moraxellaceae > Psychrobacter. The sequence continues at coordinate 25,591 of NZ_JBAQQF010000084.1, read as the reverse complement.
ACCAACGATAGCCAGGGTTTGCTTTTGCCTCAGCTCATACGATAGCTTATCGACCAGAGTAATACCTGCATCAGTTACGATGCTGAGCTTATCGACGGTCAACATTAGCTTTTGCGATGTATTGCTATGGTTTAGGTCGTCAGTTTGTGTATCATTCATAGTCATTTTAAGAACGCCTCGGATCAAACGCATCACGCAGCGCTTCGCCAACGAAAATTAGCAATGATAAAATAAAGGTTAAGCTAAAGAATCCAGATAGCGCAAGCCAAGGTGCATCGAGATTGTTTTTCCCTTGTACCATCAGCTCACCGAGCGACGGCGACCCAGGCGGCAAACCATAACCTAAGAAGTCTAACGCCGTCAGAGCAATAATATTGGCCGTTAAAATAAAAGGCAGTTGAGACAAGCTTGAGGCTAACGCATTGGGCAAAATATGTCTGAGCATAATCTGACTGTCCGAAATGCCAAGATTACGCGCCGCACGCACATAATCAAAGTTACGCGCGCGCAAAAACTCAGCCCGCACCAAACCGACCAAGCCCATCCAGCCAAATAGTAGCATCATTGCAAATAGCATGGTGATACTGGGGCTGAATAAGCTGACCAAAATAATAATCATGAACAGCTGCGGCATCCCGCCCCACACTTCCATGAAGCGCTGCCCTGCCAAATCCACCCAGCCACCGTAATAACCTTGTATCGCACCAACAATAATCCCAATTAACGCGCCAGCAAGTGTTAATGCTAAACCAAATAGTAACGACACCCGCATGCCATAAAGTATGCGCGCCAGCACATCGCGACCCAAATCGTCTGTACCAAGCCAGTTCTGACTGTTGGGCGCTGCTGGATATGGAATACCTAGCTCAACGTTAGGTGTTTGATCGGCAAATGGAATGGGCGGCATCATATAAAAGCCCTGCTCATCAATCAGCGCTTGCACCGCAGGATCCTTGTAATTAGCTTCGGTCTCAAACACACCGCCAAAGGTCGTTTCAGGATAGGCTTTTAGGACTGGAAAATAATAATCGCCTTGGTACTGTACTAACAGCGGCTTGTCATTGGCAATCACATTGGCTGCCATACAAATAATGAATATCACCGCAAAAATTAGCAGCGATATCACACCAAGACGATTACGGCGAAAGCGGTTAAGCCGCGCCTGCCAGATAGGATTTAGGCGCGATTTTCTTTGTAAAGAGATAGAAGAGGCATTTGAGGATAGCGAGTGACTTGACATTTTATCTGACATTAGCGCCCCTCAAAATCAATACGCGGATCGATTAAGTGATAACTTAAATCACTGATCAACTGTAATAGCAGCCCGACCAAGGTAAAGATAAATAGCGTACCGAATATCACTGGATAATCACGCTGTTGAATGGCTTCGAAACCTAACAATCCCAAACCATCAAGCTTAAAGATAATCTCAATAAGGAAATTACCAGCAAAGAAAATCCCAACGATAGCGGCTGGGATACCGGCGATAATAATCAACATGGCATTACGAAAAACGTGTCCGTATAACACTTGACGTTCCCCCAAACCTTTTGCACGTGCAGTGAGCACATATTGCTTACCGAGCTCTTCTAAAAAGCTAAACTTAGTCAGATAGGTCAAGCCAGCAAAACCACCGACGGTGCTTGCCAATAGTGGCAATGCCAAATGCCAAAAATAATCTTTAACCTTGCCAAGTGTGCTTAATTGATCAAAATTCTCTGAGGTTAATCCTTGCAGTGGAAAAATATTCCAGTAGCTGCCGCCCGCAAAAAACACCAATAAAATCACAGCAAATACAAAGACCGGTATCGCATGCCCAATAGCAAGCAGCATCGCCGTTGCTTTATCGATCCCTGAGCCATGATGCATGGCTTTATAGACACCAAGCGGAATGGCTATCATATAAATCAGCAGCGTACTCCAAAGCCCAAGCGAGATGGAAACGGGCAACTTCTCGACAATCAAATCCGTGACCGACTGCCCTTTAAAAAACGACTCACCAAAATCTAGCTTTACATAGTTCTTTAGCATCAGCCAAAAGCGCTCAGGCGCAGATTTATCAAAGCCGTATTGCGCATTAATGGCAGCAACCATCTCCTCGGACAATCCGCGAGTCCCTTGATAGGTGCTGTTATTGCCGCTTGCACTGCCCGCGCCAATATTACCGCCAAGCGCATTGTCTTTTGCGCCTTGCTCGATAAGTGCGAGCTGCTGTTCAACAGGGCCACCGGGCGCGGCTTGTACAATGACGAAGTTTGCCAGCAATATCAAAAAAAGCGTCGGTAATATCAGCAATAATCTTTTTAAGATATAACGACCCATAATGACGGCTTCCTAACATAAACAAATATGATAACAGAGAAATAAGCAGCTAATATTTATCAGTAAAGCGGCAATAGAAGCATTGGTTATTGGTTATTGGTTATTGGTTATTGGTTATTGGTTATTGGTTATTGGTTATTGGTTATTGGTTAGTGCTTAGCATCTAGAAGTTATTTTTAAGCTCACGTAAAGCGGCAAAGATGGTCAAAGATTTTTCATCATCAAGATTTACTTTCGCTTTCACCCCTGCTACCACACTAGGCTCTTGCGTGCGCAAAAACACATTTGCCGAACGCTCATGCTCTAAAGTAACTGGCAATGTCGGTATACCTTGTGCCGTTTTTTCTTCTGCTTGCGCCAATGCTCGCTGCATTGCAGCATTGTCAGGCTCAATAGACAGACCGAAACGTAAGTTGCTTGCCGTATATTCGTGCGCAGGATATAGCAACGTTTCGCTAGGTAAGCCATTTAAGCGCTTAAAGCTGTCGTGTAATTGTTCAATGGTCCCAGTAAAAACACGCCCGCAACCGGCACTAAATAGCGTATCACCACAAAAACAATGCTTATGACCGTCAATATCTAAGATATAAGCCATATGACTGGCAGTATGCCCAGACACATCCCATACTTGCGCCGCACTGCCCCACGCGCTTACTGTACTGCCATCTTTTATGGTCTGATCTTCATCGACATTATGTTCAGCGTGGGCGACCAAATGGGTCATCGGATAAGACTCTTGTAGCTCTGCGACGCCGCCGATATGATCATGATGATGATGAGTGGTCCAAATCGAGGTTAGCTCCAGCTCATTTTCTTCTAAATATCTAATAACAGGCTCAGCTTGGCCCGGATCAATAACAATGGCTTGTTTATTACTGTCATTAATTAACGTCCAAATATAGTTGTCATTAAATGCTTTAATGGGGTGAATACGAATACTCATGTTAAATCCTTACTAGTAGTTATCTTTATCACTCAGGTGTGCTATTAAATCTTTTTAAATTAAAAATGACTATTGTTTTAAATATTTATTAACGCGGGCTTCTGCGGCTTTATCTGTCCACCAGTAGTCGATACCAATAGCATTGGACGGCAGTTTCTCAGTATGACGGTATTGATTCCAGTAAGCGACATTGGTAGCCGACTTACCATATAAAGGCACTAAGTAATGACCCGCACGGAGCAGACGATCAAGCACGTGAGTATATAAAATAATCTCGTCACGATTTTTAGCATTACCCAGTTTTTCTATAACCGTGTCAATCGCTGTATTTTTAATACCAATAGTATTTCTATTGCCGGCTTGGTCGGCGGTAGAGCTTCCCCAGAAGCCAATTTGCTCGGCACCAGGAGATAAGCTCTGAGCAAATACATCAACCACCATATCATAGTCAAAACGGCGCACACGTTCGTAATATTGTGGTCCATCAACTTGACGTAAGCTCGCCTCAAACCCTAGGCGCTTTAAATTGCGAATATAAGGCAGCAGTACGCGCGCCATGCTGTCGCCTGTCATTAATATCTCAATCCGAGCAAGCTTGCCATCAGGTTGGTATAATTTCATATCTTGATAATAAAACCCAGCATCTAGTAATAACTGCCGCGCTTTTAATAACTCTGCACGGTTAAAGCCGCTACCGTCACTGGTTGGCAACTGCCATTCTGCTAATACGGCTTGACGTTGAATTGGCTCAAGATTAGATAGTAAAGGTGTTAACACTTCCATTTCAGCCGCTGATGGCGTACCGGTTGCCGCAAGCTCTGAGCCATGAAAAAAGCTCTGTAAGCGCTCATACTGTCCATGAAACAAGGTTTTATTCATCCACTCAAAGTCGTAAGCCTTGCTCAGTGCTTGACGGACGCGAATATCTTGAAAAATGGGCCGGCGCATATTCATCACCAGTCCTTGCATCGGTACTGGATTTTCACTACTTATGGTCTCTTTATTAATAAGACCGGCTTTGACAGCAGGAAAATTATAACCTGTCGCCCAATTAGAGGCTTTATTTTCAGGGCGAAAACGATATTGACCGGACTTAAAGCCTTCAAAGGCAATCTCATCACTTTGATAATAGACAAACTTAATCATATCGAAATTATAACGACCGCGATTGACCATCAAATCACGACCCCAATAATTGGGATCACGCACGTAGCTAACTGAACGACCCGCGTCGACGCGTCCAAGCTTATAAGGCCCACTGCCCATTAACGGCGTCAAGCTGATTTTCTCAAAGTCAGCATCAATAGAAGATTTTGCAAAAATAGGAAATTGCCCGACCGTTAATAAAATCTCTTTATTATCATCAGAGGCAAAGACAAACTTCACACGTTGCTTATCAATAATTTGAATATCTTTGATGTCGCCCAAATAGCTGCGAATATACATTGGCCCTTTGTTTAATAGTGCATTATAGGTCGCTTTCACATCGTGACTGGTGACCGGCGTTCCATCCCAAAAACGAGCGGCAGGATTAATATGATAGATGATCCAGCTGGTGTCATCAGGGTCATAAGTGACCTTACTTGCCAGCTGTGGATACATGGTGAATGCTTCATTTAGTGAGCCGGTCATCAAAGTATCATAAAGATAGTTAGTACCAATCATTGCGACACCAGTGGTCATCCATTGATTGGCGCTATTAAAAGTACCGCGCGCATCAAGCGATAACGTGCCACCTGTTGGCGCCTTTGGATTGGCATAAGGCATAAAAGGCGCGTCAATATATTCAGTAGGACTATTATGACCAAGCGCAGCCGTCGTGATTGGGGCCGCGATACTGGCAGGTATCCAGCTCACCATTGCCCCTAATGTTGCAGCGAACAAGACGGTCTTTAGCATGGTATTTTTTATCATAATAAAGTTATCACCAACCCTCTATGCAACCAATGACTATATTAAGAGTTTACCCAATAACGGCAAGATAATGTCAGCTTAAATAATAAATCATGAAAAGCGATAAATACCGCAAAATTTTATCATATCAAACTTAGGTTTTTTAACCTAATGGTTTGCAATGTTAAGTGCTACCTATTGTCTTACTAAGCAAAACAGAATGTTAATTTGCCATAAAAAAAGACGCAACCCATAAAAAGTGCGTCTTTTTTAAAACTTATAAGTACTTAAGCGTGCTTTTTTTCAAACGCTATCATAAAGTCGACCAATTGCTGTACCCAATCTAACGATACGGCATTGTAAATACTGGCACGCATACCGCCAACATCGCGGTGACCTTTTAGATGCAATAAGCCCGCTGCTTCTGACTCTTCTAGAAACACCTTATCGAGGCTGCTATCGGCCAAAGTAAACGGCACGTTCATGATAGAGCGGTACTTCGGGGCAACTGGATTACTATAAAAGCTACTGTCATCAATCGTCTTATAAAGCAGATCTGCTTTTTGCTGATTAATTTTGCCGATAGCAGCAACGCCGCCCTGCTCTTCCAACCAATCAAAAACCAGTCCAGCCAAATACCAAGAGTAAGTCGCTGGCGTGTTTGACATCGACTCTTTATCTACTTGGTGCTCATAGTTCATCAGCAGTGGACACCACTCACTAGCTTGCCCTAATAAGTCTTCACGAATAATGACAATTACTAAACCTGCAGGGCCAATATTCTTTTGCGCACCCGCATAAATCATCCCAAATTTAGACACGTCGATTGGCTGTGACAAAATGCAAGATGACATGTCAACGATAATGGGCGCATCGACTTGTGGTGGCTCAAATATCTGCAAACCATGAATAGTCTCATTAGCGCAGTAATGAAAGTACGCTGCATCTTCACTCATATTCCAGTCACTTTCAGCTGGTACATCAGTAAAGTTACTGTCTTTGCCTGTTGCAACCTGATTAATCTCACCAAGACCAAGCTTGGCATAGCGCTGTGCTTCCTTGACCGCCTTTTCTGACCAAGTACCAGTCGTTAGATAATCTGCGCGTCCATCTTTTAACAGGTTCAATGGAATCGCTGAAAACTGTAAACTGGCACCACCTTGTAAAAACAGCACTTTATAGTTGTCTGGAATGTCCATCAATGAGCGCAGTTTAGCTTCGGCTTTCTCAGTAATGGCGATGTACTCTTTACTACGATGGCTGATTTCCATCACCGATACACCACGTCCTTGCCAGTCAAGCAACTCTTCTTGAGCACGTGATAATACTGCAGTCGGTATCGTCGCAGGACCCGCTGAAAAGTTAGGGGTACGGTTAGGAGTAGCTTTGGTCGTCATAATCATTATCCTAAAGTTGATGGCATCATCGTTGTTAGTTGGGATTGAAAACTTAATAATTAAAATACTTCTTACATTTTTTATTTTAGTTGCTAAAGAATTTTTGCTTGTGCACAAATTTGCTGTTATACCAAACTTTTAAAACATTTGTTATTAATCAGCGGAGCTAGAGAGCATCTCCCAAAGCTGACGTTTTAAGCGACTATCGGTAAGCATTTCATCTAAAGTGGGTGCAGTAGTCAGATTAGGATGCTCAAGACCATCAGGCAGTGCCGTTAATGTGACCACTTGTATCTCTTCGCTTCGACCAATTTTAAAGACATATCCAGCAAAGCTGGCATTGGCAAGCTCAGCCGTATCCATACCTTCACATATAGGGAATGATGTGGTTTCACAATCAATTGATAATGCTTGCGTGATATTTTTCCAGAGCTTTTGACTGTCATTATTAAGGGCTTGGATATCAACCAATATTACCCAGTTACCGTAGCGACCACCTTGTAAGTCAAAAGGTGCTACTTTTTTAAAGCTGTCCTCTTTAAAACTATGACCCTGAAAGCCTTCAATATTATTTATCTCGGCAATAGCGCTATGCTGTACCACAGTATCTACGAGGGATGTAACGGTTTGATTAGAGATATCGGGAGCAGTTGTGTCAAAGCTATAGGTAACAGGACTTTGTGAGTCAGAATGGCTTAAATTTTTATCATTAGCATCATTATAATAATGATTAATAGACTCATCATCTACGATACTTGATGGAGCATCCGCAGATATTATATGTGACATCTCGACGTTTATAGCATCAGTATGGGGAGATTCAACGCTTGGCTGTTCAGTGCTAGCCGGAGAAGAAATAGCCTGATTGATGCCTTGAGGATTTGTAGTAGGCACAGCAATATCTGCGATGTTAAGGGTTTCTGAGCTTGGCTGCACCCACTGATTGATACCCATCATCGCTAAAATCTGGCGCTGCTGCATACGATGCTGCAATACAATTAGCGGGCCTTGGATATCACTCATACGACTCTACTATCCTACTTATCTAAAATGGGTTTACCGTTTTTCAATTTTAAAAACAATTTAACGCTTAAAGCATCTAGGCAATCTAAAAAAGCTCTTTAACGCCAAGCCAATGATCTGCCAGTACAGTTAAGCAATCATATTCATCTTGGCTGACTATCGTATCGTGTAGCATCATTGTATGCAACGTACTCAGCCATTGCCGGTAATTATTATAAGCATAAGGCTTATTAATCATTGCATTATAATCTATTTGAGCACTGCTCTGTTGTCGCTCTTGAGAATTATCATCATATTTAGTATCCATTACCGATGATTTAAAAACAGGTACAGCTTCTATTAATGCCAATAATTGCACACTATTTAAATTTTGCGCAGTCAATAATAGCCATTGTAAATTTGCATCACTTACTGCTTCAAGGTCAATATAAATCAAACGCGCATGACGTCGTAAATCCACAATATAGTGGGCAACGCTGTCATTGTTATAGCTGAGCATTGAAATATGTACTGAGCTATCCAACGCCGATATGATCTGGCCTTTGGCGTCTCTGGATAAACGATAAGCTAATAGAACAAGCATTGTTTTTGCAGCAATATCGAGACCCGTAAATATCTGTCCTGAAGGATCAAGCTGAGCATAAATATCATCCGTGCCAGCGTACAATGTTTGCTGCCATGATGTCTGTGCAGGTACATGCGACTGCTTATCGTTCAATACAGTAGACAGTATAGGTAATAATTGCTGTAGCTGTAGCGCTTGCCATAATGCTGACACTGATGGCAACCGAGAGTTAGTATTTCCTATAGGCGTTGATACTGATTTAGGTTTATCAATATAAGCATTGTCACTAGATATAGTAGCAGCAATTTCTTGGCTTAAATCTGTGGTTAGATGGGTTTCAAAGAGCTTAGTCATACCGTCCTGATAACGCAACAGCATCGTACGACACTTTTTTTGCTGCACATAATGTTGATAATCTTGATTGCTATGACTGGCTTCATACTTTGAATGTAACTCATTAATAGCGTTTTCGGATAAATCATGCTGACCTAGGTGTTCCAAAGAAAGTGTCATTAGAGCGCTATCTAAACGGCGGTCGATACTGGCGACCATCTCTAATAATTTATGGTCTATTGTATGCGGTAAAATTTTCTCATTATTAGCAATATCGATTTCATTGTTGGTATCGGCTTCAGTATGGCTATCAATCGTAGCAGACATTTCATCACTAGGCAGCCCCGTCCAAATATCAGCTAAATCATAAGTTGCAGTCGTTGACAGTGTGCAACCTTGATGACATAGCAGTACTGCTTCAATCAAAGCTTGCGCCCCTAGCGGATGATAACTGTGATTAAGCACATAGTGCGATAGTGATACCTTTTGTATATCATCAGTACTGATTAATTCTTTCGCTGGCAAGTCGCTATCAGGTATTGCCTGCCATGGCTTTAGCATCTTATGAGTACCAATAGACTCTGGTTCTACTTGCAAGCGCCCATCAATAACGACATCTTGATCTACAACGAACTCAAGACCTGCTTCGGTTTCTAACTTATTACTAAGCTCGTTTTGTACGCTTTGAGTAAAAGCTGAAATTTTCTCATCAATAACATTGTTAGGAGATTCAGTTATTTTTCTATTATTAACATTATCAACTGTATTATTACTATTGGACAATGTTTGAGGTTGAAACGAGGTTTTCGCTTGCTTATTTTTACTTAGGCTATTTGCTTTTACGACACCCCAATCACCCAACCGGCGCTGCTCATATATCTCTCTAATTTTTTGTTGATTTAGGCGTTTTTCTGTAGCGACTTGCACGGCAAAATCATGATAAGCATTGGCATTAATGGCGCTCATACGCTCAGTTAAACTTGGATGCGTGGCAAACCATGAGACATCGCCTAAGTCCGCGCCACTACTGGCAAAGAAGAAATGGCTGAGTCCATTGATATCAGCGATACCTGTCAATCGCGAACCCAGTGAATCTCGATGAATAGCCTGTAAGGTTTCCATAATCGCGGGCGAGCGCGTCAATTGCACACTGGTGGCATCAGCGAGTAACTCACGCTCCCGGTTAAAGCTATGCTTAATCAGCTGAGCACTGGCCATACTTGAGAAGCTCAATCCATGTATAAACAATGTCAAGATATTACGCGGTGCTTGCCGATCATTGCCAGCGCTGTTTGGTAGCCATATCGACTGACTCTTAGCGGATGACTGATTTTTGTGGGATTGGCTTTGGGACTGCTTCTGCCAATAGGTGACCCATTCACTATGAGTGGTAAAGCTTGCCGTTTGCGCCTCAGTGCTACGAGCATGGCTATCAATGGCTCTTTGCGGTAAAGGGGTATTTTGATTGACCGCACTATTGATAAAAAAATTATCAAAATAATTTTTCTGGCTACTTTTATGGCCGCTTTGATAACTAGTGGCAAAGTTATTAACGGAATCGCTCCAATCATATAATAGCTGTAACCCTGCTAGCACAATCATCAGTTGCAGATTAAACGTCGCATCGCCATGCAATATATGACCGTATTCATGTCCTATGAGTCCGTATAGCGCCTCATCAGACAGCTTATCAAGCGCCCCTTGAGTCAGCACCAGCACCATATCTTGGCTATGACGACCGGCGACGAAACCATTGATACCTTGTTCATCAGGCAGCACATACAGAATCGGCATGCTCAAACCCGATGCAATGGCCAACTGCTGAGCAATCTCATAATAACGCCTATAAACAGACGGAAAATCACGCTCATCACGTACTGCGATATGATGCGCACTAAAACGAACTTTTTGCATAGGCTCATGTTGATGAGCAACCCCTTGACTGTGCTCCCAAGCATCTTGGCTATGATCAATAAACAACCGAACGGCACCTACGCGCTGAGCAATGGCACGACCGCCTGCTGCTAAGCGCCCATATTCCAAAAAACTGCCAATGACAAAGCTACCTATCGTCCACACAACAACCAGTATTAATGCCCAATAATAAATGCCACCGGTAAATAGTTTAAGCAATAGCGCCATGACACCGAGTGCCACCGCAATGTGCACAAATATAATAAGAAAAAATAGCCCATACAGCAGTAGGCTGCGCTGAGTACGTTTGCGCTGTTCACCGAAGAAGTCCATTTATTTGTCTGACCTAAAGAATGCTAAATATATTTGAGCCTATGAATGTAGTAAAACACTAGCCCATATTAACAATCGGTGCTTGAGCAATCACCTTTCTATCTTCAAATACCAATTGACTTAACGGACGAAATGCAAAGGTGGTGCTAATCAAATTGTTGGGAAATACTTCGCGATCATTATTGTAGAACATCACGCTATCATTATAGTGCTGACGCGCAAAGCCAATGCGGTTTTCGGTATTGGTCAGCTCGTCCATTAATTCTTTAATCATACTATCTGCTTTTAGCTCAGGATACGCTTCTACAACCGCAGAAAACTGTCCTAAAGCTTTCGATAACATACTCTCAGCCTTGGCAAACAATGCCATATGCTCAAGTGCATCTGGCTGATGCTTACTAGAATCTTGCAAGCTTTGGGCATGATTACGCGCACTAATGACGCGAGTCAATGTTTCTTCTTCATACGTTAGATAACGCTTTGCCGTTTCGACTAAATTTGGAATTAAATCATGACGACGTTTTAGCTGTACATCTATCTGCGCAAAGCCATTCTTTGCTTGATTGCGGGCGCGTACCAACTTATTAAATATCGATACCCCGAAAACTATCACCAGTACCACGAATGCAATGAATAGCCAAACAAACATTTTCATAAGAAAATCCCAAAGTGTCTAGAATGTTAGTAAAAAGTTAATATATTGTATATTAACCTATCTTAATCAATGAAATGTTAAAATTTAACAAAATACAGGCGAAAAAAAAGCCCTTTATAATGAAGGACTTATTATCAGTATTCAGCATTTCAAACTACTTGTATAGCCACTCATATATTAAGCTATCAAATCTTAGGCAAAAAAAAGCGACTCCAAAAGCACATCCTCGGCACACATTATAACTATTACCGTTGCTACCTTCCGGTCCTGGCGGGATTCATAGAACAATGTTGCGAGGCTACCAATGGAGCCACCAGTTGCAGATTATACAAGGATTTTTTATGATTACAACCCCAATCGTAAAACTATTCGTTTCATATGCTAAAAAACTGTGTAATTTAATGAGATAAAAAAATAATCTCGTCACTCTCACAACCTAGCCCGTAACTTAAGTGACAAAATTCTTACAGCAGCACATTTAATTCTTGTTATTTTAGTTAGGGTACGTTGAATAAAAAATGAATACAAACGACATACGTTATAAAAATAAGCGTGATCAATACAATCACTACACGACTCACATAAATATTACTACTATCAATGACTAGGAGATAATAATGAAAACCACTCTACTGAATAAAGTGGCTCTAGCCACCACTACCGCGGCCCTAATGACAGCAATGATGGGCAGCGCTCATGCAGAACCAACGGGCTATGACCAGCTTACTTTTCAGACAGAAGTCAAAGAAGAGATTCAAAACGATGAAGTAAATGCTACCTTATATAAAAAGGCGCAGGCAACTGACTCAAAAGCATTGGCAACCACCCTTAATACTTCAATTAACAATGCTCTGAAAATCGCTAAGCGCTACCCGACTGTCACCGTGAGCACTGGTCAACAACGTACCTACCCACGCTACGATAAAAACAATAAAATTATTGGTTGGACAGGACAGGCAAATATAGATTTAAAAAGCACCGATTTTACCGCAACCAGCCAACTGATTGCGGACTTGCAAGAAACCTTGGTCATGGAAAATCTAAGCTTTGGCGTATCGGAACTCAAAAAAGACGCTTTAGAGCAAAAACTGATGACGAATGCTTCACTCGCCTTTCAACAGCAAGCTAAGAACCTAACCCGTGCTTGGGATGCCCGTAGCTACCGTGTGGTTACAGTAAATCTAAACACTGGTAGCAACTATCCACGTCCAATGTACAATGCGATGAGTATGAAAGCTGAATCAGCTGATGCGTCAGTACCAAGCCAAAATTTTGAGTCTGGTAATAGTACCATCTCAGTGACTGCTAATGGCACAATTGAGTTAACCAAATAGACTTCTGTCTATTCTATATAAAAAAACTGTTATAAATAAAGGCAATCGCTGATGCCAGTGATTGCCTTTATTATGTATAGAGATGTTTGGTTTATTACTTAAATCTATCTTTCATCCGTCAACGCTAGGCAATATTTACCACGAATTATTTTATAGCTGGCTGTTCAAGGGTCATTGGTTTGTCGGCTACTGGTTTAGTAAATGATTGCATATTCGGTTGCTTACCATTTTGACGCATTTTTAATAACACCTTTTGATGCCAAGGTAGCTGCTGATAAGCTAAAAGCTGCTCGACAATTTTCTTATTATTCTGCAGTGTCTGCGTATTCTGAATGACATAGACGGTACGTGAGATTTGCTTTAATACCTGCCCTTTTTCATTTTTAAGCACAGCATTTACAATATGAGAGCCCGGTAAAATATCAACGGTCGAAATCGATGTACTTAAACTTTGTGCTACCTCATTACCATCAAGCGTAATGCTCACACTATCGCCTGCTTGTAGGGCGGGCTTTACTTGTACATTGACAACGATACTTTGTACAGGGCGACGATAAGCGCGCTCTTCACTAGGCTCAATCATCGTTAATTGATAACTGACGCGTGGCGCTTGAATTGTGCTCGATGCATTTGCTAGCGCTGGTGGTGTTGCATTACTGGCGACCATTTGCTGAGGAGGCGCAGGATTGCTATTTACTGCGGTGCTATTATTGACACTATTGGACGTAGAGCGAGTATCCGTCATAACAGACGTCTCACTAATTTGCTTGCCCACTTTATGCTCATAGTTCTGCGGACGGTCGGTAAAGGTGACTTGACCCGTTTTTTCATCAATGACTTTATAAATAGGTGCAGCATTCGTTATCGGCGCGTAGAGACTGGCTGCACCCATTAACAAACCAGCCAATACCATTTTGTTTTTAATTTGTGCATGGCTGCGTATGGTCATTGCGGTCTGAATAAGTTGTGAACGATTCAAGAGTGAGTGCATAGTCAGTCAACCTAATAAGTGCGTTTGATTAAAATATAATATAATTATTATGCGGGTTTTTTATGATAAAAACAGTAGTGGCTGTGAAAATGAATTGCTGGCTTGTAAGTTAGAGAACTGAAGGAAAATAATATGAATTTTCAAGAGTTATATAGTGAAGGAAAAAATATAGAGAATTGTACAGTTGACTTGACAGGCTGGATTGTTTTTATTGATGAAGGGTTGTATTTTATAGAAGAAAACTATGAGCCAAATTATAAAAACTGTAAAAGAGTTAGAATAAGCAATAGAGATATAGCATACGTTTTACAAAAAATTCTTCCACTTGTTGGTGGAGGCGAAACTTTTCTATTTCATAAGGCTAAAATTAGTGGAAAAATAATCAGCTCTCCTGACTTGACTATTATACCTTCAGAAATATATATTGAAGGTTGGAGTTCAGAGCTTGAAAAGGTCAATATTTCAGAAGAAAACATCAAAAGATGTAAATCTAACAGTTCTGAATTATTCGATATCACTGAAAAAAGTGGCTACTGGTTTGATATCTGAGTTGACGCATATATTTGATTAGACACAAAAAAACCAGCTAAATGCTATTTAGCTGGTTTTTTAATTAGAAACTCAAAATTTCAACGATGGATTAGCAGCTGTAGTACAAATCAAACTCAACAGGATGTACCGTGATATTGACGCGCTGTACTTCTTCTTGTTTTAGAGCAATATAAGCCTCTAACATATCTTTAGTAAATACATCGCCTTTCAATAAGAATTCATGATCATCTTTTAAGGCTTGTAGTGCCACTTCTAAGTTCTCAGCGACCGTTGGAATCAATGCCTCTTCTTCTGGTGGCAAATCATATAAATTTTTATCAGCCGCTTCACCTGGATGCATTTTGTTTTGAATACCGTCAAGACCCGCCATCAACAGTGCCGCAAATGCTAGGTATGGGTTGGCTGCTGGATCAGGGAATCGCGCTTCAACACGCACCGCTTTTGGGCTGCTGACGTGTGGGATACGGATAGATGCTGAGCGGTTAGATGCTGAGTAAGCAAGCTTAATAGGCGCCTCGTAATGAGGCACTAGACGCTTGTAGCTGTTGGTCGATGGATTGGTAATCGCATTAAGCGCACGAGCGTGTTTAATGATACCACCAACAAAATACAATGCCGTTTCAGACAAGCCCGCATATTCATCGCCAGAGAAAGTATTGACGCCATCTTTTGAGATTGAGATATGGACGTGCATACCAGAACCATTGTCACCAACGATCGGCTTTGGCATAAAGGTTGCTGTTTTGCCAAACTGATGGGCAACGTTATGTACGGCGTATTTGAGTTTTTGCACTTCATCTGCTTTACGTACTAGGGTGTTAAAAGCAACGCCAATCTCTAACTGACAAGGCGCAACTTCATGGTGATGGACTTCGATGCAACCTTCACCAATCATATCTTCGATGCGATCGCACATGACAGTACGCATATCTTGTGAGCTATCAACTGGTGGTACTGGCACATAACCACCTTTGACACGTGGGCGATGACCCATGTTGCCCCACTCGTAATCTTTGTTGCTTGACCAAGCCGCTTCTTCAGCAACGATTTCATGACTGACACCAGACATGCCAACAGACCATTTTACTTCATCAAATACAAAGAATTCAGGCTCAGGACCAAAATAGGCCGTGTCACCAATACCAGTAGACTTTAAATACTCTTCAGCGCGGCGGGCGATAGAGCGCGGGTCACGGTCATAACCTTGTAGGGTTGATGGCTCAATGATGTCACAAGTTACGACAACCGTAACCGCATCAAAGAACGGGTCGATAAACGCCGTATCAGGGTCAGGGCGCAAAATCATGTCTGATGCTTCGATACCTTTCCAACCAGCAATCGATGAGCCATCAAACATTTTGCCATCTTCCATCGATTCTTCATCAACGCTATGAGCTGGGAAGCTCATATGATGTTCTTTACCACGAGTATCAGTGAAGCGAAAGTCCACCCATTTAGCATTAGATGACTTAATGAGATCTAGTAATTTATTTGACATGAATCATATCCTTCGTGGTTATCAGTTAATGGCGATCTAAATATTATGAATTTATGGATTAGCGCCATCGGTCAACGTATGCACTTACCTAATGTCAGCATCTTATCCGCTGAACCAATGCTGGCGCTATTTTAACAATATCTGATTAATAATGCTGAACTGTTATGGTGATTTTATCCGCTTGTGAATAATTCGCTGGATTAAATCTATGCCAATATATAACACGCTATTCATTTTAATCAATAAATTGCTACCGCTATAATACTGCAACTGCTGTGCCAAGACTTTATATTCAATACGATACAAACTGGGATGACACTCATATCAAGCTGATGAACCCATTGGCCTGCGACAATGACTTCAAAACCAATAACTTCAATATAATGATGAAAATACTTCACAATAAGCAGCTATACATGACTATTTTGCACTAAATAAGTGCACATAAAAGCACTGCGATGGTAATAACGAACTATTTTAGTGCGTTTAATGCTTATCATTAGATGAAGTGGCTTTGATGATGACCATAGAATAAATGCTGAAATAAATGCTTTTGAACGAAAGTACGGGTTAGATAACATGATGGCTTATACGCTACTCTTGATAGACGGAAAAATAGTGGTAAGATATCAAGCATTAATAAAAGTATACCCAATAGCTTATGTTTAATAGCTTACATCTAACAGCTATTAGATGTAATGGATGCACACTTATACACGTATAACGACAATAGTAGGTGAAAATTATAATGATTTTGATGATCGATAATTACGACAGCTTTACGTACAATATTGTACAGTACTTCGGTGAGTTGCAGCAGGACATCACTGTATGGCGTAATGATGAGGTCACCATCGAACAGATTCACACCCTCGCCCCTGACATCATTGTCATTGGTCCTGGTCCTTGCGATCCGGATCGCGCTGGTATTTCGTTAGAAGTCATCGATACCTTTAAAGGTGTGATACCCATATTAGGTATTTGCTTAGGTCATCAGGCGATTGGACAAGCTTTTGGCGGACAAGTGGTTAAAGCTGGCGAAGTCATGCACGGACGTTTATCCGCCGTTTATCACAATGGTAAAGGTGTGTTTGTCAACTTACCTAGCCCCTCACAATTCACGCGTTACCATTCTCTCGTTATTGATAAGACGAGCCTGCCCGACTGCCTAGAGGTAACGGCATGGACACAAAATGCAGATAATAGTATTGAGGAGATTATGGGCGTGCGTCATAAAAGCTTTGCTATTGAGGGCGTGCAGTTCCATCCAGAATCTATTTTAAGTGAAGCGGGCTATCAGCTGCTTAATAATTTCTTACAGAGTCATAATTTGGCGGTATTACCCTCAGACGAGTTACCACAAGTAGGCTAATTTGTTTGGCAATTCTGCTTAATGATCGCTGTCTTGACGATACTTGCTTTGATACTGACTATGTTAATAAGGTCAGTCTGTCAAATTAGCTTTATAATGGTAAACCACTAACCCTTTAATCACTAACCCTTACTGTCAAACATAATAATAAGCGAGAATCCTCATGACTACTGCTAACCTGCAGGATATACGAGACGTCACAACAGCGGAAGGTATTGCTCAACTGACTGATGAGCAAATTCATAAATTGCTGACGACTGCATTGGATAGAATTTTCCAGCATATTGATTTGACTTTTGCTGAGATGCATCAAGTCATGCTAGTTATCATGCAAGGCAAATGTAGCAATGCCATGATGGGTGCTATCTTAACGGGTTTGCGTATGAAAGGTGAATCTATCGATGAAATCACCGCCTCTGCTAGTGCCATGCGTGCGTTAGCTGCCAATATTGCACCTAAGGATTGTAACTATTTGGTCGATATCGTTGGTACCGGCGGCGATGGTGCAAACTTGTTCAATGTCTCTACTGCCTCAGCTTTAGTCGCAGCAGCAGCAGGTGCACAAGTTGCTAAGCATGGCAATCGCGGTGTCTCTACCAGATCTGGCAGCTCAGATTTGCTTGAGCAAGCTGGTATTAGTCTGTCGCTCACACCTGAGCAAACAAAAGACTGCATCGAAAACCAAGGCATAGGCTTTTTATTTGCGCCCAATCATCATAGCGCCATGCGTTATGCCAACCCAGTCCGTCGCGAACTCAAATCACGAACTATTTTTAATATCTTAGGGCCATTAACCAACCCTGCTGGCGTACCAAATCTAGTCATTGGGGTGTTTACCGCACAGCTCTGTGAACCAATCGCCAAAGTGATGAAGAACTTAGGTGCCCGTCACGTGATGGTCGTCGGTGCAAAAGATGGCTTAGATGAAATTAGCCTTGCTACTTCAACCACAGTCGCTGAACTAAAAGATGGTGAAATAACTGTATATGAGTTAATGCCAGAAGATGCGGGTATTGAATCACAGACGCTTATTGGGCTTGATGTAGAGTCGCCTGAGCAAAGCCTTGAGCTGATACGTGCGGCGTTATCAGGTGCGCCAACCCATGACCGTGCGGTACTCAAAGCCCGTGATATGATTGCCTTGAATGCCGGTGCAGCTATTTATACTTCCGGTCTTGCCAGCAATTATCCTAATGGCGTTAATCAAGCGCAGGCTGTTATTCAAAATGGTTCAGCATTGACCAAACTTGAATCATTGGCGGCTTATACTCAGAAGCTAGTAGCCGACGCTTAAGATAAAACGGTCATTAAGCCGGTGTTTAAGACTGCTAATAGCGATACTTTATTGATAACGATATTAATAACTATGTTAATAACCCTCTTAATAAACATGCTCCATTGATAACCACCACACTTTACTGATAATTTAGATTTATCGATAACTGGATATAATCATGACCGCCAACCTAAAAACAAATACCGATATCCCTTCAGTGTTACAGCGCATAGTCGCCACTAAATATAATGAAGTTGCTACTGCCCGTGATAAGTTATCACTTGCCGATTTACAAGCACAAGTAGCAGCGGATAAACGCCCACGTCGTGGTTTTGCTGCGGCTTTACGGGCTGCTGATATTGGTATTATTGCCGAAATTAAAAAAGCCTCACCTTCCAAAGGCATTATCAATCATAACTTTATGCCTGCCGAATTTGCCAAGCAATACGAGCAAGGTGGTGCGAGCTGTCTGTCGGTATTAACCGACCGTGACTATTTTCAAGGTGATGATAGCTATTTAATCCAAGCGCGTGACGCTTGTAGTCTACCCATATTACGCAAAGACTTTATGATTGATATTTATCAGATTTATCAATCCTATTTAATGGGTGCAGATTGCATACTACTGATTATGGCATGCCTTGATGATGCACAAGTGCAAGAGCTACATGCGCTGAGTATTAAGCTTGGTATGGATGTACTTATTGAGATACATACGGCAGGCGAGCTTGAACGTGCTTTACAGCTTCCTCGTTCAGAACATAATATCTACGGTATCAATAATCGTAATCTAAATACCTTTGAAGTCGATCTACAGACCACGCTAGATTTAAAAAATACCTTATTGCAAGCGTTAGCCATTAACGATGCCTTTGCTGCGAATCCTGACGATCTTTCACAAAGACCCCTTATTGTCACTGAAAGCGGTATTCATAGCGCCGATGATATTAAGTTAATGCTTAATCACAATATTCAGCACTTTTTAATCGGTGAGCAATTTATGAAGACCGATCATCCAGGGAATGCGTTACAATCCTTACTTGCGAGCGTCCCTACGAGCGCGTAAAGTAGGACAAAATCAGCGGATACTGCTCATATAAGTGCAAATCATAGTTAAGTGCAGATATCAGCTGATAACGATCATTACCCCATTCATTAACCAACGATACGTTAACTTTTATGTCAAATTCTCTATTTTCAAAAGAAATTCAAGATCAGCTCAAAGAGCTCAAAGGTCAACTGAGCAAAGGTCGTGATACCACGTCACCTGATGGCGACAATGGCAAGCCGACTGAACCTGTTTCTTTGCTCACGCAAAAACAAGTCAAAAAGACCGTTAAGCAGATGGACAGCGAACATATCGATGATGACAAAGTCTTATTCATGCAAGCAATGCATGGCGTCAATCAGCTCGATGATAAAAATGTGCGCTCACCTGCTAACGCAGCAAAAGCCAAAAAGCCTGACGCAGCCACGCTATCAAAACGTGCAGCCGCTCAAGGTAGTGAAGGTGTGGACTTAGGCGCAGGCTTATCAGATATGCAAGCGCTACTTAATCCTGTCGCTGGTGAAGCCTACTTATCTTATAAGAATCCGACGCTACAGACTAAAGTCTTTACCCAATTAAAACAGGGTAAATTACGTTGGTATGATGCGGTTGATATTCATGGCTGTACGATTGAAGAAGCACGCATTGCTATGAGTCAACTGCTCAGCCAAGCCAAGCAAAACAATGAAACGATGGTTAAAATCGTCCATGGTAAAGGCTCTGAGGCTATCTTAAAAACCTGCGTCAATGGTTGGTTACGTCAATTACCAGAAGTACTGGCATTTTGCTCAGCCCCGCCAAAAGATGGTGGTAATGGCGCGGTATTGGTATTATTAAAAAAGACGAAAACTGATAGCGAATAAGCTTTTTAATTTAGAAAAAAAGGACTGCATAAACGCAGTCCTTTTTTTATAGCAATAGAGGATAAATCAGTTATGAGCTTACAACCGATTGAAACAACAGAGACAATAAAAACAATTCAAACTACTGAACAGTTAAAATCTCACATCATGGAACTTATCGCCATTGAACCAAGATTTGCTGCGATTTATGAGCAAGTAGGTTTGCCTGACTTAAGACGTAATGCCGGTGGCTTTGAGCAACTACTAAGAGCGATGGTAGGTCAACAGCTATCAGTTGCGGCGGCTTCCAGTATTTGGAGCAAACTGCTTGATGCCAACTTGACCTCCCCGCAAACGATCATCCAAGTAGAAGACGACACATTACGGGCACAAGGTCTCTCGAAACAGAAAATCCGTTATACGCGATCATTGATTGACCACAACATCGACTTTGATACATTAACAATCATGAGTGATGAAGATGTGCTTAGAGTACTTACCGCCGTTATTGGTATTGGGCGCTGGACGGCTGAGATGTATTTACTGTTCTCTTTAGGGCGCGCAGACGTACTTGCAGTTGATGATTTAGCCATTAAAGTCGCTGCGATGGATGTATTAGGCTTAACAGAGCGTCCAACGCCAAAGCAATTAAAGACAGCGACTCAAGAGTGGTCGCCACATCGCAGTGCGGCAAGCTTACTATTATGGTCACATTATGGCTGGATGCATAATAAAAAGACTGTGCCGGTATAACAGTCTATTTCACTACTTACCTTTTACTTTAGGAACTCTAAAGCTCTTTTTAACCTGCCTGAACTTTAGTCTTGCTAAAGTATAACCACGATTTTTATGAATGCTCTTATATCTATTGTCTACCATGTGCTTTTTTAGTTTATCTTTGGGCTTATCTGTTGCCTGCTTATTCTCAATGGTATCTACCTCTTTGCTTAAATTAACGGCTTCAGGCTTATTATCAGCAGCATTTTTTTGGCCCTCTTTCTTGTCAACTGTCTCACTTTCGACTTCATGTTCTAATTGAGCCTGAAGTTCTGGTTGCTTGACAATCAGCTGCTGCGTTGGCAAGGCATGCTCTACATCATATTTTCTAACTTGCATTAACACATCAACGAATAACACGTTTTGTTTGTCGTAGAATTCAATAATGCCGCTGGCATTGACGTAGGCTTGTAATTGAATGATATAGCAATCTTGACGTAACTCTAAAATATTCACTTGATTCCATTCTTGGTTGGTCAATTCATGCTCATCCAAAAATTTATCCAAGTGCTTGACCATTTGGAACACGACGTCAATATCACCCGTACGTTTGATATATAGCTGATGTAAAAAGCGGAACATATCACGCGAGGTGAAATTTTCAATTTGCATCGATGAAAAATCACCGTTAGGTACGGTGACGATAGTACGGGTCAACGTACGCACGCGTGATGAACGAATACCAATATCGATGACGGTGCCCTCATAAGTACCAAATTTACAATAGTCACCTATACGTACGGGTGAATCTGCCACCACCACCACACTTCCTACTAAGTTTTCGATAGTCTTTTGCGCACCTAAGGCTAACGCTAAACCACCGACCCCTAATGCCGCAATACCCGTCGTTAAATCAAAACCTAAATTGCCAAAAATAACGATAATGGCAAATATTAGCAGTAGCGCTTTAACGATTTTGCGTAATAGCCCTAAGATAGAGACGCGTTCAGTATAGTTCTTCTTATAACTCAAATTGACCGCACGGGTAAATATAGCATCGATAACTCGCAGTAATAACCAAGTTGTCGCAAGCCAAGAAGCGATATCTGTATAACGATTGATAGGCTCGCGCAGTGTCACTGACACCCCAGCATATACCATTACCTCAGATAAAATCAGCGCCATAATCACCACTGCGAGCGGCAATATCACCCTATCTGGCAATGGTAGCGGTACACCACGAACACGAGGATAAACAAGCTTCAATAAATGATATAGCAGCCATACAGCAATATAAGTGAATAAAAAACTGCTGATCGTCATCGCTAAAGCAGCAACCAAATCAGCCAACTGATAGCTAAAGATCTTTTTACCTTCTAGAGAGTCAATGGTATAACGAGAAACCAAAGTCGGCTTATAATTTTCTATCGCTTCCGGTATTGAGCTGAGCGTATCGGTAGAAAACTGCCAATATTGCTCACCCTGCTTTGAAACCACTCTTTCAAGTATCAGCGGTATACTTTTATCACTGACGTTGATAACACCGACGTTTTCTTGGCTTGGCGGCAGTTGATCGGTTAAATTACCCTCAAGCGTATTATTAATCTGCAAGTCAGGCTGAAAGCGACCTCCTGCATCAAGCGCTTGCTTAAACTGCCGCACAATCGTCGTCGGATTATCAGACTTGGATAAATTTAAATAATTACTCGCCAGCAAATAATCATTTTCACCCAGCGCCCCGAGAAACCCTTGCACCGTATGCCGAGGGGTATCGCGTCCAAATGAATCTGGTACCGACGTATCAGATCCTTCCTCAGCTTTAGCACCACCCACACCCAGTATGCTTGCTTCAGCTGCCAACGCACTGGGCTGCGAGATGACACTGAATATCATAGCGAAAAGCAGTGTCATCACGAATAGTGGTATTTTCAGCAACCGTTTTGATGAAGCTGGCTTTGATGAAGGTGGTATAGCAGTGGTACTCAGACGATGCTTAATAGACAAAACAAACCTCATGGCTTTATGAATGGCACAACAAAGAACAGATAAAATCTGCCACTATAATAGCAATTTTTTATGACAGCAATACTTTTGATTGCATGTTTTTATGGCTGTCTATGTTAGCCTGCGACGTTTTCACTTATGATGATCGACACAGTAATCTTTATGATAAAAAGCATCATTAATGGACAATAGCCTTACTCAGTAACCTTACAATCGTCATTCATATCGCTTAAACGAATAGATAGCAGTCTACCTTGAGGAATATTCATCTTATGATGAATAAACATTAGGTTAAAGTGGTTTATAAGTAGAGCACTTTTATAGATAATAAGCGCGTGTAACTTATCTATTGTTTTTTGTAAGTTTTAATTGCTTAAAGGCTTGCTTTTGTATCTTTTGGTTTTGTATCTTCTGCTTTTTTACTTTGGAATTACCTATGATTTTATCACGTTCATCTTCGACCACTTATCTTCGGTTGTGTATTCTAAGTGCCTTAGGCGTATTGGCTGTAAGTGCGACAGCCGCCACTACCGATGCAGCTGACATTAGCAATAACGAGCTACCACAAGTTGAGCTTGATGAGATTGTCGTAACCGCCACGCGCACGCCGACTAAGACCCGTAACGCCATTGCTCAGACGAGAGTTGTTGATCAAGAAGATTTGAAACGCTTCCAAGGTCAAAATGCACTTGATATCATTAAACGTCAGCCAGGTATCAGTCATTATACTAATGGCGGCCCTGGTACTACCTCAAACTTTTATATGCGCGGATATGATAACAAGCAAATATTAGTGCTTATTGATGGGATACGCTATAGCTCAATTAGTGCTGGCGGTGCAACATTGAGCTTATTACCTGCTGATCAAATCGATCGTATTGAGATATTATATGGTGCTTCTGGCTCTAGTATTTATGGCTCAGACGCGATTGGCGGCGTGATTCAGGTTTTTACCAAAGGCACGAACGTTGAAAAGAGTCAGGTTTCTGTGACTGCAGGTGTAGGCTCACATAACGAATATCTGTATGGCGCTAGTGCTCAACTTAACAGTGGCAACGGCACGACCATGAGCTTATCAGCCAGCCATAATGAAACTGATGGTATCAATGCAACCTTACCAGATAGCTATGGTTATAATAGCGATGACGATGGCTTTAAAAGCGATAACGTTAGCCTAGCGTTAACTCAGCGTATTAATGAGCAGTGGTTAACCGGTGCAAGTGTTTTATATAGCAAATCAACCACCGATTATGATGACGGTGCAGCAAACGCCTATTCAAAGCAAGAAAACGGTTCTGCGCAAGCATTTGTTGATTGGCGTTATCTGCCTGGTTCTTCTGTAAAATTACAGTATGGCCATTCTATTGATAAAAGTGATAACTATAGTAGCTTTCCTGGTGTTTTTGATACCAAACAAAATCAAGTCAGCCTAGTAGGTCAGCACAAGTTTCAAGTTGGTCAAGGTGTATATGGCCTTGAATACCTTAACCAAGGGCTTGATAGTACTGCCTATACCGTTGATGACCGTGACGTGAAAAGCGCATTTTTAGGCTACCTATTGGCCAACAATCAATTTGATGCCCAAGCCAACGTGCGCTTTGATGACAACTCACAATATGGTAGTGAGACGACTTATAATCTAGGTGGTGCTTATCGAATTAATCCGAACCTACGTGCTGGTGCCAGCTATGCCAAAGGCTTTCGTGCGCCTACTTTCAATGACTTATATTATCCGGGTTCAGGCAATACTAACTTAAAACCTGAAACCAGCGATAACTATGAAGCTTTTGTTGAATACGATACTGCGTTACAGTCGACACGTCTAACAGGCTATAACAATAAAGTTGACGATTTAATCGGCTATGTGGCAAAGCCCACGCCCGAAAATCCTTGGGGTGGTAGTAGTGAAAACGTTGATAGAGCTAAAATTGAAGGTATTACTTTAACTTCAGATTGGGTTGTTAATAGCTATTTATTTGGTGGTAGCTATGATTATCAGCAAGCAAAAAATGCCAGCGGTGGCGTGAACGATGGCAACTTCCTATCTATTCGTCCTGAACATAAAGGTCTGATATATGCAGGTTATCGCTTACCAAGCTTAGATGTTCGTGCTGAATATCAATATGTTGGTGATTATTATAGTAGTGTTGCGAATACAGATTCACAGTCAGTCGATTCTTACGGCTTATTAAATATCAGCGGTAACTATAAACTCACTGATAATTTATCTATGACTGCACGTTTAAATAATATTGCCAATAAAAAATATATTACGCTACCCGGCTACAATACTGATGGCACCAACTTCTTCACCTCTTTAACTTATAACTGGTTCTAAGATTATTTAGCAGCATTTGAAAGTTATATTACTAGGGCGTGTCCTCAATTCATCTTGCAGTGAATGATAGTGCAGGCCAGATAAAGCATAGACTTAAAATTACGAGCTAATTTTTCATAGCGAGTAGCGATGCTACGGAAATGCTTGAGTCTCGCAAACATATTCTCAACAAGATGACGCAGTTTGTACAAATAGCTATCAAACTCTGGATTAGGTTGTTTAGCATTTTTTCTTTCAGGTA
>NZ_JBAQQF010000083.1:0-19436 GCF_049295055.1 Psychrobacter sp. | reverse complement strand
CTATCTTCTTGACGGCTGCGGCTTTGAATTCTGCACTGTAGCTTCTGATTTTCTTGATCATGGTAAACTCCTAGGAATATGCTTAGTTTACCAAGTTTACTTGTACGGTTTCTTCAGCATAGCTCATCATACTATTAGTTGTGATGTTTACCCCTGCTATTATTGATTCAATATTAGCAGGATTTTTTATACTCTCCAAAAAAAAGCAGAAGTGAATTGAAGAAGAAAGAAGTCAAGGTCAGTTAGCAGACTATAAACGTTGGATCAGAATCTTTGGAACGTTCTTATCATAACACTCCTACTGAATCTTTAAATATAAAACAGAAAAGCTGAATATCTAGCTATCTCCTTGATTTACATCCTAATGTAAAGAAAAATTAAAGTCATTTATTCTCCTCTTAATGCTTTCACTGGCTCAATCTTGGCCGCGCTATAAGCAGGATATATCGTAGACAGTAAAACAATTACAAATGAAGATACTATAATAAAGAAAACATCTAATGCTTTAATCTCAGCTGGCAGTGCTTCAACAAAGTAATTATCAAAAAGCCCTAAGTTGAATGTCGTATTTACCCATGCAGAAATACTGTGAATACTCAAAGACATACCAACGCCAAGTACTAAACCAATTAATATACCAGTCACTCCAATAATAGCACCCTGAATGATAAATATACGTGAAATAAGGGTAGAAGAAGCACCGAAAGTTTTAAGTATCGCGACTTCTGCTCTTTTATCAGTAACGCTCATTACTAAAGTAGCAACTACATTGAAAGCAGCAACTAAAATTATCAAAAATAACAGCAATGACATGATTGTCTTTTGTATACGAATGGCGCTATACAAACTACCATGAGTCTGCGTCCATTCAACAATCGAAAAAGTAAGATTGTCTGGCGCGACTTTTAGTGTCTGTATTGTATTAGTAGCACTAACTAAAGCCTTTTCGGCTGATTCTTTAGACGCAAAAACATCATACAAGCTTAAACGAACTCCAACGGCACCGTGCTCTAAATCTAGTATGTCAGAAGCATCATCCATAGCAATATAGCTCAGCCACTTATCTGACTGCTCGTCCACATGAAATACTCCACTAAGAGTATAAGTATGAAAGGTCGGTGTCATTCCTACTGTCGAACTAGAAGGTTTGGAGATTATAATACCAACCTCATCACCAAGCTTTAGATCATACTTATCTATTACATACTGCCCGAGGACGATATTACCACTCCCTGACACCAAGGTATCAAGTTGACCCATCACCATACTGTCTTCGATGATAGATACATCGGCTTGGAATTGTGGTTCTATACCATTCAAAATCGTGCTATTGACCTCTCCACCTATCGAGATCATACCCCGAGCTTGAACAATAGGAGCTACGCCTGCAACGTTAGGATCATTTGCTTTTATTTGCTGTGCAAATGGAGTCCAGTCATCTAGAGGATAGGACGCATAAACAGATGCCTGTGGCACCATACCCAATACTTTGTCAGCCAACACCTTTTCGAAACCATTTAATACTGATGTGACCACAATTAATGCGGCTACACCGAGTATCAAACCTGCCATAGAGACCACTGAGATAAAAGACAAAAACTTATTAGCGTTTTTTGAACGGGTAAAACGCAATCCTATAAAAAGCGGTAGTAGGCAGCGCATAGTTATTGTCTCTTATCTCTGCAAGTATAAAATTAAAAGGATTTGGTTAGTTCAACAGATACATCGTTCTTGCTGTATTCTTCAAAAGGCGAGTTGCTCTCAACCTTATTGAAGTTCCAGCTGAGTCTAGGTGTCAAGCCAAACAAAGAAACCCCCCTATTCCATGCCGTAATACCCATATTGTATTCTTTATTCTCGCGTTGAATACCGAAAAAATCTGCAGCTTTATAGTCACGTTTGGCATAGCCCATATTGAGTATGGTTGAATAGCCTTTTGGCCATGTCTGACCCCAACCTAGTCTAAATCCCGGACGATCATAAGCTAAAGAATCATCTTCGGAGTCTCTAGTTGAGTAGTCAAGTCCCGTTGTAAAAAACTGCTGACCATTGGGATAAAAAACCATCGTATTGGCAAATAACCAGTCTTCGCCATCATTAAAGGCATAACGATCAATATAATTGGTTTCACTATAGCGTGCCAATCCTTGATAACGCATCTTCGGACTTAGCCATTGGTTTAGGTTGAGGTTGACACCTTTGGTATCAGCATAGCTATCAAGACTGCCATCACCTTCTTTACCTTGTCCATATAGACGCTTATTATAAAAAGGCTGTAGCTCTACTTCAGTAGCCGCATTTTGATAACCAACCCCTGCACCGATACCGGCAGTCATATCGTTATAGTTTTTATTGTCCCAATAGTATTTACCATACGTATTGAGATGTAGTGCCGTAAATAGCTTATTATCATATAGCCATTTTCTATCAGCACCCAAACTAAAGTCTAAACCTTGACCTGATTCTCTAGGCGAGGTATAGGTAAGCACTGAGCCATCTGGCCCAACAATCTCGGTGCCTTGCTCGGGTGCATTGGTAATATTATTATCATTAAGATAAGAGACAGAACCGTTGAAGCTCCAGCGGTTTTGTCTGCTAATTGCATCCAAATATCCGTTGATCGCTGTTGTATCTTCCGCTGTAGTGGCATCACTACGTAATCTCTCAAACTCAGATTTAGCCGCATCAAACTGACGGTTATAAAACAGTGCCATCGCTAGCTGAAATCTTAAAATCTGGACATCGGGCAACTGCGCATTGAGCTTACGGTAAATAGTCACCGCTTTATCTAGCTCACCCTTTTTTGCGGCAATGATGGCATTACCCCAGTCTATGACTGAAGGATCGTAGTTAGGGAGCTGCTGATAATAAGGCAACAATTCCTCTAGCGAGTCGGCGTTACCTTGTTTGAGTAGCTGACTTAATAAGGCCTCGAACTCTTCTGGATTCTCCTTTAAGTAAGCAATGGACTCTTTTTTACTCATCTGCGGCTCGGTGTTATCAGAGGGCAGCTCAGTTGGTAGCCTATTATATAAAGGCTGCTGGTTTTGACTGATGATCTTGTTAATATCTTGAATTGAGTTGTCCTGAGGAGCGAGAGGCTCATTGGCAGCTTGAGCGCTCATAGAAAAGCAGCCTAGCGCCAGTAGTAGAGCACTATACATACTAGAGTGTCGAAAATATTGCATAAAAGTTCCAATCAGTAATGTTCAATCGTTAGACGAACAAACGACCACTCAGAGGTGGCCGTTTGCTTATTCATTGCTAAATACTAACTGAATGATTACTCAGTTTGGTTAGCGTTACTATCTTTAATAACTTGAGTAGTTTTTTGGGTACCAAATACACCACCCCAAGCTGCGTTACCATATAAACCATCATCGATAGAGTTTACAGAACCACCAAACTCTTCAGCATTTTTTCCAAAGAAGCTGCCTTTAAATGCACCTTTAGCTTTGTTACCATAAGCCAATTGTGACTCACCTTTAGCAGTATTACCGCTAATCTTACCACCAAAAGTTACTAGGTCGTCTTTACGGTTTACACCGCCAGTCTTGCCATTATCAAGATTCCAAACGTTAAAGACAGAGCCTGTAATTTCTCTTTTGCCAATGTTAACGTTAGCTTGTACTAAGTTACCAACGCCCTGTAGTGCTATTTCACCATTGCCTGGAGCGTTGGTATCTGGGTTACCTTTGGTACCATGATAGGTATTATCAATACCATACATCACTGCATGACCGGCATAGCTAACCGTACCTTGAGCGATGTTGTTTTTGTTGTCAAAGAATTTACCCATATCAGTAACGCTAGTCTCATTGGTACCACGGTAGAAGTAAGTGTCTACTTCACCTGGAGTACCGTTAGGCACACGAGTATCGTTAGCACCGATCTCTGACTGGTAATAAGTTGTACCGTCTTTACCAACAGTTTGAATAGCACTTAGTTTATCGATGTTAGATGTCACACGGCCATACTGAACATCATTTAACTTAATTTCTTGAACTGTAATGTTATTAGTTGATGAGCTAACATATTCATTATCAGCGTTCAAACTTCCAGTGAAGCGATAGCTATTGTTACCTGTGTTGGCAGTATCAATATAGTTTTTACCAAAGAAACGTGTAGTCTTTTTAGAACCATCAGCAGTGACGCCAGGGCGTAGACCTGTTTGATCTTCTTGACCCTTAACAGCATAACCACCCGTAACTTGATCGATAGTGACTAAGCCTGCTTCTTGTTGCGTACCTAAAGCTCTTACTCCACCTGTTCCGTTAGTAACATTACCATTTACTTGAATTTTGTTACCAGTAGTTGCAGGACGAGGAGCGGGAGTTGCGACTATATATAATGGAGCATTAGTACCGACTTCTTTTAGTTGTACACCATTTACGTCATATAAAGGATAGCCACTAGTAGAAGCAGTAGTTACATTTGGATTGCCCGTGCCACCAGCTGCTACAGCAGGATTATAATCAAATTTTACACCATCTACTGGTTTGCCAGCAACGGTATAGTACTGAGTATTACCATTAGCAGCGAAACTAAGTGCTGTTCTACCCTCTGCTGCGCCACCATAAGTGCCATTATGCTGTTGTAAAGTTAAAGTGTTAGCAGAGCTGTTATTAGAGAAGCCATCAACTGCTTCGCCAGCTAAACGTAGTACCGCTTCGTCTTGGTCAAGACGTTTAACTGTTTCACGGCCTAATACGATATTGTCTAGCTTGGTGTTCTGTAACGTCTTAGAGTTCAGAACAGTTTCGTTACCGCTAGCAGTTGGGTTTAACGTACGGTCAAAGTTAGCAGTAGCGCCACGCTTATACTGTTGACCACCAACGGTTGCCGTTTTATTTAAATCTGTAATACCAGATGCTGCGTCACCAACGTTATCAGCAGTGTTATCAGGCGTAGGTGTAGGCGTAGGCGTAGGCGTAGGCGTAGGTGTAGGTGTAGGCGTATTGTTGTTGCTATCGTTGTCACTACCACAACCGGTCAAAGCTGCTGTTGCGAAGATAGCGCTTAGAGCTATAGCTAGATACTTTTGTTTCATGGTTATTTCCTCAAATCGGTGTAAAAACGACCGGTGTATAGTTAAGTACGGTATGTCTCGCTGTTCACTACGAAATGTAGCAACTAGCATCCTGCCAGCAGGTTATCAAACCGTATACGTCATGTCAACACAAACTTCTACGATGTAATAGCATTGTCATATTTCGTAAAGTTTATGCATATAGAATAAAGGAATACCTTATTAAGTTCAAGTTTCTTTTGACTAAAACTAAATATTTTTACAAAAGTTGAGTGGGTTAACGTTTTGAATATAATCATAAATATATGCTTATTACTGACTTTATGGAGATAGCATTTGCACTTACAGGACCTTTTTATGCCTTATGGTATAAGATATATAACATTTACATAACTCATAAGGCACTCTAATATTTATAACCAATTATACTTCATAGTTGACAGATAACAAATAGACGGTCAACCAAAAAATTATCAGATATCAGGCTTTTATTACCACCTATTACCTAGCATCACTACTTTTTATAATTCATGTTAAGCGTCTTCAATAGTGGATTTGCCTTTGCCATGTGGAACCAACCATTTCGAAAACCATCCTGATACATCATCCATCAAGGTATAAACCACCGGAATGACGACTAGGCTTAATAAAGTCGATGTCACCAAACCACCTAATACTGCTGCTGCCATCGGTCGACGAAACGTCGGATCAGCATCGCCCCAACCAAATACCAAAGGCAACATGCCAGCGCCCATCGCGATGGTGGTCATAATAATAGGACGCGCGCGCTTAAGGCAGGAGTCAATAATGGCGTCAAAACGTGCTAAACCGCGACGCTGCGCAATCAGTGCATAATCGACCAATAAGATAGAGTTTTTGGTCGCAATACCCATCAACATAATAAAACCAATCATCGATGGCATAGACAGGCTACTATTAGTAATCACCAAGCCCACAAAAGCGCCGCCGATAGACAGCGGCAATGCCATCAGAATAGTAAATGGCTGCAAGATACGCCCAAACAATAAGATAAGAACGCCTAAAATACAGACCACACCGACGGACATCGCAATCACAAAGCCGCTAAACAACTCGGCCATATTTTCTGCTTGTCCTTGATCAATAATGGTAATGGATGCGGGTAGTTTCTGCATACTGGGTATGTTTTTGACCGCTTGCACCAAATCACCAAGCTCACCGTTAGCGGGCTGAACGGTGATGCTAATCGCACGCTCACGATCGAGGCGACTGATTTGCGCAGGTCCAGTACCAAAGTCTAACGTTGCAACCTCACCGACACGTACGCCTTGTCCTGCTGGTAGGGCACTTGGTAAATACAAACCCTCTAGTTGGCTGACGTTTTGCTTAGCGATATCTGGCAAGCGCACCACTATCGGTATCTGCCGCGTATCCAAATTAAGCTTAGATAAACTCTGCTCATAGTCACCGACGGTAGCCACACGTAAAGTCGTGGCAATATCTTGCGTCGTTACCCCTTTATCCGCCATTGCTAACCTGTTTGGCGTAACCGTCAATTCTTGGCGCGGCAGGCTGCGATCACTGGTGACAGATCCAGCACTTGGTAACGCACGTATCTCTGACATTATCTGCTGTGCGGTCTGCTCAAGCAATTGCGGATCGGTGCTGGTCATAGAAAAATTATAACCTGTCTCACCGCCACTCGATAGACCGATCGTAAAGCGAGCACCAGGCACTTCTGCCAACATATTACTAATCTTACGCTCAATTTCTTGCTTAGAGCCACGCTCGGCCCTCGGGGCAAGTACAATATCTAAACCAGCAATATTCTCGGATTTACCACCGCTAGAAGAGGAATCCATCGCCGCCTGCGCCTCGCCTACCGACGTAAAAATATTGGTCACTTCAGGCAGGGCTAAAATACGCTCACTTGCCAGCGCGGCAACTCGCTCAGTGTCTTCTAACGCAACATCAGGTGTTAGCTCAATCGCCACACGCGTCTGGTCAATATCATTATCTGGGATAAAAGAGGTGGGTAGTAATTTCACCAAAGCTAATGAAGCCACAAACAATACCAAGGTCGCACCCATCGTAATCCAGCGATGATGCAGCGTCCACGACACAACTTTGAGGTACCAACCCATCAGGGCGCTTTGTTTTTCAACGTGCTTTTTTTCTGGTTTTAATATATACGCTGCCATCATCGGTGTGATGAGACGCGCCACCATTAAAGAGGCGAAAATTGATAGGGCTGCTGTCCAGCCGAACTGCCGAAAGAACTGCCCAACGATACCGCCCATAAAGGCAGTGGGTAAAAACACGGCAATCAAGGTAAAGGTAGTGGCAACCACCGCTAAACCAATCTCATCCGCCGCTTCCATCGCGGCTTCATAAGGCGTCTTACCCATACGCAGATGTCGAATGATGTTTTCGACTTCTACGATAGCATCGTCGACCAGTACACCAATGACTAACGACAATGCCAATAGCGAGATGATATTTAAGCTAAAGCCAAACAGATACATACCCAAAAAAGTAGGAATGACGGATAGCGGCAATGCGACAGCAGCAACAAAGGTCGCGCGAATGTTGCGCAAGAACAAGAACACCACTACCACCGCTAACAGTCCACCTTCTATAAGCATCCGTAATGATGCTTGATAATCTTCATCAATGGGCGTTGCACGATCATAGACTTTTTCAATATTGATATTGCCGACATCTGCTGACAGCTTAGCAAGCTCGGCATCGACAAGCTTCATGACCTCAACTTCACTAGCACCACGCGAGCGGGTAATATTAAATGCAACCACCGTTTGCCCATCGAGCTTGGCAATAGAGCTTGGGTCAGCCGCGCCATCTGTAATTTGCGCCATGCGTCCAAGCGCTTGCGTGCCACCGGTAGGAACGGCTATTTGTAAATCATTCAGCTCGCTTGCGCGCTCAACGGCACCGAGTACACGGATCGTCTGAGTGGTTTTGCCGACTTCTGCTTCACCGCCAGAGCTGTCTTGCTGAATGCCAGTGATTTGCTGCGATAATTGTGCGATAGAAAACTTCAAGCCACTGAGCGCAATAGGATCGGCTGCGACGGTAATTTCACGCTGCAAACCACCAATACGGCTGACGGTACTAACGCCTGGAATATCAGATAGTCGCTTAGTAACCGTATCATCTACGAACCATGATAAGTCTTCCACATTCATATTATCAGCAGCGACAGAGTACGTAACAACTGGGAATCCTGCCGTTGAGACTTTAGTAATAATAGGATCGTTGGCTGCTGCTGGTAAATCACCACGTACTTCACCGACTGCCGAACGTACATCGTCGACCGCTTCTTGGATATCTTTTTCTAAGACAAACTCGGTGACTATAGTAGCCGCGCCAGTCTGTAACGTCGTACGAATATGCTTGACGCCCTCAATACTAGTGAGCTTATTTTCTACCTTTTTTGCAATATCGTTTTCGAGCTGCGAAGGTGCGGCGCCGGGTAGAGTGACTGTGACTACCACCGCTGGTAAGTCAATATCAGGAAACTGCTGTACCTTCATTTTCATAAAACCATAAATGCCGCCTAATGTCAGCAGCACAAATAGTAAGATGGCAACTAAAGGATTTTTAATCGAGTAAGCTGAGACATTTAAACTCATGAGCGCGCCTGCGTGGCTGTGCCAGTTTCTTTGTTACTAGTTTCTTTGTTACTAGTTGCCTTGCTACCAGTTGTTTTATTAACCGCTTCTTTACTTGCACCAGCATCAGCTTGGCTGCCAGTTTGCTCATTCACTTTATTGAGTCCATCAACGATACGTACCAAGTCACCATCATTTAAAAAACTACCGCCCTGCTTCACAATACGGCTATCAGCAGGGAGTGGCTCTGTAATCGCCACACTATCACCAAAGCGCTCACCCAATGTCACACGCTGTTGTTTGATACGACCGATATTTTTACTGTCTTGGGTACTGATATTGGTGACTAGCATCACATAATCATAGCCATCATTGCTGACGATAGCGCTATTAGGTATGGTTTGGGCGCTGCTACTACCCAATAAAAACGCTCCAGTTTGATACATCCCTGCCCGCGCTTTGGCGTTAGCAGCGAGGCTGGCATAAATGGTAATTTGGCGGTTATTATCCGCCGTTGGCGCAATACGGCTTACCTGACCCATGACAAAATCGCCTCCTGGTAAGCTCACTTGTACAGGTGTGCCCACATTAACTTCACCAATAAGTTTAGGATCGATATCTGCACGCCACTCTAAAATGCCGCCTTTAATAATGGTAAACAACGGCTCTCCATCGGCAACCATACCAACTTCAGCCATTTTTTCACTGATGACACCGCTAACGGGTGCGACCACGTTGGCATTAGACACACTCAAGCGCTGCGTACTCAAGCGCGCTTTAGATGCTTGTAGCGCAGCCTGCGCTTGCAGTTTAGAGGTGCGATAGCGATCGGCTTCTTGCTTGCTGATGGCATCAATATCAATGAGTGGTAGGACGCGGGCAGCATCAGCAGTAGCATTAGCAAGCGTCGCTTCTGCTTCTGCAACGTCTGCTTCGGCTTGCAAGACTTGCTGCTCCATCGCATCGGTATCAAATATCGCCAGTACTTGACCGGCTTTAACACGCTGACCTTCTTCTACCAATATGCGCTCAATTGCCACGCCATTGACTCTGGCACTGACATTAGCAATGTCTTTGGCATTGATAGTTCCGTCAGCGCTGAGCGTATTACCAATATTATCTTGGCTTGGCATTACCGTTTCTACTGATAGGACGGCTTGTTCAGTATTGACGTCGCTTGCATTTTCGCTATCGCTTTGCGTATTAGTAGAAGCTGACGCATCACTTGTTGCTACTTTATCGCCACCCCAGTATTTTCCAACCAAAACGCCAATAACGAGCACCATTGCCAATACTGGCAGCAACCATAGAGGAAACTTTGTCGCTGGCTTGTTCGTCAGCGTCGTAGATTGACGGTATGGTGGTAGCTCAGATTCAACTGGCGGCTTGTTGTCTTCAACATCGCTCATGATAACTCTCTATAAATATGGGCAGTAATAAAATTGGTATATTTAATATATTGATGCTAAAAAACTGACATGAATAGGTCTTACCAATATTAATCATTAAGTATAAGACGTAATCCATAATTGGCGTAAAAATCAGGTAGCTTTATCATCAAGCTTATTTACTAGAGAAGTTAATAACTGTCTCTAAAGCACTGTTTATCTTTACAATAGTCTATAAATTTATTGAAGATAGCATATATTAAATTATCCTCTTATTTATAGATATAGTGTCTTGTGTTAGTAAGTTTAAGATTTAATAAAGATGTTTTAGAAAAAACCTTCTAACAATAGGTGTTCTAGGTTTGATATCAAGGCTGGACTATATTCTTTTTAAAGTAAATTAACGATATTAAGCATTAGTATAACGACTGGCTTCCGGCATCCAACGATGAATGAGTTGACTGACATCGGCCTTACGCGCTGGATCTGCAATTAAATGCTTGGCCAAACGCTGAGCAATTGCAAACAACTGCTCATCACGAATGAGGTCAGCTAAATAATAACCAACATTACCTGTTTGGCGTTTCCCTAACAGCTCACCTGGACCTCGCAACTCTAAATCTTTTTGAGCAATCACAAAACCATCAGTACTCTCACGCAGTACACTTAAGCGTTCAGTACCGGTTTCAGATAGCGGCTTTTGATAAAGCAGGACGCAATAGCTTTTGGTTGAGCCACGCCCAACTCGTCCGCGCAATTGATGTAATTGCGATAGACCTAAACGTTCCGCATTTTCGATGACCATTAATGAAGCATTGGGCACATCGACACCCACTTCGATGACCGTAGTTGCAATCAATAAATCAAGCTGCCCTGATTTAAATTCTTGCATGACTGCCTGCTTATCAGCGCCTTTCATTTTGCCATGTACCAGTCCGATACGAATATCTAAGCGCTCACTCAAATCTTCATAAGTGGCTTCGGCAGCTTGCGCATCAAGTACACTAGATTCCTCCACTAACGAGCAAACCCAATACGCCTGCCTACCTGCCTCGCAATTTACCGCAATGCGTTCAATCACCTCATCACGGCGATTACGGTCGATAGTGACTGTGGTAATTGGTGTGCGCCCCGGTGGCAGCTCATCAATAATCGAGGTATCCATATCGCCATAAACACTCATCGCTAGTGTGCGCGGAATCGGCGTTGCGGTCATTATCAGCTGATGCGGTGTGCTACCCGCTACGCCTTTATTGGTCAACGCCATACGCTGCTCAACGCCAAACCGATGTTGCTCATCGATAATGACCAGTCCCAATTTGGCAAATTTTACCTGCTCTTGAAATAATGCATGGGTACCAACGACGATTTGTACCGTATTTTCTACCACAGCTTCTAGCGCTTCACGGCGCTGCTTAGCTGTTTGCTTACCGGCCAGCCAGCCGACACCAACGCCTAACGGCTCAAACCATTGTTTAAAATTGACTAAATGCTGCTCTGCTAAAATCTCAGTCGGTGCCATGACGGCTACTTGCCAGCCGCTATCGAGAGCATAACCAGCAGCGCCAGCCGCCACTAACGTCTTGCCCGCGCCCACATCACCTTGTACTAGACGCAACATCGGAATAGACGTTGCCATATCAGCAGTGATATCTTTCATGACTCTTTGCTGCGCACCCGTTAAGCTAAATGGCAGGGCGGCAAATAACTGATCAGTCAGCGCACTTTGCATGGCACATTTTGGTGCTTTATGCTGATGCAATTGCTGACGGCGATATAGCAAGCTCAGCTGATGCGCGGTTAGTTCTTCAATGATTAAGCGCTGACAAGCGGAATGCGTACGCGCGCTCAGATGTGTTAATAGCTTATATTGTTGCCCAGCATCGGTATAAGTTGGCGGCGTATGCAGTAGGACTAACGCTTCAAATATTGTCAAATTATAGACATTGCTAACAGCTACTGTATTAGTAGCAGCGTCATGGTCTGAATCATATTTTGTATAGTTATAGACAGATGGAGTGGCTTTTTGGACACTATTTTCTGAAGCACCATTTCCTGAAGCACTGTTTCTTGAAGAATTGTTTCCTAAAGCACTGTTTTCTGGCACGCTACGCGCCAGTGCTGAAAAAATATCTTCAGGCTCAGCCGTATCTGCTATCTGTTTTCTCGTTGGCTCAAAAGGTACTAATGGTAAATCGGCAACCGTAGCAAAATCATCCGAGGTAAACAGCGTCATCGGTAGCCCTTCACTGCGAACCGTCTGTAATGCCAGCTTAATTAATGTCCGCAGTTTATTTTGATGTAAGCCTTTTACGGACGGATAGATCGGCTGTAAACCCGTATTGGTCGGCGCAACTGTATCAGTAACGACTTCATATTCAGGATGATGAATTTGTTTACCGTAGCGGCTGACCTTGACTTCACCGAACAGTTGCAGCTGAGTCCCCAAGCTCATGGTTTGCGCTAGACCAGCATATACCTTAAAAAATCGCAACGATATCGTACCGCTATTGTCATCGATGATGACCGTCATACCGCTACGCTTACTATCGACATGTACCACGCGACCTGTCATCAGTGCTGCTTGCCCATGTGCAACATCGCCTATAGCCACCAGTCGGCTACGATCTTCATAATCACGCGGCAGATGTAATAACAAATCAAAAATACGCACGATACCCAATTGTGCCAGCTGTTCTGCTACTTTTGGCCCAACACCTGCCAGCGCCGTCACAGGCATATCAAGCGCTGAGGTAGGCTCACTATTAAAAGAGCGATTGGATAATTGACTGGCAGATATTGGCATTAAAAAATCCTAACAATATGACTCTAAGATTGATACGTTTTGGCGCATGAAATGATAATAACTGGCAAGCCATAAAAAAGGCTGTTTTAGCATTATAACTGACAACCAACTTGATTATACTAAGCTATTTAGTAATGGTGACTTTTGCTTTTTAGCCATTTCTTATTTCTCACTTATCACTAATCACTAATCACTCATTAAATAAATCACTTATCACCAAACCCATATTCTTCTTTAACAAAGCACTTTTTGTATTAAGGTTTTTATGCTTATATCTCAAACGCCTCATAATTTAAGACTGTCGTTAGTAGTATTTCTGCAGGTTAGCTTGCTTAGTACATTAGCCTTGTTGACCAGCGCCTGTAATAGCCTCAAACCAGTGACTGCGCCAGTGCAACCTAGCAT
Organism: Psychrobacter sp.; assembly: GCF_049295055.1. GTDB lineage: Bacteria > Pseudomonadota > Gammaproteobacteria > Pseudomonadales > Moraxellaceae > Psychrobacter. Next base: position 6,197 of record NZ_JBAQQF010000083.1, on the reverse strand, counting down.
CGATAAACCCAGTGTTGCCCTAGTTTTAGGTGGTGGTGGTGCTAAAGGTTTTGCTCATGTTGGGGTGATTAAGGCTTTAGAAGAAAGCGGTATTACCCCAACGTTAGTGGTCGGAACCAGTGTCGGTAGTCTAATTGGTAGCCTGTATGCTAGCGGCTACACGCCTGCGCAGTTAGAGCAATTAGCGCTGACCACTCCCGATAGTGCCCTGACAGATTTCACTTTATCAAATCAAGGCTTTATTGAAGGTATTAAGCTCAAGAACTTTGTCAATAGTCATGTTGGCGGTCGACCGATAGAAAGCTTTCCTATCAGCTTTGCCGCAGTTGCTGCCGAAAAGGATAGCTTAAAGAAAGCAATCTTTACCGAAGGTAATGCTGGGCTTGCCGTCCAAGCTTCCTGTAGTGTGCCTAATATTTTTATTGCACCGCGTATTCCTGAAAAAGTCGGCAAAAAATACATTGATGGTGGCGTGGTCAGCTTAGTGCCCGTTGATAGCGCTCGTGATTTGGGCGCTGATATTGTTATCGCTGTTGACGTTACCGAGCCTAATACATCTTCCACATCTCTCAATAAACTACCCACAATTACTTCATTCAGTAGCTTTTGGGGTTTACTTGAGACTAATTGGACTGCCAATATCAACAGCAATACTACTAACGGCAATACTACTAACAGCAACTCGTCAATACGTACTGAGCGCCTGCGTGCTGATATTCTTATTACCCCGAACGTTGGCCACATCAGCTCTTTAGATACCAGTCAACGCCGCGCCCTTATTTCTGCTGGCTCGCAAGCCACTACTGCTCAGATTAGTGCGATTAAGCAACTGATTCACGAAAAGACTGAGTTAATGAGAAAGACGAGCTAAAGAAAAAACTCAGCGCAAATACGCAATTCTCTGATTGATAGACAAGCACAATAGTTAAAGGACCCAAACCTTAACGACAAAAAAGCACCGCAGCAATAAACTGTGGTGCTTTTTATGTTGCAGTAAACACTAATTAGATGCTAAATAAATACCAATTAAGCAAAACCTAATATTAAACAATTTACTTAATACCAGTTACTTAGAATTATTTATTTAAAAACAGCTCAATTATTTAACACGCGCTCGGTATTTAACCGCAACGGTGTCATTAAGACCAACGCCTTCCAAATCCCAACGTACCGCTTTATAGAACTTTAAAGGGATTTCTTGTAGTTGATTGTCAACCTTTCCACGTAACGGCATGCGAGCAAAATTATTGCCATCTGCACTGCCATAGGGGAAGTCAGGGGAGACAGCGCGCAATAATTCTACTTGTTCAGGAATACTCATCGTAACGGTCATTTTACGGACTCGATCAGCATTGGTATTGGTAAAATAGCCTTGATACTCTAGGACATTACCTGACTGCAAACGCGTATTTGCGGTTACAGGAACCAAAATTTCTTGACCATTTGCATCAACACTAATCAATGATGCTGTGATTTTACTGTTAACCGCTTGTGCGTTTGACTGACTGCTTTGATTAAAGTTTGACTGAACGGCTACTGAATTATCAACCGCTTGTTCTGGTGTCGGCAACATCGCTGATGCTTGTGTCACTGCCATTACGCCAACGAGCGTACCGGCGACAACATGAAATAAGCGGTGTCCGCTCCATGCACTGAATGGATTAGCAAAATGGTTACTTTTCTTCATGACATTCATTATCCCTAGTTAATGTATCGGTAAAACAAAGCTGGTAAAAAACGAAGCTAATAAATTTAATGGTTTTTTGACAGTATTTGATAATAAGCAAGCTATCATCATATATTCTCATACTTAATCATGTTAATTTTTTAAATTTTATTATTTTTATCAATTATCTGCGTAAGCTATCTGTAAAGCAATAGCGCTTAGCATAACAAAAAGTGTTTATACGTACACTAACCCTGTGTTGAGGTTCTGTATATCGTTAATCAGCTATAAAAACTCATTAACGCTACTGAAATAAAAGATAGCTCATAACGACGTTTTTTGCTATGGTAAATCTTTAACGATCCTTTAGCGACAGGCACTTCCTGTCACACCTTTTTCTTATTTTAACGACTATTGCTGCCATTATGACTACTAGCGCCATGCCCCAGATTAACCCTGAATACGTCCATTGGTTCCGTAATTCTGCCCCTTATATCAATACGCATCGCGGCAAAACGTTCGTGATTATGTTTGGTGGCGAGGCGGTCAATCATCCAAATTTTAGCACCCTAATTCATGACTTTGCCTTATTGCATAGCTTAGGTATCAAGCTGGTATTGGTGCATGGTGCGCGACCACAAATCGAAAAAAATCTCAAAGATGCTGATATTACCTCACCACTGCACCAAGACATTCGCGTGACACCTCGCGTCGCAATGCCGTCTATATTACAAGCAGTGGGTGCTATCCGTCTACAAATCGAAGCGCAGCTATCGATGGGGCTGGCAAACTCACCCATGTATGGCTCGCGCATTGATGCGGTGTCGGGCAACTTTGTGACTGCTCGTCCTTACGGTATCCGCGACGGTGTTGATTACCAAATGACGGGAGAAGTACGCTCTATTGACGTTGAAGCGATTAAAAATAACTTACTACATGACCATATTGTTATTTTAGGTTCAATGGGCTATTCGGCGACTGGCGAAGTGTTCAACTTACTTGCTGAAGACGTGGCGCTTAGCGCGGCTGTTGCACTAGGTGCTGATAAATTAATCTTCTTAGGTGAAGCAGCGGATATTAATGATGATGGTCGCTTACTACATGAGATGATTCCGAACGAAGTTGATCGGTTTTTGCGAGAACGCGACGTTAATAATGAGATTAACTACTTCTTAAGCTGTGCCAGCAATGCTTGCCGCCAAGGCGTTCATCGCACCCATATTATCTCATATGCTAAAGATGGTGCGCTACTTGAGGAGCTATTCACTCGTGATGGCTCTGGGATATTGATTAGCCATGACCCTTATGAAGAAATTCGCCGCGCTGATATTGACGATGTGGTGGGACTGATAGAGCTATTATCGCCGTTAGAAGAGCAAGGCATTTTGGTTAGTCGCTCACGCGAACGCTTAGAGCAAGAGATTGATAATTATAGCGTCATTGAGCGTGATGGTATGATTTTGGGCTGTGCAGCACTTTATCCGCTCGATGCAGATTCAGCGGAAGTCGCCTGCGTTGCAGTACATCCTGAATATCGTAGCGGTAGCCGCGGTGCTGATTTGCTAGCGTTTTTAGAGCAACAAGCGCGCAGTCATGGTTTACACAAATTATTTGTACTCACCACTCGTACGGCGCATTGGTTTGTAGAACAAGGGTTTGCCGAAGTTGAGGCAAGCGCTTTACCTGAAGCGCGGCAAGAGAAATATAACAACGGTCGTAATTCTAAAGTGTTCCAAAAGAATCTTTAGTTGGTAGCTGAATTAGCTTTAATACGCTAATTGATATCGCTTTTACAAGTTATAGTCGATCCACTATTAAATAAATACAGCGCTACTGGGATAAATTTTGCGCGGCCTCTGCCTGCGCAGGCACAGCAAGCAAAATTTACACCAGTAGCGCCTGATAATAGTTGTACTTTTTTTATTTAGAACTGACTATATATGCTATTAAGTTAAAAACCTTAAATCCTAATAGTTTCAATTGTAAAATCACAGAACCAGTCACAAAAAAAGCCCTCTTATACTAGAGGGCTTTTTTATTATATTTTATCATTGATTTTTAACAATGCTAATAGCTCATTATTTTACTTTTAACAGCTCAACGGTAAAGATAAGCGTGCTATTAGGCTCGATACCTGCGTTACCCGCTTCGCCATAAGCGATGTCTGATGGAATATAGAACTCGTATTTACCGCCCTCTTTCATCAACTGTAGACCTTCAGTCCAGCCAGCGATTACTTGATTAAGTGGAAATTCAATTGGCTCACCGCGCTCATAAGAGCTGTCGAATACAGTACCGTCAATCAATTTACCTTCGTAGTTTACTTCAACCACGTCAGTCGCTTTTGGTGACTTTCCAGTACCTGCAGTCACTACTTTATATTGTAAACCAGAAGCAGTGGTTTTCACGCCTGCTTTCTTGCCATTCTCTACTAGGAATGCCGCGCCTTTGGTTTTGTTGTCACCTGCTTTAGATTCCATATCTTTCACGAATTTCTCTTCCTGCTCTTTTTGATAGGCCGTCAATACTGCTTCCATTTGCTCTTTGGTCAATGCTGAATCTTTACCTTCGTAACCATCACGGAAGCCTTTTTCAAAAGTATCTAGATCTAGATCGCCAACCGCTTCTTTATTCCCTTCTGCCATCATAAAGCCCAAGCTATAACCCACTTTTTCATTTGCTGGACTTTGTTCAGTGACAGAGACACTTTGGGCAGCGGCTTCTTTATTACCGTTGTTAGTGCTACAACCTGTGATTAATAACATAGCGCTAGCAAGTACACTGACGCTTAGGGTAGTAATTTTTTTCATAAAATGCTCTCAAATTGTAAGGATAGTGGCAAGATGTCACATTCTTCTATAATAGCAAATCTTAGTTTTGGGGGCTACGATTCCCTTGAAATTATCGGTCAAATGTACAGTCTATGTTAATATTTGCCATAAAAATAACAACTTATCACACAACTATAGTAAGTGGTTAAGCTTTCTATCTTTAAATCCATCATTACATCAGCTAAGCTTAATTAGTTAAGGTAAGAAGTAACAGAACGTAGATTTTGTTAACGATTGCAATGAATGTTAACTTTTAAGTTTTTATATTCAATACTGAAATAATTTTAACTAAAAATACTAATAATTAGGTATGTGTTTGCTGCAAACAAGCCACTTATATTTAATGGCATTTATTATTTGACAGCTTATACATGATCATTAAAGGAGGACAGGATGAATCCAATGTTTACATCGTTCAACGGTTATCTTGGTGGCCCTATTGGCTCCATCATCGGCGCTATTTTGATTTTCATCATTGGCTGGCTCGTTGCCCTAGGTATTGCTGCGCTTGTTCGCGGTGTCTTGTCTAAAGTCAATCTTAACCAGCGCATGAATTCTTCAACCGGAAAAAGCTACGATCTAGAGGGTGTTATCTCTAAGATCGTTTTTTGGTTTATATTCATCATCGCTATTTCAGGCGCGCTTAGCCAATTAAATCTAAATTCTATTTCGACTCCGTTTGCGAATATGGTCAATCAAGTATTGGCATTTATTCCTAATCTCATCGGCGCGATTGCTGTTGGTGTCATCGGTTGGGTTATTGCAACAGTTGCACGTACTGGTATCAACGCTGCTCTAGCAAAAACCTCAATGGATGAGCGTTTAAGTGAAAAAGCTGGCGTTAAACCTATGAGCAGTACCATTGCTGATATGGTTTACTGGTTTATCCTGTTAGTCGTGTTGACCATGGTTTTAGGTCAATTAGAGCTTGATGGTTTATTTGCGCCATTAACCAATATGGTTGATAAAATCTTCAGCTTTATTCCTAATATTCTGATCGCTGGTGTTGTCTTTGTGGTGGGTTATATCATCGCTAAAGTCGTACGTGGCATCGTGACCAACCTTGTTTCTACTTTTGATGTACAAAAACTGGCGTCAAAAGCGGGTTTAAGCGAACAGAACAGCTTGCCTAATATTGCAGGTTCACTAGCATTCTTAGTGGTCATCATTCCAACGATTATTGCTGCATTAAATGCATTACAAATTGATGTGATTGCACGCCCTGCAACCAATATGCTTAACAAAATCATGGAAGCATTGCCAAATATATTTATGGCTGTCGCTATCTTAGTAGTGACCTTCTATGTTGTACGTATGGTTGCTAATATCATCAAAGGTTTACTTGAGAATACCCAAGTTAATCAATTACCTGCGAAAGTTGGTCTACAACAGACCATGGGTAACAAGAGAGTTTCTGACCTAGTTGGTTATGCGATTATTTTCTTTGCTATGTTATTTGCCTCTATCGCAGCCGCTGATTTATTAGGTTTTGAGCCTATCTCAGCAATCATTACCATGTTTATTGCTTTCGGTGCTAGCATCATTTTAGGCGCTATCATCCTATTCATTGGTTTTTGGCTTGCTAACATCATTGCTGGTGTCGTTGAGCGCTCTGAGCAAGGTTCACAGTTCCTAGCAAACATCGTACGCGTACTGATCATGGGCTTAGTACTTGCCATGGGTCTAAAAGCGATGGGTAT
>NZ_JBAQQF010000082.1:0-47514 GCF_049295055.1 Psychrobacter sp. | reverse complement strand
CATTATAACTCTACTAATAAACCGAATAAATGGCGGTGAAGGAGGGATTCGAACCCTCGATACGCTTACACGTATGGTTCCTTAGCAGGGAACTGGTTTCAGCCACTCACCCACTTCACCGAACGATTTAAGACGCTTATCAAAATATTTTTATAAAAAATACTTCTTTAAACACAGTATCAATGCTAATGATACGTCTTATGCCGTGGGCGATATTATAGCAAAGCCCAAACGAATTGCAAGCATTGTCTGCTCTTTTAAGCATCCTTTTTGCATAATTTTAAATTTATAGGACTTTATGGATTTTTTAGCAGGGGATGGCTATAGTATTCGCTACTCATTATAGAATATATAAAAGGATTTGTTATGCGGCCAGTCGTGTTGTGTTTTTCGGGGTTAGATCCATCTGGCGGTGCTGGATTACAAGCGGATATTGAAGCCATCGGGCAAGCAGGCGCTCATGCTGCCATCGCCTGTACAGCGATTACCGTACAAAGCTCGCAGCAGGTCATTGGCTTTGAGGCATGTGCCGCAAGCTTAGTCAGAGATCAAGCTACCGTGGTGCTCAATGACTTGCCTGTCAGTGTCATCAAATCGGGCATGCTTGGTACGACTGATAATATCGCTATGCTAACTGGCTTATTTGCCGAGCAGATTATCACAGCGAGTACCCCTTTTATTTTAGACCCGGTATTGGTTGCCAATAGTGGTGGCAGCCTAGGCGATGAGCAAACTTTGGTCACTGCCTTTAGAAAACTTCTACCGTATGCCACTTTAATCACCCCAAACACCCATGAGCTACGCGCTTTAAGCGGTGAGCAAGATTTGCATACAGGTGCGCAAAAGTTATGTGCCCAAGGGTCTCATGCGGTATTGGTTAAAACCTCACATGATTTTGATAGCGGTGATATTGAGCAGTATCTATATGTAAAAGGTGACATGGTACATAAAAGCACCTTGCCGCGCTTAGATGGTGAGTTTCATGGCTCCGGCTGCTCATTAGCAAGCTTTATCGCTGGACGCTTAGCCATGGGAGATGCGCTTATCGATGCAGTTAAGGCTGCTGATAGCTGGATTACCAAAACCTTACGTGCCGCTGATGTTCCACACCCTGATAATGCAAAAGCCCAACTGATACCTAATCGCTTTGTCCGCTTTTAAACTGTTTATTTTTTCTATTAATAGGCACAGTCGATTTACATTTATTTTGAACGCATTATAAATAACAGACACAAAAAAGGCGCTCTAATTTAAGCTAGAGCGCCTTTTTATTATCGATTTTTATTTAAGCTCTTTTAAACTAATTATCCTAGATAGCTTAGCCCAACAACGGCATAAAGCTCGATGCCAAGCCACCGATGAAAATCTCAAGTAAATAAAAGGCAAAAAAGGCAATCATCGGCGATAAATCAATCATCCCTAAGTTTGGTGTAATACGGCGAAACGGCGCTAAAACTGGCTCAGCTAAGTTGATAATGATACCAATAATAGGATGCTCAGATCTGGTGAACACCACAATCCAACTAACAATAATAGAGCCAATCACCAAGTAGCGGCACATGCGTAAAAAGTCTAAAACCAAGCTAATAGTACCGGTAAAAAATAGCGGTACAGGTCCAATACCTTTATGTGTTAATGCGGCTTTTCCTGCAATATCAATCAGGCGAATCAAAAACATCAGCACAATAGCGGCAATACTGATACGACCTTGGCCGACGGTTGGAAAAATACGCCCAAAGACATCAACAATATGGGTCGCTTTATAAGCAGGCGCAATCATAGGATTGCTGGCGTCCATCCCTGCAAACTGTAGCATAAAACGAATAAAAACCAACATCATGGCGAAGGTGGTGACCAAATCAAAGATTTGAAATAACATGTTGTTCATGAAGTGCTACTCAATGTGACATTATTAATGGATTCTAGGATGACGAATGTCATTATCAGGCATTTATTATTAGCAATTAGAGGCAGCATTTTTATAAAATACTGCCTCTGACATAAGGATAACTATTTACTCATCTCTTCGCTTAGTGATTGGCTGCGATCGTAGCAAGCTTGCATGGCCTCAACAATTTGACGACTAATATCATTGGCTTGCATCGATTCAATCGCTGCTTGGGTAGTGCCGTTTGGTGAAGTCACTTTACGGCGTAGCTCAGCGGGCGCGTCCTCACTCTCCATCGCCATTTTTGCTGCGCCTAGCATAGTTTGCATCGCGAGCGCCGACGCTTGTTCTTTGTCTAACCCTAAGGCGACTGCGCCATCAACCATCGCTTCGATAAAGTAAAACATGTAGGCTGGCGCTGAACCTGATACAGCAGTAACTGCATGCATGTGCGCTTCGTTTTCGACCCACATCACTAGCCCTGATGCTTCCATGACAGCAGTGGCTAATTGCTTTTGCTCAGCAGAGATATTATCAGTACCATAAAGACCTGTGGCACCCATCTGAATCATCGCAGGTGTATTTGGCATCGCGCGCACGATATTGCCATAGCCGCTTAGCATGCCCGATAAAATCTCGGTCGATAAACCTGCCGCTACCGAGATCACCAATTGTTTGTCCAAAGCATCAGCAAAACCACTGACCACTGCTTTCATTACTTGCGGCTTTACTGCGAGCACCACAATGTCAGCATCGATAACAGCAGCTTTGGCATCCGTCGTTGGATCAACGGTATTTAAGCCTTTAGCAGCAAGTTGCTCACGCGCTTCACTACTAGGGTCGGCGACCGTAATCAGACTGGGCTTGACACCGCAGCTTACAAGCCCGCTAATCAAAGCCTGTGCCATATTTCCGCCACCAATAAAGCTGATTTTCTTATTATCTAATACTGACATACTTATCTCCTACTGAAAAAATTCAAAGGTATTCAAACTAACATAATGATAGGTAAAATGACACTCAGTTTACCATACTGCTACTAGTACCGTTTAATAAATTCATGACGGCAACAATGCTCTTAACCTCACTATAAGCATTTTCAGCAAGGTCGTTAAAGCAGTATAAATACCTTATTTTTTAGAGGGTTTGATTAAAGATCAGCTTACTTTTAATCATTTTGGCAAGCTGTTCAGTGTCGCTATGAATACTCGAATGATCAGCGCTTAATAGCCAGCTATCAAAGGGTGACAGTAGTAATAAAGGCAATTCTATAGGTAGCCCATTCTCTGCACTTATCGATATAAGAGTCACTACCACCAAACTCTCGCGTAACCATAGTGAAATACCTGAGGTTTGATAGAGCTTTTTACCAAATTGCGGACGCGACGCCAGTGCAGTTTGCAAGCGTTGTTTACGTCCTAATGGTGATATTTTTATTAGTCCTGTATCAAGCGCTATCTCACCTTTATCATTGTTTAATAGTTGCGCCAAAGCACTTGGCATCATCTGCAACTGCCACGTAAAGTCTTTGCTGCTACGTACCATGATGGATACAGGCTTATTATCAGGCAGATTAGTACCAGTTATATCAGTGCCAGTTAGATTAGTGCCAGTTAGATTAGTGTCAAACAAAGCAGTATTAGACAACGTCTGCGTTTGTTCGATAAGTGGAATTTTAAGCCATGTCAGCCAGTCATTACTAAGCCTATAAAGCTGCTGACGATAGCGTCGAATGGTATATGACTGTTTACGACCTTGCCAAAAAAGTGCCGTTTGGTGATCATGATCATGACGTTTGCTCAAGCTTAATACATCATCGACAAGCTGCTTAGCAGGCGGTAATGGCTCATCTTGACCCAACCAATAGTGCAATAATTGTCGCTGACGATAAAGTGGTAACTTCTGTAGCTCATCAATGTTTAGCACGCGCTGGGCAGATGATAGTTGTAACGAGGTATTTTTTAGCGACGTAATAGCCGTCTGCTGCATATCTCGTGCGGCTTGCGCGCTGACAGTTAATTGTGCATCGCTTAATAATTGTGCACTACGAGCAATATTATCAATAACGTTGGGATTATATTTAGCCAATACTGGCATGATGTCACGGCGCAGTCCACTACGAACATTATCGCCACCATCATTGGTCGGGTCATCGATATAGGGTATTTTTAAACGCTTAGCATAAGCGCTAATACTGGTACGCTGTATCGTGAGCCAAGGTCGCCATAATATAATACGATGCGCGCCTTGCGTCTGTACGCGCCACGGCTGCATACCAGATAAACCATTCACCCCAGCGCCTTGAATCAACCTCATTAACACCGTTTCTGCTTGGTCATCAGCATGGTGAGCTAACAATAAAACATCGTCTTGATTGAGTTGCGCACGCATCACGTCATAGCGAGCTTGCCGTGCAGCTTGCTCATCATGTCCATTTACTTGGGCATGTAAAACAGTGCACGGTATCTTTTGGGCGTCTGCCCAGTTAGCAACATGCGTCGCCCAAATGCCGCTATCTGTTTGTAAGCCATGATTCACATGCAACAGTTGCGGTAGAAACGGCAGCTTACCTTGCTGGTGTAATTGCACACACAGCGCTGCCAGCGCTAATGAATCGCGCCCACCACTACATGCCAGCCAAAGTCGGCGACCGTGTAGCTGTTCGCCATACTCAGCCATACTGCTCAATAACGCTGCTGCTAAATGATCATCAATCGGCAGTTCGGCTATTGGCTCAATAGGATATGGAAGTATTGCGCTACTGTTCATAAGTATTCTTGTCTATTTAGTTGATATATAATTTTATTAAAATATAAATTGATTGGCACAAAAAAACGCGCCATAAAATGACACGTTTTTATTTTAGCACTATTCTAAAATATCTAATATTAAGCTCAGTATTAAATCAGCTTAATACTAAGTCCTTAAATTAAGCCCTTAAATTAAATCATTAGCAGGGCAGCATCACTTCTGAGTTAAAGGATTTTAGCTTCTCATAGCGCAGCTCACAACGATCGTGCGCATCTAAATCCTTAAGCTCATCCAATTGCTCAACAAGTAATGCTTTTAACGCATTCATCACCGGCTGTGGCTGCACATGTGCGCCTTCACCCTCATCGATGATCGCATCAATCAAACCCATTCCATATAGATTAATGGCATTCAATTTTAGCGCTTCACTGGCATCTTGAGCTTTTTCAGCCGTCTTCCAAAGAATAGAGGCACAGCCTTCAGGAGAGATGACCGAATAAATGCTGTTTTGTAGCATATTCACTTTATCACCAACGCCAATCGCTAATGCACCACCTGAGCCACCTTCGCCAATAATGGTGACGATAATAGGTACTTTAAGGCTTGAGAATACAGCAATGCTTTCAGCGATAGCTTGGGCTTGTCCACGCTCTTCGGCACCAATACCAGGATAGGCACCTTGGGTATCGACAAAGGTCATGACCGGAATATTAAAGCGCTCAGCCATTTTGACCAAACGAATAACCTTGCGATAGCCTTCAGGATTGGCCATACCAAAGTTATGCGCGATACGCTCGCGCGTACTGCGACCACGGTGTTGACCAACAACCATCACTGGCATACCGTTTAGGCGCGCAAGTCCACCAAGGATTGCCTTGTCATCAGCATAAGCACGGTCGCCATGCAACTCATCAAATTCGGTAAACAGCTGATTCACATAGTCCATAAACAATGGACGTTTGGCATGCCGTGCAAGCTGAACGCTATCCCAGACGGTACTCATAGACGCTTCCCTTTCATAATTATACTTAATAGAGTTATGGTTAATACAGTTAAGTTTAATAATGGCATTCTTATTAATTTTAGGATAATAAAAGTACAGTTGTAAACTCAATAAAACTATAATAGCACATCTTATATGCCATAACATTACCGACAACGCCGCTTTTGTTACGTTAGTTTTAAGCAAATAACGATTAAATTGCTTATATTTTTTAGCTTATATTGTCTTCAGCCTATGTAATTTTTAGCCTACAAAGCTTTAAACTTCAATGACGCTCAGCTTAATGCCCCATTTAGCAAACTGTTCAATTTCGGTATACAAGTCTGATAATAAGAAGGCATAGTGCTCACTGCTATCACCAACCGTAATTTGCCAGCGGTTCACATCGACCACTTTTAGCGTTAACGCTGGTAATTCATAATCACTGCGGCTGTGATGCGCTAGTACTGCCAGACGTAGCAGCAAACATAGATAAACGAGCTGATCGCCACCGATAGTACAAGTCTGCTCCAACATATCAGCCTTTAGCTTACGGCGATGGTTCAGCATTAACTGCGCCATACGCTTTTGATCCACTTGTGAAAATCCTGGAATGTCAGAATATTCCATCAAATAAGCACTGTGTTTATGATAGCTACTATGGGCAATCGCTAGCCCTATTTCGTGTAAAAATGCTGCCCGCCTGAGTAAATCTCCATCTTCAGTAGTGAGCCCAAGTTTTTCTTGAACTTGCTCAAAGAGGCTACGACTGGTTTTGACCACTTGCTTGGCTTGCTTTTTATCACCTGAATAACGCTTAATCAGTGCTAACACACTACGGTCACGTACATCTTCGCTAGCAAAGCGTCCGAGCATGTCATACATGACACCTTCGCGTAGCGCGCCATCTGAGTAAGTAATGGTCTCAACGCCGAGCACCTTCATAACCGCCCGCAGTACCGCAACGCCTGCTGGGAAGACCGCTTTGCGATGTTCTTTAACCCCTTCTAAATCGATGTCATTTACGTTGCCAATTTTAAGCAGTAATTTTTCTAACTTTTTGACCCCTTTATAAGTGATGCGTTCTTGATCATCGGCCCAGCCTTTAGAGACAAGGACATTACGCACCGCTTTAATCGTCCCACTTGAGCCAATAACACTGCTCCAGCCCACTTTTTGGTAGCGACCATTAATTGCCAGCACTTCTTTACGCGCGCCTGAGATTGCATTATGAAAGGCTTCTTTGGTAATCAGCCCGTCAGAAAAATACTTCTGGGTAAAAGCGACACAGCCCATCTGCAGGCTCTCGGTCAATAGCGGATCAAACTCTTGACCAATGATAAACTCTGTCGAACCACCACCGATATCAATGACCAAGCGTTTGTCACTACTAGCATTGGTATGCGAGACCCCCAAGTAAATTAAACGCGCCTCTTCTCGTCCTGCGATAATTTCAATAGGCTTGGGTAAAATCTTATTCGCACGGGCAATAAAGTCGTTAGCATTTTTGGCTTGGCGTAAGGCGTTGGTTGCCACGATTCGAATGCGCTCAGGAGGCACTGAATCTAAGCGAGCCACAAAGCGACTTAAGCACTCAAGACCGCGCTTTTCAGCAGCTGCACCTAAAATATTATGCTCATCCAATCCTGCGGCTAATTGCACCTTTTCAGACATAGAAACCACTTTTCGTACCTCACCATGATCTAAGCGAGCAATGGCTAGATGAAAACTGTTGGAACCAATATCAATGGCTGCCATCATTTCATCTTCGGCAAGTGGTGGATTTTTCAGGTAATCATTGGGCATAATAGAGGTCGTTACCGTGTCAGATAAAAGAGATAAGATATTTAAAAGAATTATGGTTTTTAAATTAGAGACTATATTTAGTCAAAAATAATAGCGATTACGCATAAAAGCTCATAAAAGTATGGAAAACCATCGCAAGTTTTGCCATTAAAGCATTTATGCCAAACGCTGGCAAGTAAGCGGCTACCATAGCTAAACACAGGGTAAAAATTGATTAAACCGTTATCAAATAAAAAAGCCTCAGTCCACTTCTAGTGCTTGTTTTACCAGCGGCTGTTTGCTACATTAAAAATCAGATATATTGTAATAAATAACAAGCACTTACTCATAACGATAATACTGTATGCAATAAAAAAATAAACATTTTGCCTTAAAGACTCATCACGGACTGATGAGAGATAACCAGCAAGGAAGCTAAAACCATGAACCAGACAATCAATCAGAACATCAATCAGACCTCCACCCAGACATCCCCAGCCAAGACTGCAACCTCTCAAACTAAAAGCGCTGAGAAAGTCAGTAATAGCATGCTTGTAAAAGTAGACAGCCCAGCAAAACAAAAGTTTTATGATTTCTATTTAGAGGAACATCAAAATATGGCGTGCCGTCGGCTGCATTTTGCAGGCAGTAGCTTTGGGCTAATAGGTTTGGCGAAATCCGTTAAGAATCGCTCAGCAAAGCCGCTACTTAAAGGCATTGCCGCAGGATATGCCTGTGCATGGGTCGGACATTTTTTCTTTGAAAAAAACAAACCGGCTTCTTTTAAATTCCCATTAAAAAGTTTTGCCAGCGATTTTCGTATGTATGGCGATGTGCTACGCGGTAATTTAAGTTTAAAAGATCGAAAACTTGATAAAGTACGCGCAAACTAAATCTGTTATTTATTATCAATAAAAAAACCAGCATGATTTCCCATACTGGTTTTTTAAGCGCCTAAGTTTTAATTAAGTCTTAAATAAACGCGTTACGCCTTTGCCATCTCTGCAAATATCTCATCAGCTGCTTTAATAGAGGTATCCAAATCTTCATTGCTATGCTTAATAGACATAAAACCCGCCTCATAAGCCGATGGCGCGAGGTAAATACCGCGATCGAGCATGCCATGAAAGAAAGTATTAAAGCTATCCATATTACATTCGGTCACATCATCAAAGTCACGCGGCGTTGCCGTTTCAGCATCTTTAACAAAAAACATGCCAAACATACCACCAAGCTTATTGGTGCGCAGATTAATACCATGTTTATCAGCAGCTGCTTGAATGCCATCAATGAGATAATCAACTTTAGCAGCTAGGTCATCATAGAAACCATCGACGGTTAAGTCTTCAAACATCGCAATACCCGCACGCATTGCCAGTGGATTACCTGATAAGGTGCCTGCTTGATAAACACCGCCTAAAGGCGCGATGCAAGACATAATCTCTTTTTTGCCACCGAATGCGCCAACCGGTAAACCGGCACCGATGATTTTACCAAAACAGGTTACATCAGGCTCAATACCAAAGTGCGCTTGCGCGCCGCCAAGTCCGACGCGAAAGCCCGTCATCACTTCATCAAATACCAACACTGCGCCGTGTTCAGTACATTGGGCACGCAAGGTATCATGGAACGCTTGATCTGGGATAATCATATTCATGTTACCGGCGATAGGCTCAACGATAACACAGGCAATGGTCTCGCCCCATTTCTCAAAGCAGTCTTTAATCGCTTGTGGGTCATTATAAGGTAAAGTAATGGTATGTTTAGCAAAATCTGCAGGCACGCCTTTTGATGTTGGCTCACCAATATCAAGCATGCCTGAACCTGCTTTTACCAGCAAGCTATCCGAATGGCCATGATAGCAGCCTTCGAATTTGACAATATTATCACGCCCTGTGAACCCGCGCGCCAGACGAATCGCGCTCATGGTCGCTTCAGTACCTGAGCTGGTCATACGAATCATCTCAACACTCGGGACGATGTCGCAAATCTTGTCGGCAACGGTAGTCTCAAATGGCGTTGGTGTTCCAAAACTTAAACCATCATCAGCGGCTTTTTTGACCGCATCAATCACCTTTGGATGGGCATGACCCAAAATCATTGGCCCCCAAGAGCCAACGTAATCAATATAAGCATTGTCTTCAGTATCATAAATCTTGCTGCCATTCGCACGGTGCATAAAGACTGGTGTACCACCGACGCCAGCAAAGGCACGGACTGGCGAGTTGACACCACCCGGAATATGTTTGCGTGCTTGGGCAAAGAGTTGTTCGTTTTTAGTGCTCATCATTATTCTCTATTATTTTATTAGACATTAGATTGTTACAAAAAATAAGCGTCAATAATCGATGTACATTATTCTATTACAAGCGAGTACATGAGGGCTTTATTGAGAGAGCTACTCACGGTAATAAGTGCTCTTACGCCTTTTTAACGACCGATGACTTCAACTTCATGGGGCCAAAGCCATCAAGTTTACAGTCAATATCATGACCATCAGAGGCATCAGGTAGTAGGCGGATACTTTTTGCCTTAGTCCCTACTTTTATAACGATTGATGAGCCTTTCACTTTTAGATCTTTAATCACGGTAACGGCATCACCGTCTTGTAACTCATTACCAACTGCGTCACGAATGACAGCATCTTGCTCATCGGCTTGAGCGGCATCCGTTTCATCTGCCGACCATTCATGAGCACACATCGGACACATCAATAAAGCACCATCTTCATACGTATAGTTTTCATCGCATTTTGGGCAATTAGGTAAGCTCATAATATTCTCATTAAGTGTCAAAATCGGCGCCATTGAACCGCCATTATTATAAAGTAAAGCCTGCCATATTGTACCGTAACTCGCCCTCTTTCACCAATTTCATCATATCCGCTATCACCGTCGGGTTTTTTATGTTGACGCGTTTTGTGATACTCTTCTTAGTAGCATTTTTGATACTCTTTTTGAAAATTTTTAACACTTTTTTTTGAGCGAATGCCCATACATGATTTGGCATCACTTATTGCAAAAAACCATCTAAAGAAACATTCAAAATAACGGTAATTCAGCAAAAATATTGACTCGAAATAAGAACGTCATACCATAAGGATAATAATCATGACCGTAACAACTACCTCATCTACCATGCCACAGTTTCAACAGCTAACCATTCAAGGCGACGATGCCGAAAAATTCTTGCAAGGTCAATTAACCTGCGATGTGATTAAACTTGGTCTCAGTTATCAAGCCGCTGCTATCGGCAACTTAAAAGGTCGGATTGAATTTGGAATTTGGATAAAGAAACAAGCCGAAAAGCAATATGATGTAGTCATTAGTGCAGATTGTGCAGATTCATTCAAAACACATTTAAAGAAGTATGGTGCCTTTTCAAAATTTGAGACCAGCACCCCCATTGCTATTTATCCATGCGTTTTGGACGAGATGCCGACCTTTAGCCACACTGATGAAAAATGTGATACGTGGAAATGGATGGCGCGTAGTCTGGCTATTGGTAACTATTGGATCGTCGCAGCCACCCAAGGCGAATTTCAGCCGCAAGAGCTGCGTCTGCATCAGCGCGGCGGTATGGACTATGATAAGGGCTGTTATCTAGGTCAAGAAGTCATCGCCCGTATCTATTTTAAATCAGCCCCCAAAGCTTTTTTGCATTATGTCCAAGGGGCTGGCAACGTGCCAGCAGCTGGCGAAAAACTGGGTAAAATCCAAGTGGTTAATGCCATGGCAAATGCCCAAGATAGCTTACATAGCTCACATAATAAAGGCTTTGATGCATTGGTCATTGCGCGCCCAGAACATCTTGCTGATAGTGATTTAACCATACTAGAATTACCGCCAACGTTACAAGCTGATGTTGCCCGTCCCAAATAGCAAACGCTTAATGATATAAACATAGCAGGGATTTTTATGACCCATATTGCGGTACTCGGTGCAGGCGTGGTGGGCGTGACCACCGCATGGTATCTTCGGCAAGCAGGCTATGATGTGACCGTGATTGAGCGCGAGTCAGCCGCAGGATTGCAGACTTCATTTGCCAATGGTGGTCAAATATCAGTATCGCATGCGACGCCTTGGGCAAACCCTGCGACCCCAATGAAAGCCCTCAAATGGCTGTTTCGCGAGGACGCGCCCCTGCTTTATCGTCTGCGTGCGGATAAAGCACAGCTCAAATGGGCCATGCAGTTCTTACAAGAGTGCCATGCGGATAGAGCGGATGCCAACCTAGTACAAATGGTGCGTCTTGGATTATATTCGCGGGCAACCTTGCAACGGCTACGCGCTGATACTGGTATTAATTACGAGCAGCAAACGCGCGGTATCATGCATTTTTATACTAGCCAAGCTGAGTTTGATGCCGCCCTCGCCCCAACTGAACGCATGCAGGAGCTTGGCTGTGAGCGTCATATTATTGATATTAATACGGCTGCTAGCTTAGAGCCAGCACTTTACCCTGTCGCCCACAAACTTAAGGGGGCAACGTATACCAGTCGTGATGAGTCGGGCAATGCGCATTTATTTACCCAACGTCTAGCTGAACGTTGCTTAGAAGCTGGAGTTCAGTTCTTATATAATACTGAAATTTTGGCAATAAATGCCGACGCCCATTCTACCAATCCGCACGTGCATAGTATTACCATTCGACCCAAAGGCGAAAACGCGAAAACCTTTACTGCTGACAGCCATGTGCTGGCATTAGGTAGTTATAGCGTATCTTTGGTTAAGCCACTTGATATTCACTTGCCTATTTTCCCCGCAAAAGGCTATTCTGCGACCTATAAAATTAATCCACGTGCGCCGCATTTAGCGCCGTTTATCAGTCTGATTGATGATGAATTTAAGCTAGTCATCTCGCGTCTTGGTGATAATTTGCGAGTGGCAGGAACCGCAGAATTTAACGGCTATAATTTGGATTTAAATAGCACGCGCTGCGAAGCTATTACTCGCCGCGTGCAGCAATTATTTCCCAAAGGTATCATCGCCAATTCAGTGCAGTACTGGGCAGGGTTACGTCCGATGACGCCATCAAATGTACCATTAATTGGGCGCGCGCATCTCGGTCAAGTCCGCCACGGAAGCCGCAACGATGGTGCGACTTTTGATAACTTATGGCTCAATACTGGTCATGGTACGCTTGGATGGACGCATGCTTGTGGTTCGGCTAAAGCGATTAGTTTATTAATACAAGGTGAGAAACCAGCGGTCGATTTTGATTTTATCGGTATCTAAATTTAGTCTAAAACAGATAATAGGCATAAAAAAAGACGCTCACTATTACAGGTGATCGTCTTTTTTATCGATATCAAAATTTATGGTTTATGGCAGTGTTATGCAGCACTACTGGATTCAGCGTCAGAATCACTAGTATCTAAATTGCTTGTGTCTAAATCGCTAGTGTCTAAACCAATGTCTCCTAGATCAATCGCTTCTAATTGCACAGGGACGCCATTCACAGCCGCATTACCACTCAACTGATCAATTAACGTATCGTCGGTTAAGTCATTCACACTGACACCGGCATGCGCTTGGGCAATTTTCTGTTTAACCCCTTTACGACCATGTCCAAAACCATGTGGAATACTCACGACACTAGGCATAAGCTCATCGGTAACTTCTGCTGCGATAATCACGCTACCGACGCGCGAGGTGACTTTGACATTTTGACCATCTTTAATCCCGTACTGCTCAGCCGTCTTAGGATGCAGCATCAACGTACAGCGCGGCTTACCTTTGACTAAGCGATAACTATTGTGCAGCCACGAGTTATTACTGCGGACATGACGACGACCTATCAATAAAATCTGACTGTCATCATAGTCTTGCATCATCGCTTGTACACGAGCCAAATCCGCTTGATAAAAATCGACGTTAAGGTGAATCTGTTTATCCTTATGCTTTAGAGCTTGTGGCAACATGGTTTTGAGCGGTCCTAAATCAAGACCGTGAGGATTTTTCTTTAATTTTTTAAGCGTCATACCAGCATAAGGTCCACGCCTTAATCCTTGATCGAGCAAGAATTTCGGCCCTAAATTTTTCGTTAATAAGCGTTCCACTTTAGTTGCTAGAGACGCTTTTTTATCCAAGCGCTTTGCCAGCTCTAGATAAATTTGCCAATCGTGTTTGGCATTTTTATTTTTACGAAATAAAGCTTTGGAATATTTAGCGACGTTATGTACCGCAAAGTTATTAAAGGTCACATCATAATGGTCGCGCTCTAGCGGTGATACGGGTGGCAAGATTATATGAGCATGACGACTGGTTTCGTTAACGAAGTAATCAATGGCGACCATAAAATCTAACTGTTCAAAGGCTTTATCTAATTTTTCACCGTTAGGCGTACTCAAGACTGGATTTCCCGCTACGGTCATAAAGCCTTTTAATTGCCCCTCACCTGTGACCAACATCTCGTCAGCCATGGCAACCACGGGATAATCGCCATTAAAATCAGGAAGATTGCTCACTCGGCTATGGCGTTTACCTAAATAGCCTGGGCCAGAATTGTTCACAACATCAACCGCCGCATTAGGAAACATTAAACCGCCAACCTCATCTAAGCGGCCTGTAACAATATTAATCACCATAATTAGATACTGGCATAATAAGCCAAACTCTTGTACCGATACGCCCATGCGACCGTAACAGACCGAACTTTGTGCTTCACAGAACTCTTTTACTAAGCGCTTGATTTCAATTGCCGTCATACCTGTAATACTGGCAACTGCCTCTGCGCTATAATCTTTAGCAAAATCCGCCAGTCGTTCAATTTCTGGCGCGATAGCTACAGCTCTATTATTCATTTTTGCTTTTTTGGCATAGCCTTGCGCATAGATCTCATTGAGCATCGCTAATAGTAACAACACATCGGTCGCTGGACGAATAAAGTGATGTTCACTAGCGATGTCTGCTGTTTCTGTACGTCTTGGGTCAATCACTACTACCTTACCATTGCGTGCTTTGATGTCTTTTAGCTTTTGGCGCATATTCGGTGCAGTCATAATGCTGCCGTTAGACGCCAGCGGATTGCCACCGATGATAAGCATATATTGGGTTCGGTTGACATCAGGCACAGGGATACGCAGCATATGCCCAAATAAATGCATGCTAACGATATGATGCGGCAATTGATCGACCGAGGTCGCAGAGAAGCGACTGCGCGTTTTTAGGCTGCCTAATAAATGTTTAATGGTCAGCATGCCACCCAAATTATGCACGTTCGGATTACCAAGATAAATACCGAGAGCATTTTGGCCGTATTGCTTTTGCACCGATTGGATACCGACAGCGACTTTATCAAGCGCCTCAGGCCAGCTTATTTCTTGCCAGCCATTGGTAGTTCTTTCAACAGGGTGGCGCAGGCGATCAGGGTCTTCGTGCAAATCTTGCAAGGCAGTTGCTTTTGGACAAATATAGCCCTTAGAAAAAGGATCGTCTTTATCCCCTTTAATCGATAATACTCTTTCGCCATCGTGCTGAATGACAATACCGCACATCGCCTCGCATAGATTGCAGGTTCTAAAATGTGTTTGTTCACTTCTCTTGGTTTGTTCACTGCTCATAGTCGCGCTCCCTGTTACGTTTTATTGTCGTTGCCACTATATAAATTCCGTTTTATGACTCTAGTGGCTTTCATGCATTTATTAGCTCTAGTAATTAACTCTCTATATCTTGCAAATCCTTCGTAAAAAAACCACCAAAAAGCCCATCAAAATTTTTGCTCAACAGAGAAATCGCTTGCGCTCTTGAATAGCGATTTTGATGACAACCTAGTATCAGCTCATGCACTTGTGCGCTAGCAATATCGACACAGAGATTGATATCAGATAATTCAAAAGAGCACCCAGATGCCTCTAAGCCTTCGATAAATATCTTTGTCCATTCATTTTGTATTTCTGTGATGAGACTTCCTAGGCCTTTGTTGTCTATCTTATTGTCTATCTCTGAATAAAAGCGAAGTCTATCTTCAATTAGTCGTTGAAATAACGCAATATTCTGAAACGCTGCATCGAAAATCATCGTTAAGCAGTACTGGCAACGCTGATTGAATTGTTCTTTATTCAATGAGTTGTAATCTTTAAGCATGGTCACCCAAGCCAAGCGCATAGGAGATAAATAATCTTCTTTAAGCTGCGTGCTCAATTCATTTTGTAGCGCATCTAAGCTCTCAAAATGATTATAAAAGCTCGGCTGTGCAATGCCAGCACTTTTGGCAACTTTATTCATACTCATGCCACACTGGCCCTCTGCGCTATAAAGCTGCAGGGCACTTCTTAGTAATGCACGACGTGTTTTGGCTTTTGCTAACTCGCGCGTTGACTCTATTGGTGTTTTTGAAAATGTATTTACGGTGACGATTGAATTCAATGGTGGACTGCCCTAGTTTGATAAAGCATTGGATTTACTGGATTTACTATAAAAAGAATATGGGTATATCGGAACAATTTTTTCGTAGTCTTTGTTTATATCGACATATTATATCGATACAGCAAGCAAGTTTTTTCCGACAGTATGTGGCTATTGATATATTTAATATATCGATCAACGCATAAATTAACGTATCGATTTCATCTTATATTGACTATATCATTTTAACTATAAGGCTATAGTCATTTATACATTAAGTCTACTATTAAATTTCTAATAACACTTCCTTTATATATAAGTTCTACTACTTATGCTAAAAACAATACTAAAAAAGCAAAAACCATATTTATTACGATTTTTGCTTTTAGTTATTTGTTCATCTACGATATCTGACGCACCTGCTATTACTCTAGCTCTGAATGAAATCTGTTTGTAATGGTTACGTTTAACGCTGATAAAACGCCCTAACTGCTACACAAGTCTACTACCCATAACATAGTCATGGCTTTAATCATAATTGAGTAACAGTACAAACATTCTCCATACAGACAAAGCGGTTTGAAATTCATATATTGGTATCACAAGTTAGCCATTGGCTAGTTGTAACGTACTTAAAGGCAGTACAAAGCAAGTAATAACAATCATAAATAATAACTTGGATATCAAAGCGTTATACATCCTATTGACTTAGTATTCTAGAGATTAGTTTTCTAAAGAAAAGGTACTGTAAAAGACGCAATAACTAGAATAAGGAATATATCAATGAACGAACATACCCTGAAAGGTGAATGGAAACAGGTTAAAGGCTCAGTAAAGCAAAAATGGGCTGATCTTACTGATGATGACTTATTACATGTCGAAGGTAGCCGTGACAAGCTAGTCGGCAAAGTGCAGGAGCGTTATGGTCATAGTAAAGATGATGCCGAACGCGAAGTAGATGCATGGCGCGTCGAAAACAAATATTAATAAATAGTAATGCTTATGAATCACAATATTTATAAGACAATTATTTAAATAAAAAACCGCATTAGTTTTAATGCGGTTTTTTTCTTTCTATGATTTGTAGTATTTCTACTTAATATTAATAGATGGAATACGTAAAGCCCAGACACAATAAAACCGCATAGCAACGAATTGCTATGCGGTTTTATTGTTAACGATCCTTGTTACCTGTCACGACTCTAATCGCTGCATCCTTGCAAGATATTGAGTATATTGTGACAGTCGGGCATCCTGCCCGTTCTTTCTTACTAGCATTGGCAATATCTGCCTTCAACACGGGTTATGTGTCCTTATTCCAATCGCTATTATCATCCTAATGCTAGTGACTGGAGTATTATCCTTAATACGGTGAACTCAATCCTTGAGTCACATTCCCTTATGCCGTGTGTGTATAGTGTCAAATTATTGACCTACTGTTAAGTCGCGTAAGCGTCTTTGCTTGTAAGCATATGCTTACGTCGAATTAATACTGAGTGCTGATATCTCTATAAATACATGATATTAATGCAATTAATCGAAAATATTATTATAAAATTAAGATAATAATAATATAAATTTTAAGAAGTGTTAGCGATGTTTGTGGTTATTAACAACACCTTAGTGACTTAAAGTATCGAATGCTTACGCAACGATTCGCAAAATTTACAAGTTATTAACACCAACGACATGTGGTAATGAGTTTTAGGTCTTACTATGTACATGTAAGAAAATATTTCAAAAAAATTAAAATGAAGAATAAATATCGATTATTTATAATAATTACTTTAGTGTCATCCGTAATTGTTAAGCGTGGTTTATTATTAAATATCGAAATACTACTACCTTATTTAGGTCTGTCACATCATAGGAGATTCCATCGTGAAAATGCTCAAAACTTTCTCATTTAAAACAGCCATGTCTGCAGGTCTTGCACTTACTCTATTAGGAGCAACTGCTGGCTGCGCCGTAGCCGGTGCAGGTTATGATAATTATCCAATATATAACGATAATAGTGGCTATTCTAATGCTGAAAATAATCGTGCTATCCAACAGCTGCGTAAAAATTTACGTCGTCAAGGCTATGAAGTGATGGATATCAGATCTGATAGTAATCGTGGCAATCGTATGCTTACCGCCTTTGCCAAGAAGAATAATCAAGCCTATGAGCTTAAATATACTTCTCCAGATCTAAGACTCATTAGCTCAAACAAAAAAGCTTGGTCTAATATCTGGCAAGATAAAAACAATGGCTATAATAATGGTAAACACAATAACAGCGGTAAACATAATAATAATGGTTATAAAAACAACGATGTCGAGGACAGAATTAAAAGAGAAGCGCGTTACCCAGCGATTAAACAGCGTGCAATCAACAAAGTAGAAGGTATGGGTTATCGTGTCAAAGATATCGAGCTTGAAGAGAAGAACAATCGTGGCGTTTTTGAGATTGAAGCCAAGCGCGGTTCACAAGAATATGAGATTTTACTTGGCTATCCAAACCTAAATGTCATTAAGATTGAAAAAGACTGATATTTAAAGGCTAAAAATACAAAGGCTAATATTAACAATTTCAACCATTGTTAATACTATTCTTTCAGACAATCTTTAAGATTTTGGCATCGTTGACCATTTGATGCCTTTGGTCAGATAAGCCAGCCCTTGGTTTATCTGACCATTTTTTTATGAAATCATTTCATTATAGAATATCTATACAGTCATCGTAATGAATGAAATATCAACCATATAATAGGAATATTTATTATGAAAATCTTCACTTCCTCAACGCTAAAAACCGTTTTTTCTGCTGGTATTGTGGTTGCCTTATTGGGTACCACTGTTGCTTGTACCACGGTGACACCAAGCTACGATAATCAGAAAGTCTATCGTCAGCAAGGTAACAATCACGGCAATGTGATCTATAAAAACAATGGCCGTTATAATCAAGGTAATTATAATAATAACGGTCATTATGATAACGACAATAATCGCTATAAGAATAAAAAAGGTCATTATAAAAACAATAAAGGCCGATACAATAACAATGGTCGCTATAACAAAAACAATGGTCGCTATAACAAAAACAAAGGTAGATATAATAATAACGGTCGTTATAACAACAACAATTACCATTATAAGTAGAAGAAATATCTTTTTGAGCGATTTTATAGCTGACACTTTCGTTCATAGCCGAAGCAATCTTAAAAAGATATTAAACAGCTTTTCTTAGAAACTCAGTACTTCAATCACATCGTAAGCAGGCGTTTCATAAGGATGCGCCTGCTTTAATGCCTCCACGACGTTATCGATATTGGCCTTAGTAACCACCATCTCTACTCGCCATTCATTGACAGTTTCTAAACTATCATGCGTGCCAATATGCGGCTTACTGCCTATCAATGGCATAAACTGCCCTACTCCCTGCACTTGCCAGCAGCACTGTTCATAACTACCAATCTTCCCAGCACCCGCAGCAAACAATGCTGACTTTACTTGCTCTAACGCTTCTTCTGGAATAAAAACCGTGAGTTTATACATATAATAACCTCATCAAATATCTTTTAAATTAAATTGAATCAAAGAAAATAATAAAAGCCGTTATTTCTTAGATAAAGAAGGATGATCGCTCCATATATAACGTAATAGCCAATCTTTCGCCTCGCCAGCGTAATCGATACCAATACGTGGACGCAATGACACTGGCGGCTGACAACCATCATCTTCTACCCAGACTTTTAAGACCGGCGTAATCGGTTTGCCGTATAGCGCTCGATCTATTTGTAAGCCTTTTGTCAGCTTTCCAGGACCTGCCAGCTGTTTGATATCATTTAGTTGCTTGGTTGTTGCTAGCAATTGCTCTTCAATCAAGCGGTCACTATCATCTGTTAAAAATCCAGCACGTATTAAAACAGCTTCTGGCGACTCAATCGGTCCGCTGACTAAGTTGAGCATATGATGAATGCCATAGGTCAGATAGACATAAAATACACCGCCTTGGCTGTACATAATTTCTGTGCGCGACGTCCGTGTGCCTGCATGCGCGTGACACGCTGCATCATCTTCACCAATATAAGCTTCCGTTTCTGAGATACGCATGCGCAAGGTTTTTTGCTTACCATCGCTATCTGTCAGCTGTCGGCACAATATTTTGCCAATTAAATCGGCGGCGACCACGCAAGTTGGGCGAGTAAACCACGATGGCTCTAAAATAGTAGGCTGAGTCGCGAGCAGTTCAGGCGTTAGCATTAGTTATAACCTCTTATTATTTTTATATTGTTAATAGAGGATAAGTTAGCATGAAATAAGATGCAGTATTTAGGACAATGTTTACGGTGTGTTTGATAGCTGTATGATAAATTTAAGTGAGAGAATGAGTACCGGCAAGGATAACGCTCGAACTCAAGGATAGTCATAAATAAGTATGGTTATGGAATAAATTATTATGAGGTTTCAGGAGCAGAAAATGCACGCATAAAGCTTAATAGTCTGTTATAAGTGGTTCCATTATATCAGTCTGTTTTAAGTGGTCTGTTAATAGGTTTGAAGGGTGAAGTAGGTAGTTCCGCTAGGGTATACCCAAATTAATGAAAGGATTATCAAATCATTTTTGAGCTAGTAAATACGATTAAGAACTCTTAAATTTACTTCTGTAGTTTTTTCAGTATATTTCAGCTTGTTTAGAATATCTCAAGTTTATGTCTGCGGGACTGAGAGCATAGGTCAAAGAACCCAATGCCTATTTGGGTTCTTTACGATGATGACTTAAGAGCAGCCTTCGACAAGATAAATCGCTTCTGGAATACCAATATCAATACTCTTTACCTGACCTTGCAGCATTCTCTTATCATCTGCTGTCCACGCAGTCGCTTTTATTTTATAATTATTTAGCTTTTGCCCACCATTCATATGATATTCAATTTGTATGGGCAATTTGTCTTCTTTATTATCAAACTTAATATCTTCGTATTTTAATAACTTTTCTGCTTCATTGTCTTTTATTGCTTTAAAATTGACGTTAGCAGTAAGGTTATAGTAGTCGCCATCAACAGCATATTTATCGACTTCGTAAGCAAGATCATCATTATGCACCTTCATAACCTCTTTGACTGGGTCACCCACACTAACGGCTGTATAGAGTGGTGTGTTCGGATCTCGAATAGTAATTAATGCAACCTTATCATCTATAACCTGATACAGCACAGAGGCACGTTCACCATACTCTTTATCTACATAACTCAGTTTTGGATTACTCACGTAATAGCATTGTTCATTATTGCTACCTTCCTTAGTGAGTCCTAATTCACTTAAAAGCTCAGGAGTAATAACCTGACCAAAGCTTAACTTCTGATAACCTGATAGGTTTACAATTTTATCATTAGGCAAGGTTATTGCTTTTTTATTTTGCACTTCATTTGCTATGGTAGGATTTATAGGCGCTGTATTCTCAGATACCTTGTCTTTGTTAGCTATATTTTTATCGGTATTATCGGTATTACCGGTTTGCGAATTCACAGTGTTATTTGGTGATAAATTCTGTGAGTCACAGCCTGTCATTAGTTGCATGATGCCGATAAGTGAAGCGGAGAGCAAGACTGTTTTAATCACTGGAAAGGTTGAGTCTGAGTAAAAGATTGACATGGGCTACACTCCTAATTTTATTAAGTTAAAGATCAATAACAAGTTGTTCTATATTTTGAACGATAATGGTCATTGCTGTTAGATTGGCTCCTACCTAGCGCACTGATTAAGAATCAATGTGAATTAGTGTGATTGTTAGGAGATCTTAGCCATGCATTCTATTGGTCTTAATAATATATACCGTAACAATTTAGAGGAGTTCTTGACTAGACATTGTAATACAGCGTTTATGTTAAATATGATAGCTATACTATTCAGTGCATATTGCCGATTTAACATCTTATAGATCAAACCTATTAGTCAGATGATTTATAATTATTTCACTTAAAATTAAACAGGTAACTTTTACTAACAGCAATCAGCTCAAAGGAAAATAACCTATGTGTTAAAATCAAAAATTATCTTCAACCATGAGTATTATATGAATTTGATAACACCCCATCTAAAGAAAGTATCTAGTGTTGCTTTATTCTCAGTAGGCTTATTTGCGACTGCTCAAGCATCAGCCGCGACTGCTTGTGATAGTGCGACTACTCAAGCTGATATTAATAAATGCACGGCAGCTGAATTAAAAAATGAAGACAACAAGCTGAATAATTCCTATCGTAATTTGCAGCGCGTATTGAATAAAAGCGAGAAAAAACAGTTAAAAACAGTGCAATTAGCATGGATTGATTTTAGAGATAAAGCCTGTAAGTTTTCTGCCCGTGGCTCTGTTGGTGGTAGTATTTACTCAATGGCGCTTAACAGTTGTTTGACCACTTATACACAGCAAAGACGGGTACAGCTCGACCAGGAAATTAAAAACATTCAGAGATAAGAAAAATAAAATAATTTTATTTGGAAGCGATAGATTGATAAAAATGCATAGCAGGTCTTTTTTCTAAACGTAAAGGTGGCAACTATTGGTATAGATGGGCCCACAGATACTTTCTCTTATCGACATGGAATGAAGCCTTGGTAGATAGGTTTGTAACTTCAGATAAATTAAAACTATATCTAACACTTGCCGTTCAATGCCTGTATAGATCACCAGCCACGAATAGAATCTGTATGGCAGGTATATCACGAAGCACACTGAGACTATCCCAGTGAGCTAAACCGTTGGTATCAGTGGCTTATACCTTAATAGGAAATGTTATGGTGAATAGTTTATGAAAAGAATAAGCTACAGCTCTATTCATTTCCAATTCGTATAAGATGTATTCGAATAAATATCGTTATATTCACTTGTTTACTTAGGATCTCTATATCAATATTAAGATAATTATAATCATTACCGTTACTGCCATTCTTGCTTTCTGGCTAGGAATCAAAGCTCACGAATTTTATTACAGTGATATTTGCTTGGATCTAGACGGTGGTCAGAATCCAGGAAACTATCCTATTTGTGTCATTAAACGATAACTATGCTGCAATAATTTTTAAAGAAAGGGGGCTTATAACCTCAATTTGGCATCTAAAGGAGCTTTTATGAAATCTAAACTATTTATTGGTGGCTCAATCCTGCTAGTTCTTGCTGCGTTTTTTGGACTGATGGAGACCATGTTTTATGGCGGCATTGATTCTGAGGGCGTACTCCAGGAAAGCCTGTTTTTACCTTTAACTTTTATTTGTTTAGCCTTAGCAGTAGCTTTTTATGTTTCGTCACTAATCATGTAGGTAAAAACGAGACTAACCCATAACCAAAGCCATTAAATGCTTATCACTAGTTACTAGCGTTATCATATAGCCATAAAAAAACCGAGCACATGGCTCAGTTTTTTATTCTACTAAATCTTTATCAAGCACTTAGCTTAATGGCACACCAATACGTTTTGCCACTTCTTCATAGCCTTCGATGACGTCGCCTAATGACTGACGAAAACGGTCTTTATCCAGTTTTTTCTTGGTAACTTTATCCCAAATACGGCAACCATCTGGTGAGAACTCATCACCTAAAACAATACGGTCGTGGAATACGCCAAACTCTAGTTTGAAGTCTACCAATATCAAATCACCTGCATCAAACAATGCTGACAACACCTCATTGACTTGATGGCTTAGCTCTTCCATTTTTGCCAGTTGTGCGTCAGTTGCCCAGCCAAGAGACACAGAAATCGACTCATTGACCATCGGATCACCAAGCGCATCATCTTTATAGAACAGCTCATAAGTAGGCGGCGTCAAAGATAGACCTTCTTCTAAACCTAGACGACGAACCAAACTGCCCGCAGCAAAGTTACGCACAACGCACTCCACCGGAATCATATCCAAACGCTTCACCAACACTTCATCTTCAGATAGTTGCTTTTCAAAATGCGTTTCGATACCAGCGTCAGCCAGTTTTTGCATGATAAAAGCATTGAAGCGGTTATTGACCACACCTTTGCGTGCTAACTGTTCGATACGTTTGCCATCAAGCGCTGAGGTATCATCACGGAAGTGTAAAATCAGTAAATCATTGTCTTCTGTTTCATAAACAGATTTGGCTTTGCCTTTATACAGCAGTTCTTGCTTTTGCATGATAGGAGTTCCTGTTCGTTCAAGCTTATGTGGTAAAAACGCGCAGCGCCCGCTAAAAGCTTTCTATCTATGATTAATCAAGTAGGATTAATCTTAATAAAAGAATCAGCGGTACAGGTAGGGGTAAAAAAAGAGCTTACTCGGCACCGCTCACAGCGACAGCACGTTGCGGTTTAGGCAATTGATACTGTTTACCTGATTCGTTTTGTAGGGTGAGCGTATTGCCGCCAGCATTCGGTGTTGGATATAAAGGTACAAATGGCGCTGTTTCCTGCGCAACAGGTAGCTCTAGTGGTGCAAGTTTTTTGCTTTGCTGATACTCTAAACTACCGTTATCACGCTTACCAATGAACTCTTTTGTCGCTTGGCAGCCGCTTAATACTAAGGTACTACCCAAAACCAAGGTGATCATAGCAGGGAACATTTTTGCAGTCGTTGATGATACTGTCATCATATTATCTCTCTGAGTTAGCAATCGTTGCCTATGTAGGCAATCAGTTTATCGTTTTACAAAATCTCATAAACGGTTGCTAAGCCGATGTCGTGAATAACAGACTTAGCATTTATAAGCTTAGTTTTTATAATAAATTTGCACGAACCAAGGCGGCATCAATCGTCGCATGATGTTGTTCAGCTAGCCATACCAGTGGTAAGCGGATGCCAGTATCTATCATGCCCATTTTATGTAGGGCGTACTTCGCTGGGATTGGGCTAGACTCGATAAATAAATCACGGTGCAAGTGCTTCACGACATCATGTGCTTTATTAGCGGCATCGAAATCACCACGCAAGGCTGCTGTAAAGGTTTCGCTCATGGCTTTTGGGGCAACGTTGGCAGACACAGAAATATTGCCTTTACCACCAACCTTCATCAGTTCAAGTGCGCTAAAGTCATCGCCAGACAAGACAACTAGACGATCACCAACGGCTTTGATTAATTGCTCACCACGAGCGATAGAACCTGTCGCATCTTTAATCGCCACGATATTGTCAATATCGGCTAAGCGCTCAACGGTTTCTTGCGCGATATCAACGACCGTACGTCCCGGCACGTTATAAAGCATTTGCGGTATATTCACCGCCTCAGCGATGGCTTTATAATGTTGATATAAGCCTTCTTGTGGCGGTTTATTATAGTAAGGAGCGACTAGTAGCGCGCAGTCTGCACCCGCTTCTTTAGCGTCTCTAGTTAGCTTGATCGCTTCAATCGTATTGTTCGCGCCTGTACCAGCAATCACTGGCACGCGACCTTTGACATGCTGCACAAAATAACGAATCACATCGCTGTGCTCTTGCATTGACAAAGTCGCAGATTCGCCAGTCGTACCGACGGCGACCAAGCAATGAGTGCCTTGTTCAATCTGCCAATCTATGAGGTCTGCCAGACGTTTATAATCGACCGTGCCGTCAGGATGCATGGGCGTTACCAAGGCGACCATTGAGCCTTGTAGTCGGGTTTTAATCTCGTCGTATGCTGTGCTCATAACTGTGCCTTACTGTAGTATCCTAGCTTTTTATCAAAGCTATCACATGATAAGTCGTTTGCAAGTGCCATTATTAGATGCTTGATGCTTATATCTATGCTCGCACAAATACTATGCGCGCTGATAAACGCCAATGGCAAAATCTTGCGTGATGTTAATACTGAGTATTTATATATATCATAACGTCATTAACGCTGTTTTTATCCGCTGCAAACATGATTGCTAGATAGCGATAAAAACGCCTGCTAGTGTAGCATATTTTAGCTTAACCGCTATCAATCAATTAATGCTTAACCTATACGCTTTAGGAAAAACTATCTATTAATTTCACTATAATCTATCAATAAACACTCAATATAAAGTTGTTCGTGTAAAGCTTTGAGACTGCCTTTTATATTGAATAGTTAGTTTAGCGTAATTACTGAGTAGCGATAAAACCTTTTAAGACATTTTAACCAATCGTCAACACATCGATAGTTGGACGATACAAGCAAGCAAATAAATTATTCAGCCATCATTGTCATTGATAGCTGTAGCTGTAGCTGTAGCTGTAGCTGTAGCTGTAATTAATAGCAGGAGCAACTATTCCATCCTACTCAATGCGCAAACCGATAATACCCGGGATACCTTGACGCATAATCTCAATCGTTACCACGCCCTTTTTAGGTAATAATGAAACGGCACTAGAAAAATCATTGACCGCTTTGATAGGTTTTTGATGCAGGTTAGTAATAACATCGCCTGCCAGTATACCCGAGCGTGCAGCCAATCCTGTCGGCTCAATCGCGGTCACCAATACACCGGTTTTATTATCAGATGCCAGCTCTACTTTCTCCTCTGGAGTCAAATTTCGTAGTGCCAACCCCAAGCTTATTTCATTATTTTTTTGAGTACTATTCTGTACTTGCATATCGTCGGAAGCATTGCTGAGCTTGCCGCTTATGATAGATTGTTTACCATCACGCTGAATCTGTACACGAAACGCATCATTTGGACGTGCCCGATTAATGAGGTTCAATACATCTGATGCTTCCATAATCTGAATATCATTATATTGTAAAATAATATCGCCTGATTTTAGCCCTGCTTTTTGGGCGGGTGAATCTGGTGAGACTCGTGTTAATAATGCGCCTTGCGGACGAGCTAAGTTATAGGCTTCAGCTAAATTACGATCGATATCTTGCGGGTAAATGCCGAGATAAGCACGCGCGACCTCGCCATTGGTTTTGAGCTGCTCATAAACGTCCATCGCCGCATCAATCGGGATAGAGAACGATAGCCCCATATAACCGCCCGTGCCGCTAAAAATACGGGAGTTGATACCAATCACTTCACCGCGCTGATTAAACAAGGGTCCACCTGAGTTACCAGGGTTCAATGCCACATCGGTTTGAATGAAAGGCACGCTGGTTTCACGCGAAAAATTGCGTGATTTGGCGCTGACAATCCCTGCCGATGCCGAATAATCAAAGCCAAATGGCGAGCCAATGGCCAATACCGGCTCACCCACTTTTAGACTATTAGAATCACCAATCGGCAGCGCTGGAAATTTTCTGCCAGTGACCTTTAATACTGCCACATCCGAACGCTCGTCACTGCCAACCAAGGTGGCATCCAGCTCTGTTCTATCATTGAGTGTAACGCTGATTTTGTCTGCGCCCTCAACCACATGATGATTGGTCAGCATATAACCATCTGCAGTCACAAAGAAAGCGGTGCCATAAGCATGCTCAATCGCAGGCGTCGCTGCTTGATCAGGGATACGCAGGCGGTCACCAAAAAACTTCCGTAATAGCTCAGCCGTTTGGGCTTTAGCTAGCTCAGCCTCGCTGACGGTTTTGGTCACATTGACACGCGCCACCGCTGGGGTAACTTGCTGTACCAAACCCGAGAAGTCTGCGGTAGTCACCGCTGCTTGCGCACTTGGCATAGTGGCTAGGTTGATACCAGCAACCATGGTAGTGGCAACGGCAATTGCCAGCGTGCTATGTTGTAGATAGCGTACTAGATTCATCGTGTTCGGTCGTTTAGAGATATTGATAAACATATTATCCTCCCTATGATGGGCTTTATAAGTGTTATATATGGATGTTATAAACAGTTTTGATACGACTGTTATTTATAAGGCTGTTATTGATAGCAATGTTGTATAAGCAGTTCAAAATAAAAGAGAGTCACTTAAAATAGCGCTCTATTGTGGTTTGTTAGTTTACCGTCCATTTTATACTTATGGTATAAAACTTTATCTTTTCTATCATAAACATCTTTAAACGAGTCGCCTTACTCCAAGGATGCACGACAAAACAGCCAGTCTGTTCAAAGACCGCCTTAACATAGATAAAATAAAATCATGTTATGATAACAAGCCAAATAGCTCTTACAGTAAACAAAAGTTAATTTCGTATGCTATCATTTTTATTACATTGGCCATCATCACGCTTATTTTTCATCTTTTGCTTTCTAAATTATGCTTATCAATCTGGCAAATCATTTGTCTTTATTGCGATATAGCATACCTTGCTTATATTGTGACTCATGTTACGACTCATGTTTTGACTGATACTGATACTGCAATAATAGTAGCCATACCGGTTATCGCTCAGCAGTTACAGATAGTTGTGATCGCTTATTTTAATGGCAGCTTATTATGCTAATAACTGCTACGCCCTGATAGATATAGAATATGACAAGATTATAAAAGGATTAATTTATGGATACCGCCCTATTATTATCCGGCGTGGTTGGGATTGGCATTGCCGCCCAATGGTTGGCTTGGTATTTAAAGCAGCCGTCCATTTTGTTTTTATTACTGATTGGTATTATTGTTGGACCAGTACTAGGGGTTTTCGATCCTGACTTAGTATTGGGCGAGCTGATGTTTCCTTTTATCTCATTGGGCGTGGCGATTATTCTATTTGAAGGCTCACTGACCTTAGAGTTTGATGAGATTAAACAACACGGCTCTGTGGTACAGATGCTGGTGTCAGTCGGCGTCCTTATTACGATTGCTATCGTGGCGCTGTCGACGTATTTGCTATTTGATGTCGATCCGATTATCGCCTTACTGTTCGGGGCGCTGGTCTGCGTCACCGGTCCGACGGTCATTATGCCGCTACTACGCAGTGTGCGACCTAATAAAACCATTTCTAACATCTTGAAATGGGAAGGTATCATCATTGATCCTATCGGCGCGATTGCGGTGGTATTGGTTTATGAATATATCATCTCAGGCGGTGAAGCCAGTAGTATCTTGCTGTTTGCCAAAATCGTGGTGTTGGCAACGGGAATGGGTTTGGCTGGCGCGTGGGCTTTAGCATTCTTAATGCGCAAGCATATGATTCCTGAGTTTTTACGCAATGTTTTCACCTTATCTTTTGTCTTGGTGTTATTTTCGATATCGAATCATTTAGAGCACGAGTCTGGCTTATTGACCGTCACCGTACTTGGAGTGGCGCTTGCTAACTGGCCCAAATTCCCGCGTGATACGATTTTAGAGTTTAATGAATCGTTAACCATCTTATTGGTGTCAGTGTTATTTATTATTCTTGCTGCTCGTGTTGAGCTTGAAAGCCTACTCAGTGTTGGCTTTGCAGGTATTGTACTGCTAATCATTGTGATGTTTGTCGCACGTCCCTTGTCAGTTTGGGCATCGTCTATCGGCTCCAATCTAAAAACCAATGAAAAGCTGATGATCAGCTGGATTGGTCCACGTGGTATCGTTGCCGCTGCTATCTCATCACTGTTTGCTATTCGTCTGCAAGAGTATGATATTCAAGGTGTTGAGCTACTCGTACCTTTGGTATTTTTGGTCATTATTGGTACAGTGATGATTCAGGGTTTGGGCGCAAAAATGGTTGGTAACTTTTTGGGCGTACGTGAGCCTGAAACCAATGGTATTTTAGTCGTAGGCTCAAACCCAATCGCTCTATTGGTCGCTACTTCTTTGAAGGATCAAGGCTTCGACGTTATCGTCGCTCATAACAACTATACCAATATTGCCAGCGCGCGCATGAGTGGTCTACGTACCTACTTTGGCAATCCTGTCTCTGACCATGCCGATCATCATTTAGACCTCATCGGTATCGGTCGTCTATTTGCCATGAGTATGGATAAAGAGATGAATACCTTATCTGAGATTCATTATCGTCATGAATTTGGTGAGCGCAAATTATATCGTCTTAAATTCAGTGATGAAAAAGTTAAAAGTGAACGCGATGATAAGCAAGCAAACTTTCATTCGCAGTGGTTGTTTGATGACGCTACTTACACCAAGCTTGCCAGTATGCTATCCAAAAAAGCCCGTATTAAAATTACCAATATCACTGACAGCTACAGCTTCGAGCAGTATAAAGCCGATAATAAGCAGTTCGTACCGCTCTATACCGTCGACAAAGAAGGCAAGCTACACGTCATTACTGATAAGTTCGATGATACCGTACCACGTGGTCGCAAGCTTATCTCATTGGTGGTGGATGATGAGGTACAGCCAAAACCAGTCGATGTGACGCCTAAACAAGAACAGGCACGTGCAGCAGCAGATGCAAACTTTGAGTCCAGCTCTAAAGCGCCTGAAAAACGTCAAGAAATAGAGCTAACGGACGCTAATACTGAGGTAGCAAAACAAGAGCTTGGTGTAGATATCGATAAGGATACTGAGCAAAACACAGTGAATGCCTCATTAATTAACCCAAGTAGCAACTCAACGCTACAGCCATCTTCAACCCTGCCAGCAACAGCCAATGATAGTGATAATTATAGTGATAATGCAGCAGAGTTAACATTCGAGCCTACTAGCACAGTTAATAAAGGCGTAATGTCTGCCAACTCAACAGCAACCTCGAAAAGTAAATCATCTAGTAATACTAATGGTAATGGCAACGCACCTAAAACTAAAAAAGGCTCCCTTGACCCCAATCGTTTACCAGATTCAAGTAGTGATAAAATCGCTAATACTGCTGATAATGAAGTCGAGATCCGTAAGGACTTAGCTAAAAATAATTTCAGTAAAAATGGTCTAAGTAAAAAAGACTGAGATAAAAAAGTACATTATCAATAAACTTTACTTTTTAAATATCCATCAATAAAGAAAGCCCTAATTAACAAAAGCCCCAACTCATGAGTCGGGGCTTTCTTTATTTTTACAAGATAAACACTTTATAAAACTATAGTCAATTCTGTTTAAAAACGATACAGTGCTACTGGCATAAATTTTTCGTAGCCTCTGTCACGCTTGCGAACAGCACGAAAGAAAAATTTATGCCAGTAGCACGTTCAGACGGATGACTCTTTTTTATTTAGACCTAACTATATCTATTAAATATCTAATTTTTCTTTGACCGTCTGCCATATTCGCGCACCCACTTCATCGGCTGTACCAGATGCATTAATACGCTGAATACGCTCAGGTTGCTCATCAGCTAGCGTGCTAAAACCTTTATGCACTCTAGTGAAAAATTCAGTCGCCTGCTGCTCAAAACGATCAGCTGTACTGCGTTTATTGGCGCGTGCCATACCTTCTAATACTGGCAAGTCTAACCATAGAGTTAACTCAGGTAGCTGCTCGACGAATTGCTCGATAAGCATGTCAATTTTACAGCGTACAGCAGCATCACCATGTGCACGTCCAAAGCCTTGATAAGCAACCGTCGAATCGGTAAATCGGTCACATATCACCCATGTCCCGCGTTGCAGTGCTGGCAGAATGACTTGCTGCATATGATCACAGCGAGCGGCAAACATTAATAGCAACTCTGTATCATCATTAATGTCAGTAGCTGGGTCTAACAATATATCACGCAAACGCTCAGCAAACGGACTACCACCCGGCTCGCGGGTACGCAGGTAATCAATACCACGCACTTGCAAGCGTGCG
The DNA here is from genome assembly GCF_049295055.1 of Psychrobacter sp. Lineage (GTDB taxonomy): Bacteria > Pseudomonadota > Gammaproteobacteria > Pseudomonadales > Moraxellaceae > Psychrobacter. The sequence continues at coordinate 16,262 of NZ_JBAQQF010000082.1, read as the reverse complement.
CATAGCTGCTCAATCGCGGTAGTCTTACCTACCCCTTCGGTACCCTCAAAACTAATAAAACGCCCTTGAGTGGGCGTCGTGTTGATATGCGATAAAGGAGCTTGTGTAGATGCTGACATGATATAACCTTGTGGCATTGATGAGCGTTATCATTATTTTTATAATTATCTTAATAACGCTCATTAAACGATGGTTTTTTAAAGCACTATAAAAAGAAGCATAAATAAACAACTGGTTACTGCGGCGGCGTTTGGGCTTTCTTTTCACGCATGACACTGAGATAGTCTTTGACCGCTTGATTGTGCTCAGCCAAGCTATTGGTAAATTTATGCCCACCGTTACCCGTTGCCACAAAGTATAGCGCGTCGCTATCGGCAGGATGCAAGGTCGCTTCAATAGAGGCCGCTGACGGTAATGCAATCGGTGTTGGCGGTAAACCGTCGATTTGATAAGTGTTATAAGCTGTTTTTTCATCGATGTCTTTACGGCGAATATTGCCTTCGTAACGGCTACCCATACCATAGATAATGGTCGGATCGGTTTGCATGCGCATCCCTTTATTTAAGCGATTATTAAACACCGCCGATACCAAAGGACGCTCTTCTGCCACACTGGTTTCTTTTTCGATAATTGATGCCATCACTAACGCTTCATAAGGACTCTTATAAGGCAGGTTTGGTGCGCGATTTTCCCAAGCCTTGGTTAATGCTTGCTGCTGGCGTTTATACAAGTCGGTGAGTACTTGCTTATCACTGGCTCCTTCACCATAGTAATAAGTGTCAGGGGCAAACCACCCTTCAAGATTGTGATTGACGATAGGGTCATTACTGTTCACTACTGCATCCGGCAAGATACCAACCAAGTCTAATGCTTGCGCAATACTGGCATTATCCGCATCACTAGTCAGTACTTCTTTTTTAATGCCTTTATTATCACGTAGCGCCTGATATAAATCTTTAGATGGTTTACCTTCGATAATTTGCACTTTTACCATCGCGGCTTTTTCGCCCCGCTCTAGGACTTGCAGAACTTCAGCAATGGTTGGATTTGCAGGGAATTGGTAGATACCTGCATGCAATGGCGCATCGACTTGTGATTTGATATAAAGCTTGGCGATACTGGCAGAAAAAAGTGGTATCTGCGACTGCCATTGCGGCAATAGTCCGTAATACGTCTGACCCTGTTCAATCGTCACCATCTGCTTGGGTTGCTCAATACGTCCAAACAAGGTTTGATAAACCATCACTAAGAAAAATGCAGCAATCAATCCAAGTACCAACAACACTTGATAGCCGCGCTGCATAAAGAATGATGGATTATCGACTTTATAGTGGCGTGGTTTATTTTCTCCACTAATGAGCGAGACATCGGTCGCCGGCACTTCTTCTGCTCTCTCATCCACTACTGGTTTTGAATCCAGTGCTGCCGTGTCGACACGCTCGTCAGCAGTGCCTTTTTGGTCATTCAATGGCGTATCATTAGGACGTTCAGGAGGCGTTTCAGGGGTTGGCGTGCTCATGGTGACTCGCGAGGCAGAAGTTTGCTAGAATTTAGCACTGAACCGTGTGATTTTCAATGGTATTTGCTTAGCTTATGAATTAACTTAGCGTTTAAGCTCAGTTATACGGCTTAATACACATATCGATGATTTTAAATGTTAATTCTGATAAGAAAACTAGCTATGAATTTAAACCTCAATCAAAGTCTCGCTGCAGACTATAAATCACCCAGTCAAATCATTAGAGTATTAAGTGAGAATTGGGTTGCCAATCAAAGCTATTGTCCTAATTGCAATGCTGAACCATTGGTTGAATTTGCTAATGGCAAACCTGTTGCTGACTTTTATTGTGCAAACTGTGATGAGCAATACGAGTTAAAAAGTAAGAAGGCTAAATTAAGTAACATTATTAGTGATGGCGCTTATGACACCATGATTCAGCGAATCAATAGCGATAATAATCCCAGCTTTTTCTTTCTGACCTACTCTCAAGAATATAGAGTGAATAACTTTTTAATCATTCCCAAACAGTTTTTTAAATCGGACATGATTATAAAACGCAAACCATTATCCGTTACTGCCAAACGCGCTGGTTGGGTCGGCTGCAATATTGATTTGCGCAAAGTACCCGAATCGGGAAAAGTGTTTTTGGTTAAAGACCAGCAGGTCATACCACGAGATAATGTCACCGAGCAATTTCAAAAAACCTTGTTTCTGCGTCAGCAATCACAGCAGACACGTGGTTGGACGTTAGATGTTTGGCACTGTATCGATAGACTGGAGGCTAATTTCTCTCTCAATCAAGTTTATGCATTTGCCGACTTATTGAAACTCAAATATCCTGAAAACAACCACATTAAAGATAAAATCCGTCAGCAATTACAAGTATTACGCGATAGAGGGATTGTTGAGTTTTTGGGTCGTGGACATTATCAAAAATTATATTAAATTTCTCAATTATCCCAAAGTGGCAAATTTGCGCTTGATAGCAGAATCTCATAAAACCTATGAGGAAGATAGTCCTTGTCTAACTCATCATTTACTTTAAAAAAAGTGTCCATATTGTCTTTAATACATTTAAAAGACCTGTTTTTTACATGTTTATTCCAGCCTAATAATAGTCCCAATGGCGTACGAGAAGCCTTGGTAAAAGCTTGTCTTTTTACTGTAAGCGCACACATCACAGGTTCATCATGAAATAGTTTATCTATGCCTTGCTCTATCACTTCTTGGCGTATATGTGCGTACTTAAAAACCCCACCAAATGCTGTATATTTTTTATCTTTCTTAGAATAAATAATATTGAATGCTATTTTTGAATAACCCGCTAAGTGAACAATTTCATCAGGATATTTTTTTGCTTTACGACATATTTCATTAAATAGCATTAAGCGGCGGATTTGTAATGGAATACGTTTCTCTTCATAGGCAGTGCGCATTTGTTATCTCCTGTTAAATAATTTTTAATAAGATACGATCAATTTCTAAATGCCTGAAATTATATTAAACGTTTTTCATTAAAGCGTTCAGGCCTCGGTTGTCCTTTATTATCACGGTATACATCTGCAATTAACTCCTCTCTATCGTCCCATAAAGGTAAACGTGCCGTTGCAACGAGACGGTCATGAAACTTATGCGGTGGATAGTCTGAGTCAATTTCATCATTAATCCGAAAAAACACTTCTTCACGATAATCGACGTAAGCGTGCATTCTATTTTTAACATAGTTATTCCAATACCAGACCAGCTGGATGGCTGTGCGCGCGGGCTGAGTAAACTGCTTTAAATTGACTGTTAGCGCACGTGTTACAGGTTCGTCGTTAGGGAAAACTCTAATACGTTGCTCGATAACCTCTTCTTCTGTTTCTGCGTACTCAAACACACCGCCAAACGCGATAAACTTTTTAAAGTCTTTCAAATACATAACACCGAGCTATAATTCCGTGAATCTTGATAAGTGAATAATTTCATCAGGTTGTTTTCTTGCTAATTTGCAAATCTCATCAAAAATTAAGAGTCGACGGATTTGTAGCGGTATTCGTTCATCTTCGTAGACGTAGTCCATTGATTTCTCTCCTTATCAAAATACTATCATTGATCGATTTTCCTTATCGCACAAGTCTACGTAACAAAAGACGATCACTTCTTTTTAATCGCCTTTGCTAACCTAGAATATATAAATACTAAAGAAATTTTGATAAGGGTATATCGGGAATAGTAATGATGAAAACAGATAAGAAATTGAAAAGAGTTTTTCAGATAGAGGTTGTTGAAACGCTAAGTAGCATTGTAGAAGTTAATGCAGAAAATGAGCAAGAAGCACTATTAAAAGCGCAAGAAATGTATCGCAATGAAGAAGTTGTTTTATACCCAGATGATTTTATTGATACCAAATTTAATATTTTTAAATACGGTTAAATCGCTTAAAAACCCACCATTTCACCCGTTAATAACTTCAGTTTGCTCATTGGCATGATACCGCGCAGTGCATTACAAAAGAATAGCTGGCTTAACTGTGGCAAATCTTCATCATGTAATGCCCTTATCACGACTGGATATTTCGTGGTAGATAAAGCATCGATAAGCACTTGCCGCATCACGCCAGCGACGCCCGATTGTGCCATAGACGGCGTATACCATTGACCATTTGTAAGATAATCTGCGTTATATTCCTTATCATTTACAATGTTTTTTGATTCTGCTAATTGCATATTTATTAATTGCATATTTATTAATTGCGTATTTGATAATTGATAAAACAAATTACTCATCGTGCCTTCAACCCAATGCCCACTCATATCACGCAGTAAGCCTTCGCCAATATCAGCACTGCCTAGCTCGGTACTAGATAGTGACGTAGATGCTTTGACAGATTGAAGCTCGCCACTTGCCAGCACATTATCAAGACGATTAAGGCTTTTCAGTCCGGCAAGCGGTGGCGGTAGACAAGCAAGCTGCGAGGATAAGCAAACGGCTGTGCTAAAAGGCTGCATAGACATTAAGCGCCCATCAGGTAAATGTAGTTGCTTGGATGTTGCAATAGTCATCGCGGAAGATTTTAGCCAAATCTCGCATTTGCTACCAGACTCGCTTGGCGTATAGCCATAACCACGAATATCTTGCGCCGCACGAGTGATGATTAGCTTAAGCATGCCTTGTTGTAACTGCTGGGCATGCGTTTGCAAGGTAGCCAGTAGTGAGCGGCTGTCTAAATCGAGTTGCAAAGCTTTTGCATGAGAGATGAGGCGCTGATGATGATACTCTTGCCACAGTATTAGCCCATCAATGACGCCCATGGTGGTAAAAAAACCATCGCCATATGCCAGTCCGCGATTGTCTAACGAGGCGGTAGCCGCTGAAGTATCTGCCGTATTATCTATATAAGACAGACACGACCAGCCATTATTGCCATTGGACGGCAGCATGACTTACTTATTATCTGTTTGGGCAGCGGATTTATTGATGACCAGCATACAGCTATAAAACTCACATTTTGCCAGCTCTACTTTTTGACCACCGATGACTTTGTTTTTGACAATTTGACCGTTGAGCATATCAGCAACCAGCTTACCGCCTTCATCACCCATCAGTTGGCGTGCAAGTATATAAGCTTTTTTAGCATGGTCTTGACTCAGCTCTTTTTCTTTATCAGAGTCCGTAGGATTGGCGAAATACCAACCAAGCTCGAGATATTTTTCAGAATCAATAAGATCTAAATAAGGCGCTTCGGTACTCATAAAACGATATTTGGAAGCGGGATTACTGGCATAGTCTAAGCTATTCTCGTCCGTACTAACCACTTTACCAAAGGTTGCTTTTATACTATCTAGCTGGTCGACATTGAGTGCTTTTACTTTTTTAGTGCCCCACGACGCTATCTCATATTTAATTGGTGTGCCTTGTTGGGCGGTGGCACCATCTAGGTCAGCTTGCACCGTAGCGCTTTCTTGTTTAGGCTTATCAACGGCGTTCTGCTTGCTAGCATCAGTACTTACTTCCTGAGATACTGCGTCACTGTCTTTAGTGCTATCACAGGCGCTCAAAGACACGCCAACTGCCATTATCGTACTGACCATAAAGGTCTGTAAGGTCTTATTCCACATGGGCAATTTACTCACACTTTTAGATGCTTCTGAAAATGGTATTAACGAGCAGACAAAGATGCCGCTGATAATGAACAATGTTTTTTATTAAAACGGTTTTTATAGCTGAATATTTATGGCTGAGTTTTTATAACTAATTTTTTATAAATAAGATTTTTTATGACCCAGCTCTTATTAATAGCCTTTTTATACTTAAACAAGCACTTAAGCAATTACTTAAGCGAGCACTTAAGCATAGTGGTGCTTTTTTCATACTCTCTAGTTTACCCAACTGCTTAACACTTGACTACCCTTTACGTTACCGATAACACTCGCAGAGAGTACAGATTTGTTAAAGAGCTATTTTATCAAAAACGCTTGCTTAATGAAGGGCTTATTGGTCGAGTACTAGGTTTGTCAAACACAGCATTATCCCTTATGATGATTGAGATTTAACTGCTTTTTATCAGCGCTCTTGTCTTCCACTTTATCTCTTGCAGCCAGCGGACCATTTATGACTCAGCATTTTATCGTTATTGGTAATCCGATTGCCCACAGCAAATCTCCTGAAATCCATACGCTATTTGCCGCGCAAGTAGGCATTGATATTAGCTATCAGCGGCAGTATTGTTCCGATGAGGCTGCTAGCTTCACTGCGGTAATCGAGGCATTTTTTCATGGCGGCGGCGTCGGTGCCAATGTGACCGTACCATTTAAGCAAATCGCTTATGATTGCTGTGTGACGCGTGGTGGTTTATCTGAGCACGCCAAAGTCGCAGGCGCGGTCAATACGCTACTGTTAAATAAAGAGCGGATAAAAAATGGCGCATCGGTAGCAGAAGCAATCTATGGCGACAATACTGATGGTCAAGGATTGGTCAATCACATCAAGCGCTTAGGCTGGCCACTTAATGACGTACGCGTTGCACTCATTGGCGCAGGTGGCGCAGCACGTGGCGTGATATTGCCACTGATAGAAGCTGGTATTGCAGAGCTGACCATTGCTAATCGTACATTGAGTAAGGCTGAAGGTTTAGTTGCTGAGCTTAGTGCCGCAAGTGCAACGATAAATCAACATGCTGTCTATACTTGTGCGACAGCTGATTTAAGCGGAGAGTTTGATATCATTATCAATGCTACTTCTAGTGGGCTATCAGGTGAAAGCTTGCCACTAGCCGATGCGCTAAACTGCCAATACGCCTACGATATGATGTACGGACGTGAGCTGCCATTTTTGCAGCATTTTGCCGCGCGTGGTGCCCAAACGTCAGACGGTTATGGCATGCTGATTGGACAAGCGGCATTAAGTTTTGAGCGCTGGACAGGACAAACTATTGATGTTGCGCAAGCAACCGCGACATTAGAAAACTCATCAGCATAAAAAAATTCGCGTGAGTATAGCCACAATAATATAGCCATAACACACCTAAGCATAGTCAGAATCTAGGTTTTTTATGCTAGTTAAAACGCGTGAGCATCCACTGCTCAATACGACGCAGTGGTACGCGCAAATTCGTTGAATGCATGACGACCCCGCCGCCAAGACCGACCATACAACCAAGTAAAGTATCGAGCAAGCGCGTGTGCGCTACTTCTTGATAGGCCGCTGACGTAAGCGGTAAGCCACTACCATATTCTGCAATAAATATTGTCAGTGGCGTGATGAATATCACTGCTAAGCCATAATGACGATCTACCAATGATTCGATACATAGCATCATCGCTAGTATGGCCGCCGCCACACCCCATATCGACAAGCCCCAAGACAACATCCAACTTGCCAGCCCTACGCCTATCAATGTCCCTAGCAAACGATGAAACTGCTTAATCCACATCGTCCGTAAATGAATACCTTGAATAATAAGGAAGCAACTGACCGCCGCCCAATATGGATTGGACATATTCAGCATCAATGCAATCAGGAGCGCTAAGCTGACAAAGCCCACAACGATAATACTTTCGCTAATAATATCAGGCTTATAGCTATAGATTGGTGTGGGCGTAGCAGGACGCGTCGCTAATAAAAATAGCGAATAGAGCAGCCCCATAATTAGGGCAAAGCCACTACCTAGCATCACTAGCCCAGTTGCCGACATGATTTGTTCTAACGGCAATGGTATAAATAACGCAATGGCTCCTGCCATCATCACAAACAACCCTGCTGGCGGCGGCTGACGATAATAACGCCCAAAGATAACCACACCAAAGGCTATTAGCATAAATACGGGCAGCCTAAGAATAGGCACTTGCTGGGCGACCAGACCAAATGCGAAGCATAACGACATGGCAAAGCCCCATGCCATTAACGTCACTAAGCGGTAAGGCAGCTTGCCTACTAAGGGTAAGTTTAGAATGACCATTGCCCCTAGAGAGGCCTTTATTCCTGATGACAAAGTATCAAAGTAAGCTCCCACAAATACCGGAAAGCTAATCGCAATAGCAGCAATAATGGGCATATGCCATGGTCGCTTACTGCGATTCACTGTCAGCAAATGGTCAAGCTCACCATCAATTAATAATTTCATGCGGCTCAATAATATTGTCAGCCAAGATACTCGCTTTGTTTGGGGCTTTGTTTTGCTCATAATTGGCCTTCCTTATATCGTAAATGCATGTAACACTATGCTTATGGGTCACTTTTTTACTGCGCTTGTCTTTAGAATAAATTGCAGTTGCACCTATAATAAATAGTCGCTTAGCAAGAAATATCAGTAAAAACTTAATTGACACAATAATAACTTAATGTTTTAATTATATTAATCAGTCATGAATATTAGTTATTAGTTGTATATTTGTCGCTATAGAAGATTTATACTAGCATCAATGCGCGACAACTGTTCTTTATCAAGGACATCTTAATAGTTATCGAAATGGATAAGCTGTCCTTAATAAATCTAATTATTGCTCGATGATAGTGTCTATCTTTTCCCCAAATAATTAAAATCGTTTCCGTAAACTATGTCTTAGATACTAAGTCAACCGTCTATGATAGCGACCTACTAAAGAGAACGACTATGTTAACTTACAAAGCACCTTTACGTGATATCAAGTTTTTAATTAATGATGTATTTGACTTTCAAAAGCATTATAAAGATTTAGATAATGGCGAAAATGCAGATCCTGAAACGGTTGATATGATTCTTCAGGGCATGGCAGATTTTGCTGAAAACGTTTTAGCACCTTTATACCAGCCAGCTGATGCAGAAGGCTGTCATTTTGAAAATGGTGTTGTCACTACGCCTAAAGGTTTTAAAGAAGCGTATCAGCAGTTTGTTGATGGTGGCTGGCAAGGTATTTCTTACCCTGAAGAATACGGCGGTATGAATTTACCGACTTCATTGAACCTAATTAAAGCTGAAATGATCGGTACGGCTAACTGGCCATGGGCAATGTATCCTGGTCTGTCAACCGGCTGCATCAATACTATTATGCAATATGGTACAGATGAGCAAAAAGAGACGTATCTACATAAATTGGTTGAAGGCTCTTGGGCAGGTACCATGTGTCTGACTGAACCCCAATGTGGTACTGACTTGGGTCAAGTGAAATCAAAAGCCATTCCGCAAGATGATGGCAGCTATAAGCTTAGCGGTACTAAGATTTTCATCTCAAGTGGTGAGCATGACTTAACTGAAAACATCGTTCATATTGTGTTAGCACGTCTACCAGGTGCACCAGAAGGCACCCGCGGTATTTCATTATTTATCGTACCGAAATTTTTGCCAAATGCTGAAGGCGAAATTGGCAAGCGTAATGGCGTGTCTTGTGGTTCGATCGAACACAAAATGGGTATCAGCTCATCAGCTACTTGTGTCCTAAACTTTGATGATGCCATTGGTTACCTCATTGGTGAGCCGAACAAAGGTCTTAAAGCGATGTTCACCTTTATGAACACGGCTCGTATCGGTACTGGTATCCAAGGTTTGGCACATACTGAATTGTCATTCCAAAACGCGCTACCATATGCCAAAGATCGTCGCTCAATGCGCACCTTATCAGGTACCAAAGATCCTGAAAAAGTAGCTGATGCGATTATCCATCATGCTGACGTACGCCGTATGCTACTCACGCAAAAAGCCTTTGCTGAAGGCGGTCGCTCGATGATTTATCATTCAGCACGCTATGCAGATAAAATGGCACAAGGCATCATCAATGGTAATGATGAAGAGTTTGAGAAATGGGATGATAAGCTTGGCTTCTATACGCCAATCTTAAAAGGCTTCTTAACCGAGCTTGGTATTGAAGCGGCCAAACACGGTCAGCAAGTGTATGGCGGTCATGGCTATATCAAAGAATGGGGCATGGAGCTGATCGCTCGTGATGCTCGTATCGCGACCATGTACGAAGGTACGACAGGCATTCAAGCATTAGATCTATTAGGTCGTAAAGTTATCTTGCAGTCTAAAGGTAAAATCATTCGCGACTATACCTCAAGCATCATGAAATGGTGTGGCGAGTATGCCTTAGATAAAGACATGCGTAAGTTTGTTTGGGCATTGACTAAGCTTTGTGCTGAGTGGAATACCCTGACTGTACGCTTGATGTTGATGGCACGTAAAGACCGTGAAATCATCTCAGCGGCTTCTGATGACTTCTTAATGTACTCAGGCTACGTCATGATGGGCTACCATTGGGCGCGTATGGCGGCAGTTGCTCATGACAAGCTAAAAAATGGCGGCGTTGAGGCTCCAGAATTCTACAAAGCGAAAATCCAAACTGCAGAATTCTACTTCGATAAATTATTACCACGTACCTCAGGTCACGCCGAAGGTATGGTTGCACCAAGCACTAGCATGACTGCAATGGATATCGATAGCTTCGCGTTTTTAGACTAAGATTGATTAAAAGCTAATCAATAATTGATAAAAATAAAAAGCGCCTATTTATTAGGCGCTTTTTTGTGCTTAAATAAAATCTCTACCGCTTTTTAATCGTTTAATGATACTCATGGCAACTGACATCAACGATCACTTTTAGGAGCTAATGATGTTGAATACTAATAAAGAAAAAAATTTATCATCACGCTATGCTCGAGCGCTACTACTCAGTACGGCACTAATCAGCCTTACCATAAATAGTTCCATCGCTGTTGCTAAAAGCAGTGACACCCCTATTCACTTTGCAAAAGGAGCCATAACGAGTACCATCACTGGTAAATTGAAACCCAATGAAAATGAACATTGGTACCGCTTTAATGCGAACAGTTGGCAATATGCCGTGATTAATATTGCACCGCTCGCAGGTAAAGGTATTGGCACCTCTGAGACTGCTAACGTGGGCGTACTACATATGCCAAATGGGACACAAGATGGCACCAAAGGCGGTATTATTTATCAAGGCTGCTTGCCAGCGTCTGGTGAATATCGATTACGTATTGCACGCAACCTCATGGTAACACAAGGTAAAACGGCAGGTTATAGCATCGAGATCATGATATTACCTAAGTATGCTAGTGAGTCACTGTGCGAATATTTGTAAGGTATATGGCAAGCCATATAGTTTAAATGTTAAGCATTTTCTTATGGTAAATCACACTAATCTCTTCAACTTCAACACATATCTGCAATGCTACTCGCCCTGATTGCTCTGCGCCTAGCGTCTGCTCTATGGTTGCAAGCAATAACTCAGCGAGTTGATTACGGATACTCATATCACGACCAATCATTATTTTTAGATGCGCATAAACAAAGCCATTGGTTTGCTCATCATCTTCGACACCCACTAAAAACGCTTCAATAGGCACTATGCGTGCTTTGATATCCGTTGCTTTACCAAAGTGTCCACTATCCCACAGCACTTTATTGAGTGCTTTTAGAAATGACTCTTCATGAGTAATGCTAATATTAGGCGTCACTTGGATGGTTAAATGCGGCATGATTATATCCTTATAAAATATGAGTGAAGAGTAAGAAACGAACGGCTATATGAGGCTGACTTAATCTGAAAATCAGTGTTTTTACTTATCAGTAATAGAGTCATTGGTAATAGAAGCAAAGCGAGCCGTAAGCGTCGTCGCTAATTGTGCTGGTGGCAATTCAATCTCCAAACCACGGCGACCGCCGCTCACATAGATAGTCGAATGTACTTGCGCTGAGTCATCTATGATGGTTGCTAGGCGTTTTTTTTGTCCCAATGGACTCACACCGCCCAGCACATAACCAGTACTACGCTCGACTTGCTTAGGCTCTGCCATTTGAACTTTTTTACAGAGCAATATTTTATTAACAGATAGCGCTTTGGCCATTTTTTTAAAGTTTAGTGTTTTATGCACGGGCAAAATAGCAACGGCGAGCACATCTGCGTCGGTCAATACCACCAAGGTTTTAAACACCTGAGTCACATCAACACCCAGTTTTTCGGCAGCTTCTAGACCAAAAGAAGCCGCATTACTGTCGTGGATATATTCGTGTAATTGATAATCAAGACCACGTTGTTTGGCAAGATTGATAGCTGGAGTCATAATATTTTAACTTAATTAAGTAATGTTAATGAATAAGCAGAAATACCATATATTATATGTTGGGCAAAACCATTATTACGCTAAATACGCTAACTTTCAAATCATTGAGTGCCTTACGCAGCATGTCACTCACGACATCGTAACCAGAGCGTATTAATATTAGTAGTATATACAGACACTATATATCGCTTTGATGGCTTTTATGGCATTATAAGGGCAATATATTTGACTAATTTTGATACCGATTATGATACCGAAGTTCTTAAAAAAACGGATTTTTAAAGCGCCAGTAGCGACTGATAATACCTCAGTGACTGCAGAATCAGTCACTCCAGCAACTGATGGCAGCCCAATTGCTACTAAGACGTATTCTAATGCACCGCTCAATCAGCTGTATCGTAAGCTGTCCGGGCAGATGCTTGATGTTGCTGTTAAGCCAAAACTTTTGGGCGAGTTGCCCGAATTTGAGAATAATGATAAGACACTAAGATTTTATGTACTGCAGGATTATTCGCGCTCGAACAGTATTTTGATCGATCTGCAGACACAAGAACACAAGCTACCACCAGCGTTGGTCGGGGTAAATGATAGTGCTCATGGCATTAAAGAAAACGCCGCCATTGTATTTTTACATCATCCACATGCCAAAGATAGCCAGCTGTCACCACGCCTGTCGCGTCTAGTATCTGCTGTTTTACAGCATCCTGAATTAAAAGTACGCTTGGTACCCGTCTCGATTCTCTGGGGACGCGCGCCAGAAAAAGAGGACTCACTATTTAAGCTGCTGACTACCGATAACTGGGAAGACCCTAGCATTACCAAGCAGTTATTTAATATCGGCGTGATGGGCCGCGATACTTTCGTACAGTTCCATCCACCACAAGACCTACGCACGCTCATTAATGATAGCCTCAAAGGTGATGATGAAGAATCGACTGTACTTGAATCAGTAGCTTCTAATTTAAAAGAAGAAGTTTTAAAAGATACTATTTCGAAAGATACTGATTCAAAAGATAATGACAGTGCGGTCAAAAATATCGATGAAACGCCAAACCATACAAAAAGCTATGCGATGGTTGCGTCGGCTGATGGCAATCGTGAGCTGGTAAGGTCGTTGCAACAGCAGCTCAATATTTACTTAGACAAACAACGTGCCAGTATGCTCGGTCCTGATTTATCAGACAGACGTAACTTGGTAGACAAGCTGGTGTATTCACCAGCGATCAAACATGCGATAGAAGCAGAAGCTGCAGAGTCAGGAACCAGCGATCGTGAGGCGCGTATTCTGGCAAAAAGCTATGCTAATGAGATGGTCAATGATTACTCACATTCTATTGTTCGAGGCTTTTATAAGTTCTTAACGTGGCTGTGGACGCAGCTATATGACGGCGTAGAAGTACATCATTTTGAGCGGGTAAGAGAGCTTGCAGCAGATTACGAGCTAATCTATGTACCCTGCCATCGTAGCCATGTCGACTATCTGCTACTGTCTTATGTCATCTATAAGCGTGGCTTAAGCATTCCTTATGTCGCTGCGGGTGATAATTTAGATGTGCCAATCTTAGGACCGTTATTACGCGGAGCAGTCGCCTTTTATATTCGTCGCAGCTTCCGTGGTAATGCGCTTTATACCGCTGTCTTACGTGAATATATGCATACGCTTATTACTCGCCATACGCCAATTGAATACTTTATTGAAGGTGGGCGCTCACGTTCAGGACGCTTGTTACCACCGAAAATGGGTATGCTTGCCATGACGGTACATAGTCAATTGCGCCAGACTAATAAGCCAGTGGTATTCATTCCGACTTATATCGGTTATGAGCGCATCATGGAAGGCGGTACTTATATTGGTGAGCTAAAAGGCAAGCCGAAAGAGTCTGAATCTTTGATTGGACTGCTTAAAGTCGGTCGTAAGATTGAGCGTATCTTTGGTAATGTGCACTTAAGCTTTGGCACGCCGCTGCATCTGACCGAATTTATGACCAAATTTGACGTGCCAGCCAACAGCTTACCAGCAGATCGTACCGATACACTACTTGATGATAAAGCCAGCGCTATGGTTGACAATATCGGCGTAAAAGTCATGCAGCATATTAACAAGGCTGCTGTGGTCACTCCAGTATCGCTGCTGTCATTAGTATTATTATCTGCACCAAAAGCGGCGCTCGATGAAGAAATTTGCCGTGAACAAATCGCCCTATATCAAGGTCTTGCTCAGCAGCTGCCGTATTCAAGTGATACCGTCATCACCGACATGTCACCACAGCAAATCATTGATTACGGCATTAAGCTTAAGCTAATTGAACGTATTCCTCATATCTTAGGCGATATCATTCAGATTGCAGGCAAGCAAGCGGCACTACTGAGTTATTTCCGTAATAACATTTTGCATGTGTTTATTCTCTTGTCTTTCTTATCTGCATTGGTTGCCCGCAACGGTCGGATTGACCGCAGTCGTTTAAGTAGTATTGCCGAGCAGTTATACCCCTTCCTACAAAGTGAGCTATTCTTATACTATCCAGCACATGGTTTGGCTGAGACCCTGAATAAGAAGCTTGATAATTTGCTTGCTCATGGCCTGATTGTTGAGCTGGATAACGGTATGCTTAGCATTCCTGAATCAAACAGCCGATGTTATCAACAGCTGCAAGTGCTCGCGACGCCCGTTGAGCAAAGTCTTGAACGCTACTTTATGACCCTTGCGCTACTCGCACAGCAAGGCTCTGGTAATTTGACTGAAAATGAAGTGGTTGATTTATGTCATCTACTTGGTCAGCGCTTATCGGTACTTTATGCCGATGATATTCCTGACTTCTTTGATCGTGCGCTATTTACCAGTTTCATCGGTGCTTTAACCCGCCTTGATTATCTACAAAAAGACGAAGAAACCGGTATATTGACCTTTGATCAGCGCATCGATGATATTGCTCATCATGCTAAATATGTTCTCAGTCCTGATATGATGCAAATTTTGCAGCAAGTTGCCAGTCTTAATGAAGAAGAGATTACCCACGCCATTACTGAAATTAGTAATAAAAAGCAGCGTAAATTTGGTCGTAAGCGTTAATTTTCAATCCATTCGCTGACGCATAAAAAAGACCTCTAATATTAGAGGTCTTTTTTTATTACTTTAAATTTGAAATTTCTAAGCAGCTGTTTTTTAAGCAACTGTCTTCTAAATAATAGTTCTAAGTTGAAATCTTTTTATACTTCATGCGCTTAGGATTGGCATCATCACCCATGGTCTTTTTGCGATAAGTTTCAAACTCAGAATAGTTACCATCGAACCAAACAGGACCTTCATCTTCAAATGCCAAGATATGAGTCGCGATACGGTCAAGGAACCAGCGATCATGCGATACCACCATGACTGTACCTGGGAAGACTTGAATCGCGTCTTCTAGTGCACGTAAGGTTTCGATGTCCAAATCGTTTGATGGTTCATCAAGGAGCAAAACGTTAGCGCCTTGCTTCAGGGTTTTAGCCAGCTGCAAGCGGTTACGCTCACCGCCTGATAATTGACCGACATGCTTCTGCTGGTCTGAACCTTTAAAGTTAAAGCGACCAATATAGGCGCGGCTTGGGGTGGTATAGTCGCCAACCGTAATGATATCCAGACCGTCAGAGATTTCTTCCCAAACGGTTTTGCTATCATCTAAGTTGTCACGTACCTGACCAACATAAGCAACTTTAACACTTTCGCCCAAATCAACTGAACCTGTATCTGGCGTATCACGTTCGGTAATCATGTTAAATAGCGTGGTTTTACCCGCACCATTTGGACCGATAATACCAACAATGGCACCTGCTGGAACGTTAAAGCTTAGGTTTTCATACAGCAAACGATCACCAAATGATTTAGAGATATCATTCACTTCGATGACTTTATTACCCAAACGTGGACCAGGTGGAATATAAATCTCAGAGGTCTCGTTACGCTTTTGGAACTCTGTTGAGTTCAATTCCTCAAAACGCTGTACACGAGATTTAGACTTAGCCTGCTGACCTTTTTGGTTTTTACGAATCCAATCTAGCTCTTTTTTCAGCGCTTTAGCAAAGGATTCTTCTTGCTTATTCTGCTGCTCTAAACGAGTGTTCTTTTGCTCGAGCCACTCAGTATAGTTGCCTTCATACGGATAGCCATGACCACGGTCAAGCTCCAAAATCCACTGGGCGACGTTATCCAAGAAATAACGGTCATGGGTAATGGCAACGATTG
>NZ_JBAQQF010000081.1:0-12310 GCF_049295055.1 Psychrobacter sp. | reverse complement strand
ACGCTGGTTATATCATTACAATAATGAGCGCCCTAACATGGGTAATGGCGGCTTTACGCCGATACAGAAACTGAACCACGCAGCTTAATTCTATTTGTTAGGTGTCTTAGGTTTGGGATGGTTACCCGTCAAGGCGATGTTCTGCCACGTTCTGTTATTGCCTCGCAAGTATGGGATATAAATTTTGATAGTGATACGAACGTCATTGACGTTGCTATACGGCGCTTACGGATAAAAATTGATGATGGGTTTGACATAAAGCTCATTCATACTGTGCGCGGAATGGGTTATAGACTGGATACGCTAGCTGCCGATATTGACAGCAGCAATAGTAGTCTTGACGGCGATGGCATTAACAAAGACGATTTGAGATAAAATGAACTATAAATTTAAGAATCGACGCTGGCCACTGTTATGGCGCACTGTTTTTTTGTTGACCATATTTGTTGTTATCTCTCAAGTTATTATTTATATATGGGTCCAGCGCTCTGTTAATGGTCACTTTGATCAAATGGACTCAGAAATTATTACTCATGCTGCATTTAGCCTGCGTAAGCGTGTCATTAATAATGATGAGCAAACGTTTGTATCAAACACACCAACATCAAGCACGCCAGCTGCATCAGCGTCGACTTTACCTATGCCCACGAATACCGATCACTTGCATTCCTCTTGGCTTGATTATGACTTAAAAACCCTAGTAGCTGATGATGATGGAAAATTAATATCAAGTGCACCGAGCAGTTTTGCTGATGAGCTCCCCTCAGACTTCGATTTATTAGCGTTATGGGATGCACATCATGAGCAGCAGTTTATATTTCCGATAAACAATAGAAGTTATCGAGCTATTATTATCCGTAATAATAAAATGTTAGCCCTTATCGTACTGCCCATTGATGTACATCATCAGTATTTATTACACTTCAACCGTCAGCTGAGTATGATCTTAATTGCGATCACGCTACTGCTGGTGTCAATCGCTGCATTAAGTGTCTATTGGGGATTTGCACCCCTATCTACTATCGTGCAAAAAATGAAGGGTATTAATCCTGAACATCTGCATGAAAGAGTAGACGTCAGAAATATGCCTCAAGAGCTAAGACCCTTGGCTGAGTCTTACAACTTAATGATGGAGAAGTTGGAGAGTAACTTTGAATCGTTATCACGCTTCTCAGATAATATCGCCCATGAACTGCGTACTCCGCTTGCTACGCTTGGCACCCAAACCCAAGTGATGTTAAGTAAGCCCAGAGATAGCAATGAATATGTTGAGCAACTGCATCATCAGCATGACACCCTTGAGCAGCTATCTGCTCTTATTAATAACATGCTGCTGCTGGCAAAGACGCAAAAAAGATTGTCTGACTCACAACTCAGTCGGGTTAGTACCGAATCAATGATAACCAAGCTCATCTCCTATTACGAGATGATAGCGGAAGATCGTAATATATCTTTTGAAAAAACAGGCGATTTTACAGCAGTGTTAGGGGATGAGGGTTTATTACAACGGTTGTTTGCCAATCTAATGTCAAACGCTATCTACTATGCGGCAAGTAATAGTGTCATTGTGATTGAGGCATCTACTATCGAAACATCGATGATCAACCATAGAATTATGAGTAACTCAAAAAATACAAAACCATCATCTGTAGAATCGTCATATTTAAAACCGTCGTACTTAAAAATAGTGCTCACCAATCGCTTGGATGAACCTTTAACACAATTAGAGACAGATAAGTTATTTGAACGCTTTTATCGTCATGATAAAACAAATGCGATGCACTCAGGAACAGGTTTGGGACTATCCATCGTCCAAGCGATTACACGTGCTCATAATGGTAAAGTCAGCATCACTATAAAGAACGAGTATTACTTCCAAATCAGTGTTGAGCTATTAATGGCTGATTAAGGCCTTCCCCTATCTAAAGCTTAGAAAGTCCTATTAAAAATAGCTAAGCCTGACCGTATATTTTTTAGCATGGCAATCTAAGCTAGTCGTCATCAAATAGTAGTTCTGACGTTAGTAATGGATATTATGATTTTATTTAATTAAACTGAATATCAAATACCTTTTATTAGCGTAGGGAGTAGTAATACTATGACTCGAAATAATAATGACAATTATCAAAAAGTTGCTGAGATTAATTCTTCTAATAAAATACTAGCTATTGATGATAGTTGGGTTGAGAAAATATGGGCATGGGCAGATAAGTTTGCGTTGCTTGACTCTGAAGTCCCTCGTAATAAAGAAGCCTTACTGGCTATGACAAAGCTAGAGATTCTAGAGCCTGAGCTGGATGAGCAGCACTCTAGAGATGTCTATAGAATGGACTATATACCTGACGAGCTTACTTATCTCACCAATCTCGTAGAGATAAATCTTAGTGGCATCCATTCGCGTTATTTACCGCAGAATATAGGCAAACTCACTAACCTGACCAAACTTTCCATTAGTCATTCTAACCTTATAGCATTACCTGATAGTATCGGACAACTCAGTAACCTTACTGAGCTTTTTATTGATGAAAGTAAAATCAAAGAACTGCCTGACAGTATCAGTCAACTTACTAGCCTCAATAAGCTGTTTATTAGTCGCTGTCAGCTTAGATGCTTGCCCCGCAGTATTGGGCAAATGAGCAACCTTACGATACTTGATCTCGTGCATTGTGAGCTCAAAGAGCTACCTGACAGTATTGGCCAACTCCACAGTCTTATGAAGCTCTTTATTAGCTATTGCGGGCTTACACATCTGTCAGATAATATTGGTCAACTCACTAATCTTACTCAGCTTGATCTTATTCACTGTGAACTTAAATACTTGCCAGATAGCATTGGTCAGCTTACTAACTTAAATAAACTCTATATTAATCATTGTGATCTTAAGGCATTACCAAATAGCATTGGGCAACTCGGTAACCTGACTGAGCTTTTTATTAGCCATTGTGAGCTTAAAGAGCTACCTGACAGTGTTGGCAAACTCACTAATCTAACCAGACTTGACCTGATGCACTGTGAACTTAAACATTTGCCAGATAGTATCGGTCAGCTTACTAACCTAATTGAGCTTAACCTTATTAACTGTGAGCTTAAAAATTTACCTGAAAGTGTCAGTCAGCTTGCTAACCTAACTAAGGTAAATCTCACTGACTGTAATCTTAGAGATTTACCTGAAAGTTTCTTACAGCTACCTAATTTAGAATGGATTAATATTAATGGAAATCCGTTTGTTAGTCTGTCTTCGAAGATGATAGATCATCTGCGTACTATAAATATAGTATATGGTTGGGAAAAATAATCATGCAGCTCACTGTATAGTGCAATATGTATAGTTACTACCTCTAGTTACGCTTACTTATCATAAACTCATCCTCACTTTTTCTGACGACAGCCTTGGCTGTCCTTATAGATAGTTGTCCGTCATCACCACCTTAATAGCCGCCTTAATAGCCACTTTGATTGCCCCTTTAATTACTACCTTAATGCCCACCTCATAGTGTGAGTAGCCATCCAGCGGCTCCGCAACTCATAACCACCAGCCAAGCAGGTAACTTCCAAAACATCAAAGCTATTAGAGCAATTAATGCCAGACCAAAATCTTTTGCTTCAACAATAGCGCTGGTCCATACAGGCTGATAAAGCGCTGCCAGTAGCAAACCGACGACCGCTGCATTGATGCCAGATAGGGCAGCTCTTGTCCGCAAATTTTGGCGTAGACTCTCCCAAAATGGTAGAGCACCCATAACCAATAAAAAAGATGGCGCAAAGATGGCTGTTAAGCAAATTATACCTCCCAACCAACCATTGGGCGCTTGGTTCATCGAACTCCCAAGAAATGCAGAGAAGGTGAATAAAGGACCTGGAACGGCTTGCGTAGCCCCGTAACCTGCCAAGAAAGTATCATTGCTGAGCCAACCAGCCGGAATAACCTCAGCTTGCAATAGTGGCAGTACGACATGCCCACCACCGAACACGAGTGACCCTGCACGAAAGAAGGTATCTACCAAAGAGAGCGTTTGGCTTGGATACCATGTAGCCAGTAGCGGTAAACCTATTAGTAATGCAAAAAATAAGAATAACCAAAAAATCCCAGTCCGACGTCTGACAGTAATAGGAAGCGGGTCATGAGCAATCACCTTTTCAGGTTTGAACAATACTAGACCGATAATAGCAGCAATAGCAATGACGCTCACTTGTCCTAATGCAGAGGGTACTAACAGCACAAAACAAGCGGCTAGCGCCATGATAGAGACTCGCGCAACATCAGTGCAGAGATTTCGTCCCATACCCCAGACTGCTTGTGCAACCACCGCCACCGCCGCTACTTTTAAACCATGTAGTACGCCAGAGGGAATAATATCCCCATAACTGCTAATACCCATAGCAAATAGGATAAGCGCTATGGCAGAAGGTAGAGTAAACCCTGTCCAAGCCGCAAGAGCGCCGGTATATCCTGCTCGAGATAGCCCTATGGCGATGCCCACTTGGCTGCTTGCTGGTCCTGGTAGAAATTGACAAAGTGCGACCAAGTCAGCATAGCTATTCTCAGTTAGCCATTTCCGTTGTATCACGAATTCATCACGAAAATAGCCCAAATGAGCGACGGGACCACCAAATGAGGTTAGACCTAATCTAAGAAAAATAAGAAAAACGGCCCATGCTGACTTGTTTTCAATACTATGACTATCATGACCTGACATGACTGACTCTCCTCGGCAGACGCTGTAAAGAGAAAATATTAGCAATCAAGGTCAAATATTAGAGTTTGACTTGATGCTTTCACGTTAATATTTTCTTAATTATCGAAGTTCGATAATTTACTTAAATTGTGATGACGTGTCTATCTTTCACTAGAATTATTTAGTGTGATACTTATATTAGGAATATTCAGATATACAAGATATGGTTTTTATATTCTTAAGTTACTAAGCACTAGCTGCATTATTATAGTGTGTCTATTTTGGGCGCACCCTAACGGAACCACCTGATTAGGGTCATTAATTAACTAATTAATAGACCACTCAAAGTAGACTGCTATAATGGAACTACTTATCTTAGACTACTAAGCTTCTCATATTTATTAAGGCTAATTATGACCACATATATACTTGACACAGAAACGACAGGACTCATTGAACCCCACATGACTGAAGCCGCCTACTCTATTGTTGATATCATTAATGGCAAGGTGACTGTGTTGCAGGAGCCGAGAGCGAAGCGCTTCAACCCTTTAAAAGAAATTAGCTTGGGATCTATGGCGATATCACATATATGTGATGAGGATGTGGCAGATGAGCCACTTCATACTGTAGTGGTCAACTAATTTAGGACAACTGATAAGAGGTTTTGATTAAAGTAACGTTTTTCTTTTTCAGCTGGTGGCAAATAACCATTAAAACGGTGCGGTCTTACGATCTGATAATAGCCCCAGATATAATCAATAATGGCGGTTGATGCCTCAGCAATATTCTCATGACCGCCCTCTGGCATCCACTCCGTCTTAAAGCTTCTAAAGAATCGTTCGGTTGGAGCATTATCCCAACAGTTACCTTTCCGACTCATGCTTTGCGTCATACCATCACCACTAACCACGGATTCAGCGAATGTCTTACTGGTGTAATGGGTGCCTTGATCAGGGTGAAACAGCACCCCACTTGGCTTTAAGCGCGTCTGATAAGGCAAAGCCCACCACACGCCGAGCTTATAAATCTAACACCACAGCAAGATAACACCAGCCGCCTTTGATACGAATGTAAGTGACATCGCCCGTCCAGACTTGATTGGGCGCTGATGGGCTAAAGTTTCTATTTAAGATATTGTGATGCGTTTTATGCGCCTCGTCAGCATGCTTATATTTATGCGTCTTTAACTGACAGCTTTTAAGCCCCATCTGCGCCATGAGCTTCCCCGCCATATAGCGAGTGAGCTTGATATTATGTTTATTCATTAGTATGGCGGCAATACTGCGAGCGCCTGCTGAGCGCTTTGAGTCGTTAAATATTTGGCGTATTAAGGCTTTAGTTTTAACGGTTTCAAGACTGATGGGCTTGGGCTGCATGCCATAGTAGTAACTGCTTTTTATCACGCCAAATAGCTTGCACAGAAGACTTTTACTGATCCGTTTGTCTTGCTCTGCAAGCTGATTTATTAGCGATAGCCGTTCAGACTGTCCAATACTAGCAGAGCGGAGGCCTTTTTTAAGATGTCGCGCTCCATAGTCAGTCGTTTAACTTGTTTGCGAAGCTGTTGGAGCTCTCGCTGTTCATCAGATAGCGCCAAACCAGTAGTTGGGGCAATGCCTTGCTGCTCTTTACGATACTTTCGCACCCAGTTGTCTAGGGTGGAGACTCCAATCCCTAGCGACTCTGATACTTCTGCTATCTTGCACTTGTGATCAACGACTAAGCTGATGGCTTCTAGTTTGAATTCTCGAGTATATTCTCTGCGTTTAGTGGTCATACTAGTTTTCCTCTTTGGGGTAGTATAGCCTCTTATGCGCTGTCCAATTTTATTATGCCACTACAGTAATAGCTGGCTGTTGTTTTATTAACGCCTACTAAGCTTGCCGCTATTCTTGCAGTAGAACCGGCAACAAATAGTTCAATGAGTCTGGTTTGTTTGTACTAACTTAATCTACTCTTTCTCATGAGACTATCCTAGATTATTTTACTTATCTAGGACAGCCCCTATATCATTCTTAAACAAAAAAATTGAGCCAAGCCTGTTATTTTCAGTCAGCCCCTACTCTATAGCTTTTAAGCCCGCTTTAGCAACTTGCACGTCTTGACTGCCGTGCGCGCCGCCCACTCCAATACCACCAACCACAACGCCATCAATATAAATAGGTACACCGCCATCTAAAATAAGGATATTTTCATCTAAATATCTCAGGTCTGCAGGAATCGATCCATCCGCAATACCTTTAGCAATGACCGCAGTTTCTCTTTTTTGTGAATTAGCAGTATAGGCTTTTTTATAACTGGCGCGGATGGTATGCACCCCTGCTCGATGATCTCTTAACACGGCTAGTGTCTGTCCAGAGGCATCAACAACTGTGACTGACACCATCCACTGGTTTTTTTTAGCTTCTAGGGCGGCGGCAATCACTATATTCTGTGCCATCTCACCCGTTAGTACAGGAATTGTTACCACAGAAGCTCCAGAGTTAGATACGTTCGGTTTAATTTGAGTGTTTTGTGAGGTGCTCGCACAAGCTGTGACCGATAACATCGATGTTGCAAGAGCAGCACAAACCAGTAAGTTTTTCATTTTAAATCCTAAGAGTTAGTTTAGCGATTATTTAATTTAAGCGTTATTGAGTATTTAGAAGATTCATCGCCTTAGCATAACCTGTGGGGGCAAACTTCATCGTGACCATCAGCATTGCTACCAGTGTGATCAGTAGTAACAGCCAAACGATATGAAAGCTACCTGACCATTCCCGTAAAAATCCAGCAAGATAAGGAACAATTGCGGTAATAATAAAACCAACACCTTGTACAAATGCCGTCAGCGCGCCAGCCAATCTAGGTTCGGATATATGGTCAAGCGCTACGGTAAGCGTTAATGAAAAACAAGCGCCAAGACCACCGCCTATCATAGCCGCCCACAAAATCAATAGTGATTTTGGCATCAACATTAATCCTGCAAAGCCTATAATCTGGATACCCACAGCAAAAAACAGCCAAGGACGGCGATCTAAGCGATGAGCGGACAGCGCCGGCGCGCCTAACGCACCCAGCACTTGAAAAATGGTCATAATACCGATCAGCTCGCCACTACCTTGGGCGCTCCACCCTAAATCATGAGCATAGGTCGGTAGAAACGCAATCATACAAGCATAGCCAGCATTTGCTAAGCCAAAATAACTGGCTAACAACCATGCGCGCCGATTCTTAAAAAAATTGACTCCTACGCCATTGTGCTTGGTTTCCATCACCTCTGAAGGTCTTAACCACCACAGCAAAAGTGCCAATACAGGAAATAGTAACCATATCCCAAGACCTGCTTGCCAATTGCCATAATACTGAGCGACTACTGGGCTCAGTGTTGCCGCAATGCCGCCCCCAGCCATAAGTAACGCTGAATAAATACCCATGGCTAACGGGACGCGCTTAGGATACCAGCGTTTTACCACGCCAGGCGCTAACGCCTGTACGATAGCAATACCAGTACCGCCTATTAAAGCGCTAGCAATTAACGCCCAACCTGTTCCCAAACCCAAACGCCATAAACCAGATGTAGCAATGGTGAATAGCCCACCTGTTATCCAAGCGTTTTCGCTCAGATGCTTCCCAATCAAAGGTAGCAATAAAGGGAAAATTCCCATACATAGCATCGGTAACACGACCAATAAAGAGGCCGCTTGTATGCCCATACCAGTACTCAGTCTAATTCCTTCCAAAAGCGGGCCTGTGGACGTCAAGGTTGGGCGTAGCGTTAATGCCAATCCAGAAATCACGAGCATAGGCCAAAAAAGCATCAGCGCCGACTGGTGTCTCATAGAGGAAATACGTTCAGTAGTCATGAGTAAGATGATGTCCTTTATTGCTAAAAGTGTAGCCACAAAAAGCCGACGCTAAACGCCGACTTTTGCTATATTTTTCTAAAGCTTTAACTTTTAAGTCTTACAAAAGATTAAAAAGGTTTAAAAGGTAGGAACTTACCATCAAGGGTAATAACAGCACGGTCACCACCTTCTGGATCGGCAACTTTTTTGATATCCATTTTAAAATTGATCGCGCTGATGATACCGTCGCCGAACTGTTCATGTACTAGTACTTTAAGGGTAGTACCATAAACTTGCATCATCTCATAAAATCTATAGATGGTAGGATCAGTCGGCATTTCACTGCCGACACTACCTCGTAATGGAATCATCTGTAATAAGGCAATCGCATCATCGTCAAGACCTAACGTTGCGCCAACTTTCTGTGCGGCCTCGAACGGTAATGGATGCTGACCTAGTAAAGCTGCAGTTACATAGACATCGCTAAGATTAGTACCTGCGGCTATCTGCTCAAACGATAAGTTTTTATCAGCTTTTGCAGCAATGATGGTATCAGTTAATGCTTGACGGGCAGTGTTGCTAATTTGAGACTGAATCATGGTAGTACCTTTTATTAGTGAGTGGTTATTAATGAGTAGTTATTAGTAAATAATGGCCATTAAGTAAGTCGTATTTATCGTTAATAAAACAGTAAGGATGGTTTAAATCGCGACTGGCAGCGCTATAGGATAAGCGCGAACCTCTGTATTCTCGGCAAGCGCAACAAAAGTGTTAGTAGCGCCATCTAAAGCATCCATGCGACCTGTCTCGATATCGTAAACCCAACCATGTAAGGCCAAGCGCCCTTCTCTTATCGCCAAACGAACAGAGGGATGAGTTTTGATATTTTCAATCTGAGCAATGACATTTTCACGTACCATAGATTCAATACGGTCGCTGTCATTAAGATGAGCAATAGATTCATTGACCACACGCGCCGAGTCAGCGTATTTTAGCCAGCTACCAACCGCTGGCATATGATCCATACAGGTACAATTGGCAATGGCAGACATAGCGCCGCAGTCTGAATGCCCGCAAATCACTACATCGGTCACTTGTAATGCGGTGACGGCGTACTCTACCGAGGCTGAAACCCCACCAGGCTCGGGTCCATAGGAGGGGACGATGTTACCAGCGTTCCGAATTACGAACAGACCACCAGGTTCACGCTGGGTTACCAACTCAGGGACTAAACGACTGTCCGAGCAAGAGATGAATAACGTACGCGGGTTTTGCTGAGTCGCCAAATCCTTGAATAAGTCAGCGCGTTTTGGGTAAGCCTCGCTATGGAACTTTAAAAAGCCTTCGATAATATCTTTCATAACGGCGGTCTCTGTTGTGTCGATAAGGTGAATATTACGCTATTATACTAATAAGGTAAAAGACTGGTATATTATGATGTCGATAACAAATACTTATAGGTAAAGGACGAGATATAAATTATGATGGCTATTGATAAACACCAATAACGTTTGCCGTAACGATAAAGCGATGACAATAGAAAAATAACAATCGAGAAACCATGATACTTAGACACATAAAATACTTCCTCGCGGTTGCTAAGCATCAAAGCTTCACCCAAGCAGCAGCGTCTCTGTATGTCTCGCAGCCCGCTTTATCACAACAAATTAAGCAATTAGAAGAAACGCTGGGTGCGCCTTTATTTGATCGGTCGGGACGTCGTGTCAAGCTTACTCACGCCGGTGAGGTATATGCTCGCTATGCGCGTAAAGCGCTACAGGATTTAGAAGAGGGACAACGAGCGATTCATGATGTGCAGAACTTGAGTCGCGGCGCGTTGCGAATTGCCATTACCCCAACCTTTACCACCTATCTGATTGGTCCATTGATAAAAGCATTCCATGACCGTTATCCCAACGTTACCTTAAGCGTGCAAGAGATGTCGCAGGAGCAGATGGAAAAGCAGTTGCTTGATGATGAATTCGATGTGGGTATTGCTTTTGCGGACGTAGAGTCTGCTGATATAGAAGCGCAGACTTTACTCATTGAAACACTGACGTTGGTCGTGAACAAAACTCATCAACTGGCAAAGTACCACGCGATTGATGTGCAAACGCTAAGTGAGCAGTCATTGGTATTGCTCAGCCACGAATTTATCACTCGTGGACAGATTGAACGTTATTGTCGTCAACACGACATTCAGCCAAGAGTACTGATGGAGGCAAATTCATTAAGTGCGGTTATTGAAATAGTACTTCATACTGGATTGAGCACTTTATTACCCTCTAATATCGCGAGTAATCGTGATGAGCTGATTGCAATTGCTTTGGCGCCCTCTTTACTACAGCGCACAGCCGTTTTGCTGCAACGAAAAGGGGCTTATCAGAGCGCGGCTGCTAGAGCATTTATTGATTTGGCGCATCAACACTGTGAGAAAAGTTAAATAGATAACTACAAAAGGGATTTCATACGAAGAACTGATCTATGTTAGTTTATTTTATAGGCTAGTGAGCTATGCTGAAGAAACCGTACAAGTAAACTTGGTAAACTAAGTACAATAACCGGAGTTTACCATGACCAAGAAAATGCATAGCTATGGTACGGAATTCAAAGCAGAAGCAGTCAAAAAAATCTCAGACAACAGTTATCAAAGCAAATTATCAGATCTTTACCATTATCCGCATGTGTCACATATTGGGCTTTAAGCCATCAAGCTGTTACAACTGGATAAGCCTCGGTCTCATTGAGCAGAAAATACATCGCAATCAGTGTGAGCCACTCTGATCAGTGGCTCACACTGAGAACACGAAGCGCTATGGCTATGATCAACTGCATGCTCATCTTGCAGAGCAAGGATATGCCATCAGTACATAAATGGTTAGACGCATAAAAGAAAAGTACGACATCAAATGCCGTCGTCACAAACGTTTTAAAGTCACCACTGACTCAAAGCACAACAAGCTGGTCTATCCAAACGTGCTGGATCAGAAGTTTAACGTCAACCGTCCTAATGAAGCATGGGTTAGTGACATCACCTATATATGGACAACCGAGGGCTGGCTGTATCTAGCAGGGGTTAAAGACTTATACACTAAAGAGCTGGTTGGCTACGCCATCAATAAACGTATGGCCACGGATTTATTTTACAGTGCACTCAGCATGGCAATTAAGAACAAAAGATCAAACCAATGGCTGATTGTACATTTTGACAGAGGCCGTCAGTACTGTAGCCACTCA
The DNA here is from genome assembly GCF_049295055.1 of Psychrobacter sp. Lineage (GTDB taxonomy): Bacteria > Pseudomonadota > Gammaproteobacteria > Pseudomonadales > Moraxellaceae > Psychrobacter. The sequence goes on along the minus strand of NZ_JBAQQF010000081.1, from coordinate 567 downwards.
TACCATGAAATCACTACACAGCATCAGTATAAAGTTCAATGTTCAGGCGTAGTAATCGCTACAGGCATAGCCTTCCATCTTACGCTCGGGAAAGTGTCTCCCAGACTCCCTATTACTCGCTCATTTGATAACGCTTTCATAGAAAGCTTCTCGGGTAAGGAGCACTGCTCCGCAAGGAAGAATGAGCTTGTGTATCACCAAAACTATAAAACAAGGTTTGAGGCTATCAGTGATATCATCGGTTATATCGAGCTGTACTATCACCAAAGTAGAATTCAAAAAAGCTTGGACTACAAACCGCCAATACAAATATGGTTTGACTTTTATCGTCAGGCTGCTTGATTCAAATATCTCAAATTAGGGCGTGTCCTCAATTCATATTTCAGTGAATGATAGTGCAGGCCAAGTAAAGCATTGACTTAAAGTTACGAGCCAACTTCTCATAGCGAGTAGCGATGCTACGGAAATGCTTGAGTCTCGCAAACATATTCTCAACAAGATGACGCAGTTTGTACAAATAGCTATCAAACTCTGGATTAGGTTGTTTAGCATTTTTTCTTTCAGGTA
>NZ_JBAQQF010000080.1:0-3646 GCF_049295055.1 Psychrobacter sp. | reverse complement strand
ATACTCATGCCTTGTTGTTCGACACTTTTAATCACTTGAGCTCGAAAGTCTGCTGAATAAGTCATAATCTTTTTACTTTTCATTTATTTTAAAACTACTGTACCACTTTTATAAAGGCTCTACTATAGCACGTTATAATATTTGTATTTGTTTTATTTAGGACTGACTATAGCACTAGCGTATATAAAGTAAAAACGCTCATAATCTTAGTGATTCTGAGCGTCTCTTAAATTAATACATAATCGGTATTTAGCTACGATAGTCGGCATTTATTTTGACATAATCATAAGACAAATCGCAGGTGTAAACCGTATCACTAGCATCACCACGTGCTAAATCAATATGAATGGTAATCTCCGGGCGACTCATCACATTGTTGCCCGCCTCTTCCGTATAGCTTGGCGCAACTTCACCATTTTGACAAATCATAACCTCGTCTAAATAGACATCGACTTGCTCAGTATCGAGGTTTTCAATTCCAGCATAACCAACAGCTGCTAAAATGCGTCCCCAGTTGGCATCACTGGCGAAAAAAGCCGTTTTGACTAAAGGTGAATGCGCAACAGCATACGCTACATCACAGCATTCTTGCGTGGTTTTGCCACCCGTGACTTTTACGGTCATAAATTTTGTAGCACCTTCACCATCACGTACAATCAATTGCGCTAGACGAACAAAAACTTCAGTCAAAGCCTCAAATATCGATTTATAGTGTGGGTGCTCTGGGCTATCAATTACATCTGAGCTGGCAGCACCTGTGGCTATCAGTACACAGCAGTCATTGGTTGAGGTATCACCATCGACAGTAATGCGATTAAAAGACTGCTCATTAATGGCGCTCAGCATCTCTTGTAATAAATCAGCGGCAATATTGGCATCCGTTGCCACATAGCCCAACATGGTCGCCATATTGGGGCGAATCATACCCGAGCCTTTTGACATGCCAGTAATGTGATAACAGCTACCCGCGACATCGACTTTTTTACTGGCAAGCTTTGGAATCGTATCCGTCGTGCGAATGCCCTTCGCTGCTGCAAGCCAATTATCAGGCGCTAGAGTGGCTAATGCATTTTCTAATCCAGCGATAATCGCCTCACTGTTTAGCGGCTCGCCTATCACTCCGGTCGAAAATGGCAACACAGAATAGATATCTACGCCAGCTTTAGCAGCCAATGCAGCACAGATATCTGTCGCGCGACGTTTGCCATCAGTGCCAGTACCAGCGTTGGCATTACCGGTGTTGGTCACCAAATAACGCGGTGCTACTTTAGCAAAGTGCTCACGTAATACCCGCACAGGAGCGGCACAAAATGCATTTTTAGTCGTCACAACAGCAGCGGTTGCGTCAGCAGCAATTTCGATAATCACCAGATCATCACGGTCTTTATAACGTACGCCTGCTGCCGTGGCGCTTAATTTGATACCCTTAATGGGATAAATCGTCTCAGGTACTGCAACATTGCCAACCGCCATAGTAAAATCCTTATTTATCAATGCTGATGTATATTTTGTTAGTTATAAAATAGTGGTTACAAACTCAGCTATATTATACTTTAGTTAAGTCAAATTCTGTCCAAATAGGCGCGTGATCAGACGGTTTCTCCATACTACGTAGCTCGTAGCTGATACCAGCATCGACACATTGACCGACTAAATCAGGCGTACATAAAATATGATCGATACGCAGTCCGCGTTTAGGATCATCATCAAAACCGCGACTGCGATAATCAAACCAGCTGTACAATTCTGTACTTTCTGGATAATGCAGACGGTACGTATCCGTCAGCTCACGCGACATCAACGCTGCATACCAATCACGCTCCTCTGGCAAAAACGAGGTTTTTCTATTTTTCAGCCAGCGCTTCGCATTGACTTCACCAATGCCAATATCGATATCTTCTGGCGCAATATTCATATCACCCATAATAACGAGCGAGCGTCCTTCCGCTTTTAGAGTGTCGATATACGCCATTAAAGCCGCATAATAAGCGCGTTTCATCGGGAATTTGGTCGGATGGTCTTGGCTCTCTCCTTGTGGAAAATAACCATTGAGCACATCAATCTCACGCCCGTCGAACTCATAGCGCGCATGAATAAAGCGTTTTTGCGCCTCATTATCTTCACCAGGAAAGCCTTTCTGTACAAAAACAGGTGCGATTTTAGATAGCAATGCCACACCGTAATGTGCTTTTTGTCCAAAATACTCGACGTGATAACCCAAGCTTTCGACATTCTCAAGAGGAAACTGTTCATCATGCACCTTAGTTTCTTGCAAACCCATGACATCAGGATCGATAATATCTCTTACCGCCTCAAGCTGATGTTGACGAGCGCGAATACCATTAATATTAAAGCAAACAAAACGAGTCATAAATTATCCTATGCTAATAAATGAAAGTACGGCACTTTTATAAACAGTGCTTCTATAAATGAATGTTGCTATGAATAAGTGCTGCTATGAATATATGAAACGCGACAATATAGCGAGGATTATGATAACAGACATAGACCATTCTATCTGTTGCACCCTTTTATATCTTAAGATAGAGTAGCTATTCAGCGTGGTTATATTCACTACCTATGAGGTATCGCTCGCTTATTAGGATCACTATCACATACAGTAATTTTTATTAAACGATTTTTATCCGGCCAATTTATTAAACCACTTTATCAAACCAATTTATCGAAAAAATCTATTGAGCATTATTATGACAACAGCTACTAGTAAAAATACACACGCAGTATCAAAATCAAGTAGCGCAACCACGCCGCTATTTGCCACTGATTATAATGTGTATATCAATCACACTGACGCTGGTGGCATAGTCTACCATGCCAATCATCTGGTATTCTTTGAAAACTGCCGCCGCGACTGGTTTACTAAGCTTGGTTTAAATGGTTATTTTTTGCAGACCGATGACGGTAAGGTTCAGCATTTTGTCGTTAGTCAAGCAGACTTGCAATATAAACGCGCCATTTTATTAGATGAAGTTATCACGGTGCGTATCGATAACGTTGAGCTAAAACCCGCCAGTATTATATTTTACCAAAGTATTTATCGTCAGCAACCCAAGTATGATTCTTCTGCCAACAACAAGGCGATCGCCACCTTATTAAGCACAGCTAAGATTGTCGTGGCCTGTGTACAAAACCAACTAACAGCAGAGTCTATATCCAATAATGAATCTACTGATGCCGTTGGCAATATCGCACCAATGCGCCCTATTCGTGTCCCACAAAAATTACGCGACGCTATTCAACAAGTGATAACATAACATACTCACGAATAATCAGTCTAACGTCATTCTTTAATGAGAAACAACCGTTTTCCCTGCTATGTTAGTCACTAGTTTCAGTTTCTTGAACACCGGATATATTCATTTATAGTCATAATGCATGTACTGAGCAGTACTTGTATGTTAATAGTGCTCTTATTTATTTTCATGCTACTATATTGCTTAAATGTATTATTTTATATTAGATACATTATATTTTAGTTGTAGATAATGGGTAAAATGCTTGGTGGTGTATCAGAAAGTATGCTGAGTTAATAAAGGAGAGTGACAGCCGAGGCAAGATGATATATTTGAGGTTATGAAGACACAAATACAGATCAATTGCCCCGACTGTCACAGTCCCAGTTTAA
>NZ_JBAQQF010000079.1:0-5197 GCF_049295055.1 Psychrobacter sp. | reverse complement strand
ATCGTTCGGTGAAGTGGGTGAGTGGCTGAAACCAGTTCCCTGCTAAGGAACCATACGTGTAAGCGTATCGAGGGTTCGAATCCCTCCTTCACCGCCATTTATTCGGTTTATTAGTAGAGTTATAATGCAACGTAACGTTGTTGAACTCATTTAATTATTCAAATAAATATATTATATTTTAATGATTGAAATGTGTTGACACAGGCAATATAATCTATATAATTACCAACCTAATTTACTACAAAGTTATTTACCGCGTAGTAAATGATGTGTAAAGTACGCGCTTGTAGCTCAGTTGGATAGAGCACTTGGCTACGAACTAAGGGGTCGGGAGTTCGAATCTCTCCAAGCGCACCATTTTACATCATCGCTTCTTTATCCTAGATATATTTTATACTAGATAAAGAAAACCTAAATCAATCGCCTGTCTTATGACAATTTGGCGGTTTTTTTATGTCTACTATTTATGAGTTCTTATCATATCATTGAGTAAACATCAGCGCTGGATAAAATACGATAATGGGCGCAATTACGGTACAATAGAGCCACTATTCACTGCTGGCTATGAGCTTTTACCATGTCAAAGAGTCTATCTAAACGCCCATCCAAAACAAAAGCATCAGTGCATCATACTCCTGATATAGAAGAGCTAATGATTGCTAAGCCTGGCACCCGTATGGCTGCTATTCTTTATGATGGTATGCTGATTTTAGCGTTATTGTTTTTGGTCGGTACGGTGCTGACGGTTATTGGCACGCTATTGACTATGAATACAGGTACAGAGTCATCACAAGCGCAGTCGCTACCGACTTGGTATCAAAACTTTATTATGACACCGTCTTTTATACTAACACTGGTCGGATTTTATGGTTTATTTTGGCGTCGCGGTGGTCAAACGTTGGGTATGCAGACGTGGCGCTTAAAGACGGTCAATAGTGGCGGTCATTTACTCACATGGGGACAGTCATTTAAGCGAATTTTAGCAGCTAGTATTATGCCGCTTATACTTGGTCTTATTGGTAGTGTCATCGGCGGCTCACGCGCTATCTTATTAACCAGTGCGTTTCTGGGCTTTGTCTTTAACTATGCGTTTTGCCTGTTTAATTCTCGCGGCCTCGCGGTACAAGATATGCTATCGAATACCATTACTTTAAAGATGCCAAAAACAGAAAATGATGGGCTATGGCGGGTGATTAGAAACCGTAAGCAAGGCAAATAGACGAATAGCTGCCACAATCGTTAAGCCGATAATCAACTCGCTCAACCCCCAATATGTGGCAAGCTCAACTGCGCCACAGACGATAGCACGTGAGCTTAATACTAATATCGACATGACCAATGAGCAAGCTTGCCAAACCGCGAGATAAGCCCGCTGTTTCCGCTTTACTATTATCTATATTGTCTCCATTTTCTTTTTTATTACTCTCTTCACGCAAATCGACAACTATCTGAAAAATTAATAGCGCTAACAATCCTAGCAATAGCAAAACACCGTCTGCCTGACTCAGCTGCCCGTCGCGCAGCTGCCATGCTGCTAGTATAGTAATGAGCAATAACAGCGGTAAATCGCGTTTGACGATGCTACTGCGAATGACAATGGGGCTAATAAGTGCCGTGATTCCGAGTCCTAAAGCGATGTTCATGATATTAGAGCCATAGGCGTTCCCTAAAGCCAGCTCAGGGCTGCCTTGTAGCGCTGCTAATGCAGATACTACTATCTCGGGTACTGACGGTTCCCAAGCCTAGAATTACGATACCCACTAAGAAACTAGGAATGCGTAGATGATTTGCTAATATGGTCGCGCCCTCGATAAAGACATCGGCACTCCCAACCAAAATAGTCAGACTAATCAATACTGCAATAACTGCCAGCTATATTGGCAACTTTCCTTATGGGTTTAAACGCATTTATGCATATAAAAAAAGCTGAATCTATTTAGATTCAGCTTTTTTATTAAAATATTCAATCGGCTAAATATCAGCTACATACAAGTACAATAGTTAAGCCACTTGTACAGGAATGATATTCGCCGTGTCTTTAACGGTGTTGTCTTCGTTGCAATAGACCAGTTTTGGCTGATAGGTTTCGGCTTCAATTTCATCAAAATGCGCATAAGCACAGATGATGACGATATCACCTAAATCTGCCATATGAGCGGCTGCACCGTTCAAGGAGATAATACCAGAGCCAGCTTCAGCGCGGATGGCATAAGTGCGAAAGCGTTTGCCATTGGTGACATTATAGATGTCGATAGATTCGTTTTCACGTAAACCGGCAAGGTCTAATAAATCACCGTCAATACCGCATGAGCCTTCGTAGTGCAGCTCAGCATGAGTAACACGGGCGCGATGTAATTTGCACTTGAGCATATTAAGTAGCATAGATTGCTTCCTTAGTGTAACTAATATAAATGAACCAAATCAAAAGGTTAATGGGGATTAACTTACTAAAATAAAAGGCTGTTTTTTAAATAGCCATTTTATTCAGGTGTTTTAATCAAGCAACTTAAAGCCATTAATTTGTGCACGTGCTTTTTCAACGTCACCATTTAATAATAATGGTAGCGCCTCAAAAGCCGCTGTCAAAGCGCTATCAATGGCTATCTGGTCATCTGGCGAGGCTTTCGATAACACATGTCCGCTGACTTTAGACTTGTGACCAGGATGACCAATACCCACGCGCAGACGATGGAAGTCGTTGCCAATATGTGGGGTAATATCACGCAGACCATTGTGACCACCATGACCACCGTCGGTTTTAAGCTTGATGCTACCAGCTGGAATATCAAGCTCGTCATGGGCAATTAACAACTCGTCATTATTAATGCCATAAAAGTTAACCATAGGCACCACCGACTGACCCGATTTATTCATAAAGGTCAGCGGCATCAACAGACGCACATCAGAGCCATGAATTTGACCGCGCCCTGTCACCCCGTGGAATTTTTTGTCGGGGGCGAGAGTAATATTAAACTGCTGTGCCAAATGATGGACGAACCAAAATCCTGCATTATGGCGCGTAAATATATACTCCTGACCAGGATTACCAAGACCGACAATAAGCTTTATGGCCATAAAAATACCCTGCTTGACTATAATAAATGAGTGGTAAGAGTTTGTGACGCTGCTATTTATTCAATAGCAGGCATCTTATTTTTCAAACTTTACTTACAAAAACAGCAGGAGATATTCATCACCTGCTATTTTTTTGACTAAACGAACCTTGTATTACATAGCAGACAATAGGTCGCTACATAGAGGTTGTTTATTATTCGCCGTCTTTATCTTCAGCTGCACTATCCGTTTGTGCAGTAGCAGGTACTTCAGCTGCATCAACTTCAGCGTCTTCGTCAACTTCTTCAACCGTTGGCGCCTGCATATTCACGATCGTACGGTCGTGTGCATCTTCCATATCAAGATCAAAGATGATGACGCCTTCAGGCAGTTTGATGTCTGATAGACGGAACAAATCACCAATTTCCATAGCAGATACATCTATTTCTAGATATTCAGGTAGCTGTGATGGTAGGCAAACGATTTCAACATCAGTAACTACTGTAGATAGAATACCACCCGCTTTCGTACCTGGAGCAATTTCAGCACCAGCGAAATGCAAAGGAATGTTCATGTTGATTTTCTGACCTTTCACAATGCGCTGGAAGTCAGCATGCATTGGGAAACCTTTAGCAGGATGGCGTTGCAAGGCTTTGATAACAACCTGATGCTCATCGCCTTTATCGGTCGTGATGGTCAAGATTTGTGAAAAGAAGGCTTCATATTCAAGCGACTTTACTAGCTCGTTGATTTTGATTGAGATAGTGGTTGGCTCTTCACCACCACCATAAATGATAGCAGGAACTAGATTCTGCTTACGTAGGCGGCGGCTCGCACCTTTACCTTGTTGTTCAGCAGAGCGGTCAACCGCGTTGATTGCAAAATGATCAATAGCCATGGATATAATCCTATAGAGAGTATGTGAAGTATCTACCAGCAATAATAGACTTGCGACCAGTCTAGCACTGGATAATCAATACTTTAGAATGTACCAATCGTGTCGCTAAGTATAAAAATACCTAAAAATGATAGGTGTTAACTAATGACGAATACAGGCGCGCATTATACGTGATTCTTTAACTATAATAAAGACCTACGTATAATGGTGATATAAAACGGGTGTGTAAAAAAGCGCTGTAAAATAGCAATGCAGAACAGCCATGTAAAAGCAGCTCAAAGATAAGACGTAAAAAAAGCACCAAGTCTATCAACTTGGCGCTTTTTTTAATCTATCATAAATCTTAAGCGTCAAACTAGGCATCAAACATTGCGCTGATAGATTCTTCGTTATTAATACGACGTAAGCTTTCAGCTAGCATTGGCGCAATGCTTACTTGACGAATTTTGCTACAAGCTTTGGCAGCATCAGACAATGGAATAGTGTCAGTAACGACGATCTCATCCAGTGCCGACTCGCTGATATTTTTCAGCGCATTACCTGATAGCACAGGGTGGGTAATGTAAGCCACTACGCGGCGCGCGCCATTTGCTTTGAGCGCTTCAGCAGCTTTACATAAAGTCCCTGCGGTATCGACCATATCATCAACAATCACGCAGTCACGGTCACGGACGTCGCCGATGATGTGCATGACTTGTGATTCATTGGCACGGGCACGGCGCTTGTCAATAATCGCCATGTCGGTATCACCTAACTGCTTAGCCATCGCGCGTGCACGTACCACGCCGCCGACGTCAGGAGAGACAACCATGATATTGTCATAATCTTGTTTTTGTAGGTCGTTGAGTAATACAGGCGTGCCGTAGATGTTATCCACTGGGATGTCAAAGAAACCCTGAATCTGATCTGAGTGCAAATCAACGGTCATCACGCGATCGATACTGACGATGTTTAACATATCAGCAACGACTTTAGCAGAGATAGGGACACGAGCTGAACGAGGACGACGGTCTTGACGCGCATAGCCAAAATAAGGCATAACAGCGGTAATACGGCCAGCACTAGAGCGACGCAAAGCGTCAGCCATCATCATGATTTCCATCAAATTGTCATTGGTCGGTGCACAAGTAGGCTGCATGATAAACACGTCTTTACCGCGTACGTGTTCTTTGATTTCCACGGCAATTTCGCCATCAGAAAAACGCGTGATGTCAGCTTTACCAAGAGGTATATGAAGATGATCGG
>NZ_JBAQQF010000078.1:0-31804 GCF_049295055.1 Psychrobacter sp. | reverse complement strand
TCTGCTTGTTTTAGAATGTTGACGATCTGGTTGTCGCTAAAGCGGGTCTTTTTCATAAGAATCTCCTGCTGGTAGTTTAGCAGCTACTCTCTATTTCTAGGTGTTCTTATTTTTAGGGGGGATTACCATAGTTCAAACAATTACAGCTCAGAAAACTACAGTTCAAACAATTACAGCTCAGAAAACTACAGTTCAAATGCGCTTTCAATAGCATCATCGAGACGCTCTACCGCAATGATATTAATACCTTTAAATTGTGGTGAATCTTTGGCAGGAGCATTGCCTTTAGGAATAATGGCATGTTTAAAACCATGCTTCATGGCTTCTTTTAGACGTTCTTGCCCATTGGGTACAGGACGAATTTCACCAGAAAGACCCACTTCGCCAAACACTGCGAGTGAGGATGGTAATGCTTTTTCTCTAATACTTGATGCACAAGCTAATAATACCGCCAAATCAGAACCTGTCTCTATCACTTTAACACCGCCTACCACGTTGACGTAGACATCTTGTCCACTGGTATGGATGCCCCCATGGCGATGCATCACTGCCAGCAGCATAGATAAGCGCTGAAAGTCTAATCCTAATGCCATACGTCTTGGTGAGCCTTGAGAGTCATCAACCAAGGCTTGAACTTCAACCAATAACGGTCTGGTACCTTCACGGCTAACCATGACCACAGAACCAGCCACAGGCTTGTCATAGCGGCTTAAGAATATTGCCGATGGATTGGCGACTTCTTTCAGTCCCATATCCGTCATACCAAAAATCCCTAACTCATTCACTGCACCGAAGCGATTTTTTACCGCCCGTATCATTCGAAAACGCGAATCAGACTGTCCTTCAAAATACAAAACCGTATCTACCATATGCTCAAGCACTCGTGGACCTGCCAGCGTACCTTCCTTGGTCACATGCCCCACTAGAAATAGCGCCGTACCTGTCTGTTTAGCATAGCGAGTCAAAATTGCAGCAGATTCTCGAATCTGACTGACCCCGCCTGGCGCAGAATTGATAGCATCGGTATAAATGGTCTGGATAGAGTCAATAATAGCTATTGCAGGTTGCTCTTGCGTTAATGCTGCACAGATAGTCTCAACATTGGTTTCAGCCAGCACACGCAATCTGTCAGCAGGCAAGTCCAAGCGCTTCGCACGCATGGCAACCTGTGCCAATGACTCCTCACCGGTCACATACAGTGCACTCCCTGCCAGTGAGTCAGCTTTTGCCATATTGGTCGCGGTTTGCAACAGAATGGTCGACTTACCAATACCAGGATCACCGCCTATCAGTACCACTGAACCGGCAACCAATCCGCCACCCAGTACTCGGTCGAACTCACTGATACCCGTCGGTAAGCGCGTATCTAAACCTACGCTTACCGCATTGAGCGGCATGACGCCACTGTGCGTCCCTGAATAGTTTCCCGCAGTTGCACCAGTACTACCTACATTACGAGGCACTGCACGACCAACATTGGGCTTTGCTGTACTCTTATTATGATGTGGCATACTGACGTTTGGTGCTTCAATTAAGGTGTTCCATTCGCCACAATCGCTACATTGCCCTGCCCACTTACCAAAATGGGCGCCGCAAGCTTGACAGACATAACTGGTTTTATTTTTTGCCATAACGTATGAGCCTTATTCAGGTATTCAAGCAACAGTGATAAAATGATAAATAGAAGATGACGTTGTTATGAGCGTTAATTTTAGAGTGATTTTAAGATAAACAAGCCGCTGCTATTATAAAAAGCGGTGTTTTATAGAAGGGATAGCGCTATATTTAGTCCTAAATAAAAGAAATACAAAGGTTATAAAGTGCTACTGGTATCAATTTTTCTTGTTTGCTGTGCCTACGCAGACAGAGGCTGCGAATAATTAATCCCAGTAGCACTGTATTCTTTTAAAAGTGGATCTACTATATCAATAATAGTAATTAAAATATAAGATAAATAACGGTAGCTGGCTAAGAGCTTGTTCTAAAAAACCTTATACTAGTGTTAGTGAAAAACAGATAACAAGCTAATTTATACTTGAAAGTCTTTACCTAAATAAACAGACTTAACCAATTCATTCTCTAAGACTTCTTGCGACGTACCCTCAGCAATGATAGCACCCTCTGAGACGATATATGCTTTTTCACAAATCGCCAAGGTATCACGGACATTATGATCAGTGATTAAGACGCCAATACCGCGGTTTTTTAACGCTAAGATAACCTCTTTGATATCACCAACAGAGATAGGATCTACACCGGCAAAAGGCTCATCTAATAAGATAAATTTAGGATCGGCTGCCAAAGCGCGGGCAATTTCACAGCGACGACGCTCACCGCCTGATACGCTCATGCCCAGAGACTTTCGCACATGTGCTAAATGGAAGTCACTAATTAATTTTTCAAGCTCTTGCCGCTGCTCGCTAGCGCTCAGCTCTTTACGAGTTTGCAGAATAGCTAAAATATTATCTTCAATAGACAATTTACGAAAAATAGACGCTTCTTGCGGCAAATAGCCAATACCCGCACGAGCACGCTCATGCATGGCATATTTAGATAAATCCATGTTCCCTAAGGTCACACGGCCTTTGTCCATATTGACAAGTCCTACGACCATATAAAAGCTGGTCGTCTTACCTGCACCGTTTGGACCCAATAACCCTACGACCTGACCTTGCTCAACAGAGAATGAGACGTCTTTAACAACCCAGCGTTTGCCGTAGCGCTTGCCTAAATTTTGCATCGACAAACGAGCGACAGGCTCAGAATTATTAGCGAACGTTACAGGCTCATTATTTTTATTATCACTCATAACTTACTCATGACTTACTTATAGTGTGGCAACATTCAAGTATTGATACTAATCACTTAGATGTCTGGTCGTTTTTTATGTCGTTGCTTAACTGATGATGTGGCTTAGCGTATGCTGCTTTGACTAGTGCCGTTATTGGGCGGGAAAACCAGCTCTACTCGCTGATTGCCACCAGCAGTTGCTTCTACATCACCTGCTTTTAGGCTATAACGAATGACATTACCCGCAAAACTGGCACCGTTTTGTACCAATTTAGCATTGCCCGTTAGGGTAACAATACCGCTAACAGCATTATAGTCAATCTTATTAGCCTGACCTTTCGCGACGCCTTTTTCTTGCGTGACAACTTGCTGCATGGTCGCTGGACGTCCAGTCGCTACTGCCGAGTTGATACTGCGACCCTGTGATAGATTGACCGTGATATTGTCGGCCGTCATCTTAAACGTACCTTGGGTAATAACCACAGTGCCAGAGTAACTGGTAATACCGCTACGCTCACTATAAGTAGCTTTATCTGCCAACAGCTTGATTGGCTGGTTCGCATCTGATGGTAATGCATGGCTATATAATGGCAGTGCTACAAGCATCAACAGTGGCAACGTACGCAGTCCGCACGATAATTGAATAGAGCGAGTCGATAGCAAGCGTAAAGTAGGCAAAAAATTAGGTTTCATAAAATCACTCGTTTTAGAATAGGTAGTAGAGTTTGCAAACTTCCTGCTAGATGCTGTGCTAAATATATTTTTATACCGCATTATAGGGAAATGCTTAAAATAATGTAATTACTAACATAGTAGCTATTAACACGATAATTATTAACACCGTAATTATTAGTATGGTGCAATTATTAAAATAAGGCGCTGGTTAAAATAAAGCTTTGTCTTGACGTTCGGCTGGCGTAAAAGAGACTGCCACTTGACCAAATTCATATTCCCCTGTTTCAAGATTGGCTTTCATACTTGATGCCTCAAACCGGTTCATACCTTGTTCAACTTTGACCACTTCATTACTATAGACCTGACCCGACTTAGTATTGCCTTTCAATGTGGCTCCGGTCACTTTAATAGGTTCGATCTCAGAGTTGCCTTTACCTTCGCTGACTAAAGAAAAGCCACCAGATAAGCTCAGCTCTCCTGTCTGCTGACTGATAGCAGCACTACCTGCTTCGATACGATAACGCTGCTCATCTGAAGGCTCCCAATTCATGGTAATGCCTTTCATCTCATCTTTATCGGTGACCGGATTATGAGTCAATGATTCAGCACTGAGCTCGTACTCTGTTTCGCCTTTTTCATTTGTCTGTACCGCCTTAATGTCTGTCGCTTCATAATCCATATCAGACGTTTCAATATTTACTGGCGGCTTTATCTCTCCCTGCTGCTTAAAAAACCAACCGGCAAGACCAGCTATGATCAATGCAATGACTATTAAAACACGAGTATTCACGACAAGTTATCCTGAGTTTTTGCTTCATCAAGCGTATAGTGGGCGATGAAGTCTTGGTAATGTCCATGACCCTTTAAAATCAGATCACATACCTCACGTACTGCACCTGTACCGCCGGCGCGAGTCGTGACCATATCACTGCGATTGATGACCTCTGCATGGGCGTTGGGCACGGTGGCAGCAAATCCTACCGTTTGCATCGCTTTGATATCGGGTAAATCATCACCCATATAAGCGCAATCAGCAGCCGTGATATTGAGAGCAGGGTCAATGCTTGCTAGCAGCTCATTCAAAGCGACTAGCTTATCATCACGACCTTGTACGACATAGTTCACACCCATCTCAGTGGCGCGTTTATCTACCATCGGACTGCTACGACCGGTAATAATTGCTGTTAAAATACCATAGCGTGCCAATGATTTAACGCCCACGCCATCATGTACTGAAAAAGCTTTGGTTTCGATACCATTGGCGTCATAGATAATTTGACCGTTTGACAAAATACCATCTACGTCCATGACCAATAGCTTTACTTGTCCGGCTTTTTTTATTAAGTCTTGCATCAGTTATCTCTTATTAAAGGCTTTTTTTAATATAACACTTACTTTACACCGGCTTGTAATAAATCATGTACCGTAATAACGGCTTCTAGACACTGCTCATCATCGATAATCAGCAGCTGACTGATCGCATTTTCATTCATCACACTTAGCGCATCTGAGGCGCGCATGGTTCTACTGATTCGGCGCGGATTACTCACCATCAGCTCGCGCATCGGTGTTTGTAAATCAATGCCTTTTTCTAGACCTCGTCTTAAGTCACCATCTGTAAATATACCAACAACCTTTTTATCATCATCAGTGACAACGGTCATGCCTAAACGCCCAGCAGACATAATAAAAAGTGCTTCTTGTAATGGCGCTTGCTGATTGATAAGCGGCAAGTCTTCTGACTTGGTATGCATCAAATCTTCTACTCGCGTCAGCAGCTGGCGTCCTAATGCGCCAGCAGGATGCGATAAAGCAAAATCTTCTGAAGTAAAATTACGGGCATGTACCAAGGCAACTGCCAATGCATCGCCTAACGCTAAGGTAGCCGTGGTACTTGAAGTCGGTGCAAGGTTAAGCGGACAAGCCTCTTGCGACTTACCAAGTGTCAGTATGATATCGGCTGCATGAGGTAGCATACCGCGCTTATCTCGACTGATACTAATCAGGGGAATATTTAGGTGTTTGACCACTGGTAATAACATCTTAATCTCATCTGACTCCCCAGAGTTGGAGATGGCGAGCAGGACGTCGCCTTTTACCAACATGCCTAGGTCGCCATGCCCTGCTTCACCCGGATGCATAAAAAACGCTGGTGTACCAGTAGAAGCAAATGTTGCGGCTATTTTACGCCCAATCAGCCCCGACTTACCCATACCTGTGACGACCACTCGACCCTGACAGGCTAAAATAATATCGCAAGCCTGTGCAAACCTATCATCGATCTGCTCTACTAGTAATGCTAGTGCCGCCTTCTCAGTATTAATAGCGT
Organism: Psychrobacter sp.; assembly: GCF_049295055.1. GTDB lineage: Bacteria > Pseudomonadota > Gammaproteobacteria > Pseudomonadales > Moraxellaceae > Psychrobacter. The sequence goes on along the minus strand of NZ_JBAQQF010000078.1, from coordinate 26,010 downwards.
CGATAGCGGTACCAATGAATTGCTCATGGGTTAGATTGCGTTCGGGATTATTCATACAGTGGCTCTATATTCAGTGGCGCTATATTCAGTAGCTCTACATTTAATGGCGGTATATTGACGATAAATCAAACCAGCATTTTACTATACTATCGCTAATATTAATAACACAACCTAGGACTATAGCCATAGCTGTATCATAGATAAATTGCTATATATTTATCTATACAAAAAAACCCACTATGATAGTAGTAGGTCTTCATGCGATATATCATGTCTTATTGATATGGTTTTTCATAAATCAGCTAGCAAGCATCGCTACTTATTGATTGCTATCATCAGAATCATCGGTTGGTTTATTGTCGAAATCCGCATTCTCTGAAGGTGCCTCAAAACCACGATCTTGACCAAAACCACCACGCTCAAAACCGCGCTCCTGACTTTGACCAAAGCTACCGCGCTCGAAACCACGATCTTGACCTTGGCTAAAGCCACCACGGTTGAAGCCGCTACGATTGGCAAAGCCACGTTCTTCAAAACCGCCACCAGCAGCAGGGGCAGGATTGCTGCCACGCTCAAAGCCACTACCACTGCTTATACCACTGGCACTGCTCATACTGCTACCCTGATAACCAACTGGCGCAGCACTTTGGCTTTGCGTACCAGTAGCTGGCGTTGTGCTACTTCTAGGGTTACGAGCTGGTACTACCGTCGAAATAGCGTGTTTATATACCATTTGGCTCACTGTGTTTTTAAGCAGTACTACATATTGATCAAAAGATTCTATTTGACCTTGTAACTTGATGCCATTCACTAAAAAAATAGAAACGGGTATGCGATCTTTGCGCAGCGAATTCAAGAACGGATCTTGTAAAGTTTGTCCTTTTGACATGAAATCTCTCCTAAATATTATATAATTATTGTTAATGCCAATTATTTTAAGTGTTGCTTTAATTATAATGGCTAAAGGCAGATACAGTAGTAAGTTTTATTTATAAAACGTATCTAAATAAGCACTAATGCTTGTTAAGTAATTCTACTTTATCGTGAATACGCTATTAGTGTAATAAATTAAGTAACCAGTTGTTGCATGAGTTACCTGAATAACCAAATGGTCGTTAATAGTAACTGAAAAGTAGCTGTCAACTACAAGGCTTACTACTCTAATTAACTAAAATTATAACAGTTATGTACATTATACTTTGAAACTAATTGTCATTACCTTCGTATTTCTATACGGCATTATTTGTAAGAAATCAATAGTACCATGCGGTTTCTTGCTAATTTAAAGCAAAAATAATTTAAAATATTAATATAGAGCCTTGATATTAATCAATAATATAAATACTCTCGCGCCTGTTCCATGGTGGTGAAAGCGTCTACCCTCATCTTACCATTTATAGAGCTACCAACATCATAAGGTGTAGCGGTTGTCGTTGATTGTGCTGTCGAAACGTCAGACAATTGCACCAGTTTTCGCAGCCAAGTGTACTGACGCTTTGCTAGCTGCCTTGTCGCATATAATGCCTTATTTTGCATTTGCTGACAAGCAAGTGCCTCAGTCTGACTATAAGACATTAATAGATGCGACTGGCTTTGAGGCTGAGTAATAGTATGTTGAATCGTTATATCTTGTTTTGCTTTCTCAGTAATTAATGCTGCAGATTCACCAAAAGCCTCATAGAACTGTGCTTTATTCAGATGTGATTGCTCGAACACTGAATGCTTAATATGTACCAGATATTCTAATACTTGTCGATAGCCAACGCAGCGCATCGATGCCAAGTTGGGTGTCAAAGGATAACGCTCCAGCAAGCCAATCACCTCATTAACCAATCCTTCAGCCCACATGATATCTAGACGCTGCCCGATACGCTCATGCAGCCATAGACGATCAGGCATCACCGCCAATCCATGCCACTGCTGTTTTGGATTATGGGCTAATGCTTTCTTGGGCTGACGCTGCCAGTCACTGATTGGAATATCTGTTTGCAAGTAGACTTCAACGGCGCGGGTAATACGCTGAGTGTCAGTGGCATTGAGGCGTTGATGGCTAATAGCATCAACTTTGCCCAAGTAATCGTATAGCGCAGCAAGTCCTTCATCTTGTCGCCACTGCTCTACGCGCGCGCGAACGCCCGTATCACTATCAGGCACAGGAGATAACCCATCAAGTAGCGCCATGTAATACATCATGGTACCGCCTACCAACAATGGTATCTTGCCATTTTGATGGCATTTATCAATCAGACGTGCGACATCATTCACAAACTCAGCGACACTATAGCTTTGCATGGGATCAATGATATCAACTAAATGATGCGGATAACGCGCCAGCTCGCTAGTCGTTGGTTTCGCTGTACCGATACTCATGTCACGATAAATCAACGCTGAATCTACTGAAATTAGATCATAACGTCCGGTGTCATAAAGCTCATAAGCCAAAGCCGTCTTACCACTTGCCGTTGGTGCCATCAAGCACACCACGCTATTATCCGCTAACTTGGGACTTACGCTAGAAAGCAAGCTATCAGACGAAAGGTGCATAGGGTTACCTTTATTGATTTTATTATTAATAATTGCGCTTTGAGTGACTAAAACAGCTATTAGCTATATTTGCAAAGTAAATTTTTTCAGCATCCAGTTATTCTGCTATAGATGATAACATCAATCCCACTAATCGATTGCTGTCTATGTTCTTGATAGCATATGTAGTCAGTAATTCTTCAATATCTGCTATAAATACTAGCAAATCTTGTGCAGACATTTGCGCACTAAGTATCGCTAGCTGCTGATTAATATCAGCAGCGCTATTCGATGTTTTATCTTTCTTAAATATATCGTTGTTAAATATGTTCTTATTGAGTACAGTGCTGCTCAATAAATATGGCTCAAATAACAAACTCATCTTTGGCAGCCAATCCTCTGCATTAATCAATAAGAACTTACTTTGATGATAAAACAATAACCAAGGCAACGTCTGACCCTTACTATGTTCGATGACAGAAGAGTCAGCTGCTAAACTATTGAGGCTGGTAATAATATCTAAGCAAATGGGTAAAGGTTTAACTTCTTCAGATGAGTTATTTAAAGCATGAACGCTGTCAGTTGCATCTGCCCTTAAAATATTAGTACTCTGATTTGGAGATTCATTAATATAAGGTTCTGATGCGTTTTCAGACAATGAATTTCTTTCAGACAGCTGATATGACTGTTTAGGAGCTTGTACTTGCCTTTTTTGCGTTAAGTTACTGCTAAACGATGTCTCGTGCAATGAGTTATCGAATGATTTGCTTGTAGAAATATTACTGTTATCTACTTTATTGTTAGCCACTTGTTCATATTGCTGGCTAGCACTCTCTTTCGCATGAACTGTGACGGCTTTCAGCTTTGAGTGAATCGCATGGTTTAAATGCGCCATGATATTATTAAGTGGGCTAATTTTAATACGCTGTTTGGATGGGTGGACATTGATATTAAGCCATTGAGTGGGCAGCTCAAAATAAAGCGCGTAGCCAATGCTTGCAAACTGTGCACTTTGAGCCAGTTGGCGGAGTTGATTACTAATTAAAGCTTCTTTTATCAATCTACCATTCACGTAGATTAGTTTTGGCAAGCTATGCTGCGCATCATTGCTAGGCCATAACCAACCGCTGATACTAGGCTGTTTATCAGCGTTCTCATTATCAGCGTATCCATTATTAACACTGTTATCAGAAAGATAAGCGTTAGGCTGCTGCATCAGGCTCGATAAATCAACCGCCACCTCAATCGACTGCTCTGTTAGCGAAACGCCAGTCGCTTGCTCAAGACGGGATAATGGCAGGCGACTCGTATGATCATGACCACTTCTAGCGTTTACAGTTAATGACAGCCGCTTTTTATTATCATGAAAAAGCGTCAATGCCACATCGGCGCGCGCCAATGCTACCTCACGGACAATCGTTTCAATATGATTAAACTCGGTCGCGATAGACTTTAAATTACCGCGGCGTGCTGGCACATTAAAATATAAATCTTTGACTGTAATTGTCGTACCGCGATGATGTACGACCGGTATTAGCTTTGGTGTATCGTCCAGCACACCAGCGACCTGCAACTGACGACCAATACCACTGTTATCATGGCTACTGGTTAAGGTTAAACGTGATACGGCAGCCGTTGCTGCCAATGCTTCACCCCGAAAACCCAAGGTCGTAATACCATGCAAGTTAGCCACATCAGCAACTTTACTGGTTGCATGACGAGTAATCGCCATCACCATATCATCGGGATGAATGCCAATACCATTATCAATGACCTCTATCAGCCCCATACCGCCTTGAGTAATATGTATCTCAATATCCTTGGCATAAGCATCAATCGCATTTTCAAGCAGCTCTTTGACCACAGCGGCTGGACGTGTCACAACCTCGCCCGCTGCTAATTGATTAATAAGCAGCGGCGACAGTTTTTTGATGCGGGTATTAGAATGATTATCAGGCATTATTATAGACACAGTTATCGGGCATGATTATAGTTATGCTTATCTGGCGTTAATGAATTGCATATTTTCAAAGTATGAGAGGTTTGCATTTGGCTTGACCTAGATTTTTATTGCTGACAAATCCAATCCTTGCGCTTGTCCTACTCTCGATAATCGCAGCTCAATTTGACGGTATTCATCACCATTATTATTGTTATCAACTTGAGTCATATCAATAAACAGGGTCGGTGGCGGTAGATAGCCATCTGCACGGCTCGCCCATTCAATAATAACCAGCGCGTTAGGTTCGTCTAAATACTCATCAAAACCAATAAATGACAACTCTTCTGGATCTTGCAGACGATACAAATCGGCATGATAGACGGGTTTGGTTGTACCGTCATCTTGCTGAATACTATAAGGCTCGACTAAGGTATAAGTTGGACTTTTCACCGCTCCCTTGTGCCCTAGCGCCTGTAACCAATAGCGAGTCAGTGTGGTTTTACCTGCCCCTAAATCACCCGCTAGCCACACGCTACCTGTCAATGGCAAAGCAGCCAATTGTTCAGCCAAACGCTGCGTATCTTCTTCAGAGCGCAGTATCAAGGTTTGCAGGTATTTATTATCTGTCATGGAGTTCTTATTTATAAAGTTACCATTATGCATCGGCTTAATCTGCCTGTACTTGCATGGTTACCGATGGATTAATAAAGCTCTCACCGCGAATCAGCTTTGCATAGAGCTCAGAATCATTCCATTCCGTACAAACTTGCTTGCTAAATTCAAAGTCCTCTAAAACCAGCTTACCCATTTGTTCATTGGCCACATCATCAGCAAAACACTGCGCGTAACCCGTTGCGGTTTCGTGGGCTATCACTGAGTAAACGCTGACATCAGCCTCACCATTTTGCATTTGGGTTTGCTGTAGAATCTCTTGCGCCCAAAAGAAGATAACGCGTGAGAACTGCTCTGCCGATGGTGATACGGGCAGACTTATCCAGCGTGCACTGAACTTCTTGCAGGCAGCGATATATTCAGGATCATCTTTACTCCAAAAACAGATAGCATGATCGAAGCTGTCGATAATGTCTTTAATAGAGGATTTTAATAAACCAAAATCGTAGACCATCTGTCCGTGGTCTAGACGTTTAGCCTCAAGAATCAATTCAATCTGATAGCTGTGACCATGGATCGAGTGTTTGCAGCGTTCAGAGCTACAGTTACGCACAATATGAGCGTTTTCAAATTTAAACAGTTTACGGATACGCATAATAATCAACCAAAATAGTAAGCACCATTGTGCTAAATATTAATATAATAAAAGTTTGCCGCCGCTACTTATCAGCTTATTGCCCATTATAGCAAATAGCCGTGTATCCGTAAGTAAGCACTTATCAATACTCATATTGATTGAATGAATGAGATAGGCGCAGCTACAGGTAAAAGTGTTAGATAAGATAGATTTGATACAAATATGCAGTTAAATAAGAAAAGATAATGTAGTAAACACTCGCTAGGAAAATGACTAAGCTGAATCGTAGGCGAATTGTGCAAGCGCTATCTATTACCTAGGCTTAGAGCTATACTCATTCCAGTACGCAGCGTCTGCGTCAAATGTATCAATATAGCATGTAGCTCAGTATAATCTGGCTTAACATACTTTATGTGTTACCTAAAAAGGAAAGAGACATGAGCAAAGGTCAAGACAGTAAGAAAAATGTAAAAAAGAAGCCGCTGTTAACGGCAAAAGAGAAGAAAGCGGCGAAACAATCAAAGAAAGATGATAATGGCAGTATCTTAGGTAAACATTAATAGTCAGCGCATCAATATGCTAATCTAACCCAATGGTTTGATTAGCATTTTTTTAACTAGGCACTGCGCGGCGCAAACATGATAATCGCCATTCCTGGCAATGCCACAGCAGAACCCAATATATCCCAAGTGGTCGGCCTGATACCATTCACTGTCCACAACCATAAAATCGCCATCGAGATATAAACCCCGCCATAAGCAGCATAGACTCTACCCGCAGCCGTTGGGTGTAATGACAATAGCCATACGAAAGCCACTAGACTCAATGCACCAGGTACGAGTAGCCAAATTGACTTGCCCTCTCGCAGCCACAGATAAGGCAGATAGCAACCCGCAATTTCAGCCAGCGCTGTAATCGCAAAGAGCCCCACTGTTTTTAATTCAGACAAAACCACTTACTCCTCGACCGTGATAAATCCGGTCAAATACTGTACCGCATGACCAGAAATAAGCACTCTATCTCCTGCAACCACACAATCTAGTACCCCGCCACGACTTGACGCTTGATAAGCAACCAATTCATTTTTATTCAATCGCTCTGCCCACAACGGCGCTAATCCAGTATGAGATGAGCCCGTGACTGGATCTTCATCGCCACCATTAGCTGGCCAGAAATAACGTGAAATGAAGTCATAATTATTCGATTCAGACTGACATGTGACAACGACGTCCAAAGGGGCTAGCTCCTTTAGCGCTTCATTGTCTCGAAGCACATTTAGCACGTCAGATTCAGAGTCATAAATCACAAAATATGCCTGCGCATTACGGTAGACCTCAGACGGCGCGATGGAAAGACCAGTTAATAAACTGTCAGGAATATTATCAATTTTTTTAGGCATCCTATTTGGAAAATCCATTTGTATTTTGCCATTATCTAGTTGCACAACGGTCAAAATTCCAACGGCTTTGGCTGAAAATTTGATGGTATTTAAAGTAGCGTTTTTCTTAAACAGTACAAAGGCAGAGGCCAAAGTAGCATGACCACAAAAATCAATTTCAGTGAGTGGAGAAAACCAGCGGATATGATAAACACCCTTATTATCAGAAACGATAAATGCAGTTTCAGATAAGTTATTCTCAAAAGCAATGGATTGCATTAAAGTATCAGACAGCCAGCTTTCTGTGATGATAACTGCCGCTGAATTGCCTTTAAACACCTTATCAGTGAAGGCATCGATAACATTGATTTCTAGTTGCATTTGACTTAATTCCAATAAATTATAACGTTTAATAGTATGGTTTCATCAATGTACTTATAGCGTTGGCTATATCTCAATCTATATGTAATATATCTACATGCAAGAATAAAAAGCCTTCTATCCTCCATAACCTTTATTACCAAGAAAAATATTCAGCGTGCTGGTTATTGACAATTCCAAAACCCTCTATATACAAACTAACTTAGCGACATCTGTTATACCAGAATCCAAGTCTTTTAGTTCCTCAATAAAGTTATCCAAAAGCACTGGTTCAGACTTCAAATACATTTTTGCTTCCGCCGCTTCTTGTTGTTCCTTATATTCAAAAAATCTACCTTGCTGATACGTTGAGATATATAAAATACTTGGCTTAGGGAAATGAAGTCTAGCTGCAAAAGCCCCATTCGCATATTCATAGCCAAACCCACCCCAAGTAATATCCTCTAAACCACCATAATAATGATTTTTAAATATATTGAGACAATCAATCAAACTTAGGATCTCCTGTTTGGCAATATATACTGTATTAGTAAACGTTGAGCATCCGTCACAAACACTTATCAGTAATTCTGTCAAATCATCATCAAACCATATTTTTTTTATTGAAAGCTCAGGGTTCATAATTATCCTAACATCTAATGCTAAGCCAGTGGCAAAGTTCACGTTATTTCCAAAAGGAAAAGTATATGTATAACATAGCTCTATATTCAACTCGCCTACTACAGATAGCAGTAGAAAATATTATTCAAGATTTAAAACCAACGTCTAACTTTTGACACATAATCTCGATACTTATCACCAAATTTCTGCGTCATCATTCGCTCTTCTGGTTGAATCTGAAAGCGTGCGATATACATCACAAATATGGGTATCAAAATAAACGCGAGGAAATGGGACAGATATAACGCCCAACCTAACAAAATAAGCGTCAATCCTAGATACATAGGATTGCGAGTATATTGATAAATGCCACTGGTCACCAAGCTAGAGGCTTTCTCAAGTGCTTGCGGGTTGGGAGTGGTTTGGGCTTTTTTAAACTGCATCACGCCCATGATGCCACTGCTCAATCCTATGATACCCAAACCGATACCTAGTGCAGTTGAGCCACTAAACGAAAACTTTAAAGCAGGCATAATTTTAGAGACGCCAACCATCGCAGCTCCAGTAATAATGACTTGGGCGACAGGCGGTATTTTTAGCTCTATAGAATTCATAATATCACCATAAAGGTTGATTGCTGTTTCATTCTGGCTTCGTTTTGGCACCATTCATTGTATCCACTAACCTATAGCCATACAATGTTGTCTTTAACATTTAAGGGAAAACCAGAAGGGAATGTTATGAAGCAAATCATGATGTTGTTGTTCGTAGTTATGGGCGGCATGGCTCTGGCACTAGAAGCAGCATTTTTGGGACCCTTGGGAGAGAGTATTGGGCGCTTATCGGCGTCTCTATCCATATTTCTGATTGGTGTGATCGTATTTAGTGTGGCGATGCTCGTGATAATAATAGGTAAACGCAACTATTTAACGATGCTATCCACGCTATCTAAGCAACCACGCTGGCTATTAACTGGTGGTCTCGTTGGCTTTATTTATACCATAGTATTAACAATCACTACGCCATTAGTCGGCGTTGGTACGACCATGGTAGGCATCTTATGCGGGCAAATCACGGCCAGTCTTGCCATTGATCATTTTGGTATTCTAGGTAGCGAGCGCCGCGCCATTGATAGTTATCGAATCGGGGCGTTGGTACTGATCTTGCTTGCGCTTTGGCTGATATATTAAGGGGATTGCTGTTATTAAAAAAACTACTATGTTAAGGAAAAAGCCATGCTATTGACCCTCGCCTTCCCATTATTACTGCTAGGCGGTATGGCCATCGCGGCGCAGTCTTCTATTAATGGGACGCTTAGCATACGTACTGATGTAGTGACGACTGCATGGCTGACCAACGTTGTCGCTTCCATTATCTTATTGCTGCTAGTCATATTCTTTGAAGCACCGCAGGTAGCTACTATGTTTAGTGTGCCATCATGGCAATTAGCAGGCGCACTGTTTGGTAACTTTTCTATGGTGGCTATCGTGATTGCGGTGCCGCGTATTGGGACGGCGGCAAACATCGTTGCTATTATCGCCGGACAAATCGTGATGGGACTGATGGTTGACCATTTTGGCTGGTTTGGGAATACGCAGATAGTGCTAGATTATAAAAGAATGGCGGCTATTGCCCTACTCGCTGGCGCGTTGTATTTGATTTATTTGAGTAATGTGCGTGGGAAGATTGAGGTGTAATTTTAATATAATAATTGAATACAGCTATTGAGTAGCTATCTGCTGCAACAATTGTTGCTTAGTAACTCTTCCATCCATCAGTCCAGTTTCATCATTAAAAATATCTGTTGAATGGTTTAATAGGAGTCTTGCATCATCAAGTAGTATTTTTAATTCGTATATGTTAACAGTATCTAACCAACTAAAGTTTTTATCTTTATTTCTATTATGAGAATAACGAAAGCTAACAGCATAGTCATCCATCTTACTTAATTCAACAATCAACTTTGAAAAACCAGATAGTAAGTTTGTATCATCAATTTTAATATTGAATCTCTGCTTTGCCAGCTGCCAATGTTCTTTAAATGCGTTAGCTAATGAGCTTAATGTATGTACTGATTTACCAACCATATTTTTTGATCCTGAAAATTCATAAAAATACTCAATATTGTATTTCAGAATAAGTTCGAGATAATGACGCATTGCATAAAGTAAAGGTAGAGCAATAGTGTCTACAGGAGCGTTTGAATCGTACATTATTTCAAACGATGTATAGTATTGCATCGCGTAAACAAAGTTATTGTCTGACGACATACCTATATGGCTGTATCTCCTCGCTTGTTCCCACTTAGTATTTTCCATACTTATATTCCAACTATATATTTGATGCCTATGATGTCAACCGCCGCTGACATCATAGGACTTTTCAAAGATTGAAATAAATCATAGCAACCGTAAGCACAAGTCCACTTATGGCAGTAATTATTGCTGCTACGTTTACTTTTATCTCTATATTGGTTGAAATTTTCATGGTTTTTGCATTCATCAAAACGATTCAACCGGTTGAATCATTAAAGATTCGAATTTATATACCGCGTTGCCACGCGGTTGGGCTTGCTTTAACTAGTATAAGCTTACCCGTTCAGACGACTTCTGCTGGCACAACCAGCACAAATTTCGAGACTACTCTAGATAAGGGATCGCCCTTTAGCCGCTTATCAGGCGACATTCGGAGTTGATGACTCCGAAACCTTTAAAGATATAATTATTAGATAATATACATGTTATTAGATTATAAAACTATAGACTAAAGTCTTATATCATCAAACTATTCAAACAAATTTTTAATCAGACAAAATTCCTGTCTATAACAAAAAAATCTTGAAAATATAAATAGCTCTCGCTACAACAAGGCTCTTTAGCCCCGACAGTAGCGGTTATCCTGCCATAACTGCTAGGTTGCAAAGGCTAGGCAGGTCAGGGTGTCGCGGTAGCAGCAACCTGAATCGCCTATAGCCACTGCCCTAGCGGGTATGGCAGATAATAACGAATGGCGGGATTGGCTCCTCATTATTTATAGAGCCTTATTAATCCTTACCTGTTATCGGCGTCGCTGCAGTCAGCTCTGCATCAGCTTCCACAGGTGCATTCAAAAAAGTAAGATAAGCTTGATATTGCTCAAGCACATCATCAATGACTTGCTGCTTGGTCAATCCCGTCAAATCATAACCGCCTGAACCGGTTTGCGTGGTCACCTCAAGTCGATAATACACATCGCTATCAGTTGCCATTTTGCCACTAAAAGTAGGTGCTGGCGTCTTGACCATAGCAACCTGATAATAAAAATCATCCATAGCCGCGGTTGATAAGCGTAACAAAGGCCCCGAGGCGGCGATGATATTCGTATTACCAACAAAAGCCGTCGCATTAGCTGCGTTGCCATCGTGGTCGGCGTTAACGCGCTCAACATCGTAGCCTTGACGACGGAATTCATTGGCGACATCATCAAGCGCAGGGCGTACGGTACGCTCAAGGAACTTGATAGACTCGCGTTTAGAGGGATAAGTGAGCATTTGTCCCAAGCGCTGCGTCCATGAGCGCTCCGGTATATGACCGCCACTGGGTGCAATAGAAGGACGGCGCAAGACTTTACCTTCGCGCTCGGCCTGCTCTATCTTTAACGCCTTATAAAAAGAGAACATTACTAGATAAACGATAATAGTCACTGGTAACGCAAAGATAAGCGTGGCGTACTCCATAGTGATGACACCACCAGCTATCAGCATCGATATGGTCAATACCGCCGTCAATACTGCCCAAAATATACGTAGCCATTTCGGGCCGTCTTCTGATGGGTCTGGAATAGAAGCGGAGAAATTCGACATCACCATCGCACCTGAGTTGGCACTGGTAATATAAAATAGTAATCCTGAGAAGGTGGCTAATATCACTAAATAAGTCGATCCTGGGAACATTTCAAGCAAGGCATACCAGCCGCGCTCAGGGCTTTCTACTGCCAGCTCAGCAAAGGCAGTATTGCCTTGTAAAATCTCATAAAGGGCTGAGTTACCGAAGAAAGAGACGATAATAAAGTCACATAATACCGGTACGGTAATCGCAGCAATAACGAACTCACGTAGCGTACGACCACGGGAAATACGGGCAAGAAAGACCCCGACAAATGGCCCCCACGCTAGCCAAAACGCCCAAAAGAACAGCGTCCAACCGCCCATCCATTCACTACTACCGGGCACATAAGCAAAGGTTTTAAACATACGCGCAGGCAGAGTAACAAAAAATTGACCTAAGTTTTCGACCAGCGCATTTAATAAAAATGCGGTCTCGCCCGCGATGAGAATAAAGGCCATCATCGCTACCGCACTCCATAGATTGAGCTCAGATATCCAGCGGATACCACGGTCAACGCCTGAGGTGGTCGCCGCGATAGTTAGCATAACTGCACCAATAACCAAGGCGATTTGTAGTGTCATGCCTTCCTCTAAGCCAAAAATCTTTGAGAAGCCAACATTGAGCAGTACTACACCGATACCCATGGTAGTCGCTACACCGAACACCGTACCGACTAAAGCTAAGATACTAATGCCATGACCGATAGGTCCATTGACTCGTTTACCAAACAGTGGATAGAGCGCCGCTCGAATCGATAATGGCATATCCCAGCGATAGGCGAAATAGCCCATGGCCATGCCCAGTAACGCATATACCGCCCAGCCAGCGATACCGTAATGAAACATCGTCCAAACAACCGCATTTTGCATGGCATCGGCAGTCGCACCATCGCCTGATGGCGGCGTCAAATATTGCACCACGGGACCAGTGACTGAGAAGAACAGCAAATCAATGCCAACCCCAGCAGCAAAGAGCATTGCCACCCAAGTACCCAGCTTATACTGCGGGCGCGAATCATCAGGACCAAGGCGTACGCTACCCGCTTTAGATAAAGCGACCCAAAGTACAAACCCAATAACCATCACCATAGTGATCACATAATACCAACCGAGGTTAGTTGATATCCAATCAACCATCATTTTCATGGTGGTGCTTGCACCATCAGGCATTACGATTGCCCATATAGAAAAAGCAACAATCACTAGCGATGAGATGATTAATACGCTCCAATTGATATGGGCGACCGTATTTTTAGAGAGCTCTTGTGCGCCTTTTTTGAGGTCGCTGCGTGATATGGGCCTCTCATCATCAAGATTTTTAGACTGACGTTGCGAGCCACCAAATTGACTGCGCTCAAATGGCGTTTGTACCTTCTGGCTCTGCTCGTTTGCTAATTGGGCGTTTTGTTTAGGGACTTTGGATAACTTATCGTCCGATGGGTCTGTCATGGATGCATTCCTTGCATTTCAATATATAAAATGAGCGGACCGGATCTTATAGCGTTGTATTTATTAGAAAATTACGGGCGCATGTTATCATGATTTATGTATAGAATTTACAGCAACGATAATGAATACACGAGCTGGGAGCGACAGGGTTTACTTTTAAATGAGGGATACGGTACTGATGTGTGGAGCAATGATGGTTCGAGATTGCATTAGATATTAAGTCTCACATTTTACCTTTTTAAACGCCCACTTCATTGACTCAATCTCTTTTGCGACCAAAACATCACTGGCTGATAAGAATAAAACGCCTTCTATGTTTTGAAAGTCCTCACCTGTACAAGTGTAATGGCTATAGAAATCTATTTTTAACGCAAAGGCCTGAATTAGCACGTCGCTATATCTGGAGACATTGCCAGCAGCAACTAAGCTTATGCTCGTGATAAATACAAAAGCGATGCCTGAGAGCACTTTTTTACCTAAAGGCTGGCGATTATTTATCGCTGACTTGTCTATTTGCTTAATATAAAAATATAAGCCGATAGCGATCAGATAGCTACCGAGTAATGCCATGATGGCATATTTAAAGAAAAAGATGCCTGTCAATACACTAGTGGTAAGCGCTAGATTACTAGGGTCAACCAAGAATATCCGATTGACTTCTCCAATTGCCCAAAGATACGCGCGCGCACTGAGTAAGCCGACCAGTAAATACAGAACAATTTGACCCCAGACACTGGTTTTCAAGTAGAGATAAACGATATTTTTAATCGATACCATAATGAGCATGATAAATAAAACGGCAGCGATTAACAGGACGAGGCTATAAGACACATAAAGTGGCAAATGCAACGCAAAACTTAATATTAAGCCACTACCAACTATGAGAAGTATAATGGCGAACTTGGCAAAAAGCCGCGTGGTTTGAATCAGCCATTCTCTGACAGCATCTATAGTAACCTTTGGCGTCTCCACGGGAGTTTTTTCATCAATGCTCATGAATAAATTCTTCTCTTTTATAAACTGCTATTACAATTAAGGCAGTGTCTCAGGCGCAATGCAGTCGGTCAAATCAATAGTGGCTATTTTCTCAGCCCAATCTGGCTCAGTGGGATGCGTCAAACCATCTAAGACCGTCAAAGGCTTTTGATAAATGGTTTTAAAATTATTCATAAATCCAATCGCCGTATCGCCACAAGGTATAATAAGAACATCAGATGGCGCTTGCTCAAGCACTTGAGTCAACCGGCTAACAAAGTCTTTAAAAACCCCAGTTTCCTTCAAATCTACAGGTGATTTTTTTGGATTACTTTGATTTAAACTTTGTTTGATAGCCAATAACTCATTCACGTGTGATAAATCATCGCTGCTTAAAGTACAAGGATAAAATGCTTTATTCAGTGGTAATGTCGAGCAATTTAAAATGCCAAGTGGCTTATAATTTAATGCCTTAATATTACAGCCTATTGGTAATTGCGGATCAAAATCGCTCAAATATCCTTGAGCAATCAAAAACTGAGTGAGCTCAAGCGCTGACTCTCCTGCCGCTGGATGCTGATGGATATATTCATTGAGATGAGGAGATTCTAAAATCAGTAATACTTTTAACTCGGTTACATCCGTAATTAAATTAAAGACTTTATACTGTTCTAAAGACAAGGGCTTCTCCTTATGCCATTTATCATTATTAGTTTTATGATACTCGTTTTTATTATAGGAGCAGCTATACAAAAAAGCACCCTATCGAATCAGATTCAATAGAGTGCTTTTTTATTTAACGAATAACAAGCGATTTGCAAAGCGATTTAAATATCAAACGCCAATAGTCTATCGCCTTCGCTATCTTGAATACGCGTCGGTAAACCAATCTCGTTTAATAGATTAATAAACGGCTTAGCATCAAGCTCTTCAACGTTGACCATCTTACCCGCATCCCACTCGCCAGTAGCAACTAACATCGCAGCAGCAACGGGTGGCACGCCAGCTGTATAAGAGATACCTTGGCTACCCATGGCTTCATAAGCTTCTTTATGGTCGGAGATATTATAGATAAATACCTCAGTATCAACGCCGTCTTTTTTACCTTTAACCTTGTCACCGATACAGGTTTTGCCAGTATAGTTTGGCGCAAGCGAGCTTGGATCAGGGAGTACCGCTTTAACGACTTTTAGCGGAATAACTTCTAAGCCTTCAGCGGTAGTCACTGGCTGCTCCGACAATAAGCCTAAGCTTTGTAGCACGGTAAAGACGTTGATATAATGCTCACCAAAGCCCATCCAAAAACGAATGTTTGGCACATCTAAATTGGCTGATAGCGAATGGATTTCGTCATGACCACTTAGGTAGCTGTTTTGCATACCGACGACAGGTAAGTCATCAGTGCGCTTCACTTCAAACATCTTGTTAGACTGCCACTTACTGTCCTGCCAAGAGTAAACCGTACCAGTGAATTCACGGAAGTTAATTTCAGGATCAAAGTTAGTCGCGAAGTATTTGCCATGGCTGCCCGCATTAATATCGATGATATCGATATCGGTGACTGAACCTGCATCCATCATGTCATAGCCAAGTCTGGCATAGGCATTGACCATACCGGGATCGAAACCAGCACCTAAAATGGCGGTGATATTATTATCCGCACAGCGCTGTTTACGCTTCCACTCATAGTTGTCATACCACGGCGGGGTTTCACAAATCTTGCGCGGATCTTCATGAATCGCGGTATCAATATAAGCGACGCCCGTCTCGATACAAGCTTCTAGTACGCTCATATTAAGAAAAGGTGAGCCAACATTAATGACGATTTGGATGCCAGTTTCTTTTATGAGCGCGATAAGTGCTTGAATGTCTAGCGCGTCGATTTGATGGGTATGCAAAGTAGCAGGCTGCTTAAAGCTACCTTTCTCTACGACACTTTGAGCGATGGCGTCACATTTATCTTTTGTACGTGAGGCAATATGAATGTCGCCAAGTACGTCGTTATGCATTGCACATTTATGCGCAACGACTTGAGCGACACCGCCGGCACCGATGATGAGTACGTCTTTTTTAGCTGATGTATTGTGTTGTGTAGTCAATGCCACAATCCTCCTTTGTGCCCCTGTTATCGCCATTGTATTGGCTATTAAAAACAGAAACGAGTGAATGATATGCGTGAATTAAAAAGGAAGACCGAGGAAAACCCACGCACCCGACGGGCAAAAACCACTATTCTCGCCCAAAGCGATTATAACAATTTTTGCCATACTTTCGGAAAGTATTAATAAATGAATGATATTTTAAATCATCTATTCATTTAGTTATCCGCTAAAATAACGTCAAATCGTTAAGAACGAGTATTAAAAATTAAGGATAAATATTAAGACAAGCTCGCCTTATAATCTTGATAATCAAACTCGCGCTGAATATCAATCGTGCCATCAAGACGACGAATGACAATCGCTGGCATATTGACGCCGTTAAACCAGTTCTTTTTCACCATAGTATAACCGGCAGCATTGCCAAAGGTGACAGTGTCACCTATTTGCAGATTTTCTGGTAAAGCGTATTCACCGAAAATATCACCTGCCAAGCAAGAACGACCGTAGATAATCGTATGGTCTGCTGATTCAGCATTATCACTTATGGGTGCAATATTGGTAGGGTCGATATCAAGAGGCGCAATATTGATTAAATCACTATTAATCGCCGCTATCGGTGCAGACTCACGATAAATCAGTAAATCAAGCATATGCGCTTCAATGGATGAATCTACTACCGCTAGGTTTTTTTCATTGTGCAAAACATCTAAAACGGTAGTTACTAAGCTACCAGCGCCATGAATACTTGCCTCACCCGGCTCAAGATAAACCTGTACACCATACTTTTCGCTGAAATATTTCAAACGTTCTGCCAGCTTTTCTAGCGGATAATCAGGTGCTATAAAATGAATACCGCCGCCTAAACTCACCCAATCAAGCTGCCGTAAAACATCGCCAAAGCGCTCTTCAATATCCGCTAAGCTTATGCTAAACGCCTCATAGCTGTCGTTCTCACAGTTATTATGAATCATGACGCCAGTGATATCTTTTAAAACTGCTGTAATGCTGTCTTTATCATGTTCGCCAAGACGACTAAACGGACGTGCAGGATCAGCAATGATAAATGATGAATTGCTGGTTTTAGGATTAAGACGTAAGCCTACTGGGATATCCTGCGCATGGGCTTGGTCTTTAAAAGCAGTTAATTGTGAAATAGAATTAAAGATAATTTTATCGGCATACTTTAACACTTCAGGGATTTCATCTGCGCTATACGCTACGCTATAGGCATGGGTCTCTTTTTTATTGTCGCTATTCTTACCCTTTCCAAAAGTTTCGTAGCCAAGTCTGACTTCATTAAGTGAGGATGAGGTTGTGCCATGTAAATATGGCTGCATGATGTCGAACACGCCCCACGTGGCAAAGCATTTCAACGCTAATAATGCTTTTGCGCCGGATAGCTCACATAAACGAGCAATAATCTGCATGTTTGCAACGATTGCCGTTTCATCAAGCAGATAATAAGGAGTCGGTACATTTATAGATGGTACGGTAGCGGATACATTCATAATAGATAACCTAATAGCTTTTGATATTAATATTGATAAGAGTCATAGTCGGCGCAACTGACGTAGCAGTGACAATAGATATAAGCGAAATCTTACGGATTGTCGTTGATACTTGACAGCATTATGACGCGACCAAATAATTGCGCTATAGTAGTACAAACTTTTCATAAATAGAATAGCTTATGTCACTCTCAACCGATTATTCTAGCGCACTAAATCAGCCTGATTTCACCCAGCTTGATTCAGTTAATCTGAACGTAGCGCGTCTTCATCCTGATGCACGTGCGGTATTAGACTTTTGGTTTGATAAGGATAATGAAGCTTATTGGTTCATAGCAGATGAGAAGTTTGACAGTCAAATTGCGGATAAGTTCGGCAAGATTTGGCAGGCAGCCTGTCAGGGCGAATGTGCACATTGGCGACACACTGCCGGGCAGCCAGCGATCAATACTTATACCAGTACGGATGATTTAACTACTAATCTAGCGGGACGTTTAGCTGAGATTATTGTTTTAGATCAGTTCTCACGCAATCTATGTCGCGGGCAAGCATCGGCATTTGCACAAGATAGTATGGCATTGGTACTGGCGCAAGAAGCGATTCATCAGCCTACATTTAATGACCTACCAGCGCAATGCCGTAAATTTATGGTTATGCCATTTATGCATTCAGAATCAGCTGTGATTCAGGCACGCTATTTATACCTATTTGAGCAGCTTGATGAGCCTGTCACGCTAGACTTTGCCCATGCTCATCAAGCAATCATTGAGCAGTTTGGACGTTATCCACATCGTAACGACGCCCTAAACAGCGAGTCGACTGATGAAGAAGAAGTCTTTTTGCAGCAGCCAAACTCATCATTTTAAGCATTGTTTTAAATTTTAAACGCTTCGTACTTATTAAAGAGCTAAATAAAAACTGTCTACTTTTATAATGAGTAGGCAGTTTTTTTATCTTTGAATGACTATTTTAATATTACTTAGGCTATTTATTATAAGTACTACTATCAGTTTAGCTTTAGTCTATTAACGCTAGCTTTCAAGTGCTTTTCTCACTGGTGCAAAACTACGTCGATGCATCGATAATACACCATAATCCTGTATAGCTTGTATATGTGCCTTGGTCGGATAGCCTTTATGGTTAGCAATACCATATTTAGGGTATTCAGCATCAAGCGCATACATGGTTTTGTCACGGCTGACTTTTGCTAAGATACTGGCCGCCGCGATACTGGTATGACGGGCATCCCCTTTAACCCAAGCTTGGCAATCAATCGATGACTCTGCTATGCCTAATTGGTTAAGGTTTGCATAGTCTAAATCAGGACAACGATTACCATCGAATAATACCTCTACTTTCATAGCATCAGACATGTTACTGACATCTTGTTTGATGTTGGTCAAATGCTTAGCGACTGCTTCTAACAAGACTTCAGTACATAAGCGCATACCAAGCATGGTCGCTTGTAAGATATTCACCTGATCGATCACTGCCGCTTGAATATCAGCAATGATATAACCAACTGCCTGCTGCTGCACCAATGGATACAGCATATCACGCTTCTTTTCACTCAGCTGTTTGGAGTCTATCAGTATCGATAAAGGGGTATCTTTTAACGGCTGCCTCTCAATCAGCCCTGACCAAGTGCGTGGTAATATCGCAGCAGCGACATGAACGCTACCCAATAATGGTCCACGCCCTGCCTCATCCACGCCAATTTGTAGCGTTGAGCTAGCCAAGCTCTGTGTCGGATGTATTGAATATTGCGCCAGTAACTCAGTAATATTTAATTGACCAGACAAATGGATAGGCTTAGCCAGTTGGATGTATTGACCTTTAATATCAACTTGTTCAATAGCTCTTTCAATTTGAATAATATGGTTTTCTCTACACTGCATGATACTGGTCACTTATAATTTTTTGTTTATTAATTGCGCTCTATAATGCGCGTTTAGATATTCAGACTAGCGACCATCTTGATGGCTATTGTGAAGAAACCATTGCTCAATCACGCTATCAGCAGGGTCATGATTACTCTGTTGCTGTAATAAATGCTTAGTGTCAATCAGCGCCTTTAATTGCTCAGCATAGGCTCGTGGTTGCAATAGACGCATGACGGTACGGCAAATATTGTCGCCACTCGCCTGCTCTTGGATAAGCTCAGGCACAATCTCTGTAGCCGCTAAGATATTTGGTAAACCCACATAAGGCACTTTCACCAGACGCTTAGCAATCTGATAGGTCAGCTGGTTTAACTGATAAATAACCACCATCGGCCGCTCAAGCAGCATCGCTTCAAGCGTTGCAGTACCTGATGCCAGCATGACCATATCCGATGCTGCCATCGCTTGCTGACTAAAAGTAGGTTGGCTGTCATCATAGACCACCACAATGGCTTTACGTAATTGCTCTGAACGCTTATCGATGACTTCTTGGACGATATATTGATGATTTTGATCGACGGTTGGAATAATAAAACATAGCTTTGGATCTAATAAAATCAGCTTTTGAATGCCATCGAGCATTAACGGCAATATAGCCGTTATCTCACCACGTCGAGAGCCTGGCATTACACAAATAAGCTGACTGACCTCATCAAAGCGATCAATAAAGAACTGCTGCAAGCCATCATTGTGCCAGACCAGCTCGCTACGACGTTGATTGATTGGCGTCTCTAGCAAAGTTTGATCAATAGTACGCATTAGCGGATGACCGACGCATATCGCCGAATGGTTATAACGCTCATATACCGGCAACTCAAACGGAAATAGGCACAACACTAAATTGGTCGCCGCCTTAATATTATGGATACGCGACTCGCGCCATGCCCAGATTGAAGGACTGACATACTGCACACAAAATACGCCTTGGGGTTTGAGTTTTTTGGCGACCCTTAGATTAAAATCAGGGGCATCAATACCAATAAACCAATCAATACTTGCTGTTTTAAAAGCAGCCAAAAGCTCACGGCGCGCCTTCAGTAAGTCAGGCAACTGAGCGATCACTTCTACCAAGCCCATCACTGCCAAACGTGATAATGGAAAGATACTTTGCAGCCCTTGCGCTTGCATTTTCGTACCACCAACGCCGACCCAAATAATATCATCGCGTAGATTATTCATCTGCTGCATAAAATCTGCGCCTAAACTGTCCCCTGACACCTCGCCAGCGACGATACCGATAACAAGTGGCACAGCTATTACATCAGCTACCTCAGGATAAGTGTCAGTCTGTGCTGTTAAATCAGGATATTGAGAAGGCGTGGCAGAATCTGTCATAACAAGCTCTTAATATTAAAGTAGTGCAGTTAAAATGTTACAGCTAAAATAGTACGAAAGACAAAATATGACTATCATAAAATATAGCATATGAAATCAATTATAGGATGCCAATCAAAAGACACCTTAGCATCGTTTATTATGTTCGAATTCAGTTGTTTATAGCGTCATCATACGTGACGATGCTAAAAATAGCGAAATTACCCTATAAAATCCAGTACTAATTACTAACAAACACATGCATGTAACGCATTTCAATAAATAGAAACTCAAGTCTAGAGAAGCACTAAATAGCTTGATTTAATGCTTGCATAATAATGTACTTATTCTTTAAGTATAACGAAGTTTTAGCCTGAGCATTCCAGTTAGCAGTTAATTAACTGCTCGACTGCCCTTGTCAACTGGCGCTTTTGTGCGCATAATGAAGCTCCCTATACATTAGCTAGACGATATATAATCATGACAACACCAGCTACCCATAATGCAGATATTGACGACGTGAATATTGAAAAGTTCATTCCTTTAATCACACCCGCTGAGCTAAAAACTGAGCTACCTTTATCAAACGGAGCCTATAAAACCGTTTTAAATGGTCGCCATACTATCCAAAATATCTTGGATGGCAAAGATAAGCGCTTGTTTGTGGTCATTGGCCCCTGCTCTATTCACGATATCAAAGCCGCCCACGAATATGCCGACCGCCTAGCCATATTGGCAAAAGAGATCGAAGATAGCGTATTCGTTGTGATGCGTGTCTATTTTGAAAAGCCACGGACGACCGTCGGCTGGAAGGGTATGATTAATGACCCTGATATGAATGACAGCTTTGATATCGAAAAAGGTCTACGTACCGCTCGTAAGCTCCTGCTTGATTTAAATGAAAAAGGTTTACCGTGCGCAACTGAAGCGCTTGACCCGAACACGCCGCAGTACATGCAGGATTTGATCAGCTGGTCAGCGATTGGTGCACGTACTACTGAGAGCCAAACACATCGTGAAATGAGCTCAGGCTTATCGTGCCCAGTTGGCTTCAAAAATGGTACGGATGGTGGTATGACCGTTGCTGTCAACGCCATGCAAGCCGTAAAAGCCGGACATAGCTTCTTAGGTCTGTCATCAGACGGTAAAGTATGTATCATCAAATCTAAAGGCAACCCTTATGCTCACGTCGTATTGCGCGGTGGTAATGGCAAACCTAACTATGATGAAACAGCCGTTGAACAAGTTGAGAATGCCTTAGCTGAAGGCAAAACCAGCGGCAAGATTATGATTGACTCAAGTCATGCCAACTCAGGTAAAGACCCTTACTTGCAACCAATGGTTATCCAAAACGTCGCAGAGCAAATTAAAAACGGTAATAAATCTATCATCGGCATGATGATTGAGAGCCATCTAAAAGGTGGTAATCAAAAACTGACCGCTGACTTAGATGCGCTAGAATACGGCGTGTCGATTACCGATGGTTGCCTCGATTGGGATAGCACCGTCAAAGCACTACACGATCTACGCGATATGGTAAAAGACGTATTGCCTAACCGTTAATAGTAATTAGCGATACTTAATACTTGAGAAACAACTTATAAAGAATCAAGTAATTTATCAAGAACTAAGTAACTCATAAAAAATCCCGTCTGACACTAGAATGTCAGACGGGATTTTTTATACTTTTTAGCTTATGAAATAGCTTGCTGGGTATTACTCAGTCGCTGCCCCTAATACACTGGTTAAGCTCTCATGCACATGTTTAGAGGAAACCTGTTGCTGTAAGTCAATTAACTGATCATACGCCATTTGACGACGTGGCTCAGCCAAGGTATTCCAGCGTGCCAGTACTTGTAATAAGCGCGAGGCTATCATAGGGTTAGATTCATCTAGTTTTTTAATCACACCCATATAAATATCCAAACCTTCTTGCGTCCATAGCACCGTTGGCTGCGAGGTAAAGGCGCTAATCACTGAACGTATACGATTGGGTGTATTCCAATCAAAATCTGTATGCGTTAATAACGATTGGATAATATCGGTACTGACATTATCGGCAGATGCCTGCACACTGAACCATAAATCTATAACCAAATCATCAGCTTGAAAACGCTTATAAAAATCAGCCAAATAATCATCAGCACTTGCTACTTGATGATTAATCATGACTTTTAGCGCACCAAAACGTTCAGTCATACAGCTGGCATTGTCATACTGCTGCTGCGCCCATTCTGCCGCACCTTCAACGTTGGCAGTCAATGCCATGTCTAACACTACATTACGCAAGGCACGTTTGCCGCGAGCTTCTGCGCTATCTTCATAAGACTGCATTGGCAACTGTTTATAAAGCGCTGCCCACTGATCTCTCATAGCATCTGCGACCTGCTGATATAAGCCTTCACGCTGCGCTTTAATCAACTCTGGATCATAATCTTTATGAATAGCAGCAGCTAGCTCTTGTGCTGATGGGATGTCAAGCAAGCGTGCAGCCAGCATCGCATCTTCGCCTGCTAGCGCTGGCAATGTCTGTGCTAGTGCGGTTATATAAACCTCAGGGCTGCTTTTTGCGCCCTGTGTTTGCAGTAAAATACGGTTTACCAGCATCTGCGTCACTTGCCAGCGATTAAAACCGTTGTTTTCGTGCTTGAGCAAAAATGCCAAATCTTCATCTTGATAATCATAATTAAGCTGTACTGGCGCACTAAAATCACGTAGCAAAGATACGACAGGATCACTAGTTACCTCTTCAAATACAAAGGTCTGTGTGGCTTGATCTAATAGCAACATACGCTCGGCAATAATAGCGCCAGAGTCTTTATCAAATAACGCCGTCGCGACCGGAATTGGCAATGGTTTTGGCGCATCAAAACCACTCACGTGACGTGTTTGCTGACTCAACGTAATGGTTAACGTTTGCGTGGCGCTATCATAGTTTTGATGACCAGAGACCACTGGCGTACCGGGTTGGCGGTACCAATCGATAAAGTTTTCGATTTTATCATCAGTGATACTAAGCGCTGATAAGAAGTCCTCAACCGTCACCGCTTGCCCGTCATAACGACGGAAATACTCATCTGTGCCTTTACGGAAATTATATGGTCCCAAGGTATTGGCAATCATACGGACAATTTCAGCGCCCTTCTCATAGACGGTGGTGGTATAAAAATTATTAATCTCAACAAAGCTTTCTGGGCGCACTGGATGGGCCAGTGGTCCTGCATCCTCTGCAAACTGATGGGCGCGCAAGGTAGCGACATCATCAATCCGCTGTACGGCACTCGACTGCTGATCGGCTGAAAACGACTGATCGCGGTAGACCGTAAAACCTTCTTTTAAGCACAACTGAAACCAATCACGACAAGTGATACGATTGCCCGTCCAGTTATGGAAGTATTCATGGGCGATAATGGCTTTTACACTAAAGCTACGACTATCAGTGGTGGTTTCAGGGCTGGACAACACACAAGCAGTATTAAAGATATTCAGCCCTTTGTTCTCCATCGCGCCCATATTGAACTGACTAACGGCGACAATCATATAGCGATCTAAGTCATAGGCACGGCCATAATTGACCTCATCCCACTCCATTGAATCCTTCAGCGCTTGCATCCCGACATCACACTTATCGATATCGGCAGACTTTGCATATACCTCGAGCAACACATCTCGACCTTCGCTCGTGGTATAAGAATCCGTCAGCACATCTAAATCAGCAACCACGCAGGCAAATAGATAGCTTGGCTTATTGGTTGGATCATGCCAAATCGCATAATGACACTCTGGCGCATCTGCAACCTCGCCCGCTTCGATCAAATTACCATTGGCCAATAGCGTTGGATAACGCTTATCAGCTTCAAGACGGGTGGTAAATATCGCTAGTACATCAGGACGGTCTGGATAAAAGGTAATCTTACGAAAGCCCTCTGGCTCACACTGTGTGACAAACATCGTATCGTCGCCACTACCCGCCATATAAAAGCCTTCAAGCGCCGTATTGGTCTGCGGACAGATACGAACCTGAATCTCTAACATTACCTCATCAGGCGCATCAGTAATCGTCAGCTTACCGGCTGCTTGCTGATAACGCTCAGCTGTCAACGGCTCACCGTTCATGGTAATGGACAGCAGCTCTAAATCCTCACCAAATAAAATGATATCTCCTGCGGTTTGACGCACCATCTTTAGGGTGCTATCTACCTGTGCATGATCCTCAAACAACCTAATATCTAAATCGACGGTTTCAACATCGAAGCTTGGCTTTTTATAATCTGCTAAGTTAATTTTACTCGGTTCATGTAAAGGTACATCAGGCATTTCAGGATTGATAATTTGCGCATCGGTTTCAGCGTTAGACATATGGATTCCTATGATTTTTTATAATGACAATATGGTATTAAAATATGTGATTAAAACGTATAGTTAGTTACGTTTAGGTTCTCTAATAATTAGCACAATCTTTATCGTAATTATATTTATAATGGTAGTTAGCTACATTGACCTAAAAGCCCAAATTTCAAGGGCGATAATGAATAAAACCAAGCTTATTATCTAGAACTAGCATATAGCTCATAATAGAAGTTTTAACTCATTTATTACTAAATATTCATCTCATCACTAACACAGCCTAATATGATCAGTCCTAAATAAAAAAGTATAGTCAGTCTTTTATAAATAAGATACAATGCTTTTAAAACTGAGAGAAAGATATTAATAACGATGACTTATTCTGCAGACTTCCGGGCGCAAGTGATCAAAAGTGTTAAGAACAAAGACATGAC
>NZ_JBAQQF010000077.1:0-8432 GCF_049295055.1 Psychrobacter sp. | reverse complement strand
TCTGCTTGTTTTAGAATGTTGACGATCTGGTTGTCGCTAAAGCGGGTCTTTTTCATAAGAATCTCCTGCTGGTAGTTTAGCAGCTACTCTCTATTTCTAGGTGTTCTTATTTTTAGGGGGGATTACCTCATCATCACTGGTGGCAACGTTGATCTTGATAAATTGCCTTGGAACTAATGACTTAAAACTGGTTACCTATAACTAGGCGCTTAGAACTAAATATTAGGCATCAATAACTAAGCATCATTTGTACGAAAATTAAGCGTTAACTCAGCGTAAATAATGCGCAAGTTTAAACGGCTTTTTATAACACTAACTAACCACATGGAAGAATTAAAATGATTACTGAAGAATTAGAAGTAGGTTACAACGTACCCGCCGCTGTTGGTATGGACGAAGCTGACATTCAAACCCCTTGTTTGATCTTAGATCTTGACGCCCTTGAGCGTAACGTCAAAAAAATGGGTGATTATGCTAAAGCCCATAATATGCGTCACCGTAGCCACGGTAAAATGCACAAATCAGTTGATGTACAAAACTTGCAAGAAGATCTTGGCGGCGCGGTTGGTGTTTGCTGTCAAAAAGTCTCTGAAGCAGAAGTATTTGCACGTGGCGGCATCAAAGACATCTTGGTATCAAACCAAGTACGCGAGCCTGCTAAACTAAAGCGTTTGGCTAACTTACCTAAGTTGGGTGCAAAAATCACCGTTTGTGTCGATGACGTCGATAGTGCTGCTGAGTTATCAGCGGCGGCAACCGAAGCTGGTACTGAACTTAATTGCTATATCGAAATTGACTGTGGTGCGGGTCGTTGTGGTGTGACTACCACTGAAGCGGTTGTTGAAATCGCCAAAGCAATTGATGCTGCAGAAAACATCCATTTCACTGGTATCCAAGCTTATCAAGGTGCAATGCAGCACATGGATAGCTTTAGCGATCGTAAAGCTAAAACTCAAGTCGCTATCGATCAAGTACAACATGCTATCGATGCATTGACTGAAATCGGGCTTAAGCCAGAATTCGTTTCAGGCGGCGGTACGGGTAGTTATTACTTCGAAAGTAATTCAGGTGTGTTCAATGAATTACAGTGTGGCTCTTACGCATTTATGGACGCCGACTACGGCCGTATCTTAGATGAAGACGGCAACCGTATTGATGCTGGTGAGTGGGAAAACGCTTTATTTATCCTAACGTCTGTGATGAGCCATGCAAAACCTGACAAAGCGATTGTTGATGCCGGTCTAAAAGCGCAGTCAGTTGATAGTGGCCTACCGTTCATCTACGGTCGTGACGATGTTGAATATGTTAAGTGTTCAGACGAGCATGGCGTGGTCAGCGATCCGCATGGCGTACTCAAAGTAAATGAAAAGCTAAAACTGGTACCGGGTCATTGTGATCCTACCTGTAACGTTCATGATTTTTATATTGGTGTCCGTAACGGCAAAGTTGAAACCGTATGGCCAGTATCTGCACGCGGTAAAATGTACTAAGAGCAGCAAGCTTAATTAGTATCATTTTATCAGTTTAATTTAAAAGGGGCTGTTGTAGCTTTAGCCTACAACAGCCCCTTTTTCATTTAGGCGTTTTATAATAAAAAGGAATTTATCATGAGTGAAGAAAACAATAGTAATAATGCTAACAACGAAGGCTTATTGATCGTATCAGAAGCCGCTTGCAAATCAGTGATTGATCGCCCTTCTGCCTTTACCGCGGTTGAAAATGTTTTTGCAGCAATGTCACGCGGCGACGCTTATAACTTCCCTGTCATACGTGAAGCGATTGGCTATGCTGATGCGCTATACGGCTTTAAATCAGGTTTTGACCGCGCTGGTAAATCGCTAGGCCTAAAATCAGGAGGCTATTGGCCAGGCAATGCAGCTAAAGGCTTGACCAACCATCAATCAACGATTTTCTTATTCAATCCAGATAACGGTAAATTACGCGCGCTAGTTGGTGGTAACTACTTAACGGCCGTACGTACTGCCGCCGCATCGTCAGTATCAATCGCCCATCTGGCACGTAAAGACAGTAAAGTGCTTGGTATGGTTGGTGCAGGTCATCAGTCTACGTTTCAGCTGCGTGCCGCTCTTGAGCAACGTGACTTTAAAAAGATAGTTGCTTGGAATAAAGATGCTGATCGTCTAAGCAGTCTACAAGAAATCGCTGAAGAATTGGGCGTACCGTTTGAAGCCGTTGAGCGCGAACAGTTATGTGCAGAAGCAGATGTGATCATTACCATTACTTCAGCGTTTGAGCCGTTGCTTATGAAAGAGTGGATCAAACCCGGTACGCATATCGCCTGTATGGGCACAGATACCAAGGGTAAGCAAGAAGTTGATGCTGCCCTGATAGCATCTGCTACCGTATTCACTGATGAAATCGCACAATCGATTACCATTGGTGAAGCCCAGCATGCGATTAAGTCGGGTGCTATCAAAGAGAGTGATATCACGACGCTTGGTGATGTGATCAACGGTGAGCATCCGGGTCGTCGCTCAGATGATGAAATTACCATTTTTGATGGGACCGGTGTTGGCTTGCAAGATTTAGCGATCGCATCCGTTGCTGCTAAGCTTGCCGTTGAGAAAGGTGAAGCCCAGCATATATCGCTATAATTCTTGTTATAACTATTATTATAGTTAGTAGATAATCCAATGTATTTAAGAGCCGCCAAATAATGAATTTATTTGGCGGTTTTTTATGATGCTGATATAATATTAGAGTCATTTTTTGGATGATAGTTATTTATTATGGGTTGAAAATGCCGCTCTACATTGATGAAAGTCATTATTAAGATAGTTTTAATCCCTAATATTTTCCCTAAGGTTATGAGAACGGTGTATTTGATGACATGTCTTAGCAGAATTTGTTACCATGATCTTTTAGATTCTATAGTTTCGATAATTTCGATTTAGATAATTTCACCTAGTAGTTTTCATCTATTAGTTTCATTTAGGTAATACAGATATGGCCAAAAACGCCCTACAGGCTCAACTTTTAAAAGCTGGATTGGTTGATAGTAAAAAAGCCAATAAAATTAGCAAGCAGACGCAGCATGCTAAGCGTACTGGCGATGCATCAAATATTGAAGCAAAAAAGACCTTGGCAGACGCCCAAGCTAAAAAGATAGAAAAGGATCAAAAGCTTAATCAAGAAAAACAACAGGTTTTAGAAGATAAGATGCTAAGAGCCAATATTATTCAAATGATTAAGCAGCATCAACTGAGTGAGACAAGCGGCGACGTCAGCTATCAGTTTGTCGATGATGCTAAAGTTAAAAAAATCAATATCACTCAAAAACTATATGATCAAATCGTCGCAGGTCACGTGGTTATTGCCCGTTTAGACGATAGCTATGCCCTACTGCCTCGTCCATTAGCAGATCGTATCGACTCGAAGATGGAAGGCTTTATGGTGGTATCTAACGATACATCAAACGACGAGTTGGCAGAAGACGATCCTTATGCGGCCTATGTCATTCCAGATGATTTGATGTGGTAGTAGCTGGTTTTAAAAAAATATTACAAGCAACAAAAAGCCCTATTAATAATGAATAGGGCTTTTTATTGTTCAAAGAAATAAGCTGGTATCTAGAAATTATAAAATAAATAATTAAATAACCTTGGCGAGTTCCTCATGCTTTAAGCCAATCGTTCTAAGCTTGCCTTTATCATCCACTTCTTTAATCACCAATGACCATTCATCATTAATCGCCACCGTATCGCCCGATACTGGCTTTATATCCAAGTTATCGATGATATATTCAGCAACCGTTTGCTCCCACATACTTTTTGAGCTGTCTTCAGATTTTGACTTTAGCTTATCTACCAAAGATTCCGAAGTCATAATACCGGTAAAAAACGGTAAATCACCAAGCTTCACACTCGGTGACAGTAGCCAATCGCCATAAAAATCATCGATTGCTTTTAGGTCCAACGTCGTATCGTTAAATATTTTAGCAATTTGGCTGGCATGGTTACCGCGCATCGCATACCACACTCTATCCCCGCATTTAAGCTTGGTCGTTTCTTCGACCATCACAATATGTTGCCTACGCACTAAGGCAAAGATGCTGATTTCGTCAGGATTGACGCGATGAGAGATGCCCATCGGATGACGATCGATCGCAAATGCGCCGGTTTTTACTTCAAACTCATATAAGGTAATACTCGCTTTATCCGAGACCCAAACCTCATGTTCTTCTTCTGGGTCTTTATTGCTTGGAATACGCACTTTAAATAAATTTGCCATCACAGGAATGGTCGTGCCTTGCAAAATTAAAGACAAAACCACCACGCCAAAGGCAATATCAAATAACATGAAAGCGCCATCTATCCCCGCCATCACCGGTAAAATGGCAAGGGTAATCGGCACAGCGCCCCGCAGACCTACCCAAGAGATAAAGCCAATTTCTCTATCTTTAAACTTAAATGGCTTAACGCTAGTATAGACGGCGA
The DNA here is from genome assembly GCF_049295055.1 of Psychrobacter sp. Classification (GTDB taxonomy): domain Bacteria; phylum Pseudomonadota; class Gammaproteobacteria; order Pseudomonadales; family Moraxellaceae; genus Psychrobacter. The sequence continues at coordinate 3,975 of NZ_JBAQQF010000077.1, read as the reverse complement.
TAGGACGAGCAACCAAAATCATAAAGGCGGCTATCGCAACTGAGTAATACCAGACATTGATAACGTTCGATGGGGTCACCAATAAACCCAATACGACAAATAGCACTGCCTGTGATAACCAAGCAAAGCTATCCATTACTCGCATAACATGCTCAGTCGAGCGTACTTTATGGTTGCCAATCAGCACACCGGTGAGATAAATCGCCAAAAACCCACTGCCGCCGATAAGGTTAGTCGCGGCAAAGACTGCCAAGCCAGCAGACATGATTAAGATGGCATACATGCCTTCTGCTAACAGTATCTTGGGTAATAGTCTTGCTAATAAATAACCAAACAGCAAACCCATACCTAAGCCAAAACTTAATTGCTGTAATAATATTCCTAAAAATCCTAACACCGTTTGTCCAGCAGGATCAACATTTAAGGCAATCAATCCTGTCACTAACAATATAGCTAAAGGATCGTTAGCACCAGACTCTAGCTCCAATGTGGCTTGGACACGGTCGTTAAGTTTCACGCCACCATTACGCAGCAGTGAAAAAACCGCTGCCGCATCGGTCGAACCGACTATTGCTGCCATCAATAGCCCAAGTCGCCAATCGACATCGAGTAACCAAGTCACGAATACGCCCAGTATCATGACAGTGGCGAGGACACCCCAAGTAGCAAGGGTAACAGCTGGCTTTAGACCAACGCGAAATGATTTAAATGAGGTACGTAGTCCACCGTCTAGCAGGATACAGGCTAAAGCTGCCTGCCCTACAAAGTTGGCAAGTGCATACTGAGAGAACTCGATACCCAAAATACCTTCTTCGCCAGCTAGCATTCCAACCATTAAAAACAATAATAATAAAGGAACGCCCAAACGTGCTGATAATGTACTTGCCATAATACTGGCAAAAATTAATACTGCTCCTACGAAATAAAGGATATTTAAGGTATCCATCTTTTTTAAGCCCTATTTTAATCGTTATTTTATTCACTGTTATGACAGTATTGGCTTTACCCTCCTGCAGGTTGCAGCCCATATATATTAAAAATGATCAAGTGTACTCAAAGTATCAAAAAACTAAAACTATCCAAATCAAAAACCTGACTGTATTTTATAACATACAATCCGGCAGGCAGCCCTTATTAAACGGCGATATTGAGCAATTTGGTTAAAAAAATCTCATTTACAGGAAACTTACAGAGAAAACGCTTTTTATATTTAAAAAAAGCTCTACTTAGTAATGATACTAAGTAGAGCTTATGTTATTTATAAGCTTTTAGTGCTTAGGGCGTGTCCTCAATCTGATCATGAAACTTTAAATGGGCTAAAAATGGCTAAATATTTGCCAAACTGCGTCAAATAGCTGGTTCATATCTCGATATTAACTGCACTATTTTCCTTGTTTGGCTACAATTTATCTCATTTTTATCACCATTTTCAAAATGAGGACACGCCCTAATTTTAATGAATGAAATTTATCTATACATGCCAATTAACGCTATTTATACTACTTAGGCTATTTAGGTTTAAGCGCGGCGCAAATATCTGCAAGTAATGGCGGGATATCATGTTTATCAGCAATGACCTCTAACATCACCAGCTTGTCTTTGGTGGCAGCTGCTTGCTTGAGAGCTGCTTTTAATTCTCCAGCTGTTTCTACTTTTAGCAATAGGCTATTATCATCAGTAGCACCAAACGCTTTTGGCATCAGCTGCCAATCACATTTAGGAATATCATTATAGTACTGATTTTCACCGTGAATCGCGCGCTCAACGGTATAGCCATCATTATTGATCAATACAATCACAGGATTGATACGCTCTTGAATCATCACTGCAATTTCCTGAATGGTTAATAAAGCAGAGCCATCACCAATTAGTAATATACTACGCTTATGCGGTGAAGCAATGGCACCACCTAAGCTTGCTGGCAAGGTATAACCGATAGAGCCCCACATCGGCTGACCATAAGATGTCACGCCTTCTGGCAGACGCACATCGCTGATACCGAAATAAGCCGTACCTTGTTCAGAAAATACCAAATTTTTATCATCAAGCGCATCAGCAATGATATGCCATAAATCATCTTGACGGATAGGTTCATCATCCTTGCCATGTTGCTCATGCGGCTTTACTTCTTCACAGAACTGCTTGGCGACAATTTTGATACCTGAGGTCATCACTTGATGCAATACTTGTAACGCATCTTTTAAAGCGATAGGAGCAAAGTTTTTGCCTGCAATGCTTGCACGCTCATAATGCAGGTCAACCACCGCATTTTCATCAATATCTTGACTAAAACCTGCGGTGGTAGTATCAGTATATTGCACACCAATTTTTATCAAACATTCACAGTTTTCAACCATATCCTTAACCACAGGACGCGATGCGACGCCCGCATAAGTTCCCGCCCAACGCTCACTATTTTCATCAAGCAAGGTTTTGCCCCATGATAACGTCGTATAAGGAATATCAGTATCAGCGATTAAAGCCTTAAGCTGATTTTGTAGCCCCAAACGATGCACCATCAAATCTGCCATCAAGGTCGTGGTTTTATTCGGTAAAAACTCTATGAGCGCTTCCTTAAAGTCTGCCAGTGCCGCTTGGCTGGTGATATCCTCTTCACTATCGACAAGCTTGGTCGTCGGTGGATAAATAGGCATTTTTGCCACATCCGGTGATAGCATCAAATAACCTGGGCGATGCTTTTTCAGTATCAGACGAATCACACGGTCGATTTCAGACGCGGCATTATCAGGCGTAATTTGCGCACGTGCCACAGTCACAGGTTCTACCATTTTAATAAAATGATTAAACACACCGTCACCCAATGTATGATGGATACGACCTTTTGAATCTTGCAAAGCCGTACTAGGCGCACCAACGATATGCAGCACTGGCGCATACTCTGCAAAAGATCCTGCGGTCGCATTAATTGCGGACAACTCACCGACGCCAAAAGTGGTCACCATAGCGGCAAAGCCACGCTCTCGTGCATAGCCATCAGCTGCATAACCTGCATTTAGCTCATTGGTATTACCGACCCAGCGTAATTTATCAGAGACGAGAATATTATCCAAAAAGGTTAGATTAAAATCTCCGGGTACGCCAAATATCTCGGTTGCGCCCGCCTCTGCGACACGATCAAATAAATAATCGGCGATGGTATATTGCTTACTCATGTTGCTTATCCTTAAGACTTATCGTTATTAATAGTCATGGTTGTTGATACGGTTAAAATTAATTATAAAATGATATTCCAGCTTATTTATATAAAGCAAAGCTTTTGGAATGTATATTATAACAATCTGTTATATCATAGTTCTATACTGGAATAACATGCCTACTTTGCTAAATTTTACTTTCTTGCATTGAGACTGTTGACAGACTCAAAAAACTGCGTATAATACGCCATCATCATCTAGCAATAGTTAGTTGATAATTAGCGGGAATAGCTCAGTGGTAGAGCATAACCTTGCCAAGGTTGGGGTCGAGAGTTCGAATCTCTTTTCCCGCTCCAAATATTAAGAAAGCCTCACTTCACAGTGAGGCTTTTTTTTGTCTAATTTTCGGGGGTTGTAGAGAAATTCTCGAGATATATTTTTGAATATAGTTAAGCTTATCTACTCAGTCAAAAAGCTCATTTTCGGTGCGGTGCCCATTTGGTGCCCAAACCGTGCCCTGCCCTAAAACTGCGTATACGTATCTGACCACAACCTAGCCTTTTCTAGTCAAAAAGTCATCATGACACCTAACCTCGTGAATTTGGCACTATGCTGATTTTTGAACCCAACCTCAATTCAGCAAAAAACGTATTTTTTAGAGGCCTAAATTTTCCGAAATCTATTTCAGATTTATAACATTCAAAATTAATTGTCGCTTAAACGGTGATGACTACAACCTAATATTTAAAAGTAATTAGACCGAGTAAAATATGTATCGGCGCTAAGCTTAATGATTTTCAAGACACTTCGAACAACCATC
>NZ_JBAQQF010000076.1:0-218623 GCF_049295055.1 Psychrobacter sp. | reverse complement strand
TGCCGACCACTTGGTCGCTTTGGTCTGGGTGTACAAGTAACACCAGTTCGTAATGTCGCATTATGACTCCTTACGGATTAGTAGCTATTAACCCTATGTTAATAGCAAGGAGATTTATAAGGTAAGCTCAAATCCTACCCATTATTATAAATAATTAACAGAGAATAAGCTTAGTTTATAAAGCGCCGTATTATAACAGTAGTCACTGATGAACACAAAGGTTAATCAATGCGCTGCTGTTAATAAAAATTATTAAGCTGATACATTTATTCTTAATCAATAAAAAAGCAACGCTGAGACGCTACTTTTTACCGCAACTATAAAAGGTGTTATTAAAAAAGGACTATTAATAACCAACAAAAGGGCTATTTTATTTTTGACTCTTTAATCAACTGACTACTATCTGCCTTCACCACTAGAGTTTTAGCCAATCTATCATGCCAACCGATATTTTTAGGGCTTTTCGATGCCAAATAGTAGTTCACTGCTAACAATATAGCGGATATAAAGGTAGTGAAAAAAGGTAAATAGATAAGTACTAATAAAATAGTACGCATAATTACCAGTCTAAAAAAAGAAGGCAAACGGTGCGTAGTTTGATCGACTACCCGAATACCGGTAATAACTTTGCCTATCGACTGTCCCCGTAAAACAATAAATAGTAGCTGTATAATAACGAGGCCAAACAACATAACATTCGATATCAGCTGTGTGCTTTGCGGTATTTTTTCGGCTAAGTTTAGAGAGAAAGCGAGCATTTGATCCATACTCGCTAAGTTTGTAGGAAAACCGCCCAGCTTATTTATAGCCATAAATAAAGGTAAAAATGCAATAATCAGTAATAGCCAGTCAATAGCTGTGGCTAATAGGCGTGACATAATAGGCGCCAGAACGACATCACCAACTACTTTATCTGAAGCAGCCTTAGTCGCACCAGACTTATTCAATGAGACATTACCAGTTGGCTTATATTGACGATTGGTCGTCATGTCTGCTTTGGTACTTTTATTCGTGTCTTTTGAGCGTTCAGGTTTGCCATATAGGCGATCTAGCGATACCGACTTATTGTCTTTACTAGCATCTGCGCTATCATCTTCTGGGAAGATAGTAACATTATTGATAATAGAGTCATTAACCTCAGGCGTTACTATATGAGAAGCTGCAGGGCGATAAAAAGCTTGATTGTTAGTCAAATTACCAACGCGCTGCCACTGATCTAAGCCTTCGTGCCAGATCAAATCATCTAATTGTACTTCACCAGAAGTGAGCATAATATTGAGCTGATCCAAGGTGTATGGACCGGCTTGGACGTTATTTCGAGCAAGGAAAATCTGCATAGTTGCCTACATCGTTGGTCATATCTTAGATCACTATATTAGGGCGTATTTAAAATTCACAAGTCGTCTTTTTTAGAAATGTACTCGCGCGCTAAATACAGCATAGGGTTTGCGTGCCATGTCATTCAAATGAATGATGAGTGGCAAACAAACCCTAATAATAAAGTGTACTCGTATTACTTGTTACTATTAATCTTTATTAAGCAGCCTTTAGACGGCAGCTTACTTTACTTCTTCACCTGCTAAGAAGAACCAAGTATCTAGCACTGAGTCAGGGTTTAATGATACTGAGCTGATACCTTGTTCCATGAGCCATAAAGCTAGATCCGGATGGTCTGATGGACCTTGACCACAGATACCAACGTATTTACCAGCTTTGCGGCAAGCATCAATCGCCATCGATAACAGCTTTTTAACCGCAGGATCACGCTCATCAAATAGATGTGAGACGATACCTGAATCGCGATCAAGACCTAAGGTCAACTGAGTCAAGTCGTTTGAACCGATTGAGAAACCATCGAAGTGCTCTAGGAACTCTTCTGCTAATAAGCAGTTGGTCGGTAGCTCACACATCATGATGATGCGCAGACCATTTTCACCACGTTTTAGACCATTTTTCTCAAGTAAATCGATCACTTGTTTGGCTTCACCAACCGTACGTACAAATGGAATCATAATCTCGACGTTGGTCAAGCCCATCTCATCACGTACACGTTTCAGTGCTTTACATTCAAGCTCGAAGCAGTCACGGAAGTTATCAGATACGTAGCGGCTAGCACCACGGAAACCAAGCATTGGGTTTTCTTCTGATGGCTCGTATAACTTACCACCTAGCAAGTTAGCATATTCATTCGATTTGAAATCTGACATACGAACGATAACGGGCTGATCCATAAAAGCTACAGCTAGAGTTGAGATACCTTCCACCAATTTATCCACATAGAAATCAACTGGTGAAGCATAACCGGCGATACGCTCATTGATAGCTTGTGCAATTTCACGCGGTAAGCTGTTCATGTTTAGCAATGCTTTTGGATGCACACCAATCATACGGTTGATAATGAACTCAAGACGCGCAAGACCAATACCTTCGTTTGGCATTTGGGTAAATGAGAAGGCGCGATCTGGGTTACCAACGTTCATCATTACTTTAAAGGCAAGCTCTGGCATAGATTCAACAGAGTTAGTCTGTACGTCAAACTCAATCTGACCTTCATAAATAAAGCCAGTATCACCTTCAGCACAAGAAACCGTTACGTCTTGACCATCAACCAATAATTCAGTGGCATTACCACAACCAACGATTGCTGGTACGCCTAGCTCACGAGCGATAATCGCTGCGTGACAGGTACGACCACCACGGTTAGTGATGATAGCAGAGGCGCGCTTCATTACTGGTTCCCAATCCGGATCGGTCATGTCTGATACGAGAACGTCGCCATCTTGTACTTTGTCCATCTCGTTTAGGTTGCTAACGATACGTACTTTACCAGCGCCGATACGTTGACCGATTGAACGACCTTCACATAGAATTTTAGCATCACCAGTATTGATGATATAACGCTCCATGACATTGCTGTCTTGACGGCTCTTAACGGTTTCAGGGCGTGCCTGAACGATAAAGATTTCATTGGTATCGCCGTCTTTTGCCCACTCGATATCCATCGCTTGACCGTAATGCTTTTCAATGGTCATCGCTTGCTTGGCAAGTGAATTCAATTCTTCAGTCGATAAAGAGAACTGCATGCGATCTTCTTTTTCGACATCAATCACTTTTACAGATTTGGTGGTGCTACCTTCATCACCATAAATCATTTTCTTATGCTTGCTACCTAGGTTGCGGCGAATAATCGCAGGTTTACCGTTAGCAAGTAATCGTTTTGATACATAGAATTCATCAGGGTTAACCGCGCCTTGGACAACCATCTCGCCTAGGCCGTAGCTTGAGGTGATGAATACCACTTGATCAAAACCACTTTCTGTATCTAAGGTGAACATAACGCCAGCTGCGCCCGTTTCTGAACGCACCATGCGCTGAACGGCAGCAGATAATGCAACACCTTCATGCTCGAAACCTTTATGTACACGATAAGAGATAGCACGGTCATTATAAAGGGAGGCAAATACTTCTTTAATGGCGATAAGAACGTTATCAATACCGCGAATGTTTAAGAAAGTCTCTTGTTGACCCGCAAATGACGCATCTGGTAAATCTTCAGCAGTCGCAGAAGAGCGCACAGCAACGGCGATATCTTTGCCATCGCTCATTTCTTCGAATGATTTGCGCACTTGTTGCTCTAAGTCTTTTGGTAATTCTTGTTCAACAATCCAGTTACGAATTTTTTTGCCGGTAGCAGCAAGCTTATTCACATCATTAACGTCAAGCTCTTTAAGCTCGCGATTAATTTTGTCAAGCAAGCCCGTTTCTGTCAAAAAGCGGTTGAACGCATCTGAAGTTGTAGCAAAGCCACCTGGAACACTAACGCCCAAATCAGACAAATGGCTAATCATCTCGCCAAGTGAAGCATTCTTACCACCAACTGTCTCAATATCGTCTTTTCCTAGCTGATCTAGATTGATTACAAGTGCTGTAGATTGCGCTGCCATGATAACTCCAGAAAATAAGGTTATTTAGTAAGGATTATAAAGGTCAATTATACCGCTATATTTGGATAATTTCGAGGGGTTAAAGCAAAATAATGATGAAAAAGATACAAATTGTGGGACTTGGTACATATTTGATGTCGGAAGTCATAAAAGTTGGTTAGCAAAATATTATGGAAATAAGACTATCGATTACTGCTTATCTGACAGTTTTGCTCATTTCTAATAAAATTAGCGGATTCTTTTGTCAGTAAGCAACAAGGTTTTGAAGTAGGATTAAAATTTATATCTATATTTTATACCTATATATGTAGTGCATAAGATAGGGTCATAATACAATCGATGAGCTGCTGTAAAATTTTTCTTAATCAAATTAGTTTTGGTGTCATATTCTAAGTGTACGCCTGTAACATTGATTACTATTAGGCTGCTATTATGGGTATAATATAAAGCATAAATATGAGACGCATGGCACTGAACTATTAAGCATTAAATGCTGCAAGGCTAATTGAACATCATTAGAGAATGCATCAAAACATCACAAATTGTTAAGCAGCCATCATTAAGCGTTCACTACTAAGCGCTGATTAAAGAATACTATTGAGGTTTCAACCAAGGTATCAACGTTATGTACTCAAAGAACCCGTCCGAATCCCCTAATACTACCATTCAAAATAAAAAAGCATTAACAGTTGATAACGAAGAAAATATAAGAACCGCGTTTTTTATCTCTGACGGTACCGCGATTACAGCAGAGACCCTTGGACGCGCTATTTTGAGTCAGTTTGCCTCAGTGCCTTTTGAGACGCGAGTGTTACCGTATGTCGATAATTTAGAGCGTGCTGAAGATGCAGTTGTGCAAATCAATACCGCTTATCAACGAGATGGCTTGCTACCACTGGTGTTTGATACCATTGTAAACCCTGAAATTCGTGAAAAAATTAACTCAGCGCATAGCTGTAATCTAGATATGTATGAGGGTCTCATCGGTCGAGTGGCGGAAGAAACCGGCGTAGAACCGGACGGACATTCGGGTCATGCGCATGATGATGTCGACTCTGAGACTTATAAAGAACGTATCGATGCAGTGCATTTCGCTTTAGATAACGATGATGGCGCACGTACTCGCCATTATCATGCGGCAGACATCATTCTTATCGGGGTTTCGCGTTCTGGTAAAACACCAACATCCTTATATTTGGCCTTACAATTTGGTATTCGTGCAGCCAACTATCCTTTGACTGAAGAAGATTTAAATGACAATCAGCTACCAAAAGCACTGCGTGAGCATAAACACAAGCTATTTGGTTTGATTATTGATACCGATCGCTTGGTAAAAATTCGTCAAGAACGCCGTGCAGGCAGTCGTTATTCTAGTTATCAGCAGTGTCAGCAAGAACAGCGCGCCATACAAGGCATTTATACTTCTCAAGGCATTCCAAGCCTTGATGTTTCAGAGATGTCAGTTGAAGAGATTGCTACTCGAATCTTACAGATGACCGGTCTAAAACGCCGTATTGGCTGATTGGAATAACGGAATGCATTGTCCAAAGAGGAGCGCTAGCTATAGCGTAACTGTCGCTGAGATTGCAAAATATCTTATCACAACGTATGGTAAGCACACTTTAGTGCCATGACATTGATTTCATCTATATGTTTATACATTCATAAATTGATGCATTCATAGCCTAAAAAAACAGAGTCATAAATTAATAAAGAGGACAAGATGGGAAGCAAAACTATAAGCGACGCGACCAATGATATCGGTGAAGATACTCACACTGAGGTGTCTAATAAAGAGAGTGGCCGCGCGCCAAATCCTGAACACACTGAGAGTAAAAATAAAAAAGAGAGAATCGAACAAACTCACGAGCAAGTTACTGACGATATCATGCATCACCCTGATCTGGTCAATCCGCTTGATGATACGCGTATCGATGTTAAATCTGGCTTTAGCAAAGATTCAAAACGTATAAAAGGCGACAAGCATGAGTTTGAATACGATGCTGTCGTACTAGGGGCAGGTCCTGCTGGTGAAGCCGCCGCGATGAAGTTATCGAAAGCTGGCAAAAAAGTAGTGGTGATTGATCCGCGTGAGCAAGTCGGTGGTAACTCCACCCACGTCGGTACGATTCCGAGTAAGGCGCTGCGCCAATCAGTATTTAACTTAATTAACTTTCGCCGTGATCCCATGTTTACCAAAGCGATGGATTATGAACAAGTTCCGCTAAATATCGTTTTGGCCAAAGCGCGTCAAGTGATTCGTCAGCAAGTCAGCACTCATACGAGATTTTATGAGCGTAATCGCATTGAAGTGATTCATGGCTGGGCAAACTTTATTGACGCCCATACATTACGCATTGAAATTGACGACAATACTTTCGAAACCATTACTTTTAATAAAGCTATCATTACCGTTGGTAGCCGTCCTTATCGCCCTGAGATTTTAGACTTTAATCATCCGCGCGTTTTTGACTCTGATAAAATATTACAAATGGATTATGTAATCCGAAAGATTATCATTTATGGTGCGGGGGTCATTGGTTGTGAATACGCCTCTATCTTCACTGGTTTAGGCTATAAAGTTGATTTAATTAATAACCAAAATAAATTGTTGAGTTATCTGGATAGCGAGATTAGCGATGCGCTTGCCCATGACTTTAGACAGTTTGGCGTCGTTATTCGTAACAACGAAGAAATTGATCATCTTGAGACTCATGATGATTGTGTGATTTTGCATCTTAAAAGCGGTAAAAAAATTAAGTCTGATGCCATTCTTTGGTCAAATGGTCGCTCAGGTAATACAGAAAGTTTAAATTTAGAAGCGGTTGGGCTTAAAGCCAATAGCCGTGGTCAGTTAAAGGTCGATGATACTTATTGTACTGAAGTCGAAAATATCTATGCAGCAGGGGATGTGATCGGTTGGCCGTCTCTAGCTTCTGCTGCCTATGACCAAGGTCGTTGTGCGGCGGCATTTATGGTCGGTGATAGGGATGCTGAGCCAGTATCTAGCGTACCGACCGGTATCTATACGATTCCTGAAATCTCATCTATCGGTAAAACCGAGCAAGAGCTGACAGATGCTAAAGTGCCTTATGAAGTCGGTCAGGCTTTCTTTAAGCATCTTGCACGGGCCCAAATTATCGGTGAGCGTTCAGGGGTGTTAAAAATCTTATTCCATCGTGAGACATTGGAGATTTTAGGGATTCATTGCTACGGAAACCATGCTTCAGAAATTATTCATATTGGCCAAGCAGTGATGAAGTGTAATGCAACGCTTGAATACTTTGTGAATACCACCTTTAATTATCCAACGATGGCAGAAGCCTATCGGGTGGCGGCATTAAACGGTCTTAACCGGGTGTTCTAAAGATTAACGATATTAAAGTGAGTCTATAAAAAAGCGTCTGCAATTAGCAGGCGCTTTTTTTTGATTCAATATTATCATCGTTTTTTACTATAAAATAAATAAAATGCAGATAGGAAGTTTTATCTCAATAATATGCTTTAACGAGTTATATCTTGTTGGTTTCTAGGTTTCTAGGTTTCTAGAATTTTAACTTTCTAAGTTAATAGGCAGTTTTACTTTGCGAAGTAAACCAGCGCACAAACAATAGCAGCAAGAAGTAAAATAACCACAGTCCTGCCAATGCATAAAAGCCCGTTGCAACTTGCGCGACACTGGCCCCCATTTGGTTCAGCTGAACTGAGGTGTTGATGCCAGGCGTTGTTGGTAATAACCAGCGAGTGATTTGTAAAAATTCTGGAAGTTGGTCAGCCGGCCATGGGTAACCACTGATAAAAAACATCGGTAGCGAGCTGAAAATTAATATTTGCATACTACGCTCACGCTGGCGAAACCAGAGTCCCACTATGCAACCAAGCGTCGCCACCGTCGGACAAAACAGTAGCAGGAATAATAGACTGCCAAGCATATTTTGACCACGTGGATAATGATGTAGCTCGAATGCCCAGCCATAATAAAAGCAGCCAATAATGAAGCTGAACATACTCAGCGCCGCAATACGCCCAAGCCAGCCGCGGATACTGGTTTTATGACGACGGCGCTCATACCAAGTGCCAACTAGCATTGCGGTCGACATCAAAAGTGTTTGTTGTAAAATAAGAATAGACACTGCAGGCACAACGTAAGCGCCATAACCTTCTGTTTGATTATATAAAGGAATAATCTTTAATGGCACTGCTTGGGTGTTGGCGGCGGCGGTAGCTAAATACGCCCCTTGTGCCACGCTCTTTTTAACTTCAATGCCTGCTGATACGGTACTAACTGCCTGTAAAAACCCCATTTGGACGTTTTTATTTAATAGAAAATAGCCACCGTTACCGAGGACGCTGACGCTAGCCGCCTTCCCTGATAATACTTGCTGTTCAATTCCACTTGGAATAATCATATAACCAGCGATTTCATCTGTCCACATGGCATCGATGGCTTGTTGCTCATTTAAAAAGCGTTTTGTATCTAGCAGTGGGCTGGCACTTGCGTAGCGGACGATGGTTTGTGACAAATTACTATTATCTTTATCAACAATACCGACAGGTACATGGTTAACGATTTCCGTTGAATACGGCCAAGGATAAAAGAAGCCATAAATAATAGGCGCAATCATCAATAGTAACAGTACGCCTTTATCGGAAAAAACATCTTTGATCGTCTGTAAAAAGCTGCCAAAAAAGCTTGGTGATGACGAAGTTTCTGTGGAGTCTGATGTTGTAGTAGATAAGTTATCTTTTGGTGATAATGACATTAGCGTGCCCCCCAACGTTCAGGATGCGCCAGTGCGCGTTTACTCAATAAAACGGTTAGGAACATAGCAACAAGTGTCGCTATAGTGAGCCCATAGACAATGGGTAATGACACAGCAACAGGCGCTTGCATCTGTAATTGCGCAATGTGTAGCTTAAGATAATGGGTGAGCGGCAGCGTATCTGACCAATGTTGGGCGCTGTCACTGATGGCTATATAAGGGAAGGTAACACCTGCAAACGCATAGGAAGGCGCTGAAATAAACCCAGTGGCTGACAAGCCCATACGTAACGAATATGAGGCTAAAGTCAAGATTGCCCCAAGCCAAAATGATAGCATCATCAATAGCACCAGACCGAGATAAGTGGCAATGATAGAGCTGATGGCAATGGCTTGCTGCGGCGCTGCAAGCCATATTGCTAGTATTGACCATATACTATAAGCCAATATCGGCCAAAAGTACTTGCCTAATAGGCCAAATATTAATACTAAAACACTCACATCTTTCGGTGTTTGTAATTGAGTGCTTGCCGTGTTGCCTGAGGTGTTAGCGTCAGTATTATTAGACGGCAACGATAAGTTAGGTCGACTACCATCAATAAATCGATACCAGCGACCGATTCGCTTGTCACGCAGCTCACGGCCGATAGTTGTCGCACCGACAACCATTGCCAAAATATGTAGTAACGCAGGAATGACCGTTGACGCTAAGAATTGCTGATAGTCGGTCGCCGCATTAAACAAGCTGATGCGTTGAATGTTGATAGGTGAGTAAGCAATCGCCGCTTGTGATGGTGCCATTCCTTTTTTAACCAAACGCTGTATCTCAACGCCTGCTGATAATGTACCGATTACGGACTGTACGCTGGTTTGAATAATGCCAGAGTGGGTACCGTATTGAGCATTTACTTGTAGGACGATAGGTGCGGGTTTACTTGATGAGATATTGCGAGAGAAATCTTCGGGGATAATAACCACGGCATAAATATCACGTTGCAAGATAGCTGCTTCCGCCGCAGCAGGCGAGTGATAAAGCTGCTTTACGGTTAAGTTGGGATTGGCTTCCAAATAACGCAGCGCAGTATTGGCTACAGGCCCGCGATCTTTATCAATGACGCCAATGGGTAAATCTGTGATTTGGATTTGCGAAAAAATCCACCAAATCAATAGCACAGTAGCCAATGGTATCCAAACCACCATGCTAAAATCCCAAGGATTTTTGGCTAAAAAACGGCGCTCGTAGGCAGCACTGCGTAAAAAAGCATTACTTAGCCGACTCAGCCTATTTAGCATGGTTAGGCGCATGGCTTACTCTTGGTTCTGATTAACAAGGGCAGGGTTGATGCTTACAACCACGCTCATGCCCGAGCGAATACGTCTATCAGGCGCTGTCGGTCGCGCTTTAACTTCAAAAGTACGAACATCAAAACCATCATTATTATTGGTTGGACGCCACGTTGCGAAGTCAGATAACGTAGAGGTGGCGTAAACCGTAAACTGCTTAGTATAAGGTTTCTCAGGCGACGATAAAGCAGGAATAGTACCAGTAAAGCGCTGACCAATCGCAAATTGATTCAAGTACGTCTCAGTGACATTCAGTACTACCCATTGGTCATTGGTATTGACCAAAGTGAGTAAGGGAACGCCTTGACCAATCACTTCGCCTGCATTGACAATGACAGTATCTACCACACCAGCAATAGGGCTTTTTAAATTCGCTTCTTCTTTTGCTACTAGAGCTTCTTCTAGTTGGGCGTCGACTTGCGCGACTTGTGCTGTTGCAGCGGATTTATCTTCACTGCGAGCGCCTTCCATTGCCAACTCATATTGCAAACGTGCGGCCTCAGTTTGATCTTGAGTAGCCAAATACTGCGCATAGGCCTCATCGCGTTTTTGCCGCGCCATCAGTCCTTCTTCATAAAGCCGATTGACACGCTGATAAGTATTTTCTGCCAAATCAGATGCCGCTTTGTTGGCTTGCCACGCCGCTTTTGCTTGGGCAATCTCTTGTGGACGAGCACCATTTTCTGCTTTATCTAATTGACTTTGTGCCATTTGTTTGCCGGCACGTGCTTGATTAATCTTAGCATTGATCTCAGGGGAGTCCATCTCAATCAGCTGCTGACCAACCGTAACCGCATCACCTTCTGTGACCATAATTTGCGCAATACGTCCCGGTACTTTTGCAGCGATGGACGTTTGCTGCATTTGCATCTGCCCTTGCAAGGTAATAATCTCAGGCTCGCTGTTTTGATTGCTCTTGTACAAACCATAAGCGATGGCACCCAACACAATCAGTACCAAGAGCGCTAAAACTGCCTTTTTTATTATCGCAGATTTATCAGTTTTTGCTGAATCGCGCTTATAACTAGGGACTGCTTGCTCTAGCTCTGGTTCAACATCAGTTACATCCACCACAGGATCAATGGGCACCTGCTCATTATGAATATCGCCTGATTCGGTTGATGGGTCTGAGTCGTTTAGTTTGCGTGAGTCGTCTGATTCGTTTGTAGATTCAGTCATGACAGTGAGATTCCTAAAGCAATAAAGTCGGTAATAAGCAGAATAAGTCGTTTGTTATTTACTATTTTTAAAATTGTTTGCTAATAGAGTGTCATGCTTGTTTGAGGCGATCTATTAGGTATGTTATTTCTCATATAAGGTTGGCAGCCGAATATCGGCAGCATTGAGATAAGCGTTAAAGGCGAGAGGTGTACCGCAGCTCTGCATAAGGGCTGCGAGTGATTGTACATAAGTGTTCGCCGCTTGCGCTTGTTCAGTACGGGCTTTGAGAGATTGCGTTTGTGCCTGTACCACATCAATAGGAGTATTTAGACCTTCTTGTAGCCCTAATCGCCGCAAACGCAGTACTTCTGCGGCCAGCTCAACGTTACTCTGTAATGCCTGATAACGTGACTGAGCATTATTGACATCGTGCCAGTTTTTTTCGACCAGTAATAATAGATTGTCGCTGACTTCGATCTCAGTCAAATCAGCTTGGCGTATTTTGGCATTACTTGATGCCAATGTTGCGGTTTTATCGAGTCCACCCCATAGTTTCCAGCTTGCGGATATACCGGCGACCCAGCTAGGATCTTTTTCGATTTGTCCATAACCATATAGCATGACGGTAGGCTTATAACCTGTATCGGATAGCGCATGTAGCTGTTGCGCCTGCGCACGTTTGGCAGCGACTTTCTGTAGACCTGGGTGATTGGTGAGTGCCAAATCCTGAAAGTAATTTACATCTTGGAGAGGGCTGCTCGAGACAAATAGCGGAGTTGAGGGTTTGATGCGATACTCAGTACGCAATAGGCGCTGTAAAGCCATCATTGCCAGACGCGCATCATTATTGGCATTTACGGATTCGCTCTTTGCATCGGCAAGCGCAGATTGTGCTTCTAGGCGATCAACACGTGAGATAAAACCTTCCTCAAAAAGCCGCTGTGCCATATGGTCAACCTGCTGCACGGTACCATAAGCATCTTCGCGTAGATAGGCGGCAATAATGGCCAATTGCGCCTTAAAATAACGCTCGATTAAGGTGTTATAAAGCTCATTTTTATCTAATAGGCTGTCTGCTACCGCTTCTTGGGTGCGGGCATTAGACGCACCTGTTAAAGCGGTCGTGCGCCCAGCGGTATAAATGGGCCATACCACACCAAGACCTGCGCCTGTCGTTGAGCCTGAGCGCTTCAACTCATAATTGTCTGGGATACGCTCACCAACCAGTTCACCAAAATTTGGTAAATCCGGAATAGGTGGGATGATGTTATCAACACTAGTATTAATGTCGTTGACGATGCCGTTTTTGAGTGTCGATAAATCAACATCTGCGTCCAAATTGTAAGTGCTGGCGGATACGCGTGCAAATACAAGTGGATTGTCTATGGTTTTGAGCGCATCAGTTTCATATTCGCTAGCGGCAATCGCTGCTTGGTTGGCAGCAATCTTTGGTGACACTTGCAATAAGATGTTTTGTGCTTGTTCAAGGCTTAAAAGGCTAGACACTTCTACTGGATAGCTATTATCAATACTTTTATGAGTGATCGGATCGATAAGGGTAGTCAAACCCTTTTTATGCTTAACTTGGTCAATCTCACTGTTTGTGGTAGCTATATTTGTATTGTTTGCATTGACTACATTGCTCGCATTTTGAGTATTGAGTTGATTGTCAGCATCGATAATCTGTGTCACATTTGTCACATTGACTGCTGCTACTTCATTTTGCGACCCAGTATTTTGTGAATCAATCGTATTGTCGTTAGCGCTGGCGGAGGGTGACGCAGCTATGCTCATGAGCGTAATGGTCATCACAGCAGTAGACAGAGTCGATAAAGCAAATTTCATAAGATACATAAGCCATTAATTAGAATGCAAGGTATTTATAATCACGTACAGCATATAAGCGGCATCAGTCATAGTAAGTATTAGGTAGAATAGGTGCTAAAAATACCTATTACTAATTGCTTATATTAACCATTGTCATAACGTTTCAGTTATAACGCGAGGTCGATATTATAAACTATTAACAAACGCCGATATTTTATTATTAATAACAAAGCGTACACTGTAGTGGCACAATGGTGACGGGTCAATGCTCAGTATTTTCTTGTTCTGCATTGAATAGGTAATATTTTTATGGTAAGCATCTACATTCAAAATAAATAATAATATTATTTTTTAGAAGTCATAAAAAGTTTATTAACTAACTGATTATAGTTTGATATTTTAATAGCTTGTTATATCTGGCTTTCTTCAAACATACAGTGCATATAGCATGGGCAGTACTATTGCATGCTATGTTTCAGCTCTTTATTTTGTTAAAAGGGTAGAGGTTATGTGCAAATATTGCTCATAGTTAAAGTGTTGACTATTAAAATTAACACCCAAAAAAAGGTGTCAATAATACATCTATGACAATAAAGTTTATGACTATAAAGATAGCAATGATAAAAATAAATAAGATTAGACGGGATGTGAGTGATGGCAGGATATATTTTAGCTTTAGACCAAGGAACAACATCGAGTCGAGCGATATTGTACGATGATCATGCGCGTCCAATTAAAATGGCGCAACAGCCGACGACTTTAACTACGCCAAAAGCAGGGTTTGTCGAGCAAGATGCGCAACAAATTTGGCAGACGCAAATTAGCTGTGCGCATGATGTCATCAATCAGGCGGGGCTCCTCGCCACCGATGTCACCAGTATTGCGATTACCAATCAGCGTGAGTCTATTGTCATTTGGGATAAGCAAACGGGTAAGCCTTTAGCGCCTGCTATCATTTGGCAAGACAGACGCACCGCAAGTTATTGCAAAACGCTTGCTTCTGAAAGTGCTACTGGTATGGCTCATAGCGATAATGGCAGTCAGAGTAATATGGCAAGTGAAGTGCAACGTATCACAGGCTTACGCTTAGATCCCTATTTTAGCGCCAGTAAAATCGCTTGGTTGTTAGAGAATAATCCCAAACTGAGGGTGCGCGCTAGTAAAGGTGAAATAGCAGTCGGTACCATAGACAGTTGGCTGATATATAAGCTAACAGGCGGCGAGCATGTCATTGATGTAACCAACGCTTCTCGTACCTTGTTATATGACATTCATAAGCTGGCGTGGTCTGAGGAGTTATGTGCCCTTTTTTCGATACCGATGAATATATTGCCTAAAGTTTTGCCATCTGACGGCGATTTTGGTAAAACTAAAAAAGGACTGTTTGCCAAACAAATACCTATTCATGCAGTATTGGGTGACCAGCAAGCAGCGCTTTTTGGACAAGGCTGCCTTGATGCTGGCATGGCAAAGAATACTTACGGTACGGGTTGCTTTATGCTGATGAATATCGGTCAGACACCCAAACTTAGTGAGCATAAACTACTAACGACCATCGCTTGGCAACGAAAATCTACGCTGACGCGTCCAGAGAATTTATCGTTTGATCAAATTGTCCAGTCAAGCAAACGTATATTACAGCCACCAAAAAAAGAAGTGACTTATGCCTTAGAGGGCAGTGTATTTATGGCAGGCGCAATCGTTCAATGGTTGCGTGATAATCTAGGTATGATTAAACAAAGCAGTGAGGTCGAGGACTTAGCGCGGCAAGTTGATAGCAGTGAGGATGTCGTATTAATCCCTGCATTTACAGGGCTTGGCGCCCCTTATTGGCGCTCGGATATCAGCGCCAGCATTACTGGTATGAGTCGCGGCACTACCAAAGCCCATATTGCCCGTGCGGCGTTAGAAGCCGTTGCCTATCAGACTTATGATGTACTGATTGCGATGCAAAAGGACAGTCCTCATCCACTGACTGAGTTAAGAGTGGATGGCGGTGCTGCGAATAATGATTTGCTAATGCAGTTCCAAGCTGACTTACTTGGTGTGCCTGTACTGCGCCCAAAAGATACAGAAATTACTGCTAAAGGTGCGGCGTTATTGGCTGGCTTAAAAACGGGTCTATACGACGAATCAACAATGCAAGCCTCATGGCAAGTCGATCGAATTTTTGAGCCTACTATGTCTAGTGATGCCCGTGAGCAGCATCTTAATAAATGGCAACGAGCAATTGATAGAGCGTTGAGAGCTATATAAGGAATGGAATACGTTTACTCAATGTAATAACTCAGTTAAAAATTACTTAAAAGGCTATGCTGACCTACAAGACTCCTACAAAGATACAGGCTGTAACGCAAGACCATCGTAATTTGGACATAGTTTACATAACCCATCTATCTGTTCCTACCTATGAATTTATATACTTTAGATGAATTAAGTAAAAGTTAAATAAAAAAGACTGCTAATTTTCTAGCACTAAATAAATCTAATAGATAATAAATCATTTAAGGATAATATTATGAATAACGATGGCCGTATTACAGATCCTAATAATCGTGTAGTTGATGAAGACTATCTTGAAGTAGGTGATAGAGAGCGCATCCTCGACGATAACGAACGTAGATTAACAGGTAGCGATCATACGATAGATAATAGAGTCATTAGACATGAAGACGACAATATTATAGAAGATCATGATGGTATTGACCGCAGCGCAGTAAAACATATGTCGAAAGAAGCGAAAAAAGATTTGAATGCTGACATCATTACAGGTGAGCCAGGTTCACATCCAGTAGGTACTGGTATTGGTAGTCTAGGCGGTGCCGCAGCAGGCGCAGCTATTGGTACAATGGCAGGTCCACTAGGTACATTAATTGGTGGTGCTATTGGCGCTATCGTTGGTGGCGGTGCAGGTCATGCAGCAGCAGAAGCGATTGATCCAACCCGTGAAGAAGCTTACTGGCGTGCAGAGTACGCTAATGCAGATTATTATAAAGAAGGTTATGATTTTGACCGTGATTTACATCCAGCCTATGCGGTAGGTTATGCTAACCGCGGCCGTTATCCTGCCGATGCACGCTTTGAAGATCATGAGTCTGATCTAGAACGTTCATGGAATGAAGTAAAAGGTGAGTCACGCATGGAATGGAACGATGCACGTAGAGCATCACATGATGCATGGAGCCGTTTATCATAGGCCGTCTATTCCATTAATTAATTATTGAATAGCAGAGATAGGTTAGCCTTATTTATATATAACTAAATTATGTATAACTAAATTAAGTACAACTAATAGCGTATTTAATTTAAGTAAGTAAACAATGCTAAAGCTTACTATCTCATTACTAGATTTAGTTCGATTGTAGGTTCCCTATAATACAAAGGCAAAATAATCCAGTTTTATGCTATTTTAAAGCTTCCAAAGATTTCTTTGGAGGCTTTTTTGCTGTATATTAATATGTATGAATATAGATAATGTAAATATAGCTGATTGTTAAAATTAGCTATCGGAAATAACGCTTAAAAATAATAATAATAGGTAATTTATGACCAGTAATATTGAAAATAACCATAAACAGTTTTATATAGCGACTGCTAACTTGCTTAATTTTGCCAATCCTAACCGACTTTATTATCCAAATGCACCCGCTTATAGTAATCATGAATATGAACATAAGCTGCGTGGCATCACTGACTTATTAGCAAAAGCTCATGCTGATATTATTGCAGTACAGGAAGTATGGGACAGCAATGCACTTGAAGCATTGGCAGTGTCATTGGGTTTTAAACCTGAACATGTGGTGATACCGTTAGCAAGTAATGATAGCGCAAGTCCATATACACAAGGTAAAGGTGCGCAAAATACGCCTGCAGTCGGCATCATTAGTCGATTTGAGCAATTAGAAAGTAGCTTGCTCGAAGATATCGCTCCAAAGGCGGTGATTGATATCCCTGATATTGGTGCTTATCAGCGTTTTAATCGTCCGCCGCTCGTATTACGTGTTAATGCATTTGGACAACCGATAACCATTATTACTGCACATCTAAAAAGTAAACGTGCTTTTTTCTTACGTGATGAGGCGGGCAATCTTTTAGAAGATATGGATGATCCAAATATCCGAGTCCGCGCTAAGCTTCGCAGCTTATGTATGCGTGCCGCAGAAGCAGCCTCTATTCGTATGTCTGTTATAGAGCGCTTACGGCATACTCGTGAGCCATTAATTTTGTTGGGTGATATGAATGATGTTACTGATAGCGTCACCACTCAATTAATGACGGAAACTGGTGAAGTTAATTACGACAAAAGTATGCGTGACGTTGCACTGTTTGATGCGGCTCGTATTCAAGCGCGTTATGGCTGGATGAAGGATGTGGCATATACCCACATTTATCAAGGCATGCCAGAAGTGATAGATCAGTTATTTGTTTCGGAAGAATTTTTATCTGATAGTAAGTTTTCGCTTGCTCAGGTGGAACGAGTTGACTATTTTAATGACCATTTAAAGTGGGATTATGCAGATAGAGTTATTGATCATGGTATTATAAGAGCGAAAATAAAGCTTCACAATTAACTTTGTTTTCTAGCTAATTGATGAATTATTTTTTAACCCATTCATGTCCCTTGCTTGATAGTGTGCAAGCGTTTATCATGCTTCCTCGTTGAGTATAGTAGCGGTACTATTAGCCCAAATTATCGGCTGATAGAAGTGGTCCTTCGATTTAGGACGCATACTATCCGATGAAGACTATATTTATAAAGATAGGGCGTAACATAAGAGAATTATAATGAGTGAAAATAAAGACGACAAAATCGAAGATGTACTGGTAGATTCGGAGCTGGCAAAAAAGCTAGTACCCAATAAATTTAAATTTACCAGTCAGCAAGGGCGCGCACGCCGTCAGAAGTTATTGATGGGTGCTAAGAAATTGAGTGAAACTCAACCTATTAAAGATATCACTTTAGCTGCTGTGTGTGAAGAAGCTGGTATTCCAAGAGCCTCTGCTTACCATTTCTTCCCTAACATTGAAGCAATATTCTTAGCATTGCGTTTTTTGAATGCGATCGATATCTTAGAAGTGTTAACGACGGTCGAAACGGCTAACTATGATAGATGGCAGGGCTATTTAACCGGACTGATTGATCGTTGTGTGAAAATTTTTGATGAAGACGAGACTAAAGCTAAACTGATCTATGGTACCAATACGCCTGATTTTGTCGGTGATAGTTTTGGCGAGCATATGGACAATCAAGTTGTTCAGTTGGTCTATAAGCGCTTATCTGAACGTTATGAAGTACCAAAGTTCGAAGATATTCAAGATGTATTATTGATTACCTTTAGCATTATTAACGCTATCTTTACCGTATCTTATCGCCGTCATGAGGGCATTACAGATAAGTATTTACAAGAAGCGAATACGGCATCTATCGCTTATTTACGTTGCTATCTACCAGAAAAGCTGCCAAGTAAAAACCGTTAATGTTTGTATTGAGTTCTGAAGATAAATATTATGTATAAAAATCCGACAGTTATGTTGGATTTTTTATTGCTGTTTTTTATTAGGAAACCTTATTAAGAGTCTTTAGAAATAGCAGTGGATTAGTACGCGGAAAAATTGTCGTTCTTAATGTAGTTATATTTTATCGACAGTCGGTAGTATCTGACCGGCACAGCGATCGGCGATCGCATCTAAAGGCGCGTATTGCTTATAGTAACGTACGATAAGATCTTGCAAGGCGACGTTTGTTTTAGAGTCATGATTATTGACGTATGCCTCGCGTGCTTGCTCAAGCCAGCGGTCAGCCATGCGGAATTGACTGCCTGACTGAGGTGAGCCATGCTCGCATTGGTCAGTCGCTGCCCATATTAATGCCACTTCACTAAATGCTATCTCACGGGGAGCGCTTACAATACCGCCACTGTCTTTGAGGGCGCTTAAAGTCGCCCACAGATCAGGTCGCATTAGAGCGGATGTCGCAGGTATGTCTTGAATGAGGATGAGGTCTTGTTCCGTCCCATTTTTTAACGCTTGCAAGATAGTTTCTGCAGCCTCTGCTGCTTGTAGCCCAGCCGGTGAGCGGCTATTCATGCTGTCTTTATGCATGGCATAGCTAAGCCAAGCTTGCGCTTTGTAGGCAAAGTATTGTTGATATGCTGTCATGTTTGTTTGCTGATAAGGTTGTAGCTCTGCCAACATACAACTCATAGCGCGCTGCTGCGTACTTTGGTTTTTATAAGAGGGTGTTTGAGCATCAGCCTGACAATAATCTGCGTTTTTTATAGTACCAATTTGAGTTGGAGAGGGCACGGTTGATACGCAAGAAGCCGTTGATAATAGCAACACAGCTGATAATACGGTATAGATAGGATTTTTATAAGTGGCTACTTGAATAGCAGAATGAAGCATAATGTAAAAACCTTGTTAAAAGCTGATAAGGGTCAGTGCTGGCGATTTTTGATACTGATTCTATCGCTTATTAAATACTATAGTCAATTTACTTTAAAGGGGTTTGGTATTGCTGGATTATATTTCCCGAAGTCTTTGTCTATCTCTACACCGCAAGCGAGGAAAATTTATATCAGCAGCACATTGCCATACAGCTGCTTCTCTTATTTTAAAGAGGCTATGTTTATCATTTGGTGGCATCAATAGCCCAATAACGCTCACATTGCCGTCAGATGATAACACGGTAATGCGGTGATATTATAAAGTAGAATTGGTGGTCGAACGCTTGTTTTTACGAGGGTCATCACGCTTGAATAGTTCTTCATCAAATTTGAAGCGCAGTCTAAAGTAAGCACCTTCTATAGTTGTATCATCATAAGCGATATCTTCATCTTCAAAGCCCATGAAGTTATAACCAAGCGATATTCAAGCTTGGCAAGCTGATTGCTATCATAATCGCGGTAGGTGAGAACAAGGTGTTTTCTTTGACATATTGAAATTCTTGTCGACTTATTAGTTCAGCAAGTTTATCTCTGCTATTTTTTTAATATAACTCAATTTTTCATAGTGCTAATAGAAATCATCATCGCGGCAAACCAATAGCAAGCTATAGTTAAAGGTATTTAATTTTTCTTATAACTTTACGGATAAAAATAAAAAGTAGGTCAAAGGTTAAAAAAAGGGGAGAGTAAAGTGTAGATCGATCAGTTAACAATGGTATTAAAAGCAACGGCTGCAGACTTCTGTGCCGGTAATAGCTTGATATTCCAGCGCAGAGTACGGTATTCAGAAAATGGGATTCTGACCATTTTCCCATCGACTTTGCGTACCAGTGGCATATCCATATAGTTCCTACCATCAATACTGGCTTGGGCGCTTGATGGATTTGCGTCACCGGTAAAAGTCATATTGGCAGGTATAGGTAGCACAACTGCTAAGTCTAGAATGTCTTTATTGATAGTATTGCTATAAGTTGCTTTATACTGAATAACAGTACCCGCTGGAGCTGTACGAACTGGTAAATAAGTGGTTTTGCCTTCGGCAATTTTGATAACTTGGTTGGCTGTTAAATCCATTTTTAAAGCATCACTTGCATGAGCAGTACTTAATAAAAATATTGATGCTAAGCTAGTTAATAATGCATTTTGTAGAAAATTAAAGCCTGTCATATAATGTTCCTTGCTGAAGACTTTGATTAATATATCAATTATATAGATAATTAAAATTTTGTATATAATATGTAAGTCACTATATTAAGCATTAATTTTGTAAAAATCTTAAAAAGCTGACGAATGGTAGTTTTA
Source organism: Psychrobacter sp. (assembly GCF_049295055.1). Taxonomy (GTDB): domain Bacteria; phylum Pseudomonadota; class Gammaproteobacteria; order Pseudomonadales; family Moraxellaceae; genus Psychrobacter. The sequence continues at coordinate 197,837 of NZ_JBAQQF010000076.1, read as the reverse complement.
GTAGGATTAATTACAGATATATCATTAATCCTACTTTATAGTTTGACGAGAATCAATTTACTGATGCTGTTCTCCTATAAACATTTCTAAAAACATTAATCACTATTTATTTCAAAAATGCTTGTCATATCATCATTTCTTTACAGCCATAAACAATTCACTGATAAACGCCTATAATAGATTGCCATAATCATTTAATGACTGAATAGACATAGTTAAGTGTATATTCTGTTTTATAATTATGCTTATTCAACACATATGCTAATCTACAGTACCACTATTTTGTATAGCATAGCTGTATATAAACCACATAAGACAATGGAATGCTTAGATGCAGCAAGGAAGTCATCAAGTAAATCTTTTACTCATTAAAATATGTATGACACTCTAATTTAATAACACCTGCCGCTATGCAGGGTTGACTGATAAAAAGGATTGATAAAGATGAATTATTACAAGGATGCTGATAGCACCGAAACCCAAGAATGGCTGGAAGCTTTTGAGTCTGTTGTCAAACATGCTGATAAGGATCGGGCGCAGTTTTTATTAAAAGCGTTATATAACATGGCGGTACAAGAAGGCTTGCCATTTAACCGTCTTGATACCGCTTATATCAATACCATCGCCGTTGAAGATGAACCAATGTATCCAGGTGATTTGACCATTGAGCGTAAGATTCGTGCTTTGATTCGCTACAATGCCTTGGCAATGGTCATGCGTGCGAACAAAAACGATGACGATTTGGGTGGTCACTTAGCGACATTTGCCTCAAGTGCGACTCTTTATGAGACCGGTTTCAACCATTTTTTCCGTGCTGCGAGCGATCATTTCGGCGGGGACATGATTTATTACCAAGGTCACTCAGCACCTGGTATCTATGCGCGCTCTTATCTAGAAGGTCGCTTGACTGAAGAGCAGTTAGAAAACTTCCGCCGTGAAATAGGCGGAAAAGGCTTATCAAGCTATCCGCACCCGTACCTAATGCCTGATTATTGGCAGTTCCCGACCGTTTCGATGGGCTTAGGTCCTATCATGTCGATTTATCACGCTCACGTGCATCGCTATATGGAAAACCGTGGATTGTTAGAAAAAGAAGGCCGCAAGATTTGGACGTTCTTAGGTGATGGCGAGACTGATGAACCAGAAAGCTTGGGCGCTATTTCACTTGCTGGTCGTGAGAAGTTGGATAACCTCATATGGGTTGTCAACTGTAACTTGCAACGCCTTGATGGTCCGGTGCGTGGTAATGGTAAAATCATTCAAGAATTAGAATCAGTATTCCGTGGTGCAGGCTGGCGAGTCATTAAAGTCGTTTGGGGTGGTAATTGGGATTCGTTACTCGATAAAGATCATACCGGTGTCCTTAAACACCGTATGGAAGAAGCGGTAGACGGTGAATATCAGTTATATGAAGCACGTACCGCTGAGTTTACTCGCGAGCATTTCTTTAATAAATATCCTGAATTAAAAGAAATGGCAGACGAGTTAACTGATGAAGAAATCTCACGCTTGAACCGTGGTGGTCATGATCCAATGAAGGTCTATGCGGCCTTTAGTGAAGCCATGAAAACCAAGGATCAACCAACCGTTATTTTGGTCAAAACGGTTAAAGGTTATGGTCTATCTACGCAAACCCAAGCGGTGAATAAATCGCATCAGGTTAAAAAACTTGATCAAGAAGGCTTAATGTATTTCCGCGATCGCTTTGATTTGCCATTTACCGATGAGCAATTAGAGACGCTACCGTTTTATCGTCCAGCCGAAGATTCAGCGGAGATGAAGTATCTTAAAGGTCGCCGTGAAGCATTAGGTGGTCATCTGCCAAATCGCCGCAGTGGTCATATTCCATTGAATATTCCTGATATATCGATTTTTGATCGCGTTTTAAAAGGCAGCAACGGCAAAGAGCAGTCGACCACCATGGTGTTTGTGCGTCTGCTAGCTGCTATGTTAAAAAATAAAGACATTCAAGATCGTGTGGTACCTATCGTACCTGACGAAGCGCGTACTTTTGGTCTAGAAGGCATGTTCCGTCAATTGGGTATTTACTCGGCGGTTGGTCAGAAATATACCCCAGAAGATAGCGAAGCTTTGATGGGCTATAAAGAAGCCATCGATGGTCATATGTTAGAAGAAGGCATCAACGAAGCTGGCGCAATGAGTACGTGGATTGCCTTAGCAACCAGTTATTCTGTCAACGCGTTACCGATGATTCCGATGTATATCTACTATTCAATGTTCGGTTTCCAACGTATTGGTGACTTGGCTTGGGCGGCAGGTGATTGTCAGGCTCAAGGTTTCTTACTTGGGGCAACAGCAGGTCGTACCACGCTAAATGGCGAAGGCTTGCAGCATCAAGATGGTCATTCACAAATCCTATTCAACGTCGTACCTAACTGCGTCACTTATGACCCATGTTTTGGTTATGAGCTGGCAGTGGTAATGCATGACGGTCTGCGCCGGATGTATGGTGAAGGTGAGCGTGTTTATTATTACTTGACGCTAATGAATGAAAATTACGACCAGCCTGCGATGCCAGAAGGCGCAGAAGAAGGCATTAAGCGTGGTATGTATTTACTTGAAGATAATGGCTCAACTCAAGTACAGCTATTAGGTTCGGGTGTTATCTTACGTGAAGTTCAAAAAGCGGCGCGTATATTACAAGATGAGTTTAACATCACCGCCAACGTTTGGAGCGTAACCAGCTTTAACGAGCTGACTCGTGATGGTATGGCTTGTGATGATTACAATCGTCTGCATCCTATGGAAGAAGAAAAAGTTTCATGGATCACTGAACAACTTGCGCCTCATGAAGGTGTGGTCGTTGCAGCAACAGATTATATGCGTAATTATTCAGAACAAATCCGTGCATGGTTACCTGATAATCGTCCTTATACCACGCTTGGCACCGATGGTTATGGTCGTTCTGATACCCGTGAGAATCTGCGTAGCTTCTTCCATGTCGATGCGGCTCACATCGTCGTTGCAACGCTCAAACGCTTGGCAGATGAAGGCGAAGTTGAAATGCGTTTGGTAAAAGACGCAATTTCAAGCTTCGGTATCGAAGCGGATCAAGCACCTGCATGGCAGCAACAGCCTCATTATGATCACTTCCCAGATGCACCAGCACCAACAGCTGAACACATCAATCCAAACCCAGTACCTGAGTTTGTCGCTGAAGATGATGAAGAGATAAGCAGTGAAGGTCGCGCTGAAGACAAAGCTGATGCAGCCTTGCTCAATGATGATGACGTCAAAGAAAAATAACCATAAGACAAGGAGAACAAGGATGGAAATTAAAGCCCCCGATTTGGGTGTCGATAGTGCCGAAGTCAGTGAAATTATGGTTGAAGTTGGTGATGTCATTGCAAAAGACGACAATATTATCCTGATTGAATCTGATAAAGCCTCGGTGGAAGTACCAAGCTCTGCCGCTGGTAAAGTCACTAAAATTAACGTTGCGGTTGGCGATCAAGTCAGTGAAGGCATGGTGCTGATCGAGCTCGAAAACGATGCTGAATCTGATACTGATAGTCAAGATACTAGCCAAACGACTGATGAAGAAAGCAAAGAAGTGCCTGTAGCTGATAAGCAGAATGAGCCGCAGAGTCCTCAACAAGAAGAGAAGCAAAACGATACTAAAGCGGCTGAGTCAAACGATTCTAAACCTACCAAAAAATCAGGCGTAGCGACCACTCATGCGCTACCAGATTTAGGCGTTGATGAAGCTGAAGTGTCTGAAATTATGGTTAGCGAAGGCGATATGGTCAGTGCTGATCAGTCAATCTTGTTGATTGAGTCTGATAAAGCGTCGGTTGAAGTACCTGCTCCACAAGCGGGTAGGATTGAGAAAATACTGGTCAAAGCTGGTGATATGGTTGCTAATGGCCAAGACTTCATTATTATTGTTAGTAATGACGTTGCTGCTGGTAATGATGCAGCGGATACGTCTGACGTTCAAGAAGCGTCAACCAGTAAGCAAGCTGCTGCGTCTGAACCGCAAACTCAGACGACAGGTGAACCAAAACAAGCACCTGTTAAATCAGTATCTGTGACAAATAATGTTGCTGCGAGTAAAAGCGATAGTAAATTAACCGAATCTCAGGTTAATGCTAAATCGGCTGAAGTATATGCAGGTCCTGCGGTACGTAAGCTTGCGCGTCAATTAGGTGTGGATATCACGCAAGTGAATGGTTCAGCTTTGAATGATCGCATCTTAAAGGAAGATTTGTTTGCGCACGTCAAAAGCAGCATGAATACCAAAAGTACAGCACCTGCTAGCGGTACTGCAGTACGTTCAAGCCTACCAAGCTTGCCTGATATGAGCAATACCGAGATTTGGGGTGAGACGGAAACACAAGATTTAACGCGTCTACAAAAAGTGTCGATACCGCAGCTCAATTACAACACTTATCTGCCGCAAGTGACGCAATTTGATTTGTCTGATATTACGGAAACTGAAAAGCTACGGGGTGAGTTAAAAGGTGGCATGAAAGCTGAAGGGATTGGTCTAACCATTCTTGCCTTTATCGTCAAAGCGACTGCTTATGCACTGACGCAACATCCACGCTTTAACAGCCATTTAAGCGATGACAATACGCAAGTTATTCTACGTAAAAGTGTCAATATGGGTATTGCGGTAGCTACTGACGATGGTCTGATTGTACCAGTTATTAAAAATGCACAAGATAAAGGTATTAAGCAAATTGCCATTGAAATTGGCGAGTTGGCAGTTAAAGCTCGCGATAAAAAGCTCAGCACTAAAGATTTACAAGGCGCTAGCTTTACGATTTCAAGCCAAGGTATCTTAGGCGGTACGGCATTTACGCCATTAGTTAACTGGCCACAAGTGGGTATCTTAGGCGCTTCAGAAGCCACTATGCATCCACATTGGAATGCGTCCAAGCAGACTTTTGAGCCACGTTTAATGCTACCATTGTCGTTATCTTATGACCACCGTGTTATTAATGGTGCTGATGCGGCCGTATTTACGCGTTATGTTGCAACTTTGCTTGCGGATCCGCGTCGCATTTTGCTATAGGTTTTATGGCTATTTAAACCGATATGAATAACTTAAACCAATATGAATAACTAAAAGTATGAATAATGAAAAGACTGTCTACGGATGGTCTTTTTTATATTTGTTATTTCATCAAATTATAGACAAATGACAGACATAAAGAAGCCAGCTATTAAGCTGGCCTCTTTTATTCATTATTCGCTGTCTTCAATATATAGTAATAGAATATATTAGAACTGTTTTACAAAAGCAACGCCGTAAACCCAAGGGCTGATATCTACTTCGCCAATATCAGCACCATTTAACTTAGCATCTGTTTTGATATCCATATAGCGGGCATCGATACGGAAAGCTTCCGTTGCAGCAAATGGGATATCAAGACCGATATGACCAGCAACACCCACGCTATCGTCAAGTTTTAACTCAGAACCTGTAGTATTATTAAGTTTTTCTTTAAAAAAATTGGTGTAGTTCACACCAACACCAATAAATGGTTTTGCATTCATAGGCATGTTATAGCCATCGAAATGATATTGTAGTGAAAGAGTCGGTGGTAGATGCTGAGTCTTTGCATCAAGCTTCTCGCCGGTAGCAACATCTGTTAGTGTAATGTCATGATGAAATGGAATCGCAGCTAGTAATTCGATACCAATGTTATTAGCGATAAAGTATTCACCACTAATTGTTGGGCGTACATCACCGTCAACTTTAACTGCTATTGCACCATTTGCTAGAGTACCATTATCACTCTTAGGATCAACATAGTGAGCACCAGCAGCTACTGACCAAGTGCCAGCAGGTACAGCAAAAGCAGTGGTCATAGTAAGGGCAGTGGCAGCGGCTAAAACTAGGGACTGTAGTTTCATCGTTTAATTCCTCAACGTGGTAGATGATTTTTGGTAAATTGCTAATGAGGGATGACATTAGTTACCGATACTCAATGCTAGGGTTATGGATTAACCCGTAACACTATAGTTGTATTATAGTACAAAAACCTTAATAAAAGTAAGGTTTTGAATAGAAAGCGGACATATTTATATTTTAAGTTACAATCAGATTCACTAAGATAAGATAAGTTAGAGATGGATAGTTAAATCACTGTTATCATTTTAACGCTGCATTTTTCACCGCTATTATATAAAGGTTGATAAAGGAATCGGTTACCTATTATGCTCGGCTACTGTAGTAATTCGCCGCTTCGCTGTGAAAATGCCCGCTCAGTCAAGCTGTTAAATCAAATAGACTGTTGCTGCCCAAAGTGTGGCCTTTTTTTGTTACCTGCGCAAAACTTAAGCAATCAATTACGGGCAGATGAGCAATCTTTACGCTGTGCTTTTATTACGATTGCCATTATATTAGTAGTGGCGACCCATATTTATTATATATACTTTGTATAATAATGGCGTTTGATGAATAAGATAGCCGTATTAGTCTTAATATAAAAATAGGCTGCGGTTAAACGACGCTTTAAGAGAGTCTTAAAATAAATATCATAAGATTTCCTTAATTTTGATGGATTTTTCTATCATTCATCAATAAATTAACGATTGAGTAATGTTTTTTATGAAGAACTAATTAAATGATTATCTGTGTGTCCATTAGACAATTTTTTTCACACCCCAAAATTACTTTTCTTAAAACCAATTTTTTATCAATATAAGACCGGTGTTACACCGCATAGGGACGGCATGCTATTCCAATCTATACGGCGCTTGCGTCTTTTTGTTTATAATATTTTGCAAAACGATGAGCACGATACGCTCTTTAGTCGCTATGTAGATTATTTCCTTATTTTTTTAATCATGGCGAACGTTACTGCGGTCATCGCTGAGTCTGTTGATAATTGGTATTACCCTTATCAACAATACTTTACTTGGTTTGAAAACTTTTCAATTGTGATATTTTCTGTCGAATATTTGCTACGTTTATGGAGCGTTGCCGAAGCCAAACCAGCCAATACCACTTGGCGTCAGCGTTGGGATTGGTTGAAAAGTCCATCGGCATTGATTGATGTCATTGCGATTGCACCGGCATTTTTAAACTTCTTTGTCAGTATCGATCTACGTTTCCTACGTATTTTGCGTCTGTTTCGAATTCTTAAACTTACCCGTTATTTTGCCTCATTACGTATTTTATTGGTGGTTCTCAGTAAAGAAAAAGGTTCATTTCAAGCGGTTATTTTTATCTTAGTGATTATGATTGTGACAGCATCTAGCGGCATCTATTTGGTAGAAAACCATGCGCAGCCAGAAGAGTTTGAATCGATACCGAAAGCGATGTGGTGGGCGGTAGTGACGCTTACAACTGTAGGCTATGGCGATGTGACGCCAATTACCAATGCAGGTAAAATATTGGGTGCGGTCATTACTATACTAGGTGTCGGTCTAGCAGCGTTACCTGCAGGTATTTTAGCCACTGGTTTGGCCAATGAGCTTAGTCAGCGCCGCGAAGAGCTTGAGCAAGACTTTCGAGGACAGTTGGTCGATAGTGATTTTGATTTGGTACAAAATCAGATGATGATTGAGAAAATACGCCGAGAGCTCGGGTTGGATAAGGAGCAAGCACAGGATATTGTGCTGCAAGTGCTGCGTGAGCAAGAGCTCGAACGCCGTGAAAAAGAAGTACGGAAAAAGAATTTTTGCCCACATTGTGGTGAGCATTTAGAGTAAAGCTGAGTCAATAGCGTGCAAAATCAATACTCAAACGTTTCTAATGTATTAACACTTTCTAATATATCAATACTTCCTGTCTATGGAATAAAAAAATGGTAAGACGTTATTAATTAACGCCTCACCATTTTTTATGATTACCGCATAGTCATTCTTCTCTTAATCTTATATTCCTTGTGGAATAGGCAAGGCGCGTGCCAATTCGTGCGCTACTTGTTCTGCGGCTGTTTGCAAGTCTGTCGCAGGAAGCGGTAGATTTTGTAGCGTCAGATGCCAGTCGTCCACTTCTCGGCGCAAATGTGCTACCCAAAGCGTAATGCAATCACGCGGTAGCTGTTTTAAGTTCACCTCAAAAGAGCGGTTGCCTTCATCATCGCTTAAATGAATCTCACCTTTTTTGACTCTGGTAAAAGGCTGCCCATGGTATGAGTTGGCAATTAAGGCAATATGAGTGATATGGGCTGGGATTTCGTCTAAGTAAAGTCTAATTTGTTCTTGATCCAGTGGTGCAAGGTACATCGCTTCCGTACCGCGGTCTTTACCATTGAGGCTATCACCTTGATGGCGAACCGATTCGGCTTTGTCACGCAATTGTTTAAACCAGACCATGTCGCTGATGGTGCAGTTATCATCATACAATACACATGCTAAATCGATATCTATAGCACCTACATTTTTTTTAAAACGCTTTTTTAGGCGTTTAAACAAGCCTTTTTGCTCAATTTTGGTAAATTCATAATTGAGTGCAAAAAATAAAGTCCCCGCATCTAAACCCAGCCCTCTTAAACTGTCTGAAAGTAGTGGTGATGGGGTAGTGGTCGACATAATATTCCTTTTTAATTCTTAATTTTTTTAAATGATCATAATATTTTGAAGACAGCTAAATGTTAGCGTCATTAGCTTAGGTAATAGCCACTATTTATCATTTAAAGCGTTGTCTGATATAGCTTGATAGAGTAGCGCGGGTTTAGCATTTAACAAACCATTGCCGAAGCCACGTAACCACCAGACCAGTTGTGAGGTTAAATTAACCGTTGCCTGTATGGTCAAGGTTTCATCGCTGTTTATGGTGACGGTTTGATCCTCACTGAGCTTGCTTTCCGTTAAGCTTTTGCCTGCTTGTTTGGTAAATTGTAGCTCAATAGCAGCCTGTTTGCCATGATTGGGTAGCTGACTAAATAGAGGGTGGCTAAAACCCATGCCACCGGCATCTAGATAGTTATCTAATTGGAAGTTGTCAGGCGTTTGCGCCGCGCTTTCAAGTATCTCAACGCTAGCAAATCGATGCAAGGCAAAAGTGCGAATAATAAATTCTGGATCATCGGTGCGCGTCGCTAGCAGGTAGATAACCACACCACGCTGGATGATAGCAATAGGATTTAAGGTATATTCGCTGGCTTCTGATTTATTGCTGCGTGTATAGCAGGCCTTGATTTGCAGTTGATAAAATAAAGCGTGATAAATATTGTCTTTACTATCTAAATCAATATGCGGGGCAACTAAAGGCTGAGTCGCAGGCTCAATACGCACTCTATCAATCCATGAGTGGGTTACTTTGCTGTTTTTGAGTTGTCGACGTGCTAAGTCAAACCAAGGAAATAATTCATCTAGAATAACGGGCGGTAATAATTGGGTTAGATTGGCCTCAACCATATTAAAGGCAACCGCTTGTGATAAATTCATATGCGGTAAGCTTTGTAGCGGAGCGTCATCACACCAACGCCAGCCTTGCGGGTTGGCGTTATTTTTTTCGATAGGAAAACGTTTGGCGAGGGCATTTAAATCACGTTGCACGGTGCGTAAACTGATATCAAAACCTGCCAGTATAAGTTGCTCATAGACATGAGTAGTGCCCACCCAGCGATTGCGCTGTAGCTGTGACAACACTTGCCACTGCCGCGCAGTCGTCGCTGCTCCGTGACGGTTATCGGCTGTATCTTTGGAGGCTTTATTGTCCGAAACCACAAGCGCGTTTGGCTGTTCATCAACAGAGTGTTGAGCTTGGGAACTATCGGCGTCGATATGAGATACAGTCATTCAGAGATAACCTTTATAAAGTCACGGGTCAAATTTTGAGCGGGTTGCTAATTGACTGGCTGTAAGTTGTAACTATTTAGCAGCTAATCAATGACAGATTATCATCGCAGAAAATTATCGTAACGTCTAGGGATGTTCGTCTGTCGTTACACCTTTGTCTTTATTAACTGCTTTTTTCTTGTCTTCTTTTTTTTGACGTTTTGCTTTACGCTTTTTTTTAGCTTTCTTTTTCGATTTTTTGTCATCGATATCGTCATTAGTATCTTGGTTTTCATCCCACAGCATCAGACGGCTTAAGACTTTACCAAACAGCGTTTCTTTGCGATAGCGACCTTTCTTATTCATCGTATCGATAGGCAAGCCAGTCATCAAGGTTAGCGCTTCATTGAGCGTATGCACACCATATATATGAAAGCTGCCAGCTTTGACAGCTGCAATGATGTCGTCACGCAGCATGAGCTGTTTGACGTTTGCCATCGGAATGACCACACCTTGCTGTCCGGTCAGTTCTTGCTCGCGGCAAGCATCAAAGAAGCCTGCGATTTTAGCATTAATCCCACCGACTGCTTGCACCTCACCCAATTGGTTCATAGAACCCGTAATTGCGAAAGATTGATTGATCGGTACGTTAGCTAAGGCCGACAAGAGCGCACAGCCTTCACTGACAGTGGCACTATCGCCATCAATATGAGCGTAGCTTTGCTCAAAGGCGAGTGAGGCGCTAAAATTTAGTGCATGATGCTGGCTGAATAGCGCGCGTAAATAGCTGGTCATAATCAGCATACCTTTGGCGTGTAAGCTACCGCCCAAATCAACATCACGCTCGATATCGAGTATTTCACCAGTACCGATATTTGGCTGAATGACCGCCGTCAGACGTGCTGGCATGCCAAATTCACTATCTGCATAGCTCACTACCGTGAGAGCGTTGACTTGTCCGACAGCACTGCCTTGAGTTTGAATAAGCTGCTGGCCGTTTTTTAGCTCATCCCAATATAGGTCGCGCAAGTATCCTGAGCGCTCATCCATGTCCTCGATGGCTTGTGTGACGTGATTCGCACTCACAATATTTTGACCACACAAACGTGCCTGACGGTTGGATTCATGCAAGAGTTTAATGAGTAAGTCACTGTGCAGACTTAGACGGTCTTGGTCTTCCGCTTGTAGGCTCAGATATTCAAGCAGGGCGGCTTGCGCGCTCCTATCAAAAGGATAAAGCTTGGCATAATCGATAATATCAGCCATTTTTCCTACTAGCGCCAATTCGTGCTCATGGGTGCGAACCACATCATCATGAAAGTCAGCGCGCACTTTGAATACCGCATCAAACTCAGGCTCAAGCTCTAATAATTGATAGTATAAATCTGCTTCACCCAGCAAAATTACTTTAATATCAAGGTCTATTGGCGCAGGCGATAATGATAAGCTACCTGTTAAGGTCAGTATTTGCTCAAGGCTAGAGAGTTTGATTTTACGTGATTGTAAGGCACGCTTGAGACCTTGCCATGCATAAGGGTGTTCAAGCAAATGGCTGGCTTCTAGCAGCAGATAACCACCATTGGCACGATGTAAGGCACCCGCTCGAATCATGCTGACATCAGTGGTGACCGTACCTAACTGAGTAATTTGCTCCACATGACCCAATAAATTTAGGTGAGTGGGCAAATCTTCAAAGATGACCGGTGCACCACTATCTGGCTCATGGCTGACAATAACGTTGACTGCATATCGGCTCGGTGTCGTGGCCAACACTGCGGTCACAAACTCTTCGTCATCGCCATTCACGATACGCTCGACATGAGTAACCATGTCGGTAAATACCGCTTTGAGATATTCGATGACCAGCGGATGAGCGGTAAATAGCTCATATACAGGGGCGAATAAAGGCTGTAGCGCCCGCCGTGCAATATTGCGATGTAGCGCTTCAATCGCATCATTGGCTTCATCTTCTAGTTGTTCCAAAGCGATGGTTAGCTGACTCAGTCGCTTTTGCATATGGTTCTTTTGGGCAAAATTACTCAGCTCAGTTTCATATTCGCGACCGCTGTATGCACTATCATCATACTTATTATTGCTATTGGCATTATTAGCATCGTTGGTATGAATGTCATCGTTGATATGAGTGTCAGTACGGTTATTCGTATTTTTAGTTTTATCTGTCGCCGTTTGATTTTTATTGCTGCTAGCCATTTTTGGGTTATTAGCAATAGGATTATTTTCTTCTGCAGGCAGTTGACTGGGGTGTACAAACACCGCTTTATTATCAAATGAGCGGAACGTCAACGCCAAATCATACTGTTTGCCCTCAGCATTTAATGCATCGTAAGCGTGGCTTTCTTTTTGATGCGTGTCATTTTTGATGGCTTCAATTTTACTTTGATATTGATCACTACGAAAGCGTTGGCTCAGGCGCTTTTTAGCTTGCTGCCACAAGTTATTGACCTGTTGTTGCAATATCGTTACCTGACCGGCAGGTAAGTGCAAAGCCAGAGGCGTCCGGGGATCGGTAAAATTATGCACGTAAACCCAATCATCAGGCGTCGGTGCGTCGGCGGCAATGCGACTTAGCAAGCGACTAATCACTGTCCGTTTACCCAAGCCATTTTCACCAGCGGCAAACACATGATAGCCGCTAGCGTGGATGTCGAGAGCAGTGTACAGTGCCTTAAGCGCTCGCTGCTGCCCAAAACCGATGTCTAAATCTGGCGCAGTGCGTGTATCTGTGGGTAGCAGACTAGGCTGGCTATAGCGTTTAAGCTGTTCGGCCGCGATAAGGCAACGCTGACTGACCTCTGTAAATATTGGATGAGGCGTGATAAGTGCGGCTGTTTCGCTATCACGCTGTTCGCCATCAGTATGCTTATTATTGAAGGCACTGGTAGGACTTAGCATATTATTGGTATCTTTTTGATCTTGATTCATAAGTGTGTTTGGCTGTTCGGTCATAAGCGTATGGTCAGTCTTTTTAATAACGTTAAAATAATGTTAAATGGTTGTTTTTTTAATGCTTGATTTCACGTTTGGTTGTTCATGTTTCATGTTTCATAATAGATGGGATATCTTACAAGATAACGCCACCTTTTAAAGAAGTCATTAAGCGCAGTTTTGTATCATATAGAGACGCATGTTTTAGCGGATAAGAGTGCGCTTAGCTTTAACCTCAACTTCGATATGATAGCTTTAAGATTATCAAGAAGACTATCAAGGAAGAATAACGGCTCAATGTAGGCGTAGATAGTATAAGATGGCCTACATTGGCGCAATCTGCAACTATTCAATGAGCAGCCTGCATGATAAAATAGACGGTTCACGTATCAAAACTGGATAATTCCTTGTATGTCAGACTCTACTAAAATATCTTCATCATCTGCTAGCACGGGTAATATCCATATCGATCCGACCGGCTTTGTAAAGCTTGGCGCGCAATTACCGACATTAGCAAATATCTTGGCACAATCGATCAATGAGCTTGGTCTAGCATTAACGGAGACGCAGCAGCGCACGTTATTATTGTATTTAGACCAGCTTTTATTATGGAATAAAGCGTATAATCTGACCGCCATTACCGACCCAGTAGAGGCTTTGATCAAGCATGTCATCGACTGTTTGGCTATTATAACGCATTTACCATCAGGGTCGCTGCTTGATATCGGCACCGGCGCGGGCTTACCGGCAGTTATTATTGCGATTTGCCAGCCTGAACGCCTATGTACTGCGCTTGATAGTAATCAGAAAAAGATTCGTTTTATTAAGCAAATCAGCAGCGAGCTTGGCTTGAGTAACGTGCAGCCTATCGCCTCGCGTATCGAAGCGCATGAGGCCAGTTATGATGTGGTCACGTCTAGAGCGTTCGCCAGTTTGATAGATTTTGTTGACGCGGCACAGCCAAGGTTAGCAGATGGTGGATATTTATGTGCAATGAAAGGTAAGGCGCCGAGCGATGAGGAGTTGCAAGCGTTGGGTGATAATTGGCAGATTAAAACCATTAAACTTAATGTGCCGCGTTTACATGATAGTCGCCATTTAATTGAATTATCTCATAAAAATGTCTAAGCTATGAGCACGCAAATAATGATGACAAAACAAATGTTTTATTATGAAATTCATTTACTATATTATTTAGATGATAAAACTAAAACCCTGTTATCACTACTTTAGTACCTAAATACTAGGGCATTTAAGTTAGATAGGTTTTAACGAGATTTGACATAAAATAAGCTATAAAAAAGACAGCTTCAATAAAAACCAGTAATAGATCTTAATTAAATTGAGTGAGTGTATGGAAATCATAGCAATTGCGAATCAAAAAGGCGGTGTGGGTAAGACCACGACGGCGGTAAATTTGACCGCCAGCTTGGCTGCCAAGCGCAAGCACGTACTGCTGATTGACTTAGACCCACAGGGCAACGCGACCAGTGGCACGGGCGTAGATAAAAACGAGCTAGAGTTGACCATAGCAGATGTGTTGCTGGACGGCGTATCGCTATCTGATGTTATTGTGAGTAGTCCAGCAGGGTTTGATGTGATCGGTGCTAATCGTGATTTGGCTGGTATGGATATTACTTTGATGAGTAAGACCAACAGTCATGAGCTATTTAAAACAGCGATGGCGGATTTAGTCAATGATCAAGTAGCAGCTCAAAAACCTGCTTATGATTATGTGATTATAGACTGTGCACCCAGCTTGAATTTGCTGACGATTAATGCTTTGGTTGCCACTGATAGCGTTATTATTCCGATGCAGTGTGAGTATTATGCATTAGAAGGTTTAGCGGACTTATCACAGACGATAGAGCGTTTAACTGAACTAAATCCTAAGCTATATATTCGTGGCGTGGTGAGAACTTTGTTCGATGCTCGTAACACTTTAGCTCGCGATGTCTCTGCAGAGCTTGAAGCGCACTTTGGCGACATTATGTACAAGACTCATATTCCAAGAAACATCCGTTTAGCAGAAGCGCCTGCGCATGGTTTACCAGTTATTGCCTATGAGAGATGGTCAAAAGGCTCGCGCGCTTATCAAAAATTAGCCGCTGAAGTCATGAAGCAAAGCAGCTAGTTGTATTAATGTAAGAAAAAATGGTTATTTATAAGCACAATTTATAAGAACAATTGATTAGTCATAATAGCAAACGATTAGCCAAACCATTAAGTATTGAACAGCACTTAATAGAGTATTTATTAGTAAGCCGCATTAACAAGCATTTGGCTTTTATTTTAGCGTTAGAGGATAGGTAATCATGGCGAAGAAAAGAGGGTTGGCTGCTAATCGAGGTTTGGATGCTTTATTAGGGTCAATCAAAAAAGAAAAGCAAATTACCGCCTCTGCCTTGCAAGATGATATGGTTGCGCGTGACACAACTTTGCTCGCTGAAACGCTAGATACAACGACGTCTGCCAAAAACGTTCAGGCAAAAGCCAGTGTAAAATCGACTGCTTCTGAGTTAACTGCTTCTGAGTCGAAAGATACTGGTCATCGTAAAGCGCGTTCGCCGCGCACGATGACTAAGAGCCCGGCGAATATCAATCGAGCCAATAGTACAGAAAGTAGTGCATCTGAAGATCAAATCAGTTTGGTACAAATCGATGTGACGCGATTGCAAGCAGGCAAGTATCAACCACGTCGTGACATGAGTGAGACTGCGCTTGCAGAGTTAGCATCTTCTATTGAACAGCACGGTGTCATGCAGCCTATCGTTATCCGCCCATTGCTGGCAAATGAAGATAAAAGTGCAGCGTTTGTTACTCATGAAATCATCGCCGGTGAGCGCCGCTGGCGTGCCGCAAAAATGGCAGGCAAGTCCGTTATTCCAGCGATTGAACGCGCTTTATCAGATGAGCTGGCGATTGCACTCGCATTGATTGAAAATATTCAGCGCGAAGACTTATCAGTGATTGAGCAAGCTGCAGCGTTACAGCGTTTTCATACTGAATTTGGTATGAGCCATGCCATGATTGCCGAGGTCGTTGGCAAGGCTCGTACGACGGTATCGAATCTACTGCGTCTGAATCAATTACATGACACGGTGAAAGACCATCTAGCGAATAGCGCCCTAGATATGGGTCATGCACGTACACTTTTAGCCTTATCTTCTGAGCAGCAGCCTATCATCGCCCAAAAAATAATCGATGGCGGCATGACTGTACGTGAAGCGGAAAAGCTCGTTAAGTCCATCTTGCAGCCAGCGCCCAAAGTCAACCGTATCGAACAAGCACAATCTCGCGATGCTGAACGTTTAACCCAGAGACTGACAGATATGCTAGGGGCAGAAGTTAAGCTCAAGCATAAAAAAGATGGGCAGGGAAGCGTCGAGATATTCTTCCATAGCCAAGATCAGTTAGCCGCCTTAATTAAGCATATAGAAGCACAGGCTTAAGGTATTGAATGCGTTTGTAGTCGCTGTTCAAATTATCTTGTCAAGTTATCTTGATGACAACTATTTTTATAAAAATATAAAAGAGAGTTCGTATGTGGGAGTTGGTAAAGGCGGGTGGTTGGCTGATGACGCCTATCGTGTTGTGCTCAATTTTGGCGTTAGTAATTATTATCGAGCGTAGCCATACTTTACAATTTAATAAAATTGTACCTAATAGATTGCGCGAGCAGCTGATCACTCGCCTACGTGAAAATGGCGATATCGGTCGTACGCAGCTGATGAATGTGAAAGAAAAGAGCCCTCTTGGTGATATTCTAGCGACTGGTTTGCTCTATCGCCAGTATGGCTTAGAGTCGATGACGATGCATATGCAAAATCGTGCCAGTGTCCAAGTTCATCAACTAGAAAAAAACATCAATATGCTTGGTACCATAGGCGCGATTGCGCCATTGCTTGGCTTGTTGGGGACAGTATTGGGGATTATTTCTTCGTTTTTAGCGATTACTGATGGTGCGATGCAAGACCCGACGATGCTTGCTGCTGGCGTGTCACAGGCACTAATTACTACCGCTGCCGGTATGATTGTCGCTATCCCAGCATTGGTCGCCTATCGTTACTTTCAGCGCCGTATTATTGATATCAATGCTCAGTTTGAGACTCAAGCGGGACTCATGATTCAAGAGCTATATGACTATAAGTTATTAGAGCATAGTTATGGGCTCAATACGCCTGTGAAAAATAGAGTGGTTGATGATCGTGTAGAAGACGAGCGTTCAATTAATGGCTTAGGTTTAGATAAAGTAGCGACCGCTACTTCGTAATAATAGCTATGTAGCAGATATGATAATTCTACATTTATAATAGTCCTATATTTATGATAGTCCTACATTGAGCCCATTAGTATCAAGTATATTGAAGAGAGTGATATGCGCTTTAGAAAACCAACTGTTGAGCCGCTTGAAATTAATCTGACCCCAATGATTGATTGCTTATTATTTTTAATCGTATTTTTGCTGCTCGCAACCTCCTTTAATCATTTTAGCCGTTTAAACATTATTCTGCCTGAAGCTGAAGGTGTGGCGCTGACTGAAGAAAAGAATAGTATTGAGGTAGCAGTGCAAGAAGACGGCAGTTATTTGGTCAATGGCATCACTCTTGCCAGTAGTAACGAAGCGGAGTTGACCAGTATGCTACAGCAAGAGACAGGTAGTAATCGTGATATGCTATTTGTCATTGTTGCGGATGCCAATGCTACCCATCAATCAGTGGTGCGAGTCATGGATGTCGCTGGTAAATTAGGCTTTTTAAATATAAATATCAGTACGGTTGTTCCGCTTGGTCAACCGTTACCACAATAATTTTTGATGGTATTTGAGAATACGATAAATCATGCTATTAAGCGCTAGCACTGTTTTGTATTGCTCTTCCTTATAACCATTTACCACTGCTTTATCAGTGCAATTCATTCCTGTTCTTATACCTAAATTGAGGCTTTTATGAGCCAAGCTTATCAATCTGACTCTAAAAAAGCTTCTGCTAGTAAGCTTTCAGTGGCGCCATCAAGTACACCTAAGCATAAGACGCTTATACGCTTATTAAGTTATCTGAAGCCATACTGGTGGGCGCTATTACTCACTGTTATTGGCTTTGCTATTAATGCAGCTACAGAGATTTGGATTGCCAAATTACTGCAATATATTACCGATGCCATTAATCAAAACGACCAAAGTAAGCAGGATTTATTCCCATTTATTATTGTTGCTCTGTTCTTTGTGCGCGGTGTAGGAAGCTTTCTAGGTAATTACTATACGGCATTAGTATCGCGTAATCTTGTCTATGAGTTACGCGTTCAGGTATTTAATAAGCTTTTACGCTTGCCTAGCTCTTTCTATTTAGCGAATCCAGCAGGGACGATTTCATCTAAGCTTATTTTTGATGTTGAGCAGGTGACAGCAGCTAGCACCGATTCGATGAAGACTTTGTTACGCGATGGTTTGACGGTAATAGCATTGATGGGCTTCTTGCTGTATAGCAATTGGCGTTTAACTTTGATTTTATTCGTCGTACTGCCGCCGATTTTATGGCTCATTCGCGTGGCCTCAAAGCGCTACCTTAAGCTTTCTAAGGGTATTCAAGAAACCATGGGTGATGTTAGTCATATCACCAATGAAGTTATTAGTGGTTATCAAGTGGTCAAAAATTACGGTGGACAAGCATACGAATCTAAGCGTTTTGATGTGACTTCTAAGAAAAACCTACGCCAAGGTATGAAGGTTGTGGTCACCAATAGTATTAATACACCGGCGGTACAGTTATTGATGGCGATGGCAATGGCGGTGGTGGTTTGGTTAGCGCTGCGTCCTGCTGTCATAGACAATATCTCCGCAGGTGAATTCATCTCCTACATCGCTGCAGCAGGGCTATTAAGTAAACCGGTACGTTCATTGACTGACGTTAATCAACAATTACAGAGAGGTCTTGCGGCAGGTGAATCGATATTTGCATTGTTAGATGAGCCGGAAGAAGAAGATACAGGGGCACTTAGTCCGACCTTAGCAGGTGAAATTAAACTGGATAATGTGAGCTTGATTTATCCGGATTCAACCGTCGCACTACGCGATTTTACTTTAGATGTGCGTGCAGGCGAGACAGTGGCGCTAGTTGGACGTAGTGGCGCTGGTAAATCATCCTTAGTAAACTTGCTAACACGTACCTTATCGACTTCTTCAGGGCAGATTACCCTTGACGGTATGCAGATTGAAGATATTAAACTTGAGAGTTTGCGCGCCCAGATTGCGATAGTGAATCAGCAAGTGGTGCTTTTTAATACCACAGTTTTTAATAATATTGCTTATGGAAGTTTAGCTAATAAAACTCAAGCTGAAGTTGAACAAGCAGCAAAAGATGCTTTTGCCCATGATTTTATTATGAAAATGCCAAATGGCTATCAAAGTGAGATTGGCGCTGAAGGGCTACAGCTATCTGGCGGTCAACGTCAGCGCTTATCTATTGCACGAGCATTATTGAAAGACGCGCCGATTTTGATATTAGATGAAGCCACTAGCGCTTTGGATAATGAATCGGAGTATTACATTCAAAAAGCGCTCGATAATATTATGAAAGATCGTACGACGCTGGTTATTGCCCACCGCTTAACCACGATTGAGTCTGCTGATCGTATCGCTGTACTAGATGGCGGTCAGATCGTCGAGTTAGGTACACATACTGAGCTGATGGAGTTGCATGGTCATTATGCGCAAATGTATGCTCGCGATTTTGAATAATAGTAGTCAGCCCATTTTAATTGCCAGCGTTTTGCTGAATAAACTGTACTCAATAAACTGTATTCAATAAACTGTATTCAATAACTAGGATAAGTCGTAAATAACAATGAGTATTGAGACGACAATGACGCGTGCATGGCAACGTCAAGCTATTTGGCTTTGGTTATTGCTGCCTATTAGTTGGTTATATGCGCTGCTTATGCTGTTACGCCATCAAGCTTATAAAATAGGCGTGTTTGCAAGTTATCGCGCACCCATCCCTGTGATGGTCATAGGTAATATTACCGTTGGTGGTAGTGGTAAAACGCCATTGATTATTGCTTTAGTACGTCATTTACAGCAGCAAGGCATAAAAGTAGGCGTCATTAGCCGTGGTTATGGTGGTGATAGCAGCCAGATGCCCGCATTGGTAATGCCAGATAGTTTACCCAGTGTGGTGGGTGATGAGCCGTGTTTAATTGTTAATATGACAGGGGCTGCGATGGCCGTCTGCCCGAATCGTCAGCAAGCGATTACTACTTTGTTGGAAACTTATCCTGACCTACAATTGATTATTGCCGATGATGGCTTGCAGCATTATGCACTGCAACGTGCTATTGAATGGATTGTGGTAGATGCGGCACGTGGATTTGGCAATAAACAGCTGCTACCAACAGGATTTTTACGCGAGCCGATGTCACGATTAAAGGGTGCTAATGTCATTTATCATCAAAAGACGGACGCATCATCAGTTAATAATGATGAATCTGACAGTAATTCCTCTGTGACTGAGCGTTTAACGATGCATCTACAACCGGATGATTTAGAGCTTTTATGGTCATCTAGTGATCAAACGGATGGTTTGGTGATAGTAAATGCTGTAGCACCTGAGAAAGGTAATCAGGTACACGCGGTAAGTGGTATTGGCTATCCACAGCGTTTTTTTGATACTTTAAACTCGCTTGATTTAAATGTTATCCCGCATTCTTATCCTGACCATTATGATTTTAGTCTAGCGGAACTATTGCAGTATTCTGAGCATCCTATCATTGTGACCAGCAAAGATGCTGTTAAAATAAGAGCGTTGTTGGTACAAGCGACTATTAACCAGACGCTTAATGATGAATATGAAGAGCTTGTTAATCGGCTATGGGTCTTACCAGTGACTGCAGTATTATCAGATAGTTGCTACGAGCAGTTAGCACAACAATTACAAGCTGTGAATATCGCTATCAATAGCAAGTAGCTTGAAAGAGCAAGTGTCTAAACCTTGCCATTTAAAACTTTAGATGATTTTTAGGAATTAAGCATGTCATCAGTCGTTACGCCAGTCAAAACTCACATTGTCATTCCCGCACGTCTTAAAAGTACGCGATTGCCTAATAAGCCGCTATTAAAGATTCATGGCAAGCCGATGATACTTTGGGTGGCTGAAAAAGCACAATTGGCTGATTTTGCTGATGATATGTGTATTGCTACTGACGATAAAACGATTGCCAAAATTTGTAGAGATGCAGGCTTTGATGTTGTGATGACCAGTAGCGAGCATGCTTCAGGCACCGATCGTTTGGCTGAAGTGGCTGCTATTAAAGGCTGGGCTGCGCATGATATTGTGGTCAATATGCAAGGTGATGAACCACTGGTACCGCCATTATTGTTAGAGCAAGTCAAGGCATTGTTGGTCCAAGATACTGATAGCGTGATGGCGACTTTATGTGAACCAATCGAAGACTATAATACTTTCATGCGTCCATCGGTCGTCAAAGTCGTCAGTCAAACTTCTAACAGCCTACAGCGGGCACTTTATTTTAGTCGGGCACCGATTCCTTGCGACCGTGATGTTGTATTGGCAACTGAGAATAATAAACAGCCACCAAAAAATGCCTTTCGTCACTTAGGGCTATATGCTTATCGCGTCAGTCTACTGCAGAAGTTTGTCCACTGGCCACAAACGCCGCTTGAGATATTAGAAAGCCTAGAGCAATTACGGGTGTTAGAAAACGGCGGACATATTGCTATCGCAACAGCGGCGTGTCTGCTACCAGCAGGTGTTGATACACAAGCAGATCTGGAACGTTTGAATGCCATGAGTTTGTCAGCTTTTCAAAGTGCTTAATATTAAATAGCCTAAGTAAAAAATAGAACGGTTTTTAATCAAATGCTAAATTATTTCTTATTCAAAAGTATTGAGTGATGGCTATGAGTGATGTGACAGATAATATTTATTTTGCACCGCTATTGCCATGGCAACAATCGCTATGGACACAGCTGACGAAGCGGGTATCAACGCCGCAGCAATCTTTACCGCACGCGCTATTGGCTGCTGGTATGCAAGGAATGGGTAAGCGCGCTTTTGTTTGGCGTTTGGTGGCATGGTTATTATGCCGCGCGCGTGATGAGCATCCACTCGGCGCTTGCGGTCATTGTGAGAGCTGTAAGTGGCTCAGATCAGGTACGCATCCAAGTTTACACGTTTTACCAATCGTCAGTATGCCAGTCAGTGTTGATAGTGCTCATCATAAAGAAGCGGCCAGCAGCACTGCCAAAGACAAGAAGTCTGCCAAAGCAGCTAGTAACGCAGCAATAAAAATAAAAGTCGATGATATACGTGCCTTACAGCCTTTTATTTATCAAGGTGGCCAAGGTATGCGGATTTGTGTGCTTGATCATGCTGAAAAAATGACGATTGCTGCCGCCAATGCGCTACTCAAAACTTTAGAAGAACCACAATCACAAGTATATTTATTATTGATTAGTGATGGCCCTGCGCAGTTGCTACCAACGATCAAAAGCCGCGTTCAGCAACTGGCATTACAAACGATTGACCCTGTTATTTCATTAGATTATGTAACTCAGGCGTTAGGTAGTACCGTCAATCGTGAAGCAATTAGTACGGCTGCGATTGAGCAGCTGATACAATTAGCGAATGGTGCACCTTTAGCGGCGATAGCGCTTGCTAAGGCGCCATGGTATAGCAAGCGTGCGCTGTGGCTCACGACATGGCAAGCATTACGTAGTGGTAAGCGTAGTAGCGTCGCAGCAAGCGATTACTGGCAAACACAGCTCAGTATCGCAGAATTTATCGAGCTGTCTGAGCTGATGCTACTGGATATGCGCCGTGTTCGTTTAGGGTTTGATGCGCTGCAAAAAGACATTGATTTTTTAACAGCTTTGAATGATTACCAACCCATCGATACTGCGTTAGAAGCGTTTGTACAGAGTCTACAAAATACAAAAACAGCGCTACAACAAAATGTGCAAGAAAAATTTGCCTATGATAAGCTGATGCAAGAATTGGCTGATTTATAATAGTTAGCAAACCCAAAAAATATAATTAGCGGTGCCAAATTCATGTTTAACACTTATGGTTTGCGCTGACATAATATTAACCATGTATTGAGAAATACAGTAAACCTCATTAATAAAGGAAGCGGACTATGGCAATGCCAGGACGTGGCGGGATTTTAACCTGTCATATTGAAAATATGGATATGTTGTATGCGAGCTATTTGTCCTTTGTTACCAATGGCGCGTTGTTTGTGCCCTCTGATCGAGTACAAAAACTGGGTGATGAAGTTTTTATTGCCGTAACTTTGCCCAATTCTAGCGAGCGTTTACCCATGAATGGCAAGGTAGTTTGGGTTAATTCTAAGGCTCAAAGTGGTCGCCCAGCGGGTTTTGCCGTACAGATTGGCACTGATATGTCTGGACTCAGAATCAAAAATGAAGTCGAACGTCTATTAGCCGGTAAGATTGACAGTTTGCAGTCAACTTATACCATGTAGTATTTATGCTTATCGATAATCGTCTGCGCTGTGATTAATATAGATATTAAATCAGCACTGTTATAAAAATAATCTCATAAAAAAAACGTCGTAAAAAATCATGTCGTAAAAAACAGCCTTATATTTTTATAAGGCTGTTTTGCTATAAATGATATATTCTTAAAGGTTATCTGATTTTATCTTAATAACGCGGCGGCACATACATATCATCAGGGATAGGCTCGCGGTAATACTCGTCGTCGCGTTTACGTTCAGGCAGTTCTACTTCGTCGCGCGGCACTTCTTTATAAGGAATCTGCTCGAGTAAATGCGCAATACAGTTGAGCCTTGCGCGTTTCTTATTATTGCCCTCGACTACCCACCAAGGTGCTTCTGGAATGTGAGTACGCTCAAACATGGTCTCTTTTGCTTTGGTATAATCCTCCCAGCGCCGCCGTGATTGCAAATCCATCGCTGATAGCTTCCACTGCTTTAACGGATCATGAATCCGGCTCATAAAGCGCGAATGCTGCTCATCATCAGTAATCGAAAACCAATACTTGACCAAGCGAATGCCCGAACGTACCAGCATGCGCTCAAACTCTGGTACCGATTGGAAAAATTCCTCATATTGCGCATCGGTACAAAATCCCATGACACGCTCGACGCCTACGCGGTTATACCAGCTACGATCAAATAAAACAATCTCGCCAGCAGCAGGTAAATGCGCCACATAACGCTGAAAATACCATTGTGATTGCTCACGTTCAGTGGGTGCGGGTAGAGCAGCGACTCGGCACACACGGGGGTTTAATCGCTGGGTAATACGTTTGATTGCGCCACCTTTACCTGCAGAATCACGTCCTTCAAATATAACAACAATACGCTCACCGCGATCAACCACCCAATCTTGCAGTTTAATAAGCTCACGTTGCAAGCGCACCAGCTCTTGAAAGTAGGTACGCCGATCTAGCCGCTCTTGCTCGCTCATCTTGCGACCATCAAAACGAAAATCGCGGATATAATCATCTATCTCATTTTCAAGTTCTTCATCATAACTGTCAATTAAGTCTTGATGCATCTTACGCCGTAGCTCATCGTTTAAGAGATCTTTATCCATTCGCTCAATGAAGTTACTTTGTTCAGGCTTACTAAGCTCGCTTAGCGCTTGCTGTGTTAAAAATTTAGGGTCAATTACTGAGGGGGAATTACTCATAATAAGCTCCTGATAAATACTTTATGGTTCTTATTGGCATGCCCCTTACTTTAGCATAGTTAGCGATGGAGCTACGTATTGACTATTCTTCATTACCTAGCTGCCTAATTGCCTAATTACTTCATCACTATTTTTATTGAATATTAGGTTGTTAGATACTACGTTATTAGCGCTATTAGCCTTACTATTTTAAATAAGCTTTTTATAAAGACAAAAAAACACCCTCTAATCAAGCGATTAAAGGGTGTTTTATAACGAGATGTTATCTAACTAAAAAATAGCTTAGCTAAATAACAGCCAGTGTTACTTTTCTAGGATACAAGTAACACCTTGACCGCCCGCTGCGCAGATAGAGATAAGCGCGCGACCTGAGCCTTTTTGGTCCAGTAGTTTAGCAGCAGTTGCTAAGATACGACCACCAGTGGCAGCAAATGGATGTCCGGCAGCAAGTGATGAACCATTTACGTTTAGCTTGCTACGGTCAATTGAGCCTAATGGCGCATCAAGACCTAAACGCTCTTCACAGAACTTCTCGTCTTCCCACGCAGCAAGTGTTGATAATACTTGTGAGGCAAAAGCTTCATGGATTTCATAAAAATCGAAATCTTGCAGAGTCAGACCAGCACGCTCAAGCATACGCGGTACGGCATAAGCAGGTGCCATCAGTAGACCTTCTGTATCGCCAGATTTACCAATGAAGTCGACAGCAGCTGTTTCTTGATGAACGATATAAGCCAATGGTTTTAAACCATGTGCTGCAGCCCACTCGTCAGTACCCAATAGAATACAAGATGCGCCATCAGTCAATGGAGTAGAGTTAGCAGCGGTCATGGTTGGCTTGGCATTCTTTTTACCAAAGACAGGCTTTAGCTTGGCAAGCTTTTCTAAAGTGGTGTCTGGACGCAAGTTATTATCGCGAGTCAAACCTTTATAGGGAGTAATTAGGTCATCAAAGAAACCTTCGTCATAAGCACGTGCTAGGTTTTGATGGCTATTAAAAGCAAGCTCATCTTGCGCTTCACGGCTGATGTTCCATTCAAGCGTGGTGATCGCTTGATGATCGCCCATTGATAAACCAGTACGTGGCTCACCATTTTTCGGGCTATCAAGTAAGTCTTTTGGATTTAGACCCATCAATGCTTTTAGGCGTTGTTTGTTGTCTTTAGCGGCGCCCAATTTAATTAATACTTTACGTAAGCCATCACCGACAGCGATAGGCGCGTCAGAGGTGGTATCAACACCGCCAGTAATGGCCGAATCGATGATACCAAGGGCGATTTTATTGGCAGAAGCAAACGTTGCTTGCAAGCCAGTACCACAAGCTTGTGAGATATCATAAGTTGGGGTATGTGGGTTAAGTGCCGTGTTTAGTGCCGATTCACGAGTTAAGTTGATATCGCGGCTCAATTTCATAACTGCACCAGCAACGACTTCACCGACTTTTTCGTCCTGCAGATTATAACGTTCAATTAGACCATCTAACGCAGCGGTTAGCATATCAGTATTGCTAACATCAGCATAAGCACCATTTGAGCGTGCAAATGGGATACGGTTACCACCTAAGATAGCCACACGATGCTGACCTGAGCTAAGCTTGGTTGTATTGGCTTTTTTAGCAGCAGTGGTAGTTTTCTTGGTAGTTGTCGCTTCGACCTTTTTATCAGCATCTTTTTTATCAGCGCTGTCTTTATCATTATTAGCTTTATCGTTGCTTTCTTTGGCAGCAATATTATCTTTAGCCGTAGTATCATCTTTAGCAGAATCACTTTTGCTATCTTTCGCTGGTGCTTCTTTTTTAGTGCTTGCTGCTTTTGAATCAGTAGCCTTAGTGTCGGCTTTTTTCGTATCAGTCACTGCTTTATCAGCAGCAGTGTCTGTACTTTTTGCATCGGTAGCTTTAACGACTGTGGTTTCAATAACAGGACTATCTGGATGATTGTTTTTGTTACTCATAATATTATCCTTAAAAAGTATGGGTAGAAGAAAAGGGAGATATCAATAAAAAGATACTTAAAACCTTTCAAGCAAGCTCAAATTATCTTAAAAAAACGTATACAGATATCATCATTTATTGCCGCACATATTACACAACATCGTGGCTCACCATAAGGCAATTTTTATAGCCTTACTGTATATATTTAGCAAACGATGTGACGCTTACGTGCGGTCGTGGCAAGCTTTGGTAGAAATAAATCCAAAGCTTTTAGACTGGCTAGTATCGTTTAAAAGCATTGCATAACAGCGCGTTTGATAATATATTGTTATCGATAAATGAGTTTGCCATAACTTATAGGTGTGATTTTAGCATAAGTTAAGCGTTTTTGACGTTAGAAAAAGTTGCCATCTTGTATACTGGCTTGTCTACAGATTGTTATGGACATTATTGGCTTTTGGACTTGTTTCGCATGGAAGTGTATAGTTAAGACCGTTTTCTACCCATTTACTAAGCACTAATTTAATAAGCACTAATTACTAATTGCTAAGCACAAAGAATTTTTATCAATGACAATGATCATGAGCCTTTATAATAGGCGTATTGCATTTTTGTTTACTATTATTTCACTCGTTAATTATAGGATTATATTATGTCAGACCGTTATGGTGATTTTGTTCAGTCTTCTATTGGTAAAAAAGTAGCAAAAAATCTAGGCTTGCCTATACCAGTAGATCTTGACCGTTTTGATAGTGGTCAACCTTTGGTACGCGGTAGTGTATTAGTTGGTCGCGCTGATGGTGCTAATAAAGCGATCAGTGCGTCAGTGGCACGTATTTTGTCAGAACTCCACGCTGAAGTATTTGTGAACAGCCGTGATGACGTGAAAGATGCGCTTTCTGATGCTGGCGTTAAAGCGAAAGCCAATACTGGCGGTGATGATAAATTCAAAGTTTTATTGTTTGATGCCAGTAATATCAGTAATGCTGATGAACTCAAACAGATTTATGAATTCTTTCATACAGTTGCTCGCCGTGTAGAAAAATCAGGTCGAGTGATTGTGATTGGTCGTCCACCAGAAGCTATCACTGACATCGAAGCGGCATTGGCTCAGCGCGCGCTTGAAGGTTTTGTAAAATCGGTTGGTAAAGAGTTTAAGCGCGGTATCACTGCACAACTTATCTATGTTGAAGAAGGCGCAGAGCAAAACCTAGATTCGACATTACGCTTCTTCACCTCAGCCCGTTCAGCTTACGTTTCAGGACAGGTCGTACGTGTTAGTAAAGGTGACTCAGTTGATGTGGATTGGACACAACCTTTGGGCGGCAAAACCATGCTGGTCACTGGTGCAAGTCGCGGTATTGGTGAAGCGATTGCCCGTGTATTAGCTCGTGAAGGGGCACATGTTATCTGTTTAGATGTGCCGCAACAGCAAGCAGATTTACAAAAAGTCGCTAGCGAAATCAGTGGTTCTGTTTTGACAGTTGATATTACTAGCGATGACGCTGGCAAAGAAATAGCAGAAGCGGCGCAAAAACGTGGCGGCCTAGATTCAATTATCCATAACGCTGGCGTGACTCGTGATAAAACACTAGCCAATATGGATGAGCAGAAGTGGGATATGGTTATCAATATCAACTTGGGCAGTATTGCCAAGCTTAACCGCTACTTGCTCGATAATGATGTACTAAAAGACAATGCTCGTATTGTCTGTGTATCATCGATCTCAGGTATCGCTGGTAACTTGGGTCAGACCAACTATGCCACTTCTAAAGCTGGTGTTATTGGTTTGGTTAATGCAACTGCCAAGCAGCTAGAAGACAATGCAAAAGGCATGACGATCAATGCCGTTGCTCCAGGATTTATCGAAACACAAATGACGGAAGCGATTCCCTTTGCCATTCGTGAAGCGGGTCGCCGTATGAACTCAATGAGCCAAGGTGGCTTACCAGTAGACGTGGCAGAAACTATCGCATGGTTTGCATCACCTGCTTCTGGTGGCCTAACTGGCAACACGGTTCGTGTTTGTGGTCAAAGCTTGCTGGGCGCTTAACCGTCATAATACCTAATGAAAGCTAGGCATGTGTGAGCAATAAAGTCTGTGGTAAATAGCTGTTATTAAAGTTAACATTAGATTTACTTCACATATGCTTACGAAAAAAATGCTAATAAATTGTAATAAAGCTGCCCATGGGTGGCTTTTTTATGATAAAAACACAGTAACCAGAAACTGAATATTTTTTCGCTTTATTGGATTGCTATTATGTTGATTAAAATCAGCCATTATTTGATTGTTTAATTATAGTTTTCAATCAACGAATTTATAACTTTTTAGATGTAGCCATAAATTTGCTCAAGCCTCACTTAGGATTTATTATGTCAGACAAACATTATGATGCGTTGCCAAAAGCGCATACCACTTACGCTAATATAGTTAAAAGTTTATTACCTATCGGTAATGGTGGTAAAGTCAGTCGCGATGAGTTGCCGCAAGCGACTTATTATGTGGATGATTTGCACATTGAACAAAACAATCTAAACGACTATCGTAAAATTTGTGGCTTTGCTGACAACGGCAAAGTGCCTATTACGTATTTTTCTGTACTATCACAGACTTTGCAGATGAATATGATGGTCAAAGAGCCGTTTCCATTTGCCATGCTAGGTCTCGTACATGTGGATAATAGCGTAACCCAGTATCGCCCTATTGGTGAGCGTGAAACGGTTGCCATGTCAGTGACCTTTGATAATTTACGTGACCATGCTCAAGGTCAACAGTTTGATTTTGTGACTACCGTTAAATCAAAAGATGAGATTGTTTGGGAAGGGACCTCTACGTATTTATCACGTGGCAAAAAACCTGATAGTAGTAAGAATAAAAAAAGTACCCCGCGTCCAGTGACGGTTAAGCCAACAGTCAACGAAGAAGGCGTACATAGTATCTTTGAAGTACCAGAAGATATCGGTCGTCGTTATGCATTTGTCTCTGGTGACTTTAACCTGATTCATCTACATCCATTATCAGCGCGTGCCTTTGGTTTTCCAAAAGCTATTGCTCATGGCATGTGGTCGAAAGCCAAATGCTTGGCAATGATGGACGAGCTACCCGATGCCTGTACGGTTGAGGTGTCATTTAAGCTGCCTATCTTCTTGCCATCTGAGGTAGAGCTTATCGCTGATCCGCTCACGCAGTTAGAAAACGCAGAAGATACTTGCGAGTTTGGGTTATTCAGTGCTAAAAATGATAAGCCACATCTTGCAGGAGTGATTACATTACAGGATGGAAATAAATAAATTACGACATCCTTTATCTTAACCAACATAGCTAACGAACAAATTTATAATTATGACTTTACATGAAAACACGAAAAGTATCGTGCCCTCTGATAACTCAGCCGTTATAGAACAAACAGCGGCTAACGATACCAATGGCCATAAAGATACCAATGACCATAAAGACACTGATGTTACTGTCTCTGATAATGGTATCAATCTAGCAACCATTTTTGAACCTTATTTTCGTCCTGATGAAAATACGATCGTGTGCGGCGCGCTTGATGATGAAAAGGTGGTTGCATTGGCTGCTGCTGGGGTTGAATTGGTGCTCAATTTACAGCCTGATGATGAGCTGAGCTTTGATGAACGAGCGGCTGTAGAGCGTGCAGGTATGCACTATGAGCAGTTGCCCATAAGCGGTACCCAAGATTTAAAGCAGCTTAAAATCTTGGCGTTTGATAATATATTGCGTCAATATCATGGCAAAAAAACGGCTATGCATTGTGGCTCTGGTAATCGCGTTGGTGCAGCAATGGCACTGCGTGCTGGTTGGCTGCGTGGGCGTAAAATGGATACCGCTATGGAACGTGGGCGCAGTCACGGTTTGACTAAGCTTGCAGAAGAGGTTCGTAATCGTTTATTAGTACCGCGCTAAACCATAAGTATTAATGAGTAAAAAAAGGCGACCAGTAGGTTGCCTTTTTTATTTAATAATTTATAGCGTACTTATTCTATAAGTATTAAGTATTAAACGTTATGCATTAAATCACTTAATAAAACTTAACGCTTCACAAAAAATTAACGCTTCATAAAATATCCATACTTCATAAAACCTTAATGCTTCATAAAATCCAAAAATATTATAAAAATTAAGTAAGGTAATCATGATGAATAATGATGAAAATAAAATTAAAAGCACCAATATAGGCATCAACCCTAATATCCAACGCCGTCTACAGCAGTTATTAGATAATTTACAATTAGATGATGCGCCAGCAGGTGGCGCGTTGGTGGTTTACCAAGCTGGAAAGTGTATTGCGCAGGCAAGTGTGGGGCTGGCACGAGAAGATTTAGCATGGAGTGTTGATACCTTGTCGCTTAATTTCTCTACCGGCAAAGGTGTCTTGGCGACATTGGTTCATGTATTGGTCTCGCAGCAGATGCTCGATTATGACATGCCGATTGCTCATTATTGGCCAGCCTTTACCGCGCAGGGAAAAGAGCAAATTACCTTGCGTAATGTCCTGTCGCATCAAGCCAATTTATTTTCGATTCAGAGTATCGATGCCGATAACGAAGCGGTGCTTGACTGGAATGTCATGCTAGAAAAAATTGCTGCGATGCCGATAACTGTACCTGAAGAGGCAGTATTATATGACAGTGCTTATAGTGCGTTGGTTTATGGCTGGGTATTGGGTGGCTTGATAGAAGCTGTCACTGATATGTCGTTAGCTGAGGCGTTACGTTGCTATTTGACTGAATCTTTGGGTATTGCTGATAGTTGCTATTTTGGCGTGCCAGATAGCAAGGTAAACAAGGTTGCCCATTTGGTTAAGTACTTTGAGGTAATAGCGCAAGAGGGTGACCCAGAAATAAACCAGCAACCAGCACAAACGCATTCTCGCCGTAGTAAACCGGTTTTAAGAGCGGACTCTGAAAATACACGACATACTTATATGCGCCTGCCAAGTTATGCTTGTTGGCAAGAAAAAGCAAGAAATGACCGTAGAATAGAGGGTGAGATAGCAAGTCTAGATACTGCACAGATTAACCGCTTATACTTTAATAATAGTCAGCTCAATATAAAAAATTATAAGTCAGCCCTCGTACTCGCCAACAAACAGCCTATCGACTATTACCATCAGCAGACGCTACAAGCCATTATTCCTGCTGCCAATGGTGTGGCTTCAGCGCAAGCCTTGGCTACTATCTATGCCATGCTAGCCAATGGTGGCGTGTGGCAAGGGCAGACGTTGATTGATGAGGCAACGTTTAAAAAATTATCCACGCCACAAGTCACTGGCATGGATGCGGTCATGCCTGCTCATATGGAATGGCGTTTGGGCTATCATCGTCGATTCAGTATTTGCCAGAGTAAGGGTCTTGATAAAAACACCAACGATGCTGCGGATAGTAAGGAGCAAAGTTTTGGTCATATGGGCTATAACGGCTCGGTCGCTTGGTGTGATCCTGTGCGTCAATTGTCATTTGCCTTTATTCATAACTTTGATGTGACCATGCTCAATGATATCCGTCAGTTTGCGCTGACGGAAGCCGTGTTAGAGTTGATTGATGCTGAGATTTAATGGGTATAAATTTTTATAAGTAGCAGTTTTTATATAAGATATATGTCATCAATGTGGCTTATTTGGCGTCATTTTAAGCAGCCATGGTGCACTTAAGCCATGGATAAAAATAGAGGCCAAAATTACAATTGAGCACACTATCCAAAGTTTAAGGGCATCCTCATCATTAAAAAACCCTTGGTTGATGGCATAAGACAAGTAATATAAGGTGCCGATACCGCGAATGCCTAATGCGGAAATAGCATACTTTTCAGTATGATGCATCTTGAGGCCGGATAGCGCAAGCATCCCGCCAATTGGACGTATCAGCAATAAGAAAGTGAAGCTGACAACATACACACGCCACGTTAGCTCAACACCTGATTGTAACCCTTGACCGATAAACATGCCGAAAGCCAGCAGGACTAATGACATCAGTAGCCCTTCTGACTGTTCAGCGAAGTCATGCAATTTTGCATGATAGCTGTGCTCACACTCTGAGCGGCGGAATGCAAATGCGGCGATAAATACTGCAATAAAACCGTAGCTATGGACGTATTCCGCTATGCCGTAAGCCAGTAAGGTCAAGGCAATAACGACATAGCCTTGAGACATAGTCGTCTCACGGCTGTATTTTGAAAACACCAGTTTTGCCATCACTTTACCAACGATAACTCCAACCAGTAAACCTGCACCAATTTTCCATAGTACATCGTGGGTGAACCATGACCAGAGCATCTCACCGGTAAATTGTTGCCCTTCGCTATAAGCTTCGGCTATTTTTATGGCCAAATAAACAAAAGGAAAAGCTAAGCCATCATTTAAGCCAGCTTCTGACGTTAAGGTAAAACGCGTCGTATCTTCACCACCAGTGTTAGGTGGCCCAACTTGGATGCTTGAGGCCAGTACGGGGTCGGTCGGGGCAAGTACAGCGCCCAGTAAGATTGCAGCGCCTAGCGTCATACCAAAGGCGTAGTAGCCTAAGACCGCCATTGCAAAGATGCCAATTGGCATAGTGATCAGCAATAGGCGCATCGTTGTGCGCCACAGTCGCCAAGATAGCTCGGTATCAATCTTGATGCCAGCACCGACCAAAGAAACCAATACTACGATTTCCGTCAATTTTTCGATAATTAGGCCATTATCGATAGGATTTAGAAACGCAAGACTCGTCCACCAATAGCCCATCATTAACCCAAAGCTTAGCTGTAGCATTGGTAATGAAATAGGCGTGCGTTTAAAAATGATCGGAAATAGCGCCCCAAATAAGAAGGCAATGCCGCAGACCAATAGGAATAAATTATAATTTTCGATCATAAGGTTGGTGCACACTGTTATATTTATTGTAAAGGTTAAAATTAGGTGGTGTTCGACAGCCATTTATAATGACGGTAAAATCCTTTTAATACCGCTAAAAATCGTTATCAAAACGACAGCCACGTTGTTTTTTGGTGAAAAAAAAGCCTGCTCAAGGCAGACTTCTTATTTATTTAGCATGTAGATTCACTAAATTGACGTTATAGCATTATCTTAACGCTATTACTATCTTAACGCTCAACCTGACTCACATCACGTACCGCGCCAGTATCAGCACTTGTGGTCATCGCAGCATAAGCACGTAGCGCAGGCGTTACATGACGTTCGCGACTAGTAGGCTTCCATGCTTTGCTACCACGGCTTTCCATCTCTTCGCGGCGAGCAGCTAAGTCAGCATCGCTAACCTGCATATCAATCGTGCGGTTAGGAATGTCGATATGGATAGTATCACCTTCTTGAACCAAACCAATCGCACCACCTTCAGCCGCTTCAGGGCTGGCATGACCAATCGATAAGCCTGACGTACCACCAGAGAAACGACCATCAGTCAATAAGGCGCATTCTTTGCCTAAACCTTTAGATTTGAGATAAGTAGTCGGGTAGAGCATTTCTTGCATACCAGGGCCACCTTTTGGACCCTCAAAACGGATGATGACCACGTCACCAGCAACGATGCTGTCCGCGAGTATGGCTGCTACTGCGTCATCTTGTGACTCAAAGATGCGTGCGCGTCCGGTAAAGACTAAATTGCTGTCATCAACGCCAGCAGTTTTGACCACGCAGCCGCGCTCGGCAATATTACCGTAGAGTACGGCAAGACCACCGTCTTTTGTATACGCATGCTGAGCACTACGGATGCAGCCGGACTCACGGTTAACATCTAGGTTCGACCACTCTTTCGATTGTGAGAACGCCTGAGTAGTGCGCACGCCGCCGGGTGCTGCGATATAGCGTGCACGCGCTTCAAGATTATCAGGATTCATAATATCCCATTTATCAATTGCTTCTTTCATAGTGGCACTATGAATAGTCGGCAAGTCGGTATGGAGCAAACCCGCACGGTCAAGCTCGGCTAACAACGCAAAGACACCGCCAGCACGATGCACATCTTCCATATGATACTTTTGTGAGGCCGGTGCCACCTTAGCCAGACAAGGTACATTGCGACTTAAGCGGTCAATGTCGTGCATTTTAAAGTCGACTTCTGCTTCATTCGCTGCAGCTAGTAGATGTAAAATGGTATTGGTCGAGCCACCCATCGCGACATCTAAGGTCATCGCATTTTCAAAGGCTGCTTTAGTAGCAATTGAGCGCGGCAGTACAGAATCATCATCTTGCTCATAGCGGCGTTTGGCTAGTGCAACAATAGTGCGACCCGCTTCTAAGAACAGCTCACGACGTAGCGAGTGTGTCGCCAATAGTGAACCATTACCCGGTAATGCCAATCCTAATGCTTCGGTCAGGCAGTTCATGGAGTTGGCGGTAAACATACCAGAGCACGAACCACAAGTAGGACAGGCTGAGCTTTCAATAGCGAGCACATCTTCATCGCTAATGCTGTCATCAGCGGCATCCATCATCGCATCAACGAGGTCAAGCTTACGAATGGCATTGCCTTTACTATCAACACTTTGCGAATCACTGCCACCGTCATTGTTATGACTGTGTGCGACCGTACTGGCGATAATTTTACCCGCTTCCATTGGGCCACCTGAAATAAATACCACTGGGATATTGAGGCGCAGTGCTGCCATTAACATACCCGGTGTAATTTTATCGCAGTTAGAGATACACACTAAAGCATCCGCACAGTGAGCATTGACCATGTATTCAACAGAATCAGCAATCAAATCGCGGCTTGGCAAGGAGTACAGCATGCCGCTGTGTCCCATGGCAATACCGTCATCGACTGCGATGGTGTTGAACTCTTTTGCGACGCCGCCCGCTTTTTCAATCTCGCGCGCGACCAATTGTCCTAAGTCTTTAAGATGCACATGCCCGGGTACAAACTGGGTAAATGAGTTAGAAATGGCAATAATAGGTTTGCCAAAGTCATCATCGGTCATGCCTGTGGCGCGCCATAGGGCTCGCGCACCTGCCATATTACGACCGCCGGTAGAGGTTTTTGAGCGATAATCCATGTGATATTCCTTACAATTAGGCGAGGTGACTTAACGTTTTCACCTTTAGGTTTTATATTAATAGTGTGCTTTTTATAGAGAGTGAGGACTAGTGAATAATACTAAGTCGTTACCATACCATTAGATATGAGTAACTAAAAATAATTAGACGATAATCATCAGGACTTGAGGGTCAAAATTTATGCCAGACGCTCTAAAATCGAGGTTTCAAACCAAGGTAGCTCAGCTTTATCTGCTTCTAGTTTGGCGATAGTGACCAATGCATGGGTCGCTAGCAAGAACTGATAGTCAGCGCTGGCGTCAATAGTAAGTATCTGCTCGTTACTTTCAGCTTGCTCATCAATGCTCACTAAAGTTTGTTTGTCATTTTTATATAGAACGTCAATACGACCAAAAAATTGCCATTCTTTAAAGGCAGCAGTGATAGCGTCAGCTTCGTTTTGCGTATAAATCTGCTGGGTGTCTTTGCCGGTATTGGTCCAATGCAGACGGACCGCTAATTGTAATGCTTCGCTAAACACCACCAATGAGCCAATTACTTTGACATGCCACGGACTTGATATGAGTGCTTCATCGATACCTATTAATTTGGCAGCTTCATTGGCAGTCATTGGCGTATTAAATTGTGCAAGTAAAACCGGTGTTAGCGGATGCGTCTGTTTAATAGCATCATCCAAGCTGTCATAGTGATATAAAAACGGTAGCGGCAAGTCTTTCGTCACCGTCTTTTTGCTGATTTTACAATTATGAATACGCCAACTGATTGCTTTATCAGTTAATGCTGCCGCCAAAATAATAGCGCTTGGGTCGATGATTTGAGCATTACTCTCAGTGATAGGTTGTTCTCCAGCGCTATCAACCATAGAGTCATTTAATACAGACGTCGTTGTTGTATTGTAGGTTTCTGAATAAGTGTCATCAGTATCTGTTGATTGAGTTGGCAAGGCAGTCAAATCCATAAACGTAAGGCAATTAAAGTAGAGGATTAATATAACATTTATAGTGTATGACTCGTCAATAATTTAATCATCAACCAAGCAGGCTTTTATATAGATAAATGAATTTGGTTCGTTGATTTATCAGCAACTTGTACTGTCACCATATTTCGTTCACTATATTGTAGATTCATTTTAAACAAATAAAGGATTAAAGTAATGAGCCAAATCACATACGACGATAACAACATCTTTGCCAAAATGCTTAACGGTGAGATTCCTTATCATAAGGTTTATGAAGATGACAAAACCCTCGCTTTTATGGATATCATGCCGCAAGCAGCAGGGCATGTCTTGGTCATTCCTAAGCAAAAAGCGGTTGACTTGGTTGATCTTGAACCTGAGTATGCCGCTGCAGTATTGATGACTTGTAAGAAAATTATGCAGGCGCAGCGTCAGGTGTTTAAACGTGAAGGTATTATCCAAATGCAGCTGAACGGTAGCGAGGCGGGGCAAACCGTGTTTCATTACCATGTGCATCTGATTCCGTCTAGTATCCACGAGCTAGGTCGTCATGCTGTCACACAAGCTGATCATGCAGAGCTTGCTGAAACGGCAAAGCAACTAGCAGCGATTATCGATGCTTAAAATCAATTTTTTACTATAGATTTTTTGGGTGCATACAATAGCGATAATTCATATTCTCGATAATGATAAAAAAGGCAACTAACAAGTTGCCTTTTTTATCGCTTGGTAATAGTCATGTAATAAACGTTAAAATAATGTTACAAACTGGCACCAATACTGGGGTTTGTAACGTGTTTATGGTAAACAGTACTTCTACTTGGGCATTATCGCCTATCTGAGCATTGTCGTTTATTTTAACGTTATTGCTTATTCCATTTTAGGGTTTTAAACAAAGTATCGTTTTTTAACATCTTAAGAATAATTTGAGGATATATCTTTTTTAGAGACTGACTTTAGAGGTTTCTTTAAGGTGTCCGTTTTAATGAGAACATCTTTATGAAAAGTAAATCATCCCGTTCTACCATTTTATTACCGGTATTTATACCGGCAGCAGCCATCATGCTGTTATTGGTGATTGGCACCGCGGTTAATCCTGAAGCCGCTGGCGAGCTCTTTAGTACCGTGCTGAATTTTGTCACCGATACTTTCGGTTGGTTTTACATGCTGGCAGTGGCCATATTTTTAATGTTTATTATCTATCTAGCATTTTCACCTTATGGCAATATTAAGCTGGGCCCTGACCATGCCGAGGCTGAATATAAATTTCTTGAATGGTTTGCTATGTTGTTTTCGGCAGGTTATGGCATAGCTTTGCTATTCTACGGGGTCGCGGAACCAGTCATACACTTTGCTAGTCCACCGTTATCGACACCGCAAACTATTGAGGCCGCCAAAGAAGCAATGCAAATTGCTTATTTTCATTGGGGCTTTCATATCTGGGCGATTTATGGCGTGGTAGGCGTATCATTGGCGTATTTCTCCTTTCGTCATGGTCTACCGTTGTCGATACGCTCAACGTTGTATCCATTAATCGGTGATAAAATTTATGGTCCTATTGGTCATACCGTTGATGTGTTTGCGATCGTAGGTACGATGTTCGGTATCGCGACCAGCTTAGGTCTGTCGGTATCGCAAATTAACGCCGGCTTAAACTATCTGCTACCAAATACGATTCCGGTTAGTATTACGGTTCAGGTGATTATTATTGCGCTGGTGACAGCGGCCGCTCTGGTATCTGTGCTAGCAGGTATGGATAAAGGCGTAAAGCGGCTCTCTATTCTAAATATGGTATTGGCAACAGCGCTGATGCTGTTTGTATTTGTCGTTGGTCCCACCATATTTATTCTTAATGCCTTTATGGAAAATACGGGCAGCTATTTAGGTAATATCGTTGAGCGTACCTTTAGCTTGCAAGCGTATCAATCGAGCGATTGGATCGGTAGTTGGACATTATTTATCTTTGCATGGACGATTGCATGGGCGCCATTTGTGGGTCTATTTATCGCCAAAATCAGCCGTGGTCGTACCATTCGTGAGTTTGTCTTAGGGGTGATGTTGGTACCAACCCTGTTTACCTTCTTTTGGTTTTCGGTATTTGGCGATACCGCGCTACATATGATTATGGTCGATGGCTACGACTCGCTAATTGCTGAGGTGCAGAATAACCAAGCAATTGCCTTATTTAAATTACTAGAGAACTTACCTTTCACACAGATTGTCTCGTCATTGACAGTGCTATTGATCATTACCTTCTTTGTTACGTCATCGGATTCAGGTTCGTTGGTTATTGACTCGTTAGCAGCTGGTGGACGTAGTGATACACCATGGTGGCAGCGCACGTTTTGGGTAGTGACCGAAGGGGCAGTAGCAGCTGCTCTTCTTATAGCCGGTGGTCTTACCGCTTTACAAACCGCTGCTATTGTCAGTGCCTTACCGTTTGCGATTATTATATTGATTTCGATATTTGGCATGTGGCGTGCGCTACGCATTGAAGGGCATCGTACTCAGAGTCTAGGTAACGATAATAGAATTCCCCCGCATCTGCTCAAGCCCTCTGCATGGCGTGAGCGCATTGATTATATGGCTGATCAGCCGACTCGCGATAAAGTCTTGAGCTATATCAAAGAGACTATTATGCCTTCGATGGTAGAAGTTTCAGAGAAATTCACAGAAACTGGTTGGACGACTCATGTTAATTACGATGCAATCAATAATCGTGCAGTATTAGAGCTGCAACGTGGCGATGGTGTCGAGTTTTGGTATGAGGTGCGTTTGTCTGAGCATGATGCACCAGACTATTATACTGAAGAGGGCGCTGATAAATTACCACAACAGCATGATCATCGCGCTGAAGTATATCTGCGCCGTGGTGGTCAGACTTATGACTTATATGGTTATAAGTCCGAATCAGTGATTAATGATATTATTGATCAATTTGAAAAATATCTACACTTCGTTAATGTTTCGCCAGATATTTTACCTTGGCGTATGCAAGAGCATGATGATGACATTACGCTAGAGCAAGGCAGTGTGTTTGATAAATAAGTTATTGATGTTAATAACTTGCAATCTAATAACTTGCAAAAAGTGTAAGAATGCTTAGAATAACGGCTTGTTTTCATTGACTTATCATCATTAAGAGGCAAGCCGTTTTTTTATGTCTATTAATTCTCCCGTCTTACCTTCTTCTTTGCCTGCCTCAGACCATCCTTTATTGCAGCCATTAGTGATTGGCGGCTTGACGATTGAAAACCGTCTGATGGTCGCGCCGATGGCTGGCGTGACAGACAATCCATTCCGCCGCTTGTGTAAATCATTTGGTGCTGGTCATGCCGTTAGTGAGATGATTATCGCTGATACTGCACTATATGCGCGCAAAAAATCTCTCTATCGTGCCAATTTTGATAATGAGATAGCGCCTATTTCTGCCCAAATTGCTGGAGCGGAACCTTATAAGTTAGCAGAAGCGGCACGTTATCAGATTGATAATGGCGCACAGATTATTGATATCAATATGGGCTGTCCAGCCAAAAAAGTCTGCCGTAAGTTGGCAGGTTCTGCGCTGCTGCAAGACGAGGACTTGGTGGCGCGTTTATTGGATGCCGCTGTCAATGCCGTTGATGCACCCG
Organism: Psychrobacter sp.; assembly: GCF_049295055.1. GTDB lineage: Bacteria > Pseudomonadota > Gammaproteobacteria > Pseudomonadales > Moraxellaceae > Psychrobacter. Next base: position 157,948 of record NZ_JBAQQF010000076.1, on the reverse strand, counting down.
TCACTTTAAAAACGCGTTTGGGCTATGAGAATGGCCGTGAGAATATTTTACGGGTGGCACGACGAGCTGAACAAGCAGGTATTGCGGCTATTGCTATTCATGGACGTACGCGCGAAGATATGTATACTGGCGAAGCACGCTATGAGTTGATACGTGAAGTGAAAGAAAGTATCAGTATTCCGGTGATTGCTAATGGCGATATTGATAGTGCGCAAAAAGCGCAGCGTGTCTACGAGCTAACCGGTTGTGATGCGGTGATGATTGGGCGTGCTGCTCAAGGACAACCTTGGATATTTCGTGATATTGAACATTTTTTACGTACTGGTGAGAGCCTTGATGCACCTAGCGTAAGCGAGATAAAAGAAATTGTGCTAGCCCACTTACAAGAGTTGTATGATTTTTATGGTGAATATTCAGGCTGCCGAATTGCCCGCAAACATATTGCTTGGTATACCACCGGCATTCCCAACTCTAATGCTTTTCGCCAAGCCATGTATGGTGAAGAGAGCACAGCTGGTCAGTTTCGTGTGGTCGAAGCGTTTTTGCATGCTCATGAATAGTAAGTAAAGGTGACATTTTGAGCACAAAGTGGTTCATATTTAATCAAATAAGAGTGCCTATCCAGTTAAAGCGGTTTTACTGCTTATTTATTTCCTTTACTCTATATTTCTTTGCTATGATTTAGGGTGATATTAACGGAAGTCTAATTCTTAAAAGGATGTTTCATGGCTAACCCCTCAAAAAAAGCAATCACTAGAGCAGTCAAAGATAAGCATATTATTATCACAGGGGCATCAAGCGGTATTGGTGAGCGTACAGCCTTTTTACTTAGTGAGTGCGGCGCTCATGTCATTTTATTGGCACGTACTGAAGACAAGCTAAAAGCCGTTAAAGAAAGTATCGAGGAGCTTGGTGGTAAGGCCAGTTATTATCCTTGTGATTTGACCAATATGGATGCCATTGAGAAAGTCAGCGCGCAAATTTTGGCTGATTTTGATCATGTTGATGTATTGGTAAATAATGCGGGTCGCTCGATTCGACGCTCGGTTCATGAGTCTACTGATCGTTTTCATGATTTTGAGCGCACCATGGATATCAACTACTTTGGCGCCGTCAAAATCATCCTTGGGTTTTTGCCGACGATGATTGAACGCCAAACTGGTCAAATTGTTAATATCTCATCCATTGGTGTATTGGCAAACAGTCCGCGTTTTGCTGCTTATGTCGCATCAAAATCGGCATTGGATGCCTTTAGCCGCTGCCTAGCCGCTGAAGTCAAAGGCGATAATGTGACGATAACCAATATCTTTATGCCATTGGTGCGCACGCCGATGATTGAGCCGACCAAGCTTTACCGTTATATGCCAGCACTTATGCCAGATGAAGCGGCGATGATGGTCGCCAAAGCGATTGTCCATAAGCCAAATAGTATTGCCAGTAACATGGGTAAATTTGCTTCGGCTACTTATTCATTAGCACCAGCGATCAACGTTGGTATTCAATCGATGGGCTATCGTATTTTCCCAAGCACCCGTGCTGGGCAAACTACCGATAAAAAACCCAATCTTGCTCAACGCGCCTTTGCAAGAATTCTACCTGGCGAGCATCACTAGACTGTGCTTGTTGTTTATAACCAAAAAAGGATACTTCGGTATCCTTTTTTAATGCCTTAAAAGTATTAATAATTATATAAAATGGTAGGATAGCAGTATTTTTTTGGATATTCTCTAGTTGGAAATATGCAATCATTAGGTGCTTTTATTGGTTCGGTAGCCTATTTAAGACTTGAATATTTGGCTGTGCGTTTTATTTACTAATATATTCAGCAAATTCTTTCATTTAACATAAGACCCGTTGTGGGAATAAAGCTCAATTTTCTTGATAAGCGAAGTTTAAGGGGTCAACTAGAATAGCCCTACAGGGAGTAGCAGCCATATTACGCTAGTAATCGAGCTATGAATGCCGTTAAAAGTCGAATTCTCCAGCCTGTCTTGATAGTAAATGAGCAGCATAATGATCAATTGCTTCTGTTGGTTTCATTAGCTTTTGGATACTATAGATATCCTGATCTTGTATCAAATATATGTCTTTTTGGATATGGTTGGTGGCAGAAAATATCTGGAAATTCGTCTCTTGCTCTAGACCATTAAACCTAGTATCGAGTAAGGTACGAAGTTGAAAATGCGTCTCATAACTCGCGTCATCTTCATAGTCGACCAGCAATGGCTGTTGAAACTTCTCCTCTAAAAATGCCACCTTCTTATGAGCTTTTTTATTTTTACCTTCAATATCTGGGCAAATTGATCCGATAGGCGGATTATGACCAGAAGGCAAACCACTTGCGGTTAATGGTGCAATATTAACACTTCCAGCAATATGCCAACCTGCACTACGCCATAGCCATGACTGAATAATCTCTATTGGAAAGTTAAACTCGTTTTCCTGAGCATCATCAGCAATATAGGGTGAGAATTCTAAATATACTATAATGCCATTTATATTAATACCAAACGCCGTAATATCAGAAAATATTTCTGGTATATCTGATCTTTCAATAGCATAGAAAAAGTCTTCTTTGATCTCAGATAAGACTTTGTAAGTCTCAGGTTGATTGTCTTTAAAAGGCGTAAAGAAGTGTTCATGAAAACTCTGCTCTTTAGGCTTATCGTCTTTGAAGTTCAATGGGTCATGACGAAATCGATCAAATCCTAAAGAGCTAATTCGATTTTTATAATAGATATTATCTGCACTAAGCTTACTTAAATCAGAATATATTTCATTAAACTCGTTTAAAACATGGATATTCATTTTATTTGCCTTATTAAGCTTTCACAGCTGGGCTAGTTTTTTATTGTAGAATCTAAGCTTATTGCATCAGTTAAGTGATACTACCTCATTAAATGGGTTCGGTTCCCTAGTTAAGACTCGAATCTTAGGCTGTAGACTAAGTGATTCCAGTGGGTATAAGCTTTTATATTGAACCAGTGTACATCTGAGTGTACTTAATTAGCTTAGCTTTATCCCTCACCTCTTATTTTATTGATTACAACCTTCTTGCAATCCATTATCACAGGCTTTGCCATACCAATCTTTGGCGATAACTTTATCTTGATTTACCCCATAACCATAATCGTACATTCTTCCAAGATTGTACTGTGCTTCAGGCATTTCTTGACTAGCCGCCTTGCGATACCACTTAACGGCTAAGAAATCATCTTCAGATACTCCGTTCCCATTGTCATAAATTTTTCCAAGATTATTTTGAGCATTAACAAAACCTTGTTTAGCCGCCTTTACATACCACTGAATAGCCCTGGGATAATCTCTATCCACACCAAGTCCTTTTTCATATACTACTCCAAGATTATATTGAGCATCCATCCTTCCTTGAACCGCTGCTTTTTCCAACCATTTCACCGCTTCTATTTCATCTAGTGCAACCCCTTGACCAGTGATATACATAACCCCAAGATTGTATTGTGCTTCAGCATTATTTTGTTCAGCTGCCTTTCGATACCATCGAACAGCCTTAACGGAGTCTTGATTTACACCATAACCATTATGATACATGTCTCCAAGGTTATTCTGTGCATCGGAACGACCTTGTTCGGCTAACGGTTCGAAAAGCTCTACCGCCTTACTATAGCTTTGATGATTTTCATCACTATCTCTATATAGAATCCCAAGGTTATATTGACCATCTGTATTTCCTTGTTCAGCTGCTTTTTCCAACCATTCAATAGCTTGATCATAATTCTGATCTACACCTTGACCATTGAAATACATTAAACCGAGATTGTTCTGTGCATCAAAGCTGCCTTGTTTAGCTGCCTTGGTATACCACTCAACAGCTTGAGCATAGTCTTGATTTACTCCATAACCATAATCGTACAATCTGCCCAAATTATTTTGTGCATCGGCATCACCTTTGATGGCCGCTTTTTTATATAGCTCGATTGCTTTAGCGTAATCTTGCGGTACTCCTAGCCCTTTTTCGTAAGAAACACCTAAATCAAATTGCGCTATAGTATCGCCTTGTTCAGCTAATCTCTGCAACTCTGCAATGTCATCACTTTCTTCCATTACTGGTTGTACGTTAGAAACATCATGATGGTGGTCATTTTGCGTTTTCTGACAGCTCGTTATCAAAATAGGTGATAAAGAAAGACAAACGAGAGTGACAGCTAACTTGGTTTTAGATGAGATCATGTATTTCGTTCGCTGATTGAAGGTTATCGGTCAAGCATACCATTGACGGAAACGATTATTTAATAAAAAAAGCAACTTATACTGATGAATTTTTTGTAGTTAAAGCCATTTAACATAAGCATTGGTCGTTGGAATACGTTCGGTGCGCTATACAGGAGTCGAACTGCTAGCACTATATATAAATTTAACAAAGACGAAATTACTGGCATAGTTTAGACAATCTGACATCTAATAAATAGGAGTACCTGAAAGTGGAGATAAAATTGATGCCTGAGTATGAATGCTTTCCATTATGGGGATATATAAATGATGAGTTGAATAATATTGATCCAGATGATCTGCAGATTAGTCAAGAACTAAAGATTGATTTAGACCAATGGGCGAGCAAGTACGAATCAACTTATGTTAAAGCTAACCCTATAGACTCAGGCTTCTTAAATGATACGGACGAAAAAAATTTCTGGGAAGAGGGTTATGCTTTAAAGAATAGATTACAATGCGAGTTAGGTTCTAACTACGAAATATCCCTACAGCTGTGAGTTGATTTAAGGCATACCTCAGCGGAACCAGTGAAAACTGACTTCTGACATCCGAAGTCATAAACTCTGTTGTGGGAATATGATAGAGGCGCTATACAGGCATCGATCTGCTAACTATAGGGTTGAAAGCATAAGTCATATTTAGCTTCGCTTGCTCAAAACAATTTAATAATTATTAGATATAACAGTTTTAAGCAATATGCATAGTTTCTATATACCCTGCTATGGGCTCTCTTTCTAAAAATAAAATCCATGCCTTCGTAATGTCTTGCAGCTTAGTACGACTTACTTTAATACTCTGAACTTCATCATATAAAAAACTTACTCTCACCCCATCATTACGTATTTCAGCAGAATAAGAATTACTACTTATATCAGCCTCATACGTTGAAGGGCTTTCTAGCGCTCTCAAGCATTCTTTCAAATATTCAATATGTGATTTTAGCGAAGCCCCTCCATTGTCTACTAAATATGATGCAATTAAACTTTCCATATCATCTTCTATTCTGTTAGGAAGAATTGTTGCATGCAAACTCTCAGAGTCAGGAAATTTAAAATAGCAGAACGTAAAGATTATAATCTATTCTCAAAAATGCTATTACTAGGTTGTAGCCATAATGAGCCATAAACAATATATTCGTAAATATTTTTTATTCAGAGTGACGATTAACTAATAGGGCATACCCCAAGGGAACCAGTCATTTCAGCCTTCAAACCTATTAATAAACCACTCAAAACAGACCGTTATAATGGAACCACTTATAACAGACTGACAAAACTAACAGCCCTTATCGGAATTTTTAGTACCGACTATATGGGTAATTGCTCTGATTAGTACAAAAATTTATAAGAGATATTAGGAGGTATGACACTTCACTATCTCTTTTTACTTAGCCAAATATCCGCCACATTATCCAAAACAAACCTGCCATGATGATAGCGATCACTAACAGTCTTTTTACCCAATAAGGCAACAGTGGCTTTTTATAACCCAAATCATTAAGTTGACTGTCGAGACCTTCTTGTAGACCTTGGAAACCTTGTTCGGATGGGGTAGTTTTTACCCGACTTTTAATTAAGCGCTCTGATTCGTCTTTAACCTGCTTTCTATCAAAGTTAAAGGCTTGACTCGGTATGCCTTGTTTATTAGCGATAGTATTAAGTTGTAGCTGTTGCTTGTTTTTTAGCGTTAGCTCGTAAGCATCTATCCGAGATTTAGCGGCATCCATACTTATATTTTCATCGGCGGCTAAGGTTTTAATGGCCATGACTAAATTGCCTTTTTCGACCATCATAATAATTGCTTTTAGCAATTTTGTATTAGTGGGCTTTGAGCTTGAATCAGAGTCAAACATGACAGTCCTTATTTGAGCGTGATAATAGATAGGTATGGGTTATTATAACCATTTTAGACGAGCAAAATTCAAGCAAAAAAATACCGCAGCCATCATCGTGTCTGCGGTATTTTTAATGAGGTTTATAATGCTGATAAATCTCACTTTATAAACTATTAGGGCTCGCTTACTTTTAAAGTAAAACGCCTATCGCTTATAGATCTTTCCAGCGCTGAATAGACTCTTTAATCACTTCTTTGGCTTCTGCGACGTCACCCCAAGATTCAACGACCGTCGTACCTGGTTTTTTAAGGTCTTTGTAATGGCTGAAATGGAATTCTAATTGTTTGATAAGCTGTTCAGGTAAATCAGCTAGGCTGTTATAAGCATTGCCGTTATTACGGTCATCAGCAGGCACGACGACGATTTTATCATCTACTTCGCCATCATCAACGAACTTCATCACACCAATAACTTTGGCTTTTAAGAAAATACCAGTCGTTAATGGGTATTCAGTGATGATTAATGCGTCTAACTCATCGCCATCTTCATCAAGCGTTTGTGGGATAAAACCATAGTTGCAAGGTTTAGCAAAAATCTGTGGATCAATACGATCAAGCTCAAATACAGCCAACTCGCGATTCCACTCAATTTTATGGCTGCTACCTGTTGGAATTTCTATTACCACGTTAATGATGCCACCGTCGACGTCGCCTGCGTCTAAAATTTTATTAAAATCTGCCATAAAATACTCCAATTTGCTTTTGTTATGAATGTTTGAGTCGTAAAAGGATAAAGGTTGGCGTACAAGGATTGTTGCTGCGCCCAATTTGTGCCGCTGACGATTATAACAAGTTTGAATCAAATTTTCTCACAATGCTTAAGTCTAAGCGCGCACGAGATTATGCAAAAAGAGATTATGCAAAAAGACTATGCGAACAAAGATTATGCGAACAAAGATTATGCAAAAAAAGACTCAACCAATTTACTTTGGCGCTAGCGCTCGTAGTGTAATACGTCCTGCATGACGCTCAGCGATATTATCGATAAGTTTTTGGGTGACTTGCTCATAAGTGAGCGATTCGGAAATATCGGAAGCAGATTTGTTAGTTAGTGCTTGGTCTGTCTGTTTTTCCATATTGACAAAATCGGCTAGCCGTAACATTTGCATCCCAGCGTAACCGCAAGGATTAATGGCATTAAATGCGGATAAATCACAATCTAAATTAATGGCGATACCATGGTAGCTAAAACCATGTTTAATTTTAAAACCGAGCGAAGCAATTTTTCCAAGCATAATGGTATTATTTATATCAGCAGCAGATGCATCAGTATTGGCATCATCATTTGTACTGCTATTATTTTCTGCAGAGGTATCGGCATATAAGTAAACACCGGGTGCATCACGGCGAGCAAGGGCGCTGATATGAGTGGGGTCAGACGATGATGGGCTTTTTAAGCAGTCATTGACCACATCTTCAATCGCTTGTTCAGCGTGGGAGACCATATTGCGGACACTCCAGCCCAAACTGTCTAGGTCAAACAACCAATATATAACCAGTTGTCCACGCCCGTGCCATGTCACCTGACCACCGCGATCTGTCTTGATAATAGGCGTGTTAGTGCGTTGCAAGATATGCTCTTCTTTACCTGCTTGCCCAAGTGTATAGACGTCATTGTGATCGACGATCCATAACTCATCAGGAGTACGCAGCCCTTGCTCTTTTTTGAGGGCAATACGCGCTAATGTACGCGATAGCATAGCATCGAGAGTAGGAACATAATCGGCAGTTGAGAGCGATTTTGTGATAAGTGCGTCATTAAGCGGTTGGGTAGCGTTTTGCATGAGAGTGGCTATCTTATAGTTTTGTGGTTTAGATGGATGTCTATGGCTGATATCGAGTGTAGCAGTTTTACTATTGTCGTCCAAATTTAAATTTTAACAATAATACTGTCAATTTTTAAGTATTAAATCACATAGCACGTCTAAAAAAAACGTCAAATATCAATCACGTATATGCTAACGGACACGTATTTCATACAGACCGAGTAGTCAATTAAAGATGCTGTTCATTTATTGGTCAATGCGCTACATTAAATACCATAGTATAGAACGCATCGAATGGAATCTCATCAGCTTTCATTATTAGACGCTGTTGTGTAGGTAAGATATGTATATAAACACAGTATCTAATAACAAATATAGAGTCTTAAACTTAATATAGCGTGCCGACTCTAACGCATATGAAAAGGAATATAAATGACATACAACAATCAAACTGAGCAGGCCCAAACCAATCAGACCGAAAATACGAACGATACTTACAATGAGTATGACTCGCTTAGTACCGTCAAAACAGTGGCTGATATGCAGGCGCAATTTTCACGGTTGCAAAAGTTAAGCCGTACTCAACCCATCAATGATTGGGCCACTCGTGCCAATCAACTCGATAATTTAGAGGTGATGCTGAGCGATAATCAAGCATTGCTTGCTAAGTCTATTAGCGCAGACTTTGGCTATCGTAGTGAGTCAGAGACCCAGTTTGCCGAGTTATTCCCTAGCTTTACTGGTATCAGTTATGCTAAAAAACACGGTAAAAGATGGATGAAAGCGCAGCGTGTCTCGATTTCAGCGCTTTATATGCCTGCACACAATGAGATTCTGCCACAGCCATTGGGCGTGGTTGGTATCATGGTACCTTGGAACTACCCATTGTTTTTGGCAATAGGACCAATGATTGATGCGCTGACCGCTGGCAACCGCATTATGATTAAAATGAGTGAAGCGGCGCCACAATTTGCGCAAACCTTTGCAGATACTATTTCGCGTTATTTTTCGCCAGATATGGTTTGTGTGGTGATTGGCGAGGTTGAGATTGCTGAAGAATTTAGTAAATTACCCTTTGATCATTTATTGTATACCGGTTCTACCGCGGTTGGCAAAAAAGTCATGGCGGCTGCGGCTCCTAATTTAACCCCAGTCACGCTGGAGCTGGGTGGTAAGTCACCCGTGCTAGTGTTAGAGGATGCAAACTTAGAGAACGTCGTCAACCGTGTGATGATGGGCAAAACCCTGAATGCCGGTCAGACTTGTATTGCGCCTGACTATGTGCTCATCCAGCGTCGATATCACGAAGAATTTATTCGTCTGGCAAGAGAATGGATGGAAAAGCACTATCCTAATATAGAAGACAACCCTGACTACTCGCGCATTATCAATGGTGAGCAATTTAAACGCGTGAAAGGCTATTTAGACAATTTGTCAGGTGAGGGTGTTCATAAGCTGACTGCTGCTGACTCTAATATTGAAACCCGCCTCATGCCGCCGGTCATTGTCAGCGAGCCTGCTCCTGATAGTGACGTGATGCAAAATGAAATCTTTGCACCCATCCTACCGTTAATGCATTACGACACCCTTGACGACGCCATTACTTTTGTCAACGAGCGCCCACGTCCGTTAGCGCTATATGTATTCGGTGATAATAACCGTGACATAGACAAAGTTCGTACCAACACCGTATCGGGCGGTCTCTGTATCAACGAAGTTGTTATGCATGTGGTACAGCATGATTTACCATTTGGCGGTGTTGGCGATTCAGGTACAGGGGCTTACCACGGGAAAGCGGGCTTTGAGCGTTTAAGCCATATGAAGCCAATCTTTATACAATCCAAAATTAACGGTCTGAATATCTTATTACCGCCGTATGGTGGCTTATTTAAAAAGGCGATGGCACTATTTTTGAAATAGAGGCTTAGAACAATAGATTTAGACTAATAGCTTTAGAGTAATAGCTCTAGATTAATATTTTTAAGTATGCATACAGATTTTCGATAAAGTGATTAATAGCATTTACTTAAGTAGGTGCTATTTTTTTGTCTAAATAATTAAATGTTGATATTTATAGGGTCTAATAAATATTGTTTAATATGAATGACAGTGTAAAAATGAGTGTTAATAATGGATAAATAAGCATTTGTTATCAGTCTTATAAGTCGCTACACTTTGTAGTAAGTCTAAATGATAGTACTGTCGCTTTTATATGAACAAAAAGCAATAAAGATTTGGTTCGAAAGTCAGTGCTATTTAGATAAAAGAGAGCCATTTTAATCATAATAAATATTTTAAATAGGACATGCCGTGCGCCAATGGATTGCATTCAGCTTATTGCTAATAAGCTCGCTACTACTGTCTTCACCAGTATCAGCCGCCTTACCAGCCTGTGATACGCCGATTAAGTTTGGGGCGCTAACATGGGAGAGCGGGCAGTTCACTACGGGTGTACTCAAATATATCACCGAGAGCGGTTACGGCTGTCAAGTGACGGAAGTGCCTGGTGCAGGTCCAGCGCTTGAAACGGCATTGTCACAAAACGATATTCAAATTATCAGTGAACAGTGGGTTGGACGCTCCCCAATTATGGAGCAAGCCATTGCACAGAATAAGGTCGCAGTCATTGGCGATACGCTGAAAGGCGGCGCAACTCAAGGCTGGTATGTCCCTAAGTATGTACTGGACGAAAACCCAGGTTTACGCAGCTATCAAGATTTACCTAAATACGCTGAGCTTTTTAAAGACCCTGAAAACCCAGGCAAGTCACGATTTATGAATTGTCCATCTGGTTGGGCCTGTGAGATTTTTAATACACGCCTTCTCAAAAACACGGGTTTGGACAGTGTTTTTAATAACGCTCATCCCGGTACGGGCGCTGCTCTCGATGCGGAGATTGCCTCCGCTTTTGAGCAGCATAAACCGTTATTATTTTACTATTGGCAGCCTACTGGCTTGATGGCAAAGTATGACTTTGCGCCATTAGAATTTCCTGCTTATCAAGATGCTTGTTGGCAAGACCTACTACTTGCTGATGGCACCGCTGACTGTGTCTCTGGATTCCCCGTATCCCCTTTAGGTATCGCCGCATCTACGCCGTTTATCGATGCCAATCCTGAGCTGGCAGATGTGTTCAAAAAAGTACAGTTTACCTCTGATGAGCTCAATGGCGCTATTTTGGAGATGAGTGAAAACAAGCGTAGCGGGGAGGAGCAGGCATTGGTGTTTTTGCGTGATAACCCAAATGTCTGGAAAGAGTGGTTATCGGATGAGGCAGCTACGAACCTTGCTGCTAAGTTAGGTATTAGCTTAACAGGCGCTGCTATCGCTATCGATACAGCAGTATCTAGCACTAATGAATTGGGTCTATCGTCAAGTTTCCCCTCATGGTCACTTGAAACGCCACTTAATAACGCCTTAGCAAACGTCGTACAAAATTACGGCGATGTGTTCCGTGCTATCAGTACGATGGCATTAACATATTTATTACTTCCTATTGAACGACTATTAACCGTTATTCCACCATGGCTGATTATTTCATTTGTAACGGTATTAGCTTGGTTTGGTGTACGTAAGATTTGGTTTGCGCTGGCATGTGGAGCAGGACTGTTTTTAATCGGTGCATTTGGACTATGGGGCGCGTTGATTGACACCTTAGCGCTGCTCATCGTTTCAGTATTGGTGACGGTGGTGATTGGTATTCCTATTGGCATTGCGATGTCGGGTAGTAAGTTGCTGCGCAAGATTATCACGCCGATACTCGATGTGATGCAGACTATGCCAAGTTTTGTGTACTTGATACCTGTGTTGATGCTGTTTGGTATTGGTAAAGTGCCAGCGCTATTTGCGACGGTTATTTATGCATTACCGCCATTGATTCGTCTGACGACTCTGGGTATTACTCAAGTCAATCATGAAATGGTTGAAGCAGGGCGCTCATTTGGCAGCACTCATCTGCAACTGCTTATTTGGATTAAATTGCCGCAAGCGCTACCCAGTATCATGGCAGGTATTAATCAGGCCGTGATGATGTCGCTTGCGATGGTGGTACTCGCTTCTATGATTGGCGCGCCTGGTCTTGGAGAAGACGTATTGCAATCTATTCAAACGCTCAATATTGGTCAGGGTCTACAGGCAGGTACGGCTATCGTCATTGTAGCTATTATCATCGACCGTATCACTCAAGCATTTGGGCAAGGCAAGCGTGCGCGGCAAAAAACCATTGAAGCAGGGAAACGCTCGATCGGTTAGAGGTTATTTGACATCCTAGTTAAGGATTCGCTATCAATTAAACTTGATAGATAGAAATCTAAAAATTAAAATAAAGAGAATAGCAATGAATCATATCCAGCTCGAGAATATTAGTAAAATTTATAATGCTAATAATGCGCAAGCACAGTCTGCATTGGCATTATTGGCTGAGGGCATGGATAGTATTGCGGTAAAGGAACAAACCGGCTATTCAGTCGGGCTTTATGATATCAATCTAAATATTAAGGCGGGCGAGTTACATTGCATAATGGGATTGTCAGGCTCTGGTAAGTCAACCTTGATACGCCATATTAATCGCTTGATTGATCCAACCAGCGGAAAAATATGGGTCGATACTGCTATTAACGCAAAAAGCCCCACTAATATAAAGAATTCGACAAATGAGAAGCAACCAACCAAAGCTGCTAAAAATATTGAGGAAGTTCTAACAAACACTGAGCAGCTATCAGAAACTGAAAGCTCATCTTCCGCTATAAATATTTTAAATCTTGATGATAAAGGCTTGCAGCAGTATCGCCAGCAAACGGTCAGTATGGTCTTTCAACATTTTGGCTTAGTGCCACATATGACAATCATACAGAACGTCGCCTACGGTTTGCGTGTACGAAAAATGAGCGTGAGCGACCGCCATGAGATTGCTCGGCACTGGCTAAATGAGGTTGGGCTATCAAACTTGGAGCACAGCTATCCTGATGAGTTATCAGGTGGTATGCAGCAGCGTGTCGGACTAGCACGTGCTTTGGCAACCGACAATCCGATATTACTGATGGATGAAGCGTTTTCTGCCCTTGATCCGCTGATTCGCGCCCAACTACAAGATCAGTTGTTGGATTTACAAGAGCGCCTGAATAAGACCATTGTTTTTATTACCCATGATATTGATGAAGCCGTTAAAGTAGGTCAGCGTATCAGTATTTTAAATGGTGGACGCTTAATACAAACGGGTACACCAAGCGATTTACGCCATAATCCATCTGACGGCTATGTTGCGCAGTTTATGAGTGCTAAGGCTTAATTAAAATCATTGAATAAGATGGCTTAAATGACAATCAACTCATATTAAGCCATCCAATGAATATTATTTTTATGGGTAACCTATTAATAATATCGCTCATATCCTCATTTTTATGCCCATATAACTACATATTAGTGCCAATAATCACATTAATTATTTCTCTATCTCTCTACTCTTACTATGTTGTTAAAAAAGTGTAGCATCTATATTTTACTATTAAAGTAAACTCCAATATCGATGTATACTATTAAGATAATCTAATGCAGGTAATTTTTATCAGACAGGTTTGTTTTAGCAGATAGCCTTATTTTAATAATATGAGCAGATTGCAAAATTTCTTTATTAACCATCATATTTTTTAGCTATCTTTACTTAAAAGTAGCGAGTAGCTCTACAGCACGTTTATTTTCTCCGAAAATCTCGTTCCACTCATTTTAATCAATAACGTAAGAAGATCATGAGCGCCCTTATAATCTCTAGCTCATGGCAGTAAGACTTCGTAAAAAGGACATATCATGCCACATAAAAAAAATCATAATAACGACCGCAACAATACCAATAATGCCAATAATTTAGCGACAGACTCATCACGCGCACCATCACGTTGGCTAAAAAACGTTAGTGCTTTTGGCGTGACGACAGTCTTGAGTGCAGGCATATTGGTTGCTTGTGGGCAAATGAGCAGTGCAGAAAATAATGCGACCAGTAGCGCAAACAAGAGCACGCAAAACAGTGGCGTGAAAAGCTCACGTGATATGTTGCCCTCTGATATGCTCAAGCAAATGCAAGCATTGCCGCAGCTGACAAAAGGTTTGGGTGAAAATGGCGCTGCAGTCATTGATCCTAATAAACCTACCTTAGTTAAATTTTGGGCAAGCTGGTGTCCTCTATGTTTAGGGACGCTTGAAGAAACAGAACAATGGCGCACTGACCCCAAATTTACTGATTTGAATGTCGTTACCGTTGTTAGCCCTGGTCATCTGAATGAAAAAGCCGATGGCGAATTCAGCACTTGGTATGCTGGCGTCCAAGCCGACTATCCGAAGCTACCTGTATTAACAGATGCCTCAGGTGAGTTGATTAATAAGCTTGGCGTGCAGGTGTATCCTAGCTGGGCGATACTCGATAAAAAGGGTAATTTGGTCCATTTAGTCAAAGGTAATATGTCAGCAGAGCAAGCCTATGCACTCGCTGAAAATGCCGGTAACGATTTTGCTGAGTTAAAAGCCGGCAGTGCCAAACCTGCAAACGCGCAAGCATTAGATAACAACAGTAAGATTGAAACCATCAAACAAAAAGATGGCGTTTACTATAACGATAAAGGTAAAGCGATTAATACGCGCTCAATTTATCTGGCTGGTGGTTGTTTCTGGGGCGTCGAAGCTTATATGGAGCGCGTCGATGGCGTCATAGATGCAGTATCAGGCTATGCGAATGGTGATACGGCTAACCCAAGCTATGAGCAAGTAATCCGTGGTTCAGGACATGTCGAAGCAGTCAAGGTTACCTATGACGCTGATAAAACCGATCTCGATACTATCCTAAAATACTACTTACGCGTGATTGACCCAACTAGCCTAAATAAGCAAGGCAATGATCGCGGTGTACAGTACCGTTCTGGTGTCTATTACACCGATAAAGCAGACAAAGCGGTCATTGATGCGGCACTCAAACGCGTCCAAAGTCAATATAAGCAAAAAATCGTGGTTGAAAACGAAGCATTAGACAACTTCTATTTAGCTGAGATGTATCATCAAGATTATCTAGCGAAAAATCCAAATGGCTATTGTCATGTTGATTTGAGCCTTGCCGATGATAAGCCTGAAGGCACAGCACGTACTAAGCTTGCACCTGTAAACAGCGTTGCTGAGACGTTAAATCCTAAGCGTTATGCTGGGTTTGATAAAGGGGCATTGAAAAACACCTTGACTAAAGCACAATATAATATCACTCAGGATGCTGGAACTGAGCGTGCGTTCAGTCATGAATATGATGAATTGTTTGCACCCGGTGTGTATGTCGATGTGGTCAGCGGTGAGCCATTATTCTTGTCAACCGATAAGTACCAATCAGGTTGTGGCTGGCCGAGCTTTACCAAGCCGATTGATATGCAGGTAATTACTCAGCGTGACGATATGGCATTTAACATGGTGCGTACTGAGATTCGCTCACGGGTAGCGGATTCGCATCTTGGTCATGTGTTCCCTGATGGTCCTAAAGACCGTGGCGGCCTGCGTTATTGCATCAATGGCGGTGCCTTGCAGTTTATCCCAGTCGATGTGATGCCGCAGTCAGGCTATGCGCCGTTAGTGAAATTGGTTAAACCGGCGAGACCATAATTAATGGTTAATGGTTAATGGTTATTGATTATCCGGATTTATTAATAACTCTTATATAAATAAAATCTAAGTTGCAAAAAGACGTTAAGGCTATCCTCAGCGTCTTTTTTATAACTTGTGTGCTATAACTTCTTTGCTAGACAAAGCGTGGTAGATACTCTTATTATCGTTGTAGTTTTGCTGTTATAGCAGGTGAGTTATGAAAAATTAGCTAAATTTCGTTATACTCAAACGCTTATGATTGTTCTATCAGTAATTTTATATAGCTACTATATTTACAAAGCTACTATATTTACACAGCTACAATATTTATATAACTACTATAGCTACGTCTACCTATTTTATCGCTTGCTTCATTTAGCGATTTTTCATCTTTGCTTTTAAGGCTGTAACATGATCGTTACCCATATCTCTAAAACTTTTGAACCTATTATTACCTCGTTACTTGATAACGATTTGTATAAATTTACGATGTTACAAGCCATGCTGCATCAGTTTCCACAGACCCATGGTGTCTACCGTTTTCGCTGCCGTAACAACGAAGATACTACTTATCCATTGTCTGATATTAAAGAGCAACTAGAAAAACAACTAGACAGTTTATGTGAATTGCGCTTTTTAGAAGATGAGTTGGAGTATCTACGTGGTTTACGCTTTATGCGTTCAGACTTCGTAGATTATTTAGAGCTATTTAAGCTTAAACGGCGTTTTATTACGGTTACTACCGATGGAAAAGGTCGCTTGTTTATTGATATCGAAGGTCCGATGATTCAGGCGATGTTCTTTGAAGTATTTGTACTAGCGATTGTCAATGAACTATATTTTGATGCTTTATCAGATGCCAGTGTGATTGAAGAAGGGCAGCGCCGGTTAGATAAAAAAGTCGCATTGTTGCATGATTATGCAGCAGCTCAGGCAAAAGACGGTCACGATATACCGCCATTTATCGTTGCTGATTTCGGTACTCGTAGACGCTTTAACAAACATTGGCAAGCACATGTGGTTGAGACTTTGCACAAAGCTGAACCAAAAATAGTTAGCGGTACTTCTAACGTGTATTTGGCAAAAAAGCTCGGGATAACCCCAATCGGCACGATGGCGCATGAATTTATGCAGGCATTTCAGGCATTAGATGTGCGTTTGCGTGACTCACAAAAAGCCGCACTTGAAGCTTGGGTACATGAATATCGCGGTGATTTGGGTATTGCACTGACCGATGTCGTTGGAATGGATGCTTTCTTACGTGATTTTGATCTGTATTTTGCCAAGCTTTTTGATGGTCTGCGTCATGACAGCGGCGACCCATATCTATGGGGTGATAAAGCGATTGCCCATTATAAAAAGCTAAAAATAGATCCTAGGACTAAGATTTTAACCTTTAGTGATGGTTTGAATCTTAATAAAGCATGGGATTTACACCAGTATTTTAAAGATCAGATTAAAACCAGCTTTGGTATTGGTACCAATCTCACCAACGATATGGGTATAACGCCGTTAAATATTGTCCTAAAATTGGTTGAATGCAATGGTCAACCGGTCGCTAAGCTGTCTGACAGTCCAGGCAAGACCATGATCAATAACGATACGTATCTTGCCTATTTGCGCCAAGTATTTGAAGTGGATGAACCAGAATAAAGAAAGATATAGTCAGTTTTAAATAAAAAAATTACAACTATTATCAGGCGTTATTGGTGTAAATTTTACTTGCTTGCTGTGCCTGCGCAGACAGAGGCTGCGCAAAATTTATCCCAGTAGCGCTGTATTTATTTAATAGTGGATCGACTATAGTTTAGCTATCACTTTTCTCAGTTTTATCTTCTTCAGCAAAGACTGCATCTAATGCTTGTTGTACGGCATTGATGCGAGTCTCGCAAACGCGATAAGCGGCGATAGACTCTTCAACGGTCGTCATCAGATTATCAATATCAGGCTCGTCTTGTTGCTGTAATTCAGCGGCATTGGTTTTTAGAATATCGTAAGCCGCCTTAAAGGTTTTTGGGGCGGCTTTTTTACGTTTGCGAGTAGGGGTTGTCATAATATTTCCTGATTTTTAAAATAAAAGTAAGTACAAAGTAAGAGTAAGTAGCTGAGTAATTATAGAATCGTGTTATATGATTAAGCTGGCGTATCTGCAGATTCTATAGTTTTCTCGTTAATATTAACATCCATAATCTGAGCTTTTGCCTTACCATCTTTTAAGATGATATGAATGGTTTGCTCAGGATGCAGCTGGCTGCTACTGGTCAGTATTTGTTTGTCTTTCTCATCAGTAAGCATGCTATAGCCTTGCTTCAATATACGAGCTGGTCGATGCAAGAGTACGATATCACGCAGATGCTCACTATCACGTTGCGCTTGTATCACTTGTTGCTGAGCACTTTGGATGATAGTTTTTTGATGATTTGCACTATGAGTAGAAGCAGTTGATAGTTGCTGATAAGCAGAGGCTTGGGTTTGTGTGTGCAACTCGCTTGTTTGTCTTGCTGCTTGCTTAACTTGGCGCTGGGCGCTTTGCTGAATACTACGCCACGCATAGTCACTGTCTTTTTGTAGTGCCGTTAATTGACCAATCGTTTGCGACTGTATTTGGCTTAATTGACGTGCCGTTTGTTGTTCAGCGATATTTAATTGGCGCTGGGCAGCTTGCTTGATTTGTGCTTGATACTGTAGCGTCTGAGTGACCAGCTGCACTAAATGGCTACTGATAGCGGCAATGACTTTGGATGGCGTATCGAAGCTGCTATGCGCGACTTCATCTAAGATAACTTTGTCACGCTCATGACCAATACCTACCCAAACCGGCACAGGCTGCTCAGCGACTAAGGCGGCAAGCTCATAATCATTAAGATAGGCCAAATCACCGACTGCGCCACCACCACGGATAATCACTAATAAGTCAGGTAAACGCTGATAAGTGTCTTGAAATTGCTGCTGGGCGCTGACGATTGCTTGGCGAATCTCCTCTGGGGCATGATTGCCTTGAAAGGTCGCGTTATGATAATGGAAATGACAAGCGCCAGTGCTCGCTAAGCGATCTGCATCCGCTTGAAAATCGCCTAATCCGGCTGCTTTTTCAGGGGCGATGACCAGCACATGTTCAATATCAAATGGGGTAGGCAGCTGCTGATTAAGATGTAGTAACCCTTCACCAGTCAGGCGATCGACCATCTCGGCATATTGACGCGCCAAATCGCCTAACGTGTAGCTAGGGTCAATATCTTCAATCGTGAGCGAGAAGCCATATTGTGCATGGAAACCTGCCGATACTTTTAGTAAAACCGTTAAATCACGGTCAAGAGGCATACCGGTTGCACGCTCAAACTTCGCTAAGACGCGCGCCGCTTTAAAGCGCCAAAGGTTACCACGGCAGCTAGCGATGACTTTGCCATCGTCGTCCTTCTCTGCCAATTCAAAATAATAATGTCCGCCTTTACTAGATAAGTTGCGAATCTCAGCTTTGACCCATACGCGGTGATTAAAGGTTTGCTTGATTACCATATCAACCGCCGATAAGTAATCACTAAGACGCAGGACAGTATCTTCTAAATTGACTTCTAGACTGTTTTCTTGCTCTGCCAGCTCGGCTTCTAAGGTCGCTAAATCTTTGGCAGGTGCTAGTACCTTAGATTTTTCAGTGCTCGCTTGTTTAATATTTGACAGATTGGGTTTGCGCATAATAATAGACCAAAGATTGTAAAAGCTCAGAGACTGGCTAGGCGAGGTAAAAGAGTGAAAAGCTTAGATGGGGTAGTTTAACCCAAAAGCCTCTGCACAAAAAGCAAAGCCAATAAATTTGCGATGGATATAATATCTGTCGCAAACTTATTGGCTATACATTGCCTTTTATGTATTGGTTATTTATAAGATAAAGGCAGTTTAACGTTATCGCTTACTGACAACGGAAGCTAATCATATATTCATAATCGTCATCACGTGATAAGTTTGGCGAGCCAGTACCAAGAATTGTTCCGAGCACTGCACCAGCTTGACCAATCATACGACCCGTATTTTCATTTAAAATACCGTTATATTTAACCGTGTCTTCAACGATGATAACCTGCTTACTTCGGCAAGTAGTCTTCGCGCTATCCAATGCATTTTTTTGAGCTTGTACTTTGGTTTTGGCGATACCGGTGGTCTCATAAAGAGAGTTAGCACGTTGGATCACTGGTGATGAAGGGGTAGTTTGGCAAGCACTTAAAGCGAGGGCAGCGACTAAAGTTGCCGCTAAAGTGGCGGTTTTATTAAAAGTATTCATAAGTTATTCCTAATTCCAGTAAATTAAAAATGAAAGCGCGAACCTAAAAGTGAAACAAAATTGGTGCGAAGCCTTCTTTGTAAACATGGCGTTAATGAAGCAATGCGTTAATAAAATAAGAAACCAAGGCTTTGGCAGGATAAATCTAACCTATTCACGTATTGAGTGTCTAGGCGGTTATTGTGTTTGGTATTGCGCTTATATTGCATATCAAAATTACAATGAATAAAAACGTGCTGAGTTTGCCAAAAAAGCTATCAGTTGCGTCTTTCTCATCTATTTTGGCTACTGTGGTCTAGGATTTACATTAAAAAAGTGATGGATATCAGCATTACACAGCAAATTACTTGAAATATAAACCATATCTAGGATAATTGAGCTATTCATTTTTAATTAGTAAGTATTTTATGCAATTGATTCCCGCTCCTGCTGGCGTGTTAGAGCTTGACGCACTATGGCAACAAGACAATCCTAATGACCCGAATACTGATACAGTGGCGCTGCTTTGTCATCCTAATCCATTGTTTGAAGGTACGATGAACAATAAAGTGGTCACCACCATGTATCGCTTCGCTCGTGACAACGGTATGCATGTGGTGCGCTTTAACTTTCGCGGTGTAGGGCAGTCAACTGGCGAGCATGATTATGCTGAAGGTGAGGTAGTGGACGCAATGACCGTGCTACAATGGATTGCAGAGCAAACTTCTGCACGAAAATTATGGCTTGGTGGTTTTTCCTTTGGTGGTTATGTGACTGCACGGGTAGCTGAGCAAGTCATGGGATCAGCGCATATATGGGGATTAAGCGATTTTGAGATAGCAAAAGTCGCTCTTATCGCACCATCTGTTGAAAAAAATGATAGTAGTGATATCAGTTTGCCAGCTGATAAGACCTTTGAGATTTATGGCAATGCTGATGAAGTCATTAACCCTGACAACATGCAGGCATTTGCTGAACAATTAGGGATAGCTGTCAGTGTTGTCGATAGGGCAGGTCACTTTTTTCATGGGCGCTTGTCTGAGCTCAAAAAGCTATTAGAGCAGCATACCTATAACGGCGATACATAGTATTGTCTAACAAACGCTTGGTAGGTTTTAAGTTATTCAAACTAATTTTGCGCCAATCAGTATTAAAATATTTTAACGATTTAATGGGTTTTTTGTACGATCTTGAGCTGTGTTAACCTAAAGAATGGTTGTGATGAGCCATTCTGATATATCAATGACTACTATCTCAGTGTAAAAATCATAAGTGAGTAGTGATTGTCGGTATTAACACTTTATTCTAGTATTTATGTTGTTTAATGATGAGTCGTATTATGAGTTTATCTCCCTTACAGCGTTACGAGCAAGCCATTAGCACTGATGAGTTTACTCGAGATGAGCAGCAATATCAGGCGATGAGCTACTTAGATGAGCTTTACCATCAGCTTAATGATAGCGCAGTACAAAAAAAAGGCTTCTTTAGTTTTTTAAAGGCAAAGCCTGCTGCACCCAAAGGTTTGTATATGTGGGGCGGGGTAGGACGTGGTAAAACATGGATGATGGATATGTTTTATGATTCATTGACGATTGATCGCAAAATGCGCCAACATTTTCACCATTTTATGCAGCGTGTCCATCAAGAGTTAAATAAAATACAAGGTGAGAGTAATCCGTTAGAAAAAGTTGCTGATATCATTTATGCAGAAGCCGTGATTATTTGTTTTGATGAGTTTTTTGTCTCCAACGTCTCTGATGCCATGATTTTAGGTGATTTGTTTACCATGTTATTCGATCGAGGTATTACGTTAGTGGCAACCTCAAATATTGAACCATCAGGTATCTATAAAGATGGTTTGCATCGCGATCGCTTTATGCCGGCTATCGCTGAAGTTGAGCGTCATACTACCGTTATGAATATCGATTCTGGTATTGATTATCGCTTACGGGTCTTGCAGCAAGCGGAGCTGTACGAGTCGCCTATGACCAAAGCCAATCACCATTGGTTAGCCAACCGTTTTGCCAGCTTATCCAATAATCAGAAAATCAGTAATGAGCCAATCATCATTAACGGTCGAGAAATTAGAATTAATGCTCGTACCGAAGATATTTTATTCTGTGATTTCCGGCATTTATGTATGGAGCCACGTTCGGCGTCTGATTTTATCGCTATCGCTAAGGAGTTCAACACCGTATTGGTCAACGCCGTACCAGCGCTAGATGATGACCTACGCGACCCAACACGACGTTTTATTTATCTGGTTGATGAGTTTTATGATCGTCGTGTCAAGCTACTGGTTAGAGCACAGCAGCCCATTCTTGAGTTGTATCAAGGCGAGAAGCTGGCGTTTGAGATTGAGCGTACGCGTTCGCGCTTGCTTGAGATGCAGTCAGAAGATTATTTGAAAATGGAGCATCGTACAGAAGATTCGGATGCGGCGTAATGAAAAGTTAATTCTGCTTCTATTCAGTCTGCTTCCATTTAAGGCCAGCTACTATTTAAAACGAGAAAATAGAGGCTGGCTTTTTTCTACACATATTTTATAAAATTATAATAACAACGTTATCAATAACAACACTATGAATAACCACACATAATAATGAATAAGGATGAGCCATGAGTATCTCTAAAGATAAGAATGAGCATAAAAATGACGAGCAAAACAATACTGAAAGCCCAATAGTGACAAACTCACAAGTAACTGATGAACAATTGATTAATTGGATTAAATCGAGACGTAGTATCGGTAATCTCAGTATTCCTGCACCGACAGAAAGCCAAATTAAAGCGGCGATTGATTGTGCTGTTACCGCACCAGATCATAAAAAACTACAACCTTGGCGTTTTATCGTCACACAGGGTAACGCGCGTCATGAGCTAGGGCGTGCTTTTTTGGCAGCCGCCGAAGCACAAGCGGCGCAAAAGGGCGAAACGCTGTCTGAGAAAGCACGACAGAAAACCTATAATATGCCGTTACGCGCGCCAGTTATTATTACTGTCGTTACGCATATGCAAGCCCATAAAAAAGTACCGCCTTTTGAGCAGATGCTCAGTGCAGGTGCGGCAGTTCAAAACCTCATTTTAGCGCTAAAAGCACAAGGCTTTAGTACCGTTTGGCGTACAGGTCTACTATGTAACGAGCCAGCCGTTAAAGAGTATTTCGACGTTAGTGCAGATGATTATGTCACGGCTTTTGTTTATACTGGCAGCAGTCCTTGTGATATGCCAACACGCAAGCCGATTGATATTGAGCCACTGGTGCGCTTTGAGTAATACATTCAGCAGAGTACGATTGCTTTAGTGAAGCGACTGACTCATAAAAACAATGGCTGAATCAAGATGCCCTTTCAGCTAAGTTAATTATTTAATGAATACCGCTATTTAATGAATACTATTATTTTATATCAATAATTGTTCATACATAGCGTTGGTCTCACTGTATACTCAGCATAAATTTGATTTATAATAAATTAGTCAACACGGATAAAAAATATGACAAGTGCCAGTGATAAAAACACAGATACGGAAATAGACAGCAATCAAGCCGAGCAAAAAATGGCTGAAAAAAATAATAGTTTGTTGTCCGGTATCATTGAACGTGCGACCAAATCAGGCATTGGGCGTAAAAAATTAAATCCAAGTGCGGTAGAGTCTGCCGTAGCAAAAAACATGGCAGAGATTCACAACAATCCGACTAAGCTGCGTTTGGCATTTTTAGGCGGTGGTAGCTTTGGTACTGCTATGGCAAATCTAGCGGCGCGTAATGGTTGTGATACCACGCTTTGGGTACGTAACAAGCGTACTGTTAAAGCGATGGCGAAGTCGCAGATGAATAAAAAATATCTGCCAGGTCACAAGCTTGATGATCGTCTCAAATATAGCCACGAGCTACAAGCAGCAGTGAAAGATACCGATATTATTTTTATTGCCGTACCGGGCTTGGCTTTTCGTGAAACGCTCAAAAGTATCGCTCCTTTTATTAGTGGTCAATCTATTGTTTCTCTCACCAAAGGTATGGAAAAAGATACCTTTGCATTGATGAGCGATATCATCAAAGATGAGCTACCTGAAGTAAACTTCGGTGTTATGTCAGGTCCAAATCTGGCTATAGAAATCATGAAAAATATGCCGTCAGCCACTGTAATTGCTAGTGAATCTGAGCCACTACGCCATGCGGTACAAGCAGCACTGCACAGCGCCTTCTTTAGAGTGTTTGCCAGTGATGATATCCGCGGTGTCGAACTTGGTGGTGCGCTAAAAAATATTTATGCCATTGCTATGGGTATGGCGGCAGCTTATGAAGTGGGCGAGAACACCAAAGCCATGATATTAACCCGTGGCTTGGCAGAGATGAGCCGCTTTGGGGTACATGCTGGTGCCAATCCGCTTACTTTCTTAGGTCTATCAGGTGTTGGAGATTTATACGCCACCTGTAGCTCAGAATTGAGTCGCAACTATCGCATCGGTAATATGCTTGGTCGCGGTATGAATATTGATGCCGCCGTCAAAAAACTGGGTCAAACCGCTGAAGGGGTAAATACCATTCAGCAGGTGCATGAAAAAGCCACTAAGGAAGGCATCTATATGCCTATCACCCATGCATTGCATGCAGTCATTTACGAAGATAAGGCGGCGCTAGGGGTTGCTTTACACTTGATGGAAGCGGGATTCCGTAGCGACGTTGAGTTTGTCATGGAGCATGATCATAGTAATGCGGCGCTGACGGCACAAATGCAAACAGCAAGCAGTAAAGCAAAAACCAAAAAAAATGATACTGATAGCAATGCAAAAAAGTAATAAGGAAGGTTATGAAAATTATATTGATTCGTCATGGTCAAGCAGAAGACGAGACGCGTCCAGATAGTGCCCGTCAGTTGACCGACTTCGGGCAGCAGCAGGCTGCACAAACGGCAGAATATATCACGGCTCGTTATCGTCCTGATTGTTTTTTGGTGAGTCCTTATGATAGAGCGCAGCAGACACTAGCAGCATTGCAATCACTTTTACCTAGCGTGCCATCAAAAATACAAGAAAATATCACGCCTTCTGATGATGCGCGTCATGCTTTAACGGACATTGCTAATATTGAAGTAGAGTGTCTGGCAGTAGTCTGTCATATGTCTATCGTGGCTAACATTGCTGGGCTGCTCATCGATGACTATCCTGAGTCTTTCTCTCTAGGAGAAGCGCGCGTGTTCGAGATGGACTTTATGATGGCTGGTATGGCACGCGAAATTGATCGTTTTGTACCGGATCAACCTTATTAACATATGCTGTTTTGGTAATTAATAATTAGCACCTAAGTATTGTATTCGATTCACTTAAAAAAATACTTTATTGCTATAGTCAGTTCAATGTAAAAGCGATACAGCGGAACTAGTATGAAGTTTTCGAAGCCTCTGTCTGATGAAGTGCACAGCAAGCGAGAAAAATTTATACTAGCAGAGTGGTGTGATAATCGTAAGGATTTCATTTTTAACTGATTATAATAGTAGCTGTGCCTGTATTAACATGACCGCTATTAATGCTCATAAAAACTGTCTATGTTTCTAGCTAGACTGTTTTTTTGTAGATTAAAGCTTCAATAAATAATAGTTTCAATAAATAACAATTTCGATAAATAATGGCTTTGATGAATATAACTTTAATAAGCTACCGCTTCGATAATTAAGGACACATTTGGTGTTACACGTTTGGTTAAGAGCGCAGCACAGTCCATTAGCGGTCTGGCATGAAGACAGTCAACACTGGCAATTGGTCGACGGTTGGCAACAGCTATATGATATCTATAGTAGCTATAAGACAAATAGCCAAAAAGCCATTTGTCTTTATTTTCCCTCAAGCCATGTTTTACAAGTAGATACTGAACTGAATACCGCTCAACTCAAACAGTTGGGGAGTGTTGGTAAGCAGTATTTGTTTGAAGAGACCTCTCTGACTCCTGTTGAGCAGTTGGCCATTCGGCAGCTGAGCGATACCAATAGCCATCATCTCTATGCATTGGCACAAAGTGATATCGAGTTATGGCAGCAAAGTGCAAAGCTTGCGGGCATGAATATCGTAGCATTGCTTCCTGATTTTTTATTATTGCCAACGCCAGAAGAAGGTGCTGGGCAGCAAATAACATTGTACCAAGATGCGCATACGACGTTATTGCGCCAGTCATTGCGTCAAGGTATGGCGGTTAGTTACCTGCCTTTAATATTCGAGCGTTTCCCGCATTTGAGTGAGATTTTGCTATTACCAGTCATCGATGAGGCGTCTTATGCTTCTGATACAGGTGTTACTGATGGTTTAGAGTCTGATAGTAATGTTGATTTAATAAAGCCTATAACAACGGCCAGCTTTACCGCTATCACAGCGGCACTAATAGCTGAGCATCAGCTGTTATTAACCACGCTGCCTATTACTCCTAAGCCGTTTGACAACCCTGAGCGTCATGCACTTAACTTTTTTATTAAATCAACAGATTCGCAGTTATCTCCGTATCTTCGTGTGGCAATGATGGTGGCGCTATCGGCACTAGTGTTGCAGATGGCAACGGATGCGATACAGTGGTACCAATATAATGACGCAGCAGCGCAAACCAAGACAGAGATTGCCGCGCAGTATCAGTCTTGGTTTCCAAATGAGCCTTTAAGTGCGCGTACGAAGCTGCAAGTGCAATTACAACCAAAGCTACGCAGCGATAGCCAAGCGCCAGCGTCACATATGGCCATACTTGCGCGCATATCCCCTGTGATTAAGCAGTCCTCATTAAGGGCGCAGGCATTAGTAATGCAGCCATCGGCACTCAGTTTTACGCTGATTGCACCTGATCGTAGTAGTCTTGACCAATTTACCAATACGCTTGCTGCACAAGGCTTAACTGCCAAGTTAGAGCAGGTTAATAGTAATGAGCAAGGTCAATTTAGTGGTCAAGTGACCGTCAATGTCATAGAAAATAACAGCACAGCGAATAATGGGGCAACGTCCTAGTACAGTACTCATTTTATACGCGCTTCAAATAAGCGGTCTGTTCTTTAACGAGTTATTTATAAGCTGTCCAACGATAGGCAATAAAGGTTAATAATGAAAATATTACAGCGCCGCGCCAAAAGTAACGCCTCTATGCCTCAGACCAGTGTGCTATCAGCGCGAATGACTAGCTATCAAAATATGTTATCTGCACGCTGGCAGATATTGTCTTCCCGCGATCAGTTGGCTTTGATATTACTGTCTACTTTTTTACTGTTATTTGTTGGCGGTTATGGGGGCTATAGTGTTCATCAGGTAGCAAATAATAGCAAAAGTGAATATCAAGAGCAGGTGGCGGATTATTTCTGGTTGCGTGCCCAAGCAAGCAATATCGATAGTAACGCGTTAAATGCTGCCAATAGCGCTGATGGCGCGGCTGCGATGCCACCTGCCAGCAGTGTCAGCGCGCTGCTAAATAATTCAGGTATTGTCGATGCGCAAGTAATCGCGGCTGGTGATGCAGTGCAGCTGAGCTTTAATCATGCAAGCCAAGCAGTGGTGAGCACCGCACTTGGTAAGCTTGAGCAGCAAGGTTGGCAATTTACTCAGCTGTCCATGCAGCAGGATTTGGTCACTAAGGCGATTCAAGTACAGGCGACCGTCACCTCTTAGTATAAGTATATTAGGATGGAGTCATCTCAGGATTAACTTGTAATACTTATAATTTAAAACATGGTCATTGAAAAACGCTGATATGACACAATAAAATAGTTATTAGCCACTGCCAGTGATGGATGTTTATGATGAATGACTCTCCTAATCGCCAAACTGAAGCACGTTTGCGTCAACAGGTTAAAGAATCTGAATCGGTTGTGTCTGATAATAATGCGCCTTTTGAGAACTCATCTGATTATGCAATGAGAGGGAGAGGGCAAGGACAATACGATATGACGAGCGACAATATAAATAACAGTATAAATAACAATATGAATGGGAATATGAGTCAAAACATGAATAATAATATGAGCGACAACACGCGCCGCTCTTTGGTCACTTATAATCACATCACCTATTTATTATATGTACTCAGTTATTTTACAGCTGGTCTATTATGGATTGTGCCTATTTTTATGAATTACGCCAAGCGCCATGATGCTGACGGCACATGGCTAGCGACGCATTTTGACTGGCAAATTAAAACTTTTTGGTACAGTATCGTTTTGTTCGTCATTGGGATTGCCACCATCACCTTTGCCTTAGGTGGCTTTGGCGTAAGCATGTTGGCCGATAGTGGCAATATAGCCATCGGCTCGGTATTATTAGCTGGTTTGGGCTTTTTAATAATGGGTTTTACCTTTATTTGGCATTTATACCGTATCGTGCGAGGTTGGATTGCTTTAACCGATGGTCGACCTGTACCTTAATATCAATACACATACATACAGCTTCTACATGCCAAATAAATCACGATTTATAGTTACATATTTAAGCTTTTATATAAAAAATCGACTGATGAAACTTTGGTCTTATTTCTGTTAAGCTGATATAATCGCTGCGCTTGATCTCATTCGTTTTTCTTATTCATTATCGCTTTTCAAGCAGGGTCTGCCATTACTATGTCTTATGCCTTACTTCGCCCTTTTTTATTCAATCTCGACCCTGAACACGCTCACGAAATGACATTGTCTTTATTAGATAAAGCTCATAAGGCGCGCGTTTTAGGTTTGATATATGGTCAATCTATGCAGCCAACAGATTGCATGGGCTTGCAGTTCTCTAACCCGGTTGGGCTTGCTGCAGGATTGGACAAAAACGGCGACTATATTGATGCCCTCGCTGAGCTAGGGTTTGGTTTTATAGAAGTGGGTACGGTCACCCCAAAGCCGCAGATAGGTAATGATAAACCACGACTGTTTAGACTCAAACAAGCCGATGCCATTATTAACCGTATGGGCTTTAACAACGAAGGTGTCGATTACCTGATTGAAAATGTGAAGCGTTGTAAATATAAAGGTAACATCGGTATTAATATTGGCAAAAATGCCGCTACACCAGTCGAGCAAGCCGCTGATGATTACGTTTATTGCCTAGAGCGTGTTTATCCGCATGCTTCCTATATTACCGTTAATATATCCTCACCCAATACCAAAAACTTACGTGACCTACAAAGTGGGGAAGCGCTCACTCGTCTATTAGATATTATTAAAAATCGTCATAATCAGCTGGCAACAGAATATGGTTTTTATGTGCCGATGGTGCTTAAAGTCGCGCCTGATTTAGAGCCGTTACAAGTTGATTATATTTCTCAGCAGCTGCTAGATTTTGAGATTGATGGTTTGATTGCGACCAATACCACATTAAGCCGAGTCGGTGTCGAAGACTTGCCAGATGGCGATCAAATGGGCGGATTATCAGGTCGCCCAGTCAGCCACATTAGCACCCAAATTTTACAACAATTCGCCGATCAACTGGATGGTAAAGTAGCTTTGATTGGTGTGGGCGGTATCGATAGCGGCGCAAAAGCGGTCAAAAAGATCGAAGCAGGTGCAGACATGGTACAGCTTTATACAGGGCTTATTTATCGAGGTCCTGGGTTGGTACAGTCTTGTATCCAATCCATTGGCGGTTATTACGATGCTATGGAAGGCTAAGTGAAAAGTTAGCTGAAAGGTTAAATAGCCAGACCAATTATTCATTAGGTAGCGCATGATTTATTGAAAACCAAATCTTAGTTAAGCGTGCTGAAAACTTCAATTAAATACCCGATACAATAAATATAGGCTAATGAGGCGATAAACATGAGTGGTTTAGACATTGTGATTGCTGTTATTGTTTTAATTGGCTTATGGCGTGGCTTTCAAGTCGGATTGATTAAAACGGCGGTTGGTCTGGTGGGTTGGTTTATCGCGCTCATTGCTGCGACCAGATTGGCAGGTTCAGTGGCACCGCAGTTATCAGGTATCGTACAAAACCCCGTATTACAGATGGCAACCGCCTTTTTATTGGTGGTAATTATTATCTTGGCTATCATGCATTTAGTGGCGTTTGTCTTTTCAGGGGTGCTCAAAACCTTGCGTTTGGGCGTATTAGATAAAATGGCAGGCGGTGTACTGGGTGCTGCTAAAAACGTGCTCATGGTGTTGGTTGTTCTTAGCGTTAGTGCGCCATTATTGGTACAGATGCCGCAATGGCAAACATCAATACTTGCGCCTGAATTGCTGCCTTATGCACCGATGGGTAAAGAGCTGGTCTCAGATATGTTTGGGTTGGCTTGGGATCAAGTCAATCAGTCATAAACTATGAATAAAATCTATTTAATCGCTTTTAATATTATTAAAATATAATCCATCAGCTATCAAGCATTAATTATCAAGCATCAATCGTTTGTCTTGCTGATCATCAGCTTTAGCTGTTATCAATAAGATTTTAATCTCAGAAAATATCATCAGCTTGACGGCAAGTGATAGGTAATATTGCAAAATACCTTTGTCATGAATTATGCCGTTATTGTGTTTTCAGTGTGTGGTTCAAATTTAAAATAGGATACAACTATGTGTGGAGTCGTTGGGGTCGCAGCTCATGAGCCAGTCAACCAAATTCTTTATGATGCTTTAACTATGTTGCAGCATCGCGGGCAAGATGCGGCAGGTATTGTGACTTTACAGGATGGACGCTTATATTTACGTAAAGAAAACGGCATGGTACGTGATGTTTTTATGAATCGCCACATGCAGCGTTTGGTAGGTAAATTCGGTATTGGTCACGTCCGTTATCCTACTGCTGGGAGCTCAAGCAGTGCTGAAGCGCAACCTTTCTATGTCAACTCCCCTTATGGTATTACGCTTGCCCACAATGGTAATTTAACCAATGCGGAAAGCTTGGCAAAGTCACTTTATCAGGATGACCGTCGTCATTTGAATACTGACTCAGACTCTGAAGTACTATTAAACGTCTTAGCGCATGAAATGCAGAATTTAGGCAAAACCCATCCGACTGCTGATGATATTTTTGAAGCAACAAAAGCAGTTTATAGCCGCTGTGAAGGCGCTTATGGGGTAGTAGCTTTGATTACTGGTCATGGTTTACTGGCGTTTCGTGATCCTAATGGCATTCGTCCGTTAATTTTCGGTGAGCGTCTAGCGGCAAACGGCGGCACAGAATATATGGTAGCTTCTGAGTCGGTAGCGCTTACTGGTTCAGGTTTTAGCATTATTCGTGATGTGAAACCTGGTGAAGCTATCTTTATTGACTTAAACCATCAACTGCATACCCATCAATGTGTAGAGCAAAAAGAATATACCCCATGTATTTTTGAATATGTTTATTTTGCGCGTCCAGATTCGATTATGGATAATATTTCGGTCTACAAGTCACGTTTACGTATGGGTGAGAAATTAGCAGATAAAATCCTTAAAGAGTGGGGCGAAGATCACGATATTGATGTGGTGATTCCTATTCCGGATACCTCGCGTACCTCCGCGATGGAACTGGCGCTGAAAATGAATATTAAGTACCGTGAAGGGTTTATGAAAAACCGTTATATCGGTCGCACCTTTATCATGCCAGGTCAGCAGCAGCGTAAAAAATCGGTACGCCAAAAGCTTAGCCCAGTACCATTAGAGTTTAAAGGCAAAAATGTCTTGTTGGTTGATGATTCTATCGTCCGCGGTACGACCTGCCATGAAATCATTCAAATGGCACGTGATGCAGGTGCCAGCAAAGTATTCTTTGCCAGTGCTGCGCCACCGGTCAAATACCCTAATGTTTATGGTATTGATATGCCAGTACGCAGCGAGTTGATTGCCTCAGGTCATACAGTGGAAGAAGTACGTGATATTATCGGTGCCGATCGCTTAATTTTTCAAGATTTAGATGACCTCATTGATGCGGTAAAAGATACCAAGCACAGTAAGGTTGAAGGCTTTGACTGTGCAGTATTTAATGGTTGCTACATCACTGGTCAAATAGATGAAGCTTATCTTGATCATCTACAAGAACAGCGTAGTGAAACGGCTAAAATAGGTAAGAAAGGCATGCAAATCGTTGCCGATACGCCAGTCGATATGATGGGTGTAGAAGAGCTATAGATTACCAAGTAACTAAAAAATAAAATTGATTTTAAAGTGCAAAAAGGCTGAAATCTCAATGAATTCAGCCTTTTTTATGCTCAAGAATTATCATTAGGAATCATGGGCAGAAAGCACATATCTTAGCGTTAAAAGCTGGCTAATAGCCAGAGAAAGCCATTAATCGCTGCAATACCGACTATCATACTAACTAGCAACTGACGGCTAATATGGTAGACGAATAGTACCAATAATAAAGCACCAATTTGTGCCATCAATAAATGCAGCTCTGCACTGTTTAAGCCAATATTTTCTGATAAGCCTTGATACGACAAACTGGTTAAAATCAGTAATACCATGACTGATAGGGGTAAACTCTCATTCAACCGGTGCAGCCAAGGTGTGTCGAGCAGTTTTTTGGGTATTAAAGCAGGTAGGGCGCGAGTCACAAAGGTCACTGTGGCCATAGCAAAAGTCGCTATAATCAGATAGCTACTGGTCATTGCTGCCTCCTTTCACGCTTTGTCGTGTCCAAAACCCACGCGCCAAAATCATCAGCATGCAAATGGTAATCGCCACCAGTAATAACCAATTACTGGTAAACAGCGAAGCAATGGCTAATGCAATCACAGCAATACCTATCGGAAAATAACGTTTGATACTTTGAAATTGCTCATACGCTAAAATAGCAAATAAACAAACCAAAGCAAAATCTAAATGTGGTACCAAATCACTGAGGGCGCTGCCAATCAAAACGCCAATAGCACTCGCCAGTACCCACCAGCTTTGGTTGAAAAGACTGATCGGTAGTATCAAGGCTTGCCGTGATTCGTTCGGTAAGCTGGTCATGACCGAAAAAGTCTCGTCAGTGAGGGCAAACAAGCAATAGGTCTTTGCAAGCCTCTGTGTGGGT
The DNA here is from genome assembly GCF_049295055.1 of Psychrobacter sp. Lineage (GTDB taxonomy): Bacteria > Pseudomonadota > Gammaproteobacteria > Pseudomonadales > Moraxellaceae > Psychrobacter. Next base: position 125,236 of record NZ_JBAQQF010000076.1, on the reverse strand, counting down.
AAGTATTGCAGCAATGGCATACCATAAAACACATGACGTAAGTTGATAGCGGCAATGTTAGTGGCCATACTACCAATAGGCAATCCGGCACTCAGCATGGGTAGGCAGGCATATTGAGCCGCCCCGGCATATAACACAACACTGAGCATAATTGTTGCCCATATGGGTATACCGGCAACTTGAGCAAGCACACCAAAAGCAATGCCCGCTGGCAAATAACCCATGGCTACTGGTAAGCTTTTTTTGAAGCCTTCTGTCCAGTCAGAGCCCTGCGCTTGATTCTGCTTTATCTCATTTGATTGAGTGGTCACGTAACATCCTAATTTTACTATAGTTTTCGTTTATTACTAATTTTATTTATTTAAACTGGCTATGCACATGAGTATCTAGCAAGGTTTAATGCTCAGGCTGCAATTTCTCATAGCTGCCTGTTTGCTGAGCACGGTATAAGAATCCACCGAGAATAATCAATCTTAATAATAGTAAACACCAGACGCTTAGCCAGATACCAGTCATATCCCATTGTTGATAAAGCAGCCAGCTTAATGGGAAAAAGACGACTGCTAATATAAGAGCGGCATTACGAATCACGTTACCGGCTGTTAAGCCAAAAAATATTCCATCTAGCCAATAAGCACCAACTCCAACCAGTGGTAGCAATACGGCATAAAGATGATAGTCATAAGCAAGGGTAAAGACCGACTCAATATTGGTCATAAATTGCAAATAAGTGGGCATTGCCAGCCACCATATGGCACTTAGCATTAACGCTAAACCATAGCTGACGATACCTGTGCGCTTAACAATGATACGAAAGCGTGGCCAATCACGTCTTCCTGCTGCTTGCCCACTTAACGTTTCAGCGGATACTGCCACCCCATCAAGCGCAAAGGCTGAGATACTCAATACTTGTAATAAAATAGCATTGGCAGCCAGTATGACATCACCACTTTGGGCCGACAGCCGAGTAATCCAAGCAAAGCTTAAGGTTAATATAAGCGTACGGATAAAAATATCTTTATTTAGCGAAAATAGCCTAAGCATTTTATCTTTACTAAAATGCTGCGGGTCAGCAGTAAATAAAGCTTGCCAAGATATTTGTAGATGCCGACGGCTCAACCATAATGCCAATAGCACACCCAGCCAAAAGGCAATCATGGTACCTAGTGCGACACCGACCAAGCCCATATTCATACCGAAAACAAAAAATAGCGTCAGAATGATATTAAGTATCGCGATAAAACCTTGTTGGTAGAGCATATAACGGGTTTTGCCTTGACCTGCAAACCAGCCGATAAAAGCAAAGTTCATCAGCTCGGCTATTACACCCCAAAAGCGTACATCTAAATAGGTCTTTGCTGCTGTGCCACTATCAGGATTGGCTGAGAGTGCTTGTAGACCAAAATCAATTAACCAAGGTTTTGCCAGTAGCAAAACGCCTCCAATAATAAACGCAAGTACCAAAGCACGTTGCAAAATAGATAGAAGCGGTGATTGCGTGGTATCCGGTTTTTTTAATGCATCATGAGTAGAAGTTTCTTTATTAGCCAGCTGACCTAATGCTTGAGCGGAAAGTCCAGATGAAGCATATTGCAAAAAATTAAAACTGACGAGCAATAAAGACAGCAGTTGTATCGCGAGTCCAATACCAGCAAGTTTAGCGGTGTCATTCATGTTGCCGACAATCGCAGTATCAATAACGCTTTGTAGTGGCATCGCAAGATTTGCCAGTAATACCGGCAATGCAATAGCAATGATGCGCGCGTAACGAGTATCAATAGGTGGCATAGCACTTGGCGATAGGGTAGATGGCATGAAATGGTCGCTTAAGTCGGCGCATTAAGGGTGGCGGTTATTTATTAGATAATATTGGAGTATAAACGGGCTATAAATGAAAACAGTATAAAGATAAAAGCACCTAGGATTTAGGTGCTTTTATTATAATGAGGCTTATTATCTTTGATGCCACTATCAGTCTTGTTCAAACATTTTTGGGTCATTAAAAGTAACGATTTCTTCTTCAAACTCAGGTTTTACTTTGACGATAAAATCATCACGTGACAGACCCATCGCTAGAGGAATCGAGCTTGCAATATAGGTAGATGAATAAGTACCAGCAAGTAAGCCGATGAAGAGCGCAGCTGAGAACCAGAATAAGCCATCACCACCCAAGAACAGCATTGCTAATACCACTAATAGCACGGTTGAGATAGTCATAATCGTACGACGTAGCGTCTCTGTCAGTGACAAATCAATCGTTTGCACGGCTGTGATACCGCGCACACGGCGGAAGTTTTCGCGGATACGGTCATAGACGACGATCGTATCGTTCAATGAATAACCAATCAATGCCAAGATAGCGGCCAATACTGTTAAGTCGAACGGAAAACCAAATAACGCAAAGACACCGATGGTCACGATAGCATCATGAAATAGCGACAATACTGCACCAATAGCCAATTTGAATTGGAAGCGTAGGGCGACATAGCCAAGCATACATACCAATGCTAACACAATCGACATCACTGAGCTTAGATAGATCTCATTACCAACTTGGCTACCAATGATATTAACATTACTGATGTTAACGTCATTATTAGGCAGTGCTAAAGCTTCACTGAGACTAGCGCTAAGCCCATCAACGTTATCAGACTGCGGTGGTAGGCGTATCAGTAGCTCTTGAGACGTTCCTAAATACTGTACGACAGCATCATTAAATCCATTATCAGCCAAAGCGTTGATCACATCGGTTTGCTCAACAGACTGCTCATAACGCACATCTGCTGAAACCCCGCCGGTGAAGTCAAGACCTAGGTTTAGACCATTGACTGCAATCGCAATAATACTACCAATCACTAAAATAAGAGACAAAATCGCCATTGGCTTTTCTATCTTCATAAAAGGAATGATACGTTGATTGCCAATAGCTTTGATACCACCTTCTGCATAGGCGGCGGCATCTTCAGCAGCGTCACCCACTGCTAAGTTAGGATCGATAGCCGTATTAGTGTTTAGCGCTTGAGTAGTCAGTGCTTGACTGTCTTTGCCGTCGCCTTTACCACTGCGACGAGATTTATTGCTACTTGATTTTGTCTTAGTAGAACTATTGGTTTGGGTATTACTACCTTTACCATCACGGCGTGGTTTTTTACGGCGATACGTGCTTGCATCACTGTTTGAGCCGTTAGGTTCAGGATTGTTCTGTTGTTCTAGAGGGTTATTCTTATCGATTGCCATAGTGTTCTCCTAACCGATGCTCAAACGTTTGATAGATTTACGCTTACCGTAAGCAATTTGTATCAGCGCACGTGTTACTAAAATGGCAGTAAACAGCGAGCTAACAATACCAATCGCTAACGTAATCGCAAATCCTTTAATCGGACCAGTACCAATCGCAAATAAAATAAACGCGACCAGTAATGTTGTGATGTTGGCATCGAAAATACTACTATAAGCACGATCAAAACCAGCCACGATGGCGGATTTTGGTCTGACCCCGTTTGCCAGCTCCTCACGTATACGCTCAAAAATCAGGACGTTGGCATCGACCGCCATACCAATGGTCAAAACGATACCCGCAATACCAGGTAGCGTCAGTGATGAGCCTAAAATTGACATAATAGAGATGATAATAATAACGTTAACTGCCAGTGCAACGTTGGCAATCACGCCGAATAAGCGATAGAAAATTATCATAAACGCAAAGACTAATAAATAACCAACCAGCGTAGAGAATAAGCCTTTATCAATATTTTCTTGACCCAGTGATGGGCCAATCGTGCGTTCTTCAACGAAATACATTGGTGCTGCTAACGCACCCGAGCGTAGCAAGAGCGCAAGCTCAGCTGCTTCAGCACTACTATCAAGTCCCGTAATACGGAATGATGAGCCTAGTACTGCTTGGATATTAGCGCGGTTAATAACTTTCGTCTCAGCATAAGGGGTGCGGACCTCGACAGTCTCGCCCGTTGCTGGGTCTTCTTCATAAGTAATGCGCTGCTTATTTTCAATAAATAGTACAGCCATTTGTTTACCAACAGCAGTACGGGTAGCGTTTTGCATCAGCTTACCACCTGCACTATCTAAGGTAATACTGACTTCCGGTGAGCCACTTTCATCAATGCCTGTCTGAGCATTAGTGACTTTTTCACCCGTCACAATCGCTTGACGCTCTAGCAATACCGGCGCACCATCGAGTGTGTTAAATGGAAAGGCTTCGGTACCTGCAGGTGGTATACCGCCCGTATAGTTTTCAGCACCTTCAGCGACCATACGGAACTCAAGGTTGGCAGTACGACCAAGGACACGTTTTGCCTCAGCAGTATCTTGTACACCTGGTAGCTCAACGACGATGCGGCTAGCACCTTGTGATTGTACCAAGGCTTCTGTAACCCCAAGCTCAGCAATACGATTGCGTAGGGTGGTTAAGTTTTGGTTGACCGCATAGCTATTGATTTCATCCAACGTTTTATCGTTATACGCCAAAATCAGCGAAGGACCTTGTTCATCAATAGAGGACTGTAAGGCAAATGTATTACCCATCGAGCTTTGCAAAACGTTTTGGGCACGATTGCGAGCATCCGTATCAGCAAAATGCAGCACCACGCTACGCTTGTCATTCTTGATACCTTTAACGGCAATGCTCTCAGCTCTTAGATCACGTCGAATATCACGACTGGCACTGGTCAGGCGTTGTTCTAGCGCTTTGTCCATATCGACTTCTAGCACAAAACGCACACCACCGCGCAAATCAAGACCAAGTTTCATTGGTTTTGCGCCGATATCACGTAACCACTGCGGCGTCGTTTGGGCTAAGTTAAGCGCGACCACATAGTCTTCACCTAAATTCCGTCTCAATACTTCCTGAGCCTTAAGCTGATCGGCTGAGGTGTCAAGACGTACCAGCGCACTGTTGCCTTTAAACGTACCGTCATGGTAGTTCAAGCCAGCTTCTTTTAATAAGCTTTGTGACTGAGTCAATATACCTTCAGACAACTGTGTGCCTGCTGCTGCACTGGTAATCTGTACGGCAGGTTCATCAGGATATAAGTTAGGAGCAGCATACAGACCGGCAAAGATGAACACGACGGTGATGAGTAAGTATTTCCAAGCGGGATATTGCATAATCACTTCTTTAAGTTGATAAACTACTGGCGACGCAGGCCACAAGTTAGCAGATGGGAAGTTAGCGATAACAATGGTGAGATACTATATTCAGCAGCCATAGCAGCCATGATAGTGCACCATTATGATCATCCGCGATGAGGGTAAAACGATAAAGCGAAAAATGACCGTAAATAATGTACGGTCATTTTATAGTCATTACAACTATTAATTGATAAAGAATCATCAATGGTTTTGAAATAGCCAGTCATTAATGACAAGAAGTTAATAGCTATCAAAACCATTTATGATAATTAAACGCTTTCGATAGTGCCCGCTGGCAATACTGAAATAACAGAGGCACGTTGTACCTTTACGTCGGTATTGTTGTTTAAGCTAACCACGGCGTAATCGCCTTCCAAGTCTTTGATACGACCCATCAAGCCACCAGCAAAAATGATTTCACTACCAACCGTCAACGCATTGACCATCGCACGATGCTCTTTAGTACGTTTAGATTGTGGACGAATAACTAAAAAGTAGAAAATCGCAAAGAAGGCAACTGGTAATAAGATTTGACCGAACTGTTCCATATCTGTCTCAATAAATTATAGATAGTAATAAAATTAAATGCATAGTAACAAAAAATCCCAGACTTGGTAACTGTTAATCATAAGCTGAGCACGTTTTTGTTAACGTACTGGCATACTAACAGCCAATATTTAATGCAACAATCGCTTTACGCTATAAAAAGGTGATATATAAGGTGATATATAAAGGCGATAAGTATAGTCAGTTCAATATAAAAACGATAAAGCGGGACTAGGATGAATTTTTTGCAGCCTCTGTCGGCATAGGCATAGGTATAGACACAGCAAGACAGAAAAACTCATCCTAGTCTCGCGTGATAAAATAACGTAGCTGTTTTATTGGATATCGACTATATAATGGGTATCGACTACATAATATAGAAAAACCTCAACTTGTATAAAGCAAATATTGCTTTAATAATGCAAATTATCGAACGTATGGCGTCCTTGAAATAAATAGCGATTTATTGTGAATTATCAGCATCAATGCTACTATCAAAGGATAAGTCACCAGTGTTAAAAGCATTGCTTAATAGCCTATATTACACGCGCTTTTAGCAAATGACGGTCAAAACTAAATCAGGATTAGAGGTTAGCAGATATTATTTTCTATCTGCTGCTATCTGCTCATGATATGGTCGTGATATATTGTGACTTCCTTTTTCTTATTTGTTTAGGTTATCTAACTTGTCCACCTCTTTTATGTCTGTACCTCGTTTATACCGTCCGCGCGCTTGTCGTAAAGACGCATCTGCTAAACCTCCCCCGACGATGCGTGACAAGACTTGGTTGAATCTCAAGTCGTTTTCTACGTTATCACTATTGGTAACCTTGATATTGCCGCACTCTGTTTGGGCAGCTGATGGCTTAGCGAATCCAAGCGCTTCCAGCGTATTACTACTCATACTATTTGTGTTAGTGGCGATTGGCATCTCATTTATCTGTTCACTGGCAGAGGCAGCACTATTGACAATGACACCGTCATATATTGCTGACCTTCAAGAAACCAATCCAAAAAAAGCAGGTATGCTAAGACGCCTAAAGATTGATAATATCGATCAGTCTTTAGCTGCTATCTTGACACTAAATACCGTGGCACATACCTTAGGCTCTATCGGTGCTGGTGCACAGGCAACGATTGTGTTCGGTAGTGCTTGGTTTGGATTATTCTCTGCAGTCATGACATTGGCTATTTTGTTTTTATCTGAAATCATGCCAAAAACACTCGGCACTGTATACTGGCGTCAATTAGGTGGCATGGTTGCCTATTTTGTACGAGGGATTATCTTGCTGCTGTATCCTTTAATTTGGGTCTCAGAAAAACTGACCAAGCTGCTTGTACGCGGCAAAGAACCGCAAGCGTTCAGCCGCCGTGAGTTTGCCGCACTTGCCAGCATTGGTGAAGAAGCAGGACAAATAGACCCATTAGAATCACGCATTATCCGCAACCTGCTGGCATTTGGTGCCATCAAAGTTGAAGATATTATGACCCCGCGTTCAGTCATGCTGTCTTTTGAAGAAAACAAAACGGTCGCTGAGTTATTGGTTGATCGACCAAAGCTGATCTTTTCGCGTCTACCAATTTATGATGGTGATTTAGATAATATTACTGGCTTTGTATTAAAAACAGATATGTTGTTGGCAAAGGTTAATAATGCCGTAGATAAACCACTAACGCAGTTCAAACGAGACATCACCTTTGTATTTTCAAAGATGAAATTGTTTGATTTGTTGGAGCTAATGTTAAAAAACCGTATTCATATTGCGATTACGGTCGGTGAATATGGTGAAGTCAAAGGTCTGGTCACCTTAGAAGATGTGTTTGAAACATTATTGGGTCTTGAGATTGTTGATGAGATAGATCGTGTCGAAGATATGCAAGCGTTGGCACGGCAAATGATGGACAAACGAGTAGAGCGTTTAGGTCTGAAGCTGAGTGATGATGAGCAGTATGAAGATAACGGTGCTGATAATAAGCAGTGAAAATCTTTCAAAGACACGCGACTCAAGCTATAAAAATATAATAAATGCATACCAATATTGCAGATGCTTTAAAAGATAGTTTTGCTTTGGTGTTCGCAATAATTACACAGGGTGTCACATGACTGTGAGAATTGAGTGATAGGCTAAAACTATCCTATTAATAAGCTGTAAAAAATATCAAATAAAAGTGCTTTCTAAAAGTACTAAGCAATAAATGATCATAACCAAGATACTACTAAGGATTATCATGAAAAGACTATTGGGGAAAGGGCTGTTGCCTTTATTGATAAAAAGCGCCGGCGTAGCTGCAGTTGTTGCCACTGTCAGCACGATGAGCATTAGTGCGCAAGCAGCAGACATGACAGAATCTTTAGTACAAAACTACGCCGCCGCCATGAAATCATCAGCCAATAGCCAAAACATCAATCAAATAGCGCGCTTAGTGTCTGATGACGCATTGATTTCAATGTCAAGAAAAGGTAAATCTACTAGCTTAGACAAAGAGGCTTATCTCAAATTACTGCAGAATAGTTGGAGTAATACTTCTAATTATCGCTATGATATCAATGTTGATAATATTGTCATTACGGGCTCGCAAGCAAAAGCCAATGTGACGACCAATGAGAGCTGGGTAAAAGATGGCCAAAGAGTCTCGTTTGTCACCACCTCAAGAGTCACATTGACTTTGGCTACGGGTAACGCGGTACTTTTACGCGCCGTCTCACAAGTGGCTATTAATTAGCTAGTGGTTATTAATTAGTGGCTTGGTGACTATTAGCTAATGGTTAATTTACCGCCATGAACCACGCTAGTTAAGTATCATTGCTTCTGTTTAAGTATAATTGCTTAAGCACCATTGCGTAATAAAGTTGATTAATAACAAAAATTTTTCATCATTAAAAGATAAGCCATATTATATTTTGTGCATTATCTTTTATATTGGGCTGGTTTTTGTTTGATATTGCATACTATACTGTCAATCAACTTTATTTTATCATTTCTTGTTGTTAGGAAACTTCCACTATCATGTCTACTGTGTCATTAAACTATCGCTCATTTATTGCTTTACCACTGACGCTTGCGGTGTCGACTTTACTTATCAGTGCTTGTAGTAGTACAACAGGGGTGAAGAACACGGGTGCGACCGGCAGCTCAGCTGTGGTGACTAAGCGTCCTACCACCCAAGTTCAGCCAGCGGGAAATGCAGACTACTCAACGGCGTTCTTAGATGCTGAGAGCTTGGATGAGCTGGCTGATTTATTAGAAGCCACCGACATGACGATGGTTGAAGGCAATAAACTTGCGATTCAACAATATGGTGACTTGTGGAATCGTCTCCGTGCGGGCTATCGCATGAACGGTGGGCAACCGGTTTATAATCAGCGTATTGAAGCACAGAAAGGCTGGTTTACCAGTAGACAAGATTATCTAAACCGCTTAACAGCGCGCGCTAGTCGCTATATTTACCACACGGTACGAGAAGCGGAACGTCGTAACATTCCAACTGAGCTTGCCTTGCTACCTGTGATTGAGAGCTCTTATGATCCAAGTGGTACCAGTAGTGCCGCAGCAGCAGGCTTATGGCAATTTATTCCTAGTACTGGGCGCATTTATGGTCTGAATCAAAGTAGCACTTATGATGGTCGACGTGATGTCATCGAGTCAACCCGTGCCGCTTATGACTTTTTGACCGCGCTGCATAATCAGTTTGGCTCATGGGAGCTGGCATTAGCAGCTTATAACGCCGGTCCTGGTCGTGTGCAAAAAGCCATTGATGCCAATAGAGCTCAAGGCTTACCCACCGACTATTGGTCACTCAGATTACCGACTGAAACCATGAACTATGTCCCGCGCTTTTTGGCTGTTGCCGAAATCGTTGCTAAACCTGAACAATATGGGGTCTATCTGCCTGCCATTGCTAACCGTCAGCATTTCCGTAGTGTGCCAGTCAACTATGGCGTAAGCTTAGCTGAAGTATCACAAGTGACAGGTGTCAGTTACGATGAGCTAGAAAGACTAAATACGGCGCTGACTTCAGCACGTATTGACTCATCAGGTCCACAGCGTATTATTATTCCTAATGATGTCAGTCTCCCTACTGACGCTAAGCTCACCGCTTTAAGAGGCAACGGTAGCAGTAATGTCATGGCTTCTAGCAATACTAGCAGCAACACAACGCCAAGTTATTCAGCAACCACGACGCCGAGCTATAACAACAAGCCCTATAGTGGCGGCGTATCATTGCCCTCTAGCGGTAGTGCCCTCGCTGATTATGCTGCCAGTGCCAGTGTACCGCAGCAGACGACAAGCTATATCTCACCAACGGCATCAACGACGAGTAGCTCTGTTTACAGTGGCAGTGCATCCATTCGTACTGAGCCGCCGCTAACATCGGCAGAAACCAAGAAAATCAATGCTGAGCTAAAAAGTAGTAACAGCTTACCGACCACATCGGCGCAGATTACCCAGAACAATACCATCATTCAAGAACCGCCGCTAAGTAAAGCAGAGCGTGATTTTATTGCCAGTCAAATCCGGATCAATACCCCTGAAACCAATGTTATTAACGCTGATGGTAATATCAATCTATCGGCAGTACAGACGCAGCAGTCTGTTTTAGAAGCTACAGGAAAAGAGAAGAAACTGAGCTTTCCAAAAACTGCGGTTAGTAAACCAAAACCTCAAGGCACACGTACTACTTATACGGTAAAACGTGGTGATACTTTAGCCAATATTGCCAGTCGCTCTGGTGTAAGCTGGCGCGATATTACAGAGTGGAACCAGATAGATGCCAACGCTAAATTGTTATCTGGCAGTACTTTGTATTTGTATGATGCCAAAACAATTGCGCCGATAAGCAATGCCAGTGCGACAAGTGCGAGTCAACCAGATAGTTATGTAGTACAAGGTGGCGATACATTGATAGGGACTGCCAATCGCTTTGGTTTATCAGTGACACAGTTAGCAACTTATAATAACTTGAGTAGCCGTGCTGATTTATTAAGAGGTCAGAAACTATGGTTGATTCCAGGTAAAGTAACGGCGCCAGCCAGTACTCCTGCTGCGCCCTCTACTAAACCAAGTAAATCGACGACGGCAACCAAAAATTATAAAGTAAAAGCCGGCGATGGTTTGATTGCGCTTGCCCGCCAATTTAATGTCTCGACTGAGACATTAGCCAGCCTAAATAATATCGGTACGACAGACTCATTGTATGTTGGTCAAACATTGAAAGTTCCTGCCAGTGTGGATTTCACCCCTGTGAGCAGTACGCCTACTAGTACTAGTAAAGCGACTACTACTAGCAATACCAGTAAAACCAGTAGTTCAAGTTCGGTACCAACGACCAACTATAAAGTCAAATCAGGCGATACCTTGATTGGTATTGCTAACAGCGTTGGCGTTAGCGCCGAAGATATTGCTGCCGTAAACAGTAACTTTGATGCGAAAGCGCGCTTACAACGTGGACAAACGATTAAAGTACCAGTATCTAAAGAGTTGGTTGATCGTCAGCTCAATGATGAAGCGGTTAGCTACAAGGTTAAATCAGGTGATACGCTAACGGGTGTTGCCCAACGCTATAATATTGGTTTGAGTGATTTGGCAACAGCGAATAATTTGAAAACCAATGCTAATCTAATACTTGGTCGTACGATTACCATTCCTGCTAAAGCTAGCGTCGTTACCTCTAGTAATAGCAGTGCTGCTTCCAGTAACAACAGCAAGAGTAACAGTGCTGCTGTTGTAGAGACGAAAAGCAGTGCTAATACGTCGACGGCCACTAGTAGCAGCGGCAAAAAGCTTGGTAACACAGAGAGCTATAAAGTCCAGTCTGGCGATGGTTTGATTGCGTTAGCACGCGAATTCGGTGTGTCAGTTGAAGACTTAGCAGCGACTAATAATATAGCGACCAATGCGCAGTTACAACGTGGGCAGACGATTAAAGTACCGAAAGTAACGGTCAGCTATACGGTTGGCTCAGGTGACAGTCTAATTGGCTTAGCACGTAAATATGGCGTATCAACCAAAGAGCTTGCTGATATGAATAACATTGCAGTGGATACGATGCTACAACGCGGTCAACGTCTCACGGTACCTAATCGCTAAGACAGCTGCATTTTTATAAATGTTATGCATTAAAAAAGCTGCTCTTATTAAAGAGCAGCTTTTTATTTGGCTATAACTATTTAAAGATTTTCGCTTAGAGGTTTTTTCTTAGAATTTTTTTCTTAGAAGTTGTTTAAATAAAAGTATTTATTTAAAATAGTCACTAAAAACTATCATTAGACAGTGGTAGTTTTAATCGTCTCAAGATAACTTCTGATATTAGTCACATAATGCATCGCTTGACCGTAACGACTATTAGACGCTTTATTTTCAGACAAATAGGCATATATATTTGCCCAATTTTTATCATCGATACCGCGAGCACTCAATTTACGCTGGATACCTTTTACGGCATTTGGACCCATATTATAAGCCGCTAGCGCAAACCAAATCCGGTCCGTTTTCGGTACATCAGCGAAATCAGACTTCATCTGCTCCAAGTAACGAGCGCCGCCACCGATACTTTGGTAAGGATCAACACGGTCTGAGACCCCCATTGCTTTTGCCGTATTATTGGTCAACATCATGATACCGCGTACGCCTGTTGGAGAGACGGCATTGGCATCTAAATGTGACTCTTGGTAACCCATGGCAACCAGCAGCTCCCAATCGTGATTATAGTTACGGGCTTGTTCTTTAAACGAAGACTGATAATCGGGCAACTTTTCTGTTAGAGTTTTTTTGAAGTGATCTTGACTGTAGGCATCTTTTAGCAAGTCTTGATTATAAAAAGCAGCTAGCTTTTGCGTGTTTTCGAGTTTGATGTTATCGCATAAAAAGTAACTGGCTTTTTGTGATAATGGGTCATTGGCTGAATTGAACGTCCAGCTGACTTTAGGGTGTAAGCCATTTTTGGTTAAACTGGCATCATAACCACAGCTGACATTGATAGAAGATAAATTAAGCTGGCTCTTTAATTGCGTGCTGGCAGTGGTCAGAGCCATATCGGCATCGCCTGACTGTAACGCTCTGAGCGCCGCTTCTTCATCCGCATAAGCTTTCAGGATAACATTTACCCCGAGCTGATCAGCATAGTTATGCACTAAGTCGTAACCAAAGCCATGTTGGAAGCCGTCAGTCGCAAAATATGTGCTGTCACCTGGAACAGCAGCAATCGTCAAGGTATTCTCCAGCATGACATGATCGTAGGCTGGTACCTGCGTACGCATTGTCGTCAAACTCTCAGCAGGGAGGGATAGAAGGGCAATACTAGATATTTGTACCAATTTTTTAGTTTTGGCAAAACGAGTTACCTTGATAGGTGCAACAGATGAAACGATAGGTGTAACTGATGAAACGATGTTACTTTTGGTGCTCAGTAAGCGTTTAGATGGACGCAGCATGTATGAGATACGGCTTTTCGCCCCTCGCGCAGATACTTTCACACGATAAGTAATACGTTGCATGGATGTCTCCTGATTTCAGCCATCCTGCTTACCGTAAAAATGTACATACATTTATAGTCACTCTATGCTGAGATATTAAGCATAAATGTATGTGCACTTTAGCTGTTATGGCATTTATAAAATACATAAATGCCATAACAGCTTGTTTAAATATAGCGCTACAGTCTCTATCAGCGATTCAATTGTATATTGCCATATAGTTTAAAAGTATGAATATATCACTCTCAAAACATCATCCCAAAAACTAGGATGCACAATACTGAGAAGGATCTAGATCGGATGATTCCTTCATCGATGATAGCGTTGACTGTTATTTAGATAACTATATGAAACATAGGTAAGGTCATGAATAAATTATTGAAACAAACATAGGGCGTAAGCAGACTATTAATATAGCCAAGTTTTGCTACGCTAGTATTAGTCACCAAGCATTCTTTGCATCACTCTTAATGGAGTAAATAGCGAATAGAATCCATGGCAACTAATACTGTTTGTCCAGCAATAAGGCTAAGCAAGTTAACCTATCTAATGGTGGATATAAAAACCATCAAACAGGCTTTGCCTAGTCATTATTGCGACGCTAAAATAAAGCATACTGTACTGCTAAAAAATCTAAGCAGGGATAGTATTGCCTGTGTTCATTACATAAAACCTTGTCTATTCAATAATATAGTAAGCAATAAAATAGTAAAATTTTCAGATAATAAACAGCATTTTAACGCCATAACCGGAAGCTATAGTAAATGGAAGTCTCATGACAAAACGTTCTTTCTTCAGGTGCTAATATGCGGATGTTTGTTATATTATTCAAGTAAAGTTAATAGAATAGCGATAAAACTTAACAATCGAGCTACAGACGGTAAAAAACAGCTCTGTTTTAGCTATTAATTAGATTGAAGCTGATATATTCATTCCTAAATAAAGTAGATATCTACGTGACAGATATCTACGTGAGTAAGTAGAATTAAGCAGGATTATCAATATCAACAAAAGTGACGGGCAGTCCGAATTTCTGAGCAATGATATTGCCCAACGCTTCAATGCCACCACGTTCTGTTGCATGATGCCCACAAGCAAAATAGTCAATCCCAAGCTCGCGAGCAATATGGGTAGTACGCTCTGATATTTCACCAGAAATAAACGCATCACAGCCCATCAATGCCGCTTGCTCAATCATATCTTGTGCGCCGCCCGTACAGATACCCACCCGTTCAATCATTCTGTTGTTTTGCTCATCATGCTCAGAGCCAGTCGAGATTTTATAATCCGCAGAAATATGTAAGGGCATACGCCCCAATGCTTTGGTAATCTGGGCAATAAGACTTTGAGTGTTCTGCGGTGTGCAAATAGCTATATTGCCAACGGGGTGCGTTTCAGTAGGATACAATGCCCCGATGATGGTCATGTCTAATGACTCAGCCAGCTTAGCGTTATTGCCAATGACAGGGTGAGCGTCGAGTGGTAGGTGATAGCCAATCAAAGAGATGCCATGTTGCATCAATTTACGGATACGCTGACCTTTCATACCAGTGAGGGGCGCAGATTCCCCTTTCCAAAAATAACCGTGATGTACCATAATGGCATTAGCATTATCGGCAATAGCGGCATCAATCAACGCTTCGCAAGCGGTCACACCGCTGACAATACGCTGGATTGGCTGTCCGCCATCTACTTGTAGACCATTGGGTGCATAATCTTTAAAGGCATCCGCTGACAAGTAATCGTCACAAAATTTGGTTAAGGCTTGTGCGGTAATGATTGGATTTGATGATTCGGTTAAGATATCGTACGCGCTCATGGCATTCCCTTATAGCTGTTTCAATGATTAAAGCGTTTACAGTGGCTCAAGTATTTATAGAATGTAGATAATCTTTCATAATAGTCATATTAACATGATGCGGTAAAAGAGTAGACAAGCCTAATAACTGAAACGGTACACGATGCGTTACTATTGGGCTGTTTTGCCAGTTATAATTTGCATAGCTGAACCTGCATGATTAATAGCGTTTAACGCATCTTACCTTGTTAATGACACATGTTAATAACAGATGTTAATAACACATGATTGGCAAGAGCGGTTTCACTGTATTTATTATTGTCTGTTTTTACAAAATTTTATAGAGGTTTTATATGTCGTCATCTCGAAATGCCAACAACAAAGCGGGTCTATTAAAGTGGTTACCTTGGCTTTTGTTGCTTATCATGATTGCAGCATTTGTCTGGTTGTTTGCGAGTATGAAGACCGCCTCAGAGGCAAAGTGGGAGCCGCCGAGGAACACGCCTGCTGAGCAACAAGCCTCTACACCTGTAGGAGATGCAGCAGAACCTATTTCTTCTTATCATAATGGCGTTGCTAGGGCTTCGCAATCAGTGGTCAACATTTATACGACCCAAACGATGGTAGAGCATCCTTACATGGATGATCCAGCTCTACGCCGGTTTTTTGAATTCCATGGTGGACCGTCAGAAGAGCAGGGTAATACCAATTTAGGCTCTGGCGTGATTGTCTCAGAAGATGGTTATATCGTGACCAATGCGCATGTGATTGAGAAGGCAGATGAGATAACTGTCGCTTTTAATGATGGTCGCAAGAGCCGTGCTAAGCTTGTTGGCACCGATCCAGACAGCGATTTGGCGGTGATTAAAGTCGATATGAAGGGACTAACGCCATTGGGATTCCGTGAAGACCTGATTCGCGTTGGCGATGTAGCCTTAGCGATTGGTAATCCGTTCGGTGTCGGTCAAACAGTCACGCAAGGTATTATCTCAGCGACTGGACGTACAGGGCTCGGTGTTAATAAGTTTGAAGACTTTATCCAAACGGATGCAGCTATCAATCCGGGTAACTCAGGTGGCGCGCTGGTTGATGCTAATGGCGAGCTGGTTGGTATCAACACCGCAATTTATTCACGCTCAGGTGGCTCTATGGGCATTGGTTTTGCCATTCCTACCGCTATCGTTGAGCAAGTGATGAATGCCATTATTAAAGATGGTAAGGTCAGCCGTGGTTGGCTCGGTATCGAGATACAATCACAACTTCGTGATCCAACACAGCTTGAAACCTCAATCGGTGTCGAAGTATTAAGCATCGTTCCTAAAAGCCCAGCGGCTAAGAGTGGTCTGCGTGTTGGCGATGTCATCCTTACGATTGATGGGGTTGAGATGACGGATGCCAATACCTTGATTCAGTATGTTGCTCGTAAAGCACCCAATACTACCCTCTACGCTCAAATCTTACGTCAAGGTAAAAATGCGCAAGTGAAGATATTGTTAGAGGAGCGTCCAGCAGAAGAGCCTAAGGTAGTTCCTGTTATTATCCCTGATGAGGCGCTTGAGGGTAGGGCTCATCCAAGACTGCAAGGTCAAGAACAAGGTGAAGGACAAGAGATACCGATGATGTCAGAAGCAGAGCGTGATCGTATGCGCGAAGAGTTGTTACAGTTATTTGAAAGAGATGGCGCCCCTCAATAAAGGGGTCTTGATAAAGAATACGTTAATAAAAATAGTTTTTAGCCTATTCTTTACAAGAAAAATCTTGATAAAAAAATCGCGCTATCTTTAAGACAGCGCGATTTTTTATGATTTTTTAATGGGTTTACAGACTATTTTTCAACAGAATCATGGCTAATATAAATCACCCCTTGCACTCTACAGCAGCAGGGTAAGATTTCATCTTCTTCAATCATAGCAAGCGGCTCAAACGGATAATCTACAATATGTGAGCTGGCGATACGCTTGATTCGGCAGCTGCCACAGTAGCCTTCCTTACATTGATAATTGATATCATGTCCGGTGCGTAGCAAGCCATCAAGCAGACTTTCATCGTCATGCAGGTAAAATTGCTTCTTACTCGTCATTACCCAAGTCATCGTTGCATCCTACCTTTTTATAACAAATTCAATCCTAAATAAAATAAGTACAAGTATTATAACGTGCTACTGAGAAAAATTTTACTTGCTTGCTGTGCCTACGCAGACAGAGGCTGCGCAAAACTTATCTCAGCAGTACTGCCACTGCATTTATTCTATGATGAATCGACTCTATTAAAAGCTCAATCTTGAAGAACTATCTTCTATAGCTCAAAGTCATCAAAGTCGCTATCTGATAAATCTGAATCAATCTGACCAACTAAGTATGAGCTGATTTCCGTTTCTTGCGGGGCAACTTGTACGTTATCAGAAGACAACCACGTATTAATCCACGGAATAGGATTTGATTTAGATTTCGGGAATGCCACTGGCAAGCCAACCGCTTCCATACGTAAATTGGTGATATATTCGATATATTGGCAAAGAATGTCTTTATTTAGACCAATCATTGAGCCGTCTTTGAATAGATAGCCTGCCCATTCTTTTTCTTGTTCTGCTGCTTTACGGAATATCTCGATGCTTTCTTCATAGCATTCTTTGGCGATATTGACCATCTCTGGATCATCACGTCCGATACGCATGAGGTTTAAAATATGCTGAGTACCCGTTAAATGTAGTGCCTCATCACGGGCAATGAGCTTAATAATTTTGGCATTACCTTCCATCAGCTTACGCTCAGCAAAGGCAAACGAGCAAGCAAACGACACATAAAAACGAATGGCTTCTAAGACGTTGACTGCCATCAAGCATAAATAAAGCTGCTTTTTCAGTGATTTTAAATCAACGGTAATTTCCTTGCCATTGATCGTATGCGTGCCTGCGCCGTATAGGTTATATAGCGATGAGCTGTAATATAAGTCATCGTAGTATTTGGCGATGTCAGAGGCACGTTCTAAAATGTGCTCGTTGTACATGATGTCATCAAAGATGATAGCAGGGTCATTGACAATATTACGGATGATATGGGTGTAGCTGCGCGAGTGAATGGTCTCAGAAAATGTCCACGTTTCAATCCACGTCTCAAGCTCAGGAATTGATACTAGTGGCAATAGCACCACGTTTGGGCTGCGACCTTGGATAGAGTCGAGTAGGGTCTGATATTTTAGGTTACTGATAAAGATATGCTGCTCATGTGACGACAGATTGCCATAGTCCATACGGTCACGTGAGACATCGACTTCTTCTGGACGCCAGAAGAACGACAACTGCTTTTCGATCAACTGCTCAAAGATAGGATGCTTTTGCTGATCATAACGCGCCACGTTAACCGGATTACCAAAGAACATCGGTTCGAGCAAAGCATTATTTGGCTTTTGGGAAAAAATTGAATAAGTCATCGTGCTACCTTTATAATAAATACAGTTATGAATTTGAAGTTTGAGATGCGGTTTCTAAAAATACGGTTTTAAAATATCAGCAAAATGGGTTATAGGCTCTCTATTATAAATTCTCTAATGATATTTGTGTCGCTGCGTGCCCATCATTCATATAGGCTTTAAATATCTCGCTAAGCTCGACATCATCCAAGCCTTCTAGCTCATCGACAGCACTCTTACGCAGTGTCTCCAAATCAACGTCTAGTGCTTCTTTTTTCGACACTTTCTTTACTGTTTTTTTTGGCTCTTTTGCGGTTTGTTTAAATGCTTCTTTTTTTGCTGTGCCATGCCCACTTAGCTGCTGGCGAGCGTCTTCGATATCAACGGTGACTTGCACGATATAGGACTGACCATCGTTTAGGTCTGAAAATACGTTAGGGATAAACAAACCACCGTCTTTGATGATTGCGGTATATTGCACTCTATGACCTCCGTCATTTTTATTCTGTCTGTGTTTTAATTATGGTTGGCGTGTCGCAAGCACGTCATATACTTTGTTATTCTCTCTTTTGCCTACTGCTAATACATAAACCACGACCACATCATCTTTGACTGTATATACCAGACGGTAACCTATGGTGCGTAATTTAATTTTATAAGTGTCTGCATGTCTCGAGAGTTGTGAAGCAGGAACACGCGGATTTAATAAGCGCTGCTGTAATTTTTTCTTAAACTGCTGCTGAATACTAGGTGCTATCTTTTTCCATTCTTTCAACGCTAAAGGATGAAACTCAAGATTATAAGTCATCCAAACTTACCTTTATAGGTACTTGCCCGTCATTCATCCGTGCGCTAACCGTTTGGCTTAATCCCATATCGTCCATTGCTTCCATCATGCGTTCAAACATATCTGTGGAAACCAAGTAAGCCACGGGTTTATTGTGGTTTAAAATAGCAATAGACTCACCGTCTGACTGTTTAATCAGTGCTGAAGGGTTGGTCTTTAACTCTGAGATACTTGCTGTCTGTGTTGCAAATATGGGTTGCATGATTCATTCTCCGCTAATATTAAGCTCTAAATATAGGGCTAATTTTAGCACGAAAATTGGGTCTTATTTGTTATTGTATTAAATTTAAAAAGTTTGGGTAGCCAATTTCGCCTACCGCTTGTATCTGCATCGCCATCAGCGTTGGCAGAATACCGCTATAGTCGGGGCTAAACGACCTCTTTAAATAAAAGTAGGTCTTTCTAACCAAATCTACTATTTAAGCGATTATATAAATGATGCAATACCAGTTTACTTCCTGAGTAGCATCCTGATAATAGATTTTCCAATACATAACTTTCAATTTTATAATCTAGTCTAGGTTTATCGTAATGAACCTCTAGCGAATCCATTGCCATCTTTTCTCTGCTTTCTAAACTTTCTGCTAGAGATGTAGACTCTAATGAACTCTTTCTACGAACATGCTGTATAAAAGCAAGCTCCGAAAAAATCCATGGTGATTTTAACGATTCTTGATTTTCAATGCCATTCTTTACTGATATAGAGTTCGGTGTACCTAAGAATAGGAAAATCTCGCATCTATCTATCATTTTATGTAAAGCAGTATTCAGCATCATATATGCATGAGATGTTGAATGATTTCTCTTATTATAGTCATACATACTATCGTCGAAATTACGACAATACTGGTCATCTATAACTTTTAATAAATCAAACGCATTGCCCCAAACGCATGAATCAATGAAAACTTTCAAACCTTTACTCTCTAAAGCAATTGCTAATTTTATAGCTTCATCAGCATCACTATGCGAGTGAGATAAAAATATATCAACGTCGTCATCAGGGAATAAATATTTTTGTATTTCACTACCATCTAAACTATTACCATCAACTAGTAAGTAATCTTTCAAGTCGTTTAAAGCTTCTTTTTTTCGAGATTTATATAACATTACGTCTGAGTTAGAAATATTTTCAGGTGGATTAAAAAGATGAAAGTCTGTGACCTCTATACTTCTATACATATTATTTCTCTAATAGTTGCTATAAAAAATATAAGTTATCTTGAAGCAATAGCCTTTTCAATCCAGTTTTCTAAATTATTAGCAATATCTTGATATGTATTAGTAAAAGAAGGGTTATAACAAGTAATATAACTTGAAAGTTTATTTCCATTCTTAAGCTCAATACTATCGAAAGGATTTTGTCCTTTATTAGTTTTATTACCTTTCAGATCCTTAAGATTATGAATATGTATTCCAAAAACACCCTTACCAGCATTCCATGCCTGTCGAATCTCATAGTCTACCCATTTACTATCTGCTGTCTCAGCACCTATCAAAACAATTAGGCAACTTTTACCTTTGAGATTATTATCAATCCAATCTTTGACAGCTTTGTCACCTTTTTTCTTTAATTCTTCCCACTTATTTGGAGTAACAAGAGGGTTTTTTTCAATTACGCCAATATTTCTAACTACTTGTACTCTTGTGACATCGGTTTCATAGTGAAAGCTATAAAAAACTTTTCTAGTCATGATTTGATTCCTTTTAGAATAGTCAGAATATTATTCTTGATAGTTTCTAAGTCAGTGACTGAAGGTGCAAGGCTGTTTATATCTATTGTTTGATTATTACCTTCGTTATCTAACATGTTTTTCCATAGATTTTTCGATATGGAACCTGTTCCCCCAACTGGAAGCAAAGTATTGCCATTGGTCTTCGAAATATCAAACTCTTCCTGCATACCATTTGAATCTACAATTTTACCTTCAGAGTCAATTTTATTACCGAAAAGGAAGATTGAAATACCAGCATAACTGATCATGTCTTTTCGATATGCTGTCCATAATTGTCTTCCTTCTTCATTTTGAGGAAAGGGTCGAAGGACTAGATGATCCTCGTCTATCTTTAAACGATTCTCTAATAAGTATTTCACTGCACCAGAGATTACGGAACTACCAATACCAAGTCCAAAACCAGTTACAACTCTATAGCCAAGTTTCAAAATTTCTTGCGTTAAAGAAGAAACAAAATTTTCTACTTCTTGTTGAGAGTAGGGAGCATAATCCTCAGCAGCACCAGAGATAAAAATAGTCTTTTGCTTTTGAATCTTTTCAACTTCTAGTAATATCTCAGTAATTTCTTCGTATTCATTGATTGATACCGTTTGAATACCAAAGCGTCTGAGGTCATTAATAAATAATTCTTGCTTACGTTCTCTATATTCAAAGTCAGCCTGCTCTTCATCAGGTAACTGTGTTACATTTCTGAGAATACAGTAGTGTTCTGACTGGTTTTTCCCATGTGATAGGCGTATACGGCTTAAAATGTAATCTATATTAGGATCAGAGAAGCTAAAGCCGAGAAACAAGAATTTTTTAGTTGTTAAATCTCCTCTAAGTGCAGTAAAAAATTCATTCCTTTTAAGGTTATATTCTTCATAATCATCTTTTGTTAATACAGCATTACTTGAGTCTAAAGCATCACCATGCATTTTATACACGACAGCATCTCTACCTCTGATTGAGGTAGACAGATGATCAGTGCTATGCTTTACATCAACTATTTTTCCAGAGTCTTCAAGTGCTTTTTCGAGCATAGGATCATAATTTGTCGTCCAAAAGGTATCTATTGGAAGTCTTGCTAGTATTTTATGATTTTCAGTTAGAATTGCTTTCTGAGAAAACTCATTTAAAATAAGTTCGTTTACTGTGGATTTAATACCACCTTTTTCATTGATATAATATTGAGCTAAAGAAACCAAGTCATGTTCTTTGTCAACATCTAAATCAATTTCTTCAGCAAATTCCCTTAATAAGCTTTTCCAGTCAATATAACCTGCTCCAACTGATAACCCAGCACCAGCAAAAATTGCTAAGTTGTTAGACGCTATTTCTTTTACTAGCTTTTTAATTAATATATTTTTCTTCATATAGGTGTCTCTACTTTTCTAAAGGACTTTATAATTATTTTATTTAGACTTTTGTTCTATAAACTAAGAAAAATATAGCGATTTATGTTACAACACAATAGTTAGCGAGCTTAACCCAAAAGCCAAACCCGCCATCCATCAAGCCTAAATCTTACATGCGCCACCAGCACAATCATCTTCCATATCCGCTTGGGCATCGTTCGCACCATCACGAGTATTGTGATAATACAAAGTCTTCACGCCCAGCTTATACGCGTTTAGCAGATCTTTTAGCAATATCTTCATTGGTACACGACCACCTTCATAACGAACGGGATCGTAGTTGGTATTGGCAGAAATACTTTGATCGACGAACTTCTGCATGATCGCGACCAGCTTTATGTAACCGTCATTGTTCGGCATTTGCCATAGTAGCTCGTACTGATCTTTTAGCTTATCAATCTCAGGCACGACTTGCTTTAAGATGCCATCTTTTGACGCTTTGATAGACACCAGACCGCGTGGTGGCTCGATACCGTTGGTCGCATTGGCAATCTGACTAGAGGTCTCAGAAGGCATCAAGGCAGTTAGGGTAGAGTTGCGCAGACCGTGAGTGGTGATTTCAGTACGTAGCGTTTCCCAATCGAGATGTAGCGGCTCTTGGCAGATTTTATCCAAGTCTTTCTTATACGTATCAATTGGCAAGATACCTTGCGAGTAGGTAGTCTCATTAAAGGCAGGACACGCGCCTTGCTCTTTTGCCAATTTGTTTGACGCTTTTAAGAGATAGAATTGCAACGCTTCAAAGGTTTGATGGGTTAGACCAAGTGCGCTGTCGTCTGAATAGCGGACGCCATTTTTCGCAAGGTAATACGCATAGTTAATCACGCCAACGCCTAGGGTACGGCGACGCATGCTGCCATTTTCGGCGGCTTTGACTGGATAGTCTTGATAATCAAGCAAGGCATCAAGCGCACGGACGATGAGTTCTGCTGGCTCTTCGATATCGCTAACGTGCTCAACTTTACCTAAGTTGACCGCTGATAGCGTACAAAGGGCAATCTCGCCTGCTTCGTCATTGATGTTATCCAGTGGCTTAGTCGGTAGGGCGATTTCCATACAGAGGTTTGATTGGCGAATTGGTGCGACAGTCGGGTCAAACGGACTATGGGTGTTGCAATGGTCGACGTTTTGGATATAGATACGTCCGGTGCTGGCGCGCTCTTGCATCATTAAGCTAAACAGTTCTGTGGCTGGAATTTGACGGCTACGAATGCTAGGGTCATTCTCGTACTTAGTATATAGCTCTTCAAACTTGTCTTGATCTTCAAAGAAAGCGTCGTATAAGCCTGGGACATCAGAAGGTGAGAATAAGCTAATATCTTGACCTTTAATAAGACGCGTGTACATGGTTTTGTTTAACTGAACGCCATAGTCCATATGACGGACACGGTTGTCTTCGACGCCGCGGTTATTTTTCAGTACCAATAACGATTCAACTTCTAAGTGCCATAATGGGTAAAATAATGTTGCTGCACCGCCACGAACGCCACCTTGTGAGCAGCATTTAACCGCTGTTTGGAAGAGCTTATAAAACGGTACGCAACCAGTATGTTGCGCTTCACCGCCGCGAATAGGGCTACCAAGGGCGCGGATACGACCGGCATTGATACCGATACCAGCACGCTGTGATACATAGCGGACGATGGCGCTGGTGGTGGCGTTGATAGAGTCAAGGTTGTCACCGCATTCAATCAATACGCATGAGCTGAACTGACGTGAAGGCGTACGTACGCCTGACATGATTGGCGTTGGTAGCGAGATTTTGAACTCTGACGTTGCATCATAAAAGCGCTTCACATAGTCGAGACGATCTGACTTGTCATAGCTAGCAAATAAACACATGCCAACGAGCATATATAAGAACTGCGGGCTCTCAAAGACGGTCTTGCTGACACGATCTTGCACTAAGTATTTACCCGCCATTTGCTCAACAGCAGCATAAGCCAAATTCATATCGCGCCAGTGGTCAAGATATTCTTCTAATTCATCAAATTCTGCACGGCTATAATCAGCTAAGATATGGGCGTCATATTTGCCTGCGTCGGTAAGCTTTTGCACATGATCAAACAGATGTGGCGGGGTAAATTTATTATAGGCAATCTTACGTAAATGGAAGATCGCCAAACGTGCAGCCAGATACTGATAATCAGGCGTGGTTTCAGAGATAAGATCAGCGGCAGATTTAATAATAGTCTCGTGAATATCACGGGTTTTGATACCTTCATAAAACTGAATGTGCGACTTTAGCTCAACTTGTGACACCGACACATTATCTAAACCATGAGCTGCCCACTCAATAACCTTGTGAATTTTATCTAAATCAATTGGCTCTAAACGTCCATCACGTTTGGTTACTTGGATTTTATCGATATGTGTCATGCTGACCTCGTAAGTTGATTGCTTGTTTGTTCATTATTTAATTATTTATTGTGATGCTGCGCTGTTATGACGCGATAACATCCTGTCATGGCAGCGTGTTTTTTTAGGCAAAGAGCTGCCACTACTCATAGTGATAGATTAAATCACTGAGCACTACATATAGGGTATTTGTTAGTAGGTGGACACAATATAGCGGGAAAATTTTGAAAATGCTATATTGATTTTAGCGTCAAACTATGTTGCTCAGAGGTTGCGAGGTGTCCAAATTTTGGCAAAGGACGATGGGATAAGGGATAGACGGTAATGATAAAAATAATAAAAGTTTTGTAAAAATGACGCAGATTTAATTTTTATGGTTTGGCAAATTGATGAGCAATTATCAGCGTCATGTCATGTATGTTTCGGGGGATGATTGTACCCCAAACCATAAAAAATCGCCACCCATATGAGTGACGATTCGGACGAAAAAGGAACTGGTTTCTTCTAAATAATTTACAAAGTCGTTATACGACCATACGTACCGTTTTTGCGTTATCAAGTGCAGCATATAAAGTATTTACTTGCTCAACATTGGTTAAATACAAGTTGACACGAACCGAATGAAAGCGACCAGTTTTTGAAGGCTTAACTTCTGTAGATGCCAAATCAAATTCTGGAAATTGACTACCAAGAATCAGCTTCACTTCATTTAGTAAGCTCTCATGCTCGCCTTCATGACCGATGATACTTAAGGGATAGTTCATCGGAAATACCCAAAGCTCAGGATTTTGCACGTCCGTTTTCTTACCTTTTAAGTTATCGGTATTGGTCTCCAATTCGGCTATGTTAAGCTCTTTTTTAGTCGTTTGCTCTGATTGGTCATTATTTTTCTTGCTGGAGTTTTGATTGCTAGAGTTTTTATTAGTAGTATCTTTTAGAGCATCACTCATAGGTTTATCTCGCTTTTCTAAGAATAGTCTTTGTATTCACTATTTATAGTGGCAGTTATTCGATTATTCAAGTGCTATAGAAGTAGGTTGTTAAGGCAGTATCACGGTTTTTAAATGGACTAGGCTAATGATAGATATCTATTGTTTAGATGTTGATAGGTTTTGAAGGGCGCAAGTGCACCCTCCAATATGCTCTGCCATACTAATGACAGAAACGAACAATCATCACTATACAAAATACCTCATTTATTTTTTATAAGCACAAATCGCCACATAATCACCGCGGTCATAGCCTTCAATGACTGCTTGTACCTTGTCGTTGGCATACATAGGATGGGTCAGCAAAGTTTGTGCATATACAAAATCGACGAAGCCATTGTCTTGCATCAGCGTAATCTTTTCATCGGAAGTGCGCCAATTTGCTGATTTAACGAGTTCAATAGGGTAAGGGTTGGCAGGCGAGATATGCTCGAGTAATGGATGCTCCCAAGTATCTAATGAGCTGGCTAGATTATATAAGCTGGCAAAGCCACTCTCTTTTGGTACATCGATAAGAATCAGTTTACCGCCAGTTTTTAGAGCATCAAATGCTTTTTTTATACAAGCATCTAGATCATTGATATAGCTGACACTACCGTTAAATAGGATGATATCAAACTTATTAGCTTCAATCTCACAGGTTTCAGCAGGACTGATATCGACTTGCATACCGCGTTTTTCGGCGATAGCTGCCATGTCTTTTGATGGCTCAATACCATGCTTGATATGAATATCGTAATCCTTTGCTAATAGCGACTCAAACAGTCCACTACCACAGCCAATAGATAGGATATTGCTTTGCTTATCTAAAAAATGGGCAACTAATTTTAGCTCGCTGCTCAGTAAGTTTTGGTTGTCAAAAAACCAGCTGTCATACGCGCTGGCGTGTTCGTCGAATGCTGCCATGATATTTCTCCTTGAGTAATAATGTAAGTAAAATATTCGTTTGCAAAAATAGCGCTTATAAAAATGTAAGCTAGGACAGATCCAACGCTTGCTGCCAAAAATTTACTTCCATACGTGAAGCGGTGTTAAATAACCGTTGAAACTTGTTTGCTTGAGCGGGGCTTGCCTCTGCCAATAGCGTATTAATATGTGCCTCATTTTGTGCAGTAATGGCTTGAAAATCATCACTAGCAAAAACATCTATCCATATTTGATAAGGATTATTAGCAATAAAGCCTTTATCTTTGATGCGTTTGCCAATCTCACCGTAGCCCATCAGGCAAGGTGCAATCACCGCATATAGCTCAGCTAGCGAGCCTGTCATAGCAGCATCTAGCACATAACGACTGTAAGCGATCGTTGCTGCCGATTCAGGCGTTTTTTCCACTTCCTCAATCGCTATTCCCCACTGACTGCAAAAATCTAAATACATGCCAATTTCCATATCGAGCATCGCGTTGACGCCTGCTTGACCGACTCGCATTTGTGCCAATGTGTCACTTTTATAAATACTTAACGCCATCACCCGGGTATAGTGAATGAGGTATAAATAATCTTGTACAAGGTAGTGGCGAAAGCTGTCATGTGCTAGCGTTCCTGCCGCCAACTGCTTGACAAAATCATGTCCAATATAGTCGTCCCATGTGGGACAGTTATTGCGTAGTGTTTGATAATCCATAGTTTTGTACTTATTTTTATAAAGATGTGATTGAGGGTGCAAAAAACAAGTTAGTACAAAAACGACAGCCACAAAAAAGCTGAGAGTACTCAGCTTTTTTTTGATATTTTAGATATTCGTGATAGAGCTACTGCTTCTATAAACAATTAGTCATTTTCAAGGAAAGAGCGTAGGTGCTCAGAACGTGAAGGATGACGTAATTTGCGTAGCGCTTTTGCCTCAATCTGACGAATACGCTCACGCGTCACATCAAACTGCTTACCGACTTCCTCTAGCGTATGATCGGTTGGCATATCAATACCAAAGCGCATTTTTAACACGCGCGCTTCACGCTCAGTTAAGTTGCTCAGCACATCGCGAGTTGCTTCACGCAGACCTGCAGCGGTCGCATCGTCGACAGGGCTTGAAATTGTACCATCTTCGATGAAATCACCTAGGTGCGAGTCTTCATCATCACCGATAGGCGTCTCCATAGAGATAGGCTCTTTGGCAATTTTGAGCACTTTACGGACTTTTGCTTCGTCCATCTCTAAGCGTTCGCCTAATTCCTCAGGCGTTGGCTCGCGTCCCATTTCTTGTAGCAATTGACGTGAGACACGGTTGATTTTATTAATCGTCTCAATCATATGTACAGGGATACGGATGGTGCGCGCTTGGTCAGCGATAGAGCGGGTAATTGCCTGACGAATCCACCATGTGGCATAGGTTGAGAACTTATAACCACGGCGATATTCAAATTTATCAACCGCTTTCATCAGACCGATGTTACCTTCTTGAATAAGATCCAAGAACTGTAGACCACGGTTAGTATATTTTTTCGCAATAGAGATAACCAGACGTAGGTTGGCTTCGACCATTTCTTTTTTGGCACGGCGAGCCTTTGCTTCACCGATAGCCATACGGCGCGCCACATCTTTCATATCGTGGATTTTCATATCGAGCTGCTGCTCGTAATCCAGAATTTTACGTTGTAATAAAATAACGTCGTCGGTGACCTTCTCTAGTGTGGCAGCAAATGCAGGCTTGCCTTTAATACGCTCAATGAGCCAATCGACGTTGGTTTCATTACTAGGAAAGGTTTTACGGAATTCTTCACGCGGCATACGACCACGACGAATGACCAAACGCATGATTTGACGCTCTTGCTTACGCACATCGTCATAAACATCGTGCATAATCGCCATCACTTGATCTGATAAGCGATTGTTCAGCTTTAGCATCATAAAGCGTACAGCAAGTTGCTCATAGGCTTCGTCTGCTTCTGTGCTACCACGACCATAATCAAGCAAGGCTTGCTTGGCTTTGATGAATAGATTTTCGATCTCTTCTAGACGCAAGCGTACTTCTTCTGGATCGATACCGGTGGTTTCTTCTTCGGCTTCTTCTTCAACTTCTTCTTCGTCCTCGTCATCATCATCGCGCGCCGCTTTTACTTTGGCTTTGATAACAGGCGGATTTTCTTTTTCTTCTTTGATGCGCTCGCGCTCTTCTTTCGCCGCCTCTTTTGCTTCTTGGGCAGCGATTTTGTCTGCTTCGGTTTCAGGATCTAAGAAACCGGTGATGACATCAGAGAGTTTTTTGTCGCCATCTTGTACTTTCTGATACTCGTCAAGGACGAACTGTACGGTACCCGGCCAGTAAGACATGGCATGCTGCACATCACGAATACCTTCTTCGATACGTTTGGCAATGACAATCTCGCCTTCACGAGTCAGTAGATCGACTGTACCCATTTCGCGCATATACATACGCACAGGGTCAGTGGTACGACCCGGATCAGTCTCAACCGCTGCTAATACTGCTGCTGCTTCATCGGCTGCTGATTCATCATCGCTTGACTCATCGTTCATCAAGATGTCATCAGCGTCTGGCGCAGATTCAAAAATTTTAATGCCAACGTCCGTTAGCATTTGTACGATATCTTCGATCTGATCACTTTCAGTGATAGAGTCGGGGAGTTGGTCATTCACCTCAGCATAGGTTAAATACCCTTGCTCTTTACCCATTTGGATTAAGGTGGCCAGTTGAGAGGTGGACTTAGAAACTGACTTATCGTTCATAAATACTCGCTTACTTGTATCGGACATTTTTATATTGTGACTTACTATCGCTCGCTCGGTGCGTTGATACAATCAATCGATTCATCAAATAGTGGCGTAGAGGTTGTCAATAATATCAAAAATGAGTGGATATGAATAAAGGCTCAAAATACTACAATAACAATGCTAAAAAACCGCTAAAAATTGGTCAGTCTAAAAAGACTTCAAAATACTGTCTAAAAACAATAATTAAAACTTGTACCTAAAATAGTGCTCAACGATGCAGGCTTATCGCCATCCATCAGGCAGTGCTATAAATATATAGCGACACAGTTTAACACAGACCAGTGTAATCAAGCACGAGGTAGTGATATCTACCGACCATTTTTTACTGATTATTTACTATCAGTTGAATGTTTGACACTCTTTTAAGGTTGGTTTAAGGTCGGCTTTGACTACTGGGCATAATCATTAATAGTGGGGGCAACCGCCATGCTTTTAAAGGGTCGCTTCTTGATAAATAAAAGCCAAGTGTAAATATTAAGATTTAACCGTCGCCATTTGTGCGGATTGCTCTGCTTGCTGCGCGCGTAACCAATCATTTAACAACTGTGATTGCTTACGGACAATGGCCAATTTTATATTATCGGGGTTCTTAACCAAATCTTGTATTTTCTTCTTCATATGACGTTCGATCAGTTGACTGACCAATCCTTCGACTAAACCATCAAGGCTCAAGATATTACGTGTGGTCAAGGCTTTATAAAAACTGCCCCAATCTCGGCTAAGTATCTCTTGGGTCATGGGCTTAACATTAGATAAGATAAAGTGCGCCGCCGCGTTGGCATCTTTAGGCAGATAATTGAGACAGCGTTTGATGGTGCTGACGATATCGAGCAAAGCGCTATCTTGTAAGTCTTCCCAAGCGAGTGGGCGCAGTATATCGGCAGTTGCTTTTTGTTTGATATGAGCAGGTAGGTGTAACTCATGAATACCGGCTTGCTGCCAAATCGACTCAATAGGATCATCAATCAATGCGCGCGGCTGGAATAAAAAACACAGCTGCAACTGCTGACTGATGGTCATCTCGCCATCGAAATCTAGCAGCGCATCTTTGGCCTCAATATTTTGGCTACGCTTACCACCAAGCTTTTGGTAAATGTCATTATTGAGCAGGTAACGAAAGCTACTACCCTTAGGTAATGCAGTGGTCAAGGCACGCACTTGCGACATCAGTTTGGCTTTACCTTCTACCAAGGTTAAGTCATGACGCTCGCTTAAATAAGCAAAAATATACTGTGACAGCGGCATAGCATTAGCGATTTGCTCACGCATGGCATCGCCGCCCTGACTTTTGATAAAGGTATCAGGGTCATGATTATTGGGGAGGGTCAAAAACCGCAATTCTTTATCGTCCGCCAGCACGGGCAGAGCCACTTCAAGGGTGCGCCAAGCCGCTTTTTGTCCAGCACTATCACCATCAAAACTCAATGTTAGGGTAGGATTTAGCGTTAAAAGCCGTGATATCTGAGCTTCATTAATCGCCGTGCCCATGGAAGCAATGGCACCATAAATACCCGCTTGATAAAGGGCAATAACATCCATATAGCCTTCGACCACCAGCCAGTCATTTGCACGCTGTTGGCGTGATTCGTAATAGCCGTATAGGACATGCTGCTTATGAAAAACCGGCGAGTCGGACGAATTGATATACTTCGGCTTGACCTCATCATCCAGCGCTCGACCGCCAAAGCCAATCGTGCGCCCTTGATTGTCTCGAATCGGGAAAATGACGCGATCACGGAGCAAGTCATAATCGCGTCCAGACTCTGAGCGCCTTACTAAGCCAAGCGCTTTTAGACCTTCAATATCTTGCGGAAACTGATGCTCAAGATGCTGCCAACCAAAGGGTGCATAGCCCAAGCCAAAGGTTTCAAAGATTTCATCGCTAATACCACGCGATAAAAAATAATGCTTGGCATGAGGGTGGATGCTGAGATTGTGCTGATAAAACTGCTGTATCTGTTCTAACAGCTCATATAAGTTGCCGTCTTTATCAGCAGTACCGCTTATATCCTGAACTTGTGTGCTGTCATCGCTGGCTGTCAACCACGCAGGTGGGTAGTTATCATCACTTTGATAATCGGAACCGTAAGAATCAGTAGAATAGGGTACTGGATCGTAAGCATCTAGCGGCGGATAGTTGTCGTAACTGTTATCGTTGTTATAATCGCTCTGACTTTGTTGCTGAGTATCCGAAACAGAATCAATAGAATGGGTATTAATGGTTTGCGTTGGGCTTTTAGCTCTGACAGCTGGGTTAGCCACTGGCTGTGGTGCAATTGGTTTGGGCGCAATACGCTGATAACTAACGTTTTGTTGCTCTTCTTTTGGTACCTCAATGCCCGTTTGCTTAGATAGCTCATTGACGGCTTCAATAAACGTTAAGTTTTCATAATCACGCAAAAAACTAATGGCGTTGCCACCGACACTACAGCCAAAGCAGTGGTAGATGTTTTTTTGTGGATTGACATAAAAAGATGGCGACTTTTCGCCATGGAAAGGGCAGCAGCCTTTATACTCACTACCAGCACGTTTAAGCGTGGTATGACGCCCAATGATACTGATTAAGTCAGCTTGGCTATTTAATTGTTCGAGAATATGGTTTGGGATACTCATGTAAAAAACAGTTTACCATAGGACGATTATATTGGGCATAGACAATGAGACAGAAGAAAAAATATAACAGTAATAATAAATAAAAACAGAAAAAATAAGGCCAACCGTATCGTTGACCTTATTTTTTGATGATGTGCATCAGGCTGCTTAAAAAAAGAGAAGCGCTATTATCTCACTTAGATAAGTCGTCTCAAAACTAAAGCAGTCCCAAGTCGTTATTCATCAGTCATATCTACGCCATCGACATTCGCAGGCGCTATATTAATACCTTTAACAGGCAAGGTAGTGCGGCGTATTGGATTGGTTCTTTGTGGATCGACATTAGCTTCTCTCGCGGTATCGCCGACGCTTGATTGGCTAGTGACGCGTTCAGTTGACGCTTCAGGTAGACCTAAACCCACATTGATACCATTAGAGCGCACTGGTGAAGTATTTAGCGGTGCACTAGTAGCAGGCGCGGCATTATCGCTAGGCAGTCTTAATTGACTGGCATTACGAATAACTTGGGTTTTGGTCGCGCCGTTGTAATTGCCTTCAACAACGGAGGTGTCCTTGTTGAAACGGCTCAATTGCCCAAAGGTCAATTTGTTGAGTAAATTACGCTCACGTTTGGTGTTGAGCTTGACGCGCCCATCAGCAGTGAGTAAGTTTGGATAGTTAATCTGCAATAGTGTCTTATACTCTTTTGCCAAATCGTTCAGACCCAATTTTTCATGACTATAAGCAAGGACGGCAATCGCATCTGGCACAGATTCACTTAATGGATAGTATTGAAATACCCATTTGGCACGGTTCACAGCAGCGACATAAGCTTCACGTTCAATATACCAATTGGCGGCGGTCATTTCACTTTCAGCAAACTGATTGTAAATAAAGGTCATGCGCTGAGCTGCATCTGGCGCATAAGGGCTGTTTGGATACTTATTGATAAGCTCTTGGAAGTTTGCAAAGGCAATACGCAAATAAGCAGTATCGCGTTCAGCTTGATTGAGCTTAAACAGTTTTAAACCTTCAGACGAGCCTTGCATGTTGGCCACACCGCGTACATAGTAGGCATAGCTGACTTGCGGATTAGAAGGGTATAGACGAATAAATTGCTCAGCACTGGCAGCAGCGGTTTCGTATTTACCACTGGCATATTGTGCGTACATCATATCGAGCAACGACTGTTCAGCATATTGTCCGGTTGGGTAAAAGGTACGCAGATTGGTCAAGTCTTCAACCGCTTGGGTATAGCGACCTTTATCAATCTGGGCAATGGCGTTGTTATAATAGCCTTGCTCTGACTTCTCAGCAGTTTCAACCGCATCCACGTCTTTACCACCGGTCAGGTTTTTAAACGTTTGACAACCTACTAAGTTGATACTTAGGGCCAGTAAGGTGATTGAGGACAGTTTGATAAACGTATTGCCAACAGCTTGCATACTTCTTCTCCGACACAAGACGTATAATAGCAGCGGCGCTATCATACTATAATATTAGATTGAGGATAAAAAACGATGCACAAGGCATCAATAATGGTCTGTTATTAATCTAAGTATGCCAATCACTAAGCATACCCATTATCATTATTAAAAAAGCTTAATGAGATAATGCATCTATTAAATCAATCAAACCACAAACTTTAATAGGGTGCTTACAATAAAAACAGTTCGATAGTAATAAAGTCCGACAATAATACTGTGCAATAGCATACAGCAAAACATGGCTTACTTTATAGAATAACATTTGCTTCGTCTATTTTTTCGTTATCTATTTTGTAGTTAAGCCGCTCATATGTTGTTTATTTTTATTATGCAGCACTTTTTTATTACTATTTTTTATTACGAACTGATACTTCAAATAACTGGTATTTTTAATAACAGGCAATTTAAATCTGCTACGAGCTTCAAGCGCTTTGCGTATTACTGTTGCGCTCGGTAGTTTAGCATGAGCCGCTGTAACGAGCGATATCCAATATCGCTGACATCGACAAATATACAGTAAATTACAGCAATGTTATATTTTAGAGAGTTAATAGCAGCTTGTAGAAGCTCAAACGAGCATCATAAAATACCAGATAACACGCAGCTTCTATAGGGCTTAAACGCTCAGCATGTTACACTATGGCGATATTACTGCCGATTTTTTGACCCTAACTATTTTTAATAGTTTTTAATGGTCAGTAAGCGCCACCCTGTTTTCTTATGAAGTCTTCTGACAAAACAATGTTATGGGCTTTGCCCTATATGAATCCGCTATGAATAATAATGCTATGACTACCAAATTACCAGCGACTCAATCGCCAGATATTGATCTATCAACACAAGAGTCACCAATGCCAAATGACGTTTTAAATACTAGTGAGTTACCTGACGATAATCAGACAGAGGTTGATGAGCATAGCTATGAGGATAGCTTATCCAACGATGAAGCGTTAGATGACGACCTTGACAAAGAGCTGGATGAAGAACTTGATGATGATGAAGATGAGCACGGCGATGATGAAGCGTCAGTAGCGGGGCAGGCGTTACCCGTTATTATTGATGTCACGCATACGGTTATAGAAAACGAAGCAGGTTTACGTATTGATAAATTGGCATCAAAAATATTTACAGATTTTTCGCGTGCCCAGCTACAAGGCTGGGTTATTGACGGCAGCTTACTGTATAACGGTAGTGTACAAAAACCAAAAATCCGTGTTAAAGCAGGTGATGTCTTGTATTTATCGACGACATTGCAGCAGCATAGTGAAGATCAGCCAGAAAATATCGACATCGACGTGGTCTATGAAGATGACGATGTATTGGTTATCAATAAACCTGTCGGCATGGTGGTACATCCTGGCGCGGGTAATCAAACCGGCACCTTGGTCAATGCGCTACTCTATCACTATCCTCAGCAGCACCATCTACCGCGTGCAGGATTGGTACACCGGATTGATAAAGACACCTCAGGGCTATTGTTGATTGGCAAGACCAAGCCTGCGCAACTGGCATTGATGGAACAGCTAAAAGACAAGTCGGTCTATCGCCATTATCAGTGTGTGGTGGCAGGAGATCAAGCAAGTTTACTGCGCCATCGCCTTATCGATGCACCGATTGGTCGCCATCGTAATCAACGTACCAAAATGACGGTGATGACGGCAGGGCGCGAAGCCGTCACGCACTTATTAAATGTGACCGCGCTCAATGGCAATTACTGTTTATTGGATGTGGGTCTTGAGACTGGGCGTACTCACCAGATTCGGGTACATTTGAGTCATATTACCTATCCGATAGTAGGTGATCGCGTTTATGGTGGTCGTCGTCAACTGCGATCAGGTCTGACAGAAGCACAACGTCAAGCGATTAGCAATTTTCCACGCCAAGCATTACATGCTCATACGTTGGGTTTTGTTCATCCAACGACCGGTGAAGATATGGAGGTAACGACGCCTATCCCTGAAGATATGGAAAAATTGATTGCCG
This sequence comes from Psychrobacter sp., assembly GCF_049295055.1. Taxonomy (GTDB): domain Bacteria; phylum Pseudomonadota; class Gammaproteobacteria; order Pseudomonadales; family Moraxellaceae; genus Psychrobacter. The sequence continues at coordinate 89,744 of NZ_JBAQQF010000076.1, read as the reverse complement.
TGTTAAATGACGGCTATGATCCTGAAGAAAAAGTAGCGTATAAAGGATATTAGAAAAGTTACTAAAAAGTTACTAAATAAGCCGCGATAAAAGATAAGTGATGACTAAGCTATGATGAATAGACCATGACTAATAAGCTTCCTATAACATTACTCGCGCAGCTAGATGACGTGGCTATTTTTCAAACGGCCGCTTTTTCAAGCATTGCTGCTGATATGTCTAAAAAAAATCAGCAAATGTGTCAATTAGGGCAAGCAAGTTATGGTGAGCTGAATCTAGGCCTGCATGTCAATGACGATGCAGAAACAGTATTGACCAATCGGATGCGTTTGCTCACGGCGGTTAATGAGCAATTAGTAGCGCCACAAGACTCATCTATTAACACCTTGCCTCTTAACGGTGTGCCTATCAAAAGCTTGCACTGGGTCAATCAAGTTCATGGTAAACAAATTCATGATATCGATGCGACAGCGCTGAGCATGGCGCCAATGGCTGCTGATGCAATGATTAGTCAGCAAGTTAATGTAGGACTTGCGATAATGACAGCCGATTGTGTACCGATTGTTTTATATCAACAAGCAACGGGGAAAATGGCAGCTATTCATGCTGGCTGGCAAGGGCTGGCGTGTGGCGTTATTAAGGCAACAGCTGGACGTTTTAGTGACAGCGGGCAGATTATGGCTTGGATAGGGGTTTGTATCAGTCAAGAAAATTACGAAGTGAGTAGCGATGTTCGAGATAAGTTATTGGCAGGTTGCATCGAAAATCAAGCATTGACGATTGAGTGCATCAATCATTTTGATGAATGTTATGTGATGACTTCTAATATTTGTCATCATAGCCATAACTATAGCCATGCTGCTATTCATTCTGTTACTGAAGTTGATACCAATACCAATACCAATACCAATAGGCAAAGTTTACATAACACAGTTGATAAACTATCAAGTTATGCTAAAGTCGACTCAGAAAAAATTAAGATAAACTTACCAAAGCTTGCTGCCGATCAATTACAGGCAGTAGGAATTACAGTATGTAATTCGTCATCGATACCTTGTAGCTATGCTGATGACCGTTATTATTCTTATCGACGTCAGACTCATTTGCAGCAGCCTGCAACAGGGCGGATGGCATTGATTATTACGCGCAGTGCTTTCATATAACAACTGAAGCTAATAACTGAAGCTAGCAACTGAAGCGTGATAGCTGAAAAATAGTAACTGCATCATAATAAACGTATTGTTTTACTATTAGGGCTCACGAGTCTGATAAGTTCTCTTGTTTTTTATTCCATTATTTATAGCCATTATTAGAGTTTGTATGAATACATCTGTCACACCGTCTATAGTATCACCTCATGATGATAACCCTGCTACTTTATCAATGGCCGTCGTCTACCATAGTAATTATGGCCATACCAAACGTGTGGCTGAAGCAATAGTGACAGGCGCTCGTCAGCAATTACCAGCAGCACAGGCCAAAGCTGTCGATGTGAATGATGTCGATTGGGATTTTTTGGATCAAGCAGATCTATTGGTTTTTGGTAGTGCGGTATATATGGGTAGTGTGACGGCAGCCTTTAAAATTTTTATGGACGCGACATCAAAGCGTTGGTATCACGGTAAATGGGAAGGCAAGTGGGCGGCAGGTTTTGCGAACTCAGGTGGGCTTAGCGGTGATAAGCTTGCCGTACTTCAGCAGATTTGTTTGTATACCATGCAACACGGGATGAACTGGATTGGGTTGCCGCTGAGACCAACGGGTCATGAGCCACATGACTTAAACCGCTTATCAAGCTTTTTGGGCTTGATGACCCAGTCGCTCGATGGGCCACCTGAAGAAACCCCAGGAGCGGGAGATATCGATACTGCTATTTGGTTTGGTGATCACTTGGCTAAAACCATCATTAAGCATCAACCTCAGCATGGACCAGCATCTTCAGAAAGCTAAAACTGGTTCGAACTGAATTATTGACAGTCATGTATTAAAAAAAAGTAGATATCAAACCGATATCTACTTTTTTTTGCTGTGCTTATTTTATTGAGCGCTATTTATTGAGCGCTACTTTGAACAGGAATGGTCGTCGCAGGGGTAGTTTTAACCATACTGTTTTTGACAGGAGTATTTTTGACAGGCGCGTTTTTGACAGGAATTGGGCTTTCAACAAATTGAAACGATTGGCAACCTGTCATAAATAGAACGGCGGCAAATAAATGGAGCAAGGTTAACGACTTCATAGTGGTATCTCAAGAAGGAATCGGCGATGTTAAAACAGCGCCTATCATAAACAAAATAGGCTGTTGTGCAAGCGCTTGTTTCATAGCAATGTAAATATGATGCTAAGCCTAGAAGACATTATGCTTTAAGCCTATGTATCTATTATGTACGGTTAAAACTCTGAATCATAAGCAATAAGCTAAATTTTCAAGATTTATCTATACCTATATATCTGTATCAAAAGATAAATAGCGGATTTATATTTCTTTAGTGGTTGTTTTTTAAAGATTTTTTTAATTACTTATCATTATAATATAAAAATATATATTAATTTGCCAAAAAATAATATCCATAAACACGTTCTTTAAGTTTTGTAAAAAAATGAGGGCAATGAGTTACTATTTAAGTAATAGAGGCGAAATAGTCTTACATTAGTGAGGTGAGCAGACATTCTCTAGTAACTATTTATAACTTCTATAACTTTAACAACAGCAACTATTTTATTTTTACTGACCATTTACCAGATGTTCTAGTGGTCTATAAATTAGATGGTAAAAAATAATCATGAAAGTTTGGATAAATATTGAATGTCATGCGCCATCAATTATTAAAACACCCTAGTATAAAAAACCCTAGGTGCCAGCTATATGAGGATATTATGAAGCCACTTTCTGTGATGCTATCGATGCTCGTCATTGGTATTACCTCCAGCGCCGCGATGGCTGAAGGTGCTGACCTTGTTAATGCCAGCTTACCCAATGCTAGCTTACCTAATATAAGTCCAGCCAATAGCGAGCTTGTCAACCGAGGCGCTTATATCGCCCGTGCTGCTGACTGCATGGCATGCCATGGTGAAAGCTATACAGGCGGTACAGCGATTGAAACGCCGATGGGAGAGATCTATTCCACCAATATTACCCCGTCTAAGCGTTACGGTATCGGTAAATATACCGAGAATGATTTAAAAAATGCTTTGCAAAAAGGGCGTGCGCCAAGCCATATGTTATATCCTGCCATGCCGTATCCTTCCTATAGCGGTATGAAAGAGGAAGATATCAGTGCGTTATTTGCGTATCTGCAAACGGTACCAGTAGTCGACGAAGCACCCAAGCAAAAAACTGACTTGCCATTTCCGTTTAATATTCGTGCGCTCATGCTTGGTTGGAACTTTTTAAACGTTCCTTCTAGCGAAAAGCGTGATGGTCTCAATGAAACGCAGCAACGTGGTGAGTATCTTGTCAATAATCTAGAGCATTGTGGTACTTGTCATACACCGCGCAATAGTACGATGGGTTTTGATAAAAAAATGTATTTATCGGGCGCTCAGCTTGGTAATTGGCACGCGCCAAACATTACACCGGACGAGTCGAGTGGTATTGGTAGCTGGAGTGAGCAAGATATTATCACTTATCTACGTACCGGTGAGCTCGATCAGCGTGCTTTTGCTGGCGGTCCGATGGGTGAAGCTGTCGCGCACAGTACCCAATATCTAAAAAATGAAGATTTGAGTGCGATTGCCTCTTATCTAAAAGCAGTACCTGCCATCCAAACGGATGATAAGGTCTCTGCCGTCGATGTCTCGCGTTTACCAACCCGCGTTAACGACTCTATCACCCATGACTTACTTGCCCAAAAAGATTATTTGGCGCAAGCAAAAACTGCGGTCAGTAAAGGTAGTAATTCACCAGAAGCCTTATATCTGGCAACTTGTGGTAGCTGTCACGGTGTAGATGGCTATGGTCAACCCGATGCTCAATACTCTCCTATCGTCGGTCTCAGTAGTATCCGCCGCGATAAGCCTGATGCGCTAGTCAACATCATTCTTCATGGGGTAGTAGGTAGTACCAACACCTCACCTATTATGCCGTCATTTTCTGATCAACTAGATAATGAACAGATTGCTAGCATTGCTAATTATGTACGTGTGAGCTTTGGTGGTCTTGCTAGCAGTGACGTGAGTGCAGCGGATGTCGATCGTATAGCAACTGCTGGTGATGATAGACCTTTTTTAATTAAGTATGCTGGCTTGCTTGCCATATTAGGCATTATCGTGGCTATTGCGGTCATTATATTTATTGTTCGAGCAATCATACGTTCTAAGCGTCGTCGTTAATTTGAATGCTTATATTAAATCAGACAGCCTAGTAATAAATATTAGAATGTTATAAACAAATTTATCGTCTTATTATCAGACAAGGATTAAGGGCAGCAAGGTAGCGCGCTACTATTTGGCAAATAGATGCAAAATTAAGCTAAGTAGATTAATACCGTAATTAATTATTAATAAAACGAGCGCCTACTGTCATGCACCAACGTCTACTTTAAGGACATTATTATGAAAGACATGCTTCAATCACCCACGCGGCGTCAACTGCTCTCGATGATTGGTAAAACAGCAGGTGCGACTGCGATGTATCAGGCAATGACTACCTTGGGATTTGCCTCAGAGTCGAGCTTTAAAGAAACCATGGATTTAAAGGGCGCCCCTGCTGGCGCTAGCATTGTCATCTTGGGAGCCGGTCTTGGTGGACTAACAGCAGCGTATGAGCTGCGTAAAGCCGGTTACGATGTCAAAGTACTCGAGTTTCAAAATCGTGGTGGCGGTCGTAGCTGGACGCTGAACAGTGGCGATAAATATACCGAGCTTGGTGGCGAAGAGGTCACTTGTGATTTTGAGGAAGGCAATTACTTTAATGGTGGACCATGGCGTTTGCCAAGCCATCACTACGCGGTATTCCATTATTGCAAACAGTTCGGTGTTGAGTTGCAACCATTTATCCAAACCAATGATCGCGCTTACCTACATCGTACTGACCATTTTGGTGGCGTACCGCAGCGTTTGGGTGATGTAAAGAACGATATCCAAGGTCATGTATCAGAGCTATTATCAAAAGCAGTGAACGTTGGTAGTCTTGATCGCTCAGTAAACAGCGAAGACAAAGAGAAGCTGCTCGAAGGTCTAAAGGGCTGGGGTGTGCTAGATAAAGACTATCGTTATAGAACCAGTCATGAAACCAGTAAACATCGCGGCTATAGTGTGCTACCGGGTGGCGGATTAATGCCCAATGAAAAGCCCTCAAAAGTTTTACCGATGAAGGAATTATTAAACTCAGGTATGTGGGCAGATATTTATAGCAACCATAATGTCTATGTCCATCAACCAACGATGTTTCAGCCGGTCGGTGGAATGGGTAAAATCGGTGATGCATTCACGCGTGAGTGCCGTGATATGATTGAATTTAATGCTAAAGTTACTAAGATTCATCAAGATGAAACGGGTGTGACGGTCGACTATGTAGACAGTAATAGTCCAGATGGCGCGACCAAAACCATTCGTGCTGATTGGTGTATCTGTAATATTCCATTGACGGTACTGACGCAGCTCGATATCAACGTCTCAAAACCCATGAAACAAGCCATGGCAGCCGTACCCTATGATACGTCTTATAAAGTCGGTTTAGAGTTTAATCGCAGATTTTGGGAAGAAGATGAGTGGATTTATGGCGGCTTAACCTATACCGATATGCCTATTACCCAGATTTCTTATCCGTCAGAAAATATGTTTAAAACAGGGACGGGTGTGCTGTTAGGCGCTTATGGCTTTGGTGCAACGTCATATAAGTTTAATACATTGACCCCGCAAGAGCGTATTAATGTGGCACTTGCTTACGGAAAATACATTCATCCACAATATCCAAAAGAATTCCGTGCCGGTACTTCAGTGGTTTGGCACCGTATCCCGTGGACGCTTGGCTGCTATGGTATTTGGAGCGAGTCTAGCCGTGAGCAGCATTATGATAACTTATGCAGTATAGATAATCGTATTGTGCTGACAGGCGAGCATTGCTCGCATATTCCAGCATGGCAGGAAGGGGCTATTTTATCTGGCATGGATGCGGCTAAGCGCCTGCATAAAAAAGCAAAAATGCTAGGTTAATCATGCTTAAGTATTATGGATAACGATAATAAATTCAGAGGCTATCATGGACAATCTAATCGTGAAAACAACAGTCATGAAAAAAATAACCATGAAAAACATGACCCCTAAAATACTGACGGTTATAGTGCTGAGTATGATAGGCAGTACGGCACTATTCGGCTGTAGTCAACAAGCAGATGATGCAGAGACTGTGGCTAGCAAACACGATGCAGCACAAGCTCCTGACTACCAAGCAAGTCGAAACACGGGCAGTTGGGGTGGTGTCTATATGAGTCGTGAGGAGCTAAAAGCGCCAGCTATCAATGTGGTTGATGACAGCTCATTACCCAGTATGGAAAATGATCCAAGTATTACTGAGTGGGAAGCGAAGTTTGAAGGCACCAATGCTTTTGTGACTACGGATGGCAAAAAGCTTTATCATGACTCATGTGCAGGCTGTCACATGCATAAAGGCGAAGGTGCGCAGGGGGCGGGCTACTATCCACCACTGGCAAACAATAGTAAAATGCAGTCAAAATACTACATTATTGATATTTTGATTAATGGCTTTCGCGGTATGCCATCATTTCACATGATGATGAATGATGAGCAGATGGCTGCGGTTACTCAGTACGTTGTCAGCGATTTAAATGGTTTCACCGATACGGTCACTGCCGAAGATGTGGCAAAGCTGAGACATGCTAATCCGCCAGGTTATGATCCAAGTGAATGATCCAAGTGAATGATCCGATTAAATGATCCAAGCGAGTGATACAAGAGAATCATTAAAGCGAAGAGAGTGATGTTTGCTAATCATTTTAAATAACTGCTATCCTTTAAGCCATAAAAAAGCGCCCAAATTATCGGACGCTTTTTTATGGTTGATGCTTTAAGAGATTGGTCTTTTAAAAGATTGGTGTTCTATGAGGTAAAAGTCATTTAGCTACTTTGGACTGGCTGACCATACGGGTGAGCGAATGATGCCTTGCCCAGATTTACCGAATGATTCGCCACCGTTCAATGATTTAATGGTTAGTACCCCTTTTCCACCTTGTTTTGAGGCATAGACAACGCGCTTACCGTTGGGCGAAAAGCTCGGTGCTTCGTCGATACCGGTATTTCCCAAATTGGTAGTGACAGCACCGCCGCTATTCATAATGGCGGCTGAACGACCACTTAAAAATGCAATCTGTGAGCCATCACTACTAAATTGCGGACTCGTTGCATAGCCACCCTTGGATACATTGGTCGTACGTCCTGAGCCAAACTCATAACGATAAATCTGTGGTTTGTTAAATCCTGCGCGGTCACTGACGAACACAAAGGATTTGCCATCAGGCGCATAGCTTGGTTGTACTTCACTGCTTGGCCAGTTAGTAAGTTTTCTTGGTTGACCGCCACTAGCGCTCATCTCATAAATATCAGCGCTGCCCTCAAAGCTACTTGAGAATAGTATTTTGCTGCCATCTGGTGAAAATGAGGGACTTAAATTACTACCAGGGAAGGGCGTTAATGGTGTCGCTCCGCCACCGCTCACACTTTGTACATAGATAACAGGATACGATTTATCACGTTGTACCGAATAAGCGATACGGTTACCATCGGGTGACCATGCTGGTGAGAAGATAGAACCTGCCACTTCAGTAATGGTTTTGGCATTTTCACCGTCAGCATCCATTACCTTTAAGCGCGATACTTTTTCTTTACCAACACCAATTTCTTCGATATAGGCAATACGCCCTGAGAAGTCACCTGGAATACCTGTAATCAGCTCATATACTTTATCAGCGATGACGTGACCGGCGTAACGCATGCTTTCTTTATTGTTCTCAGCCGTTAAGGTTTGCTTGCCTTCTATCACGCGACCAGTTTTCACTTCAATGACTTCATAATCAGTCACAACTTTACCGCGATTACTGCGAGTGCTACCGACCACAAGGTAAGGAATGCCCATACTTTGCCAAACCGGTAATGTACCTGCCAGCTCGCTACTACTGCGTGGCTGTTGTGGTAAATTTTGGTTGGTGACTTTTAGTTCGGTTTTGTTCAAATCATTGAAAATAATAGGCGATAAAACAGAGTCGCCAGCAAAGGACACAAATGCCACTTGGCTTTGTTGGACTGGAATCTCGTAATCTAAGTCTAAAACGACCGGCGCCGCAAATACACTAGGAGCGATAAGTAGGCTTGAGCTGCAAGCAAGTAAAGAAAAGCATAGTTTTTTATGGGTACGCATGACCAAGTCGAACTCCTAAATTGAGGTAATAATTATTTTTTATAAGCAGTAAGTTGGGTATTAAGGTAAGGCAATATGGCTGACTGCGCAAGTCGCTTAAAGTAACGTTATCAATAATATAAGGATTGAGCAACTGATTAATTGCTACCTTTAAACTGTATAGTAAAAGTGGGGTATTTGGGGTCATCGGCATCGATTGGTAAGCTACCGGTATTCAGAACGGCTAGTTTGGCAGCTTCATTCACAGCGCTATCAGGTCCAGAAGCCGTAACGTTGACGATATTACCGCTAGCATTAACAGTGATCGTTAGCGTAGCTCGCTGAGTTGAGCCTTTCGCTGCTATCGGTGGATTGTAATTACGCTTGATTAGGTTAATGATTTCGCTGTTACTTGCACCGCGAGCACCACTTGATGCTGAACGACTATTACCTTTAGAGGTGCTTGAAGTTGTCATGTCGCCAGATAGCGTCGATTGCCCGTCATCTGATAAGCTAAGATTTTGACCGGCACTACCAGAGCCACCTGTATTAATTTCTATATTTCGATCCGTCGCAGTGGGGCGTTTAATCTTAGGAGGATTATTTTGTTTATTACGAAAATCCCCAAGCTTTTTTTGCTCTTCAATCAGCTGCTGTCTTTTTTCTTTATCGATTTGGTCATGTTCTTCTAATACAGACTCATCTAACTGTGCTGCCCACTCAGCCATATTACGCTCGTATTCTTGATTTTGCTCAAGCAGACGCTGATGCTGTTCTTCACTCATCAGCATCGGGCGACTAACAGGATCATCAGAGCGCGTAAAAACAGGTACTTGCTGAGAGTTTGATTGGCTAGGATTTGGCGGGATACTACTATCAAAAGCTTCTGTTGAAGTAGCTGAACTACTTGAGCCGCTTTCCGCTTGCATGGCACTGGCTGCCGCTGCACGATTGGCTAATATTTGACCTTGCATCTCAGCCAATTGCTCAGGCGAGACCATAACAGTCTCGATACTGCCAGCAGTTTCTACTTCCATATTTTGATAGGTGTAAATAAGTATTCCAATCACTAGACCATGTGCGAGCAAACTGAGGAGCGTCGGCAAGGTTAGCCCATTGCCTTCGGGTTCAGTCGGTACATAAACGGCAGGAGCATTATGCATGACATCTATACTCAAAAAATTGATACTCAAGAACGTGGCAATCAAGAAGGCGACACTCAATAGAGAATTTCATCAGATTATCTACTTTATTATGACAAGCTAAATTAAACATGTAATTTATTACAATGAAGGGGTAGGCAGAGGAGCACCTGTTAATAGCCCGACCTTTTGGATACCGGCTTGTTGCAAGGTCGCCATAAGCGTCATGATAGCGCCATATTGATTGTTTTGGTCAGCATTAATCATGACTTGTACCGGCTGAGCACCGGCATCACTGCTTCTGCTTTGCAGGTTAGAGAGGGTATCAATCAGTTCTGGCTCACTAACAGGTAAGTCAACATTGTCTTCATAACTGATAAAAATCTCGCCATTATCGGTTAAAGACACAATCACTGGCAGCTGGCTTTGACTCATGGTATTCGTTTGCTCTTTTGGCAAATCGACATCGACACCAGTAATCAGCATCGGCGCTGTGACCATAAATATCACTAGCAGCACCAACATCACGTCGATATAAGGAACAACGTTCATCTCCGCATTGAGCGCTTTTTTCTCACGGCGATAGGGACTTTGTTTCATAGACCAGCTACCTGAGTGCTTTGATTGACTTGAGTGCTAGATTGCAGATTTTCAATACTGGTTTCGCGTTGTAGCATACCGGTCATCTCATCGCAGAATAACGCGCGTGAGTCGTATAGGCGACTGGATTTGGCTGTAAAGTGGTTATAAGCCAGTACCGCAGGAATAGCCGCAAACAAACCCATAGCGGTTGCAATTAATGCTTCGGCAATACCAGGGGCGACAGTGGCTAAGGTAGCTTGCTCAGTTTGTGACAGTCCCAAGAATGCGTTCATAATACCCCATACCGTACCAAATAGACCGACATAAGGTGCAACCGAGCCAATACTGGCAAGTGTCGTGAGTCCTGACTCTAAAAGCTGCTGTTGACGACCAAGTCCCACCCGTAATTTACGCTCAACGCCATCAATAATGTCATCCTTTGGTTGGCGTTTTTTATGCATTCTTAAGTATTCAGAAAATCCGACATAAAAAATCTGCTCAAGTCCTTGGCGCTCAGGCGAGCCTTGAATGCCTTGGTACAATTTAGCCAAATCCTCACCCGACCAAAACCAAGTTTCAAACTGTTGATCAAAGTTTTTGGCGGTACCGAGACGTGCACTCATGCGAAAAATAATGACCCAACTGAGCAAAGAAGCTAATAACAGCAAGGCCATTACGATCTGAACCAACAGGCTAGCTTGAGTAATAAGGTCGATAATGTTTAAGGATTCAGGCATGTAATGGACTCATGGATAATTAATAATAGCCAATCGAAGTGGCGCTTTCCTATCAACCCACTAGTGTACTGCTAATCTGAATAAATATCATTAATAATGTGTTAATTACATAATCGACAGTTTTTTTGTAAAATTTTTGGTGACAGCGAATTGATTTTATAATATTGTCCATATGGTCAACTATTTTTTATTCTTCTGCTTATGAAAGAATTTCAGTAATTGAAGTTATAAGATAATTTCACTAAAATGTTATGGTTTGTTGCTGTAATATTTCATATTAATTTTATATTTGGCAAATCATGTGTGGCTAAAGGATTAGAAGCATCATCTTTAACCGTGGTTTATAGGCGTCATTTACAGTCGCAATTTGGAAGCGTCATTTATCGTCGCAATTTGGGTGTATCTTTTTTATGTTTGATTTAAAAGCGGCATTGATCGTCGCAACTTGGAAGCGACACTTATCAATACAGTTTGATAATGATAATTTACTTACTGCAATTTGGAAGCGACTCTTATGAACGCAATTGAACGATATTTTGGTATCGATGGTCAAAATACCACAATCAAAACGGAGATTTTAGCGGGTGTAACCACGTTTTTAACGATGGCTTACATCATTTTTGTTAACCCTAACGTGCTTGCCGATGCTGGTATGGACAAAGGCGCGGTATTCGTCGCTACTTGTCTTGCTGCCGCAATTGGTTGCTTTATTATGGGAATTTATGCTCGTTTGCCAGTCGCACTTGCGCCTGGCATGGGACTCAACGCCTTCTTTACTTATGGCGTGGTTTTAGGTATGGGCTACGCGTGGCAAACCGCGCTTGGTGCAGTGTTTTTGTCCGGTTGTATTTTTATCCTGTTAAGTTTATTTAAAATCCGTGAAATCATTATTAATTCTATTCCGGACAGTATCAAACAAGGTGTTGTCGCTGGTATTGGTGCATTTCTAGCCTTTATTGCTCTACAAACCGCAGGTGTTATTGTCAATAATGATGCAACGCTGGTAGGACTTGGTGATATGACCACGTTCTCACCTGCGATGGCAGCATTAGGGTTTATCGTCATCGTTGGTCTGTCCCATAAAAAAATACCAGGCGCGGTAACAATTGGTATTTTACTGGTGGCGCTTATCAGTCTAATTACGGGTAATACACAGTTCACTGGTATTATGTCCGCACCGCCACCTATTGCCCCAACGTTGATGCAACTTGATATTGCTGGTGCGTTCGATGTGGGGATGATCAGTGTTATCTTTGCCTTCTTATTCGTTGATTTATTCGATACGGCAGGTACGCTTATTGCGACGACCACTCAAGCTGGTTTGATTGGTAAAGATGGTAAAATTCCGAATATGGGCAAAGCGTTGCTAGCAGATTCGACGGCGACCGTAGCAGGTACGTTACTGGGTACATCATCAACGACCAGTTTTGTTGAAAGTGTATCAGGTATTGCTGCAGGTGGTCGTACTGGACTGATGGCGGTGACGGTTGGGGTATTGTTTTTACTCAGCTTGTTCTTTTCACCACTCGCTGGTATGATTCCAGGCTATGCCACAGCAGGTGCTATCTTTTATGTGGCCGTATTGATGATGGCTACGCTGAAAGATGTCAATTGGAGTGATTTAACGGAAGCTGCGCCGGTCGTAGTTGTATTGCTATTCACACCATTGACCTATTCTGTCGCCGACGGTATCGCGCTCGGATTTATTACCTATACTGCTGTCAAAGTCGTAGCGGGTAAATTCTCTGATCTCAATATTCCTGTTTTGCTATTGACGGCTGTTTTACTTGCTAAGATTGTATTTATATAGGACTTGCATTTCAAATAGAGCTAGAGTTTAACTAATGTTTTATTTGAAATAGCGGACTATTTTATTATTTAGACCCTTCTTATTATCTAATAATGAGAAGGGTTTTTTTTGTATTTAAAATTGATATAAGTGATCATGAAAGAACGCAACTATTTGATTCATAAAACAATTAATTGTTGATAGTAAACAATGAATTATAACCAAAGCGTCACGTATGGAATAATTTTAATAACTATTTGTTTTTAAAGAACATTTTGATTGGTTAAAATAAGTAACACCGTTAGTTTGAAGTTTTTTTTCATGTTACCATGACAAGGTTAAGCGCATCACCTCAATCAACGCCGTAGAGGTTTTTCTTACCAGTGAATTAGCATCATATAAGAGTGCAATTTTAGCCAATAGCCTATTACTTTGATGGCTGATATGGCACTCGTACTCCTTTCACTACTAACAAGAAGAAGGCACTAATGCCGCTTAGCTATACGTTGCCGCCTTTATATTGTTAACGTAGTCCGTTTAACACTAAAAAGACCTACTTGACCGTTTCCAGCCTATGCTGGATTTTCTCGTTTTGTGATGGCGCTGTTTGGTATTCTGATTATTCATGTGAATAAAAGTTAGCTTTGAGTAGCTGTTAATGACTTGTATTTAATTTATTAGTAGTTATCAGCAGTTAAGCAGATTAATCAGACGTCCTAAAGCACCATTTACGATGGTTTTTAAACGATAGTTATGGAGTTGTTATGAACCCAGTAGAGCAGTTTACCCCGCAAGAGCCGATTTTATTTAATCCTATCGATTTGCTGTCACCAGAATATATTGACCAGTCATCAGATGAGCTACATGCGCGTATCTCACCTTTATATAGCGTTGATGAAGAGCGCTGGTTGACGAAATTATTACCATTAGCAAAACCTAGTGATGCAGAACGTGAAGCGGCTGCCACGCAGACACGCCAGCTGGTCGAGCATGTACGTAATGATGGCAAAGCGGTAAAAATGGTCGACTCATTATTACTTGAGTACAGTCTCGATACGCAAGAAGGTATCCTGCTAATGAGCTTGGCAGAGGCGTTGATTCGAGTACCAGACAATTATACGGCTGATGCGCTGATTCACGACAAAATGAGTGTGGCCGATTGGAAAAAGCACATAAAAAACGACAATGGCTTTATGGTCAATGCCTCAACGTGGGGCATGATGATGACTGGCCGTGTGGTGAGTATTGATAGTAATACCACTGCATCAGGGTTTTTGGATCGTATGACCAAAAAGATGGGCGAGCCTGTCATTCGAAGTGCAATGCAAAAAGCCATGCGTATCATGGGCCATCAATTTGTACTGGGTGAAACCATTGAAGGCGCTAATAAAAATAGCCAACCTTATCGTAATAAAGGCTATACCTACTCGTTTGATATGCTAGGCGAAGCAGCAATCACTCATAAAGATGCTGAAAAATACTTTAACGATTATCTGCATGCTATTAAAGCGACTGCCAGTATTAAAGTTAAAGAGGGCATGCCGAAGCCGTCGGTATCTATCAAGCTGTCTGCATTGCATCCGCGCTATGAAGCCACCCAAGAAGCACAAGTGATGGGGTTATTACGTCAACGCTGCTTATTGTTGATTGAAGCGGCACGTGAGGTCAACGTTGACCTTAGTATTGATGCCGAAGAAGCCGATCGTCTTGAGATTTCCTTGAAGTTATTTGAGTCTCTATACCGTGATAACTTAACGGCTGATTGGGATGGTTTAGGTATCGTGGTTCAGGGTTACTCTAAGCGCGCGATTGCTATTTTAGTCTGGCTTGCGCGTTTAGCGACTGAAGTAGGTGACCGTATCCCCGTACGTTTGGTAAAAGGCGCATATTGGGATACCGAAATTAAACTGGCGCAGCAAAAAGGTCTATCAGGCTATCCTGTCTGGACGCGTAAAGAAGGCACAGATACTGCCTATCTTGCCTGCGCACGCTTCTTGCTATCAGAGCATTTACGCGGACTTATTTGGCCACAGTTTGCGACTCATAATGCTCATACGCTTGCCTCAATTATGACGATGAGTGCACATAGAGACTTTGAATTTCAGCGTCTACATGGTATGGGTGATGCGCTTTATGACCATATTTTACAAGCTTATCAAATCCCAGTACGTATCTATGCACCCGTTGGCGCACATAAAGACTTGCTACCGTACTTGGTACGCCGTTTGCTAGAGAATGGTGCCAATAGCTCGTTTGTTCATCAGTTATTAGACAAGTCTTATCCAATTGACAAGCTAACTGTGCATCCATATGACAAGCTACTGACCAATGCTACTTTGCACAATCCAGATATTCCATTGCCGTTAGATATTTATGGTGCACGCCGTGCCAGTTTTGGTCCAAATATATTTGTAGAGTCACAATGGTTACCGCTTAAAGCTGCTATCGATAGCCATTTACATAAGACTTGGTCAGCGACTTCTATTATCAATGGCAAGGCAATTAATGACTATGAAGCGGATAGCGAAACCCATAAGCTTGATAGTCAGACAGTACGTGCGCCTTGGAACCATGAGGTTATCGCAGGTAACGTAGCCTATGCTAATGCAGAGGTAGCGCGTCAAGCAATCGATGGGGCAGTAGCAGGCCAAAGCGCATGGCAGAAAGTGTCCGCTGCTAAGCGCGCGACGATATTACGCAAAGTGGCTGACTTATATGAAGAAAACTATGCTGAACTGATGGCACTATGCCAAATTGAAGCAGGAAAAACGATGCAAGACGGCATCGATGAAATCAAAGAAGCCGTTGATTTTTGCCGTTTTTATGCTGATGAAGCGGAGCGTTTAGACGTAAAAGTACATGAGTTTACTGATTTGGCAGGCATGCTGTCTCGTCAAGTTTATAAAGCACGTGGCACCTTTGTTTGTATTAGCCCTTGGAATTTTCCATTAGCGATTTATACCGGTCAAATCGTCGCGGCATTGGCAGCAGGTAATACGGTCGTGGCCAAACCTGCAGAGCAAACCAGCTTGATTGCTCATTTTGGCGCACAAATGATGTATCAAGCGGGTGTACCAGCAGAAGCGTTGCAATTAGTGATTGGTGCTGGCGACGTTGGTGCTGCATTGACAGCAGCTGATAATATAGCAGGTGTTATATTTACTGGCTCGACCCAAACGGCTCAGCGGATTAATCAAAGCCTAAATAGTCATGCCCAAGCTAGCGGCGAATTGCCCGTATTCATTGCGGAGACTGGCGGACAGAATGCCATGATTGTTGATTCGACAGCCCTGCCAGAGCAAGTGGTTAGAGATGCGGTGTTATCAGCTTTTGGCTCAGCAGGTCAGCGTTGTTCTGCGTGCCGTATATTGTGCGTGCAAGAGGAAATGGCGGATGATTTGATTGAGCTGTTGCAAGGTAATATGGCGGAATTGGTCGTAGGCAATCCACTATATGCAACCACAGATGTCGGTCCAGTGATTGATATCGATGCCAAGCGCGGACTCGAAGCACATATCGAGCGTATGCGCGCTGAGCCAACGGCCACTATTTTGGCCCAGACCCCGATGAGTGATAGTTCGATGGTCAGTCAAGAGCAATCGACCTTTGTATTGCCGACTGCCATTGAAGTAAAAAGTATTGATGTGATTGGTGGTGAGCACTTTGGGCCCATTTTGCATGTATTGCGCTATCAAGCTCGTGACTTGAATAAGTTAATCGATGCCATTAACGGTACAGGATTTGGCTTAACCTTAGGTATTCATAGCCGTATCGAAAACAATGTTGAACATATTGAACGCCGTGCTTTTGTCGGTAATACTTATATTAATCGTAATCAAATTGGTGCCGTGGTAAACGTCCAGCCCTTTGGTGGTTGTGGTCTATCGGGCACAGGTCCGAAAGCAGGTGGTCCGCACTATGTCGCTCGTTTAATGACATTGACGACTGAGCAGTTAGCGGCTAAAAATAATACGACCCAATCAATCACTCAAACAGAACTCGCATAAGGAGTAGCAACATGGCGACTGAATTCAAAAAAAATCATGCCCAGGTTTGTGAAGCTTGGCGATTACTTAGCGCATTAGATCGCGTCACTTATCTACAAGCGGCCGTTCCAAAATTGGCATTGCTCACCGGTGATGCTAATAAGGCAAAGCGTTTATTTACTCATTTGTTAAGCGCTGCACCTATGCTAGATGAAGTGCATCGTATGACCGGAGCTACTGGTGAAACAAACGATTTATACGTGACAGCCCGTGGTAAGACAATGGTCATCGGTGCAGAGTCTGCCCGCGCAATGGCAGTACTTGGGCAGTTGATGGCGGCACTATTAACCGGTAACGAAGTGATATTGCATTGCCCAAGCCAAGATGAGATGTGTAATGAGGCAGCAAAAATCCTCTATGAGTCTGGTATCAGTGATGATGTGCTGAGCGTTGCCAATGACTCGCAAACGATTACGCTTCTATATATTGATCGTCTCGCCCAAGTGGCTGTCGCTGGTAATCAGAGCGAAGTGCAAGCGATCAGCCAAGAACTTGCCAATACCGATGGTATTTTGACGCAAGTGATTACTGTCACGGACATGGAAGGCTTGTCAGAAATGCTAACGCCTGACTATATCTATCGCTTTGTCACTGAGCGAGTAAGAACGATTAATACCACAGCAATCGGTGGCAATGCTAGCTTGCTAGAGCTTGGCACCGAATAGAGTTAAAGAAGAGTAAAGAGACGGGCAGTTAGGTAAGTAGTTAGTTAGGCTAACTATTTGCCGATAACATAATAGATAAAATTGTTAAAGCAGTAAAAACGACGGTCAGTAATTATTCCCAAAGATTTGGTGAATGGTTGCTGACCGTTTTTTATTGGCTTCTATATGCCCTCTATGCTGTACTGTTTATTAGAAATAATGACTGCCAAGCTTATTGTCTCAGAGGTACATAAAATCTCAGAGGCATATAAATTCAACGTTTAAAGCGAAAAGACGTCGTTTTATGAATTTATTTCGCTTATATAAAGCTAATGGTCTGTTTTTTTTGAGTTGCAAATGAAATAAATATGGTGCTAATATAAGTTAACCATTTAGTCAGTAAGCTATAACTAAATGTTTTATGAGTAATTTTGACGATTAATATTTAACCTTTAAATATTAATCAAATGGTACTAACACGGAATGTTAGTGAGCGTTTAGCCATAAAAAGGATATATTGCTTATGATTAATGTCTTCGTTTTCCAATAGGGTAATTGCGCGATACCCTAATTCTTGTCCCAACTTTTAGGTTTGCTAATGATAATGATCCATTGTCAGTAAATACTGAAGTTCACAACCAATCAGATTAAGCCTGAGCAAGTCAGATGTCAGAAAGGCAGTCAGCTTATTCAATACATGTATAACTCTCAGTATTGATGTAGGTATGATGATCATCATCGTATAAATTTTATTAACATGGTAATTAAATACTAGCTTAAGGGCAGTACGTTTTTGTGCGACTGTCTTTTAAGATACTGATTGTTAAAATTTTATTATTCGATTAAAGATAAAAGTATTATTTTATCTTCCTTTTATTCTGACAGCCGAGCATTGCTATGATTCATTTTTATTTGAACGGTAAATATAAGCAGTTAACTGACCTCAATCCGAATACCACGGTGCTTGAGTATCTGCGCTTGCACGAACGCCAGACCGATACCAAAGAAGGCTGCGGCAGCGGCGATTGCGGCGCTTGTACTATTATGGCGCAGCGTTTACCTACCAGCGGTGCAGATGCTTCTGATGCGCCTTTTTATACCTTAAACTCTTGTATTACTTTACTGTCATTAATGGATGGTCATCATCTAATGACGGCGGCTTATATCGCGGACAATCCTGAATATCATCCAGAACGTGCTTTATTGCATCCTGCGCAGCAAGCGATGGTTGAATGTCATGGTTCGCAGTGCGGCTTTTGTACGCCTGGATTTGTGATGACGCTGGCGAGCACCTATGAGAATCATCGTCTGCAAGTGGCAAAAGGTACAGTCACAGATGATTTGAGCTACGATGATATCGTTGCTTCAATATCAGGGAATCTTTGCCGTTGTACGGGTTATCGTCCTATTATCGAGGCAGGCTTGGCGATGAGTGCTATCGGCAAACAACGAGATTCTGATCAAATAGCTGCTAAAGATTTGAGCATCCATTTAGCAACCGATGCGATGGCAAGTAGCAATCAGCAGCACAAGCAGCATTCATCTTCTACAACCGCAAACAATCTCATTGAGCCTGCACTGACGCAAGATTCGCGCAAGCTATTTATTCCGCAATCGATTGATGAGCTTAATCAAGTACTAGCTACCCATCCAAAAGCAACCATTTGGGCAGGTGGTACGGACTTGGGCTTGAGTGTGACGCAACATCTGGTCGATCATGATGTTATCGTGCAACTGTCCGCGATTGATGAGCTAAAATCGTGGTCACTGCAAACGTTAAACGTAAATACTGATGAGCAGTCAAAAGGCGATAGCGAAGTACAGTCTCTAGTATTGGGCGCTGGCATGAGCTATAAGAGCATGCTGCCTGCGCTTGAACAGTATTTCCCTGAATTCGCCAATTTGTTTGAACGTATTGCCTCTCCGCAAATCCGTAATATGGGCACCATCGGCGGTAATGTTGCTAACGCTTCACCGATTGGAGATTTGCCACCCATTTTATTGGCATTAGATGCTCATATTCATTTGCGTCATTGCGCGGCTGTCGATAGTGTTGCCGACAATACTAATGCTAATAATGTCCATTCAAGTCAGGCGTCTTGTATTGACGAGATTATTCCTTTATCTGAATTCTTTTTAGATTATAAAAAGACTAAGCTGCGTGCTGGTAGCTATGTGGTTGCCCTTCATATTCCGCTGATGCAAGACCATCAGCATCTATATATTCATAAGATTAGTAAACGTTACGAAGATGATATCTCAGCGTGCTTACTAGCGGCGAGACTCGATTTATCAGCTGATGGTATGACTATCCAAGATGCAAAATTTGGACTTGGCGGCATGGCGGCGATACCTTTATTGGCGGCAAAGTGTCAGCAGGCACTAATTGGGCAAGCAGTGAATGTTGCTAGCTTTGAGCAGGCAGCACAAATGCTACCTAATGATGTTTCGCCAATGACGGATGTGAGAGCCAGCCGAGAGTATCGGATGCATGTGATGCAGCGCTTAATCATCAAGTGTGGTAAGCAATTGGTTGCTGATGTGCAAATGGTAGATGCGTAAGTAAGCATATAAGCAATAAACACGGCGAGGGCTAAATAGACAGCCTTAGTGCTTTAACTTATTGAATTATGCTAACTAACCTAATCATCGCATCGCTAAAAGAGACAGTCAAAACACTATTGCTAGAGAGATAGGTTTTGCTAAAAATATAAGAGAGAGCCATTATGAGCCACCATTCTTCATTATTTGACAGCTACAGTACCCGCAGACAGCGTCCACCAAAAGACAAGATTGGCAGCCAAGCAAAACATGATAGCGCCATTAGCCATGTCATGGGCACCGCCACTTATGTGGACGATATGCTAAAACCACAAAATACCCTGCATTTGGCCATTGGTAAAAGCGCTCACGCCCATGCTCGTGTATTGAGTATGAATTTGAGCGCCGTACAAGCAGCCGACGGGGTAATCGACGTTATCACCTTTAAAGATTTGCCTGCCAAAACGGATATCGGAGCAGTGTTTGATGGCGATCCACTTATGGTCGATCAGATTACAGAATATGTCGGTCAAACGCTATTTACTGTGGTCGCCACCAGTCACCGTGCAGCAAAAAAAGCGGTGCTCAAAGCCATTGTAGAGTATGAGCCATTACCAGCAATCCTCACGATTGATGAGGCGCTAAAGCAAGAGCAGTTTGTACGTCCAAGTCACTTTATGACGCGTGGCGATGCCCAAGCTGAGCTCGATAGTGCACCCACTCGTATTGCAGGGCATATTCATATGCTGGGGCAAGAGCATTTTTATCTAGAAGGGCAGGTTTCATACGTTGTACCTTGCGATGATGGCGGGCTTGAAGTCTATACATCCTCGCAGCATCCTAGTGAAGTGCAACAGCTAGTCGCCGAAGTGGTTGATTTGCCGTTCCATGCGGTGACTACAGTAGTCCGAAGAATGGGTGGTGGTTTTGGGGGTAAAGAAACACAAGCTGCGGCATGGGCATGTCTGTGCGGTATCGCTGCCAAACGCCATAATGTGCCAGTAAGTATGCGTTTAGACCGTCAAGATGACATGGTCGTGACTGGTAAACGGCATGAATTTGCCAATCGCTATGATGTCGGTGTCAATGATACGGGTCAAGTGCTTGGCGTTGATATGCAATTATCAGGATTGTGTGGCTATTCACCAGATTTGTCAGATGCGATTGTCGATCGGGCAATGTTCCATTGTGACAATGCCTATTATTATCCAGCCGCGCAAATAGCTGGTCATCGCTGCAAGACTCATACGGTATCGAACACCGCTTATCGAGGTTTTGGTGGTCCGCAAGGTCTGCTGACGGCTGAATATATGATGGATCATATTGCCTATACTTTGGGTAAAGATCCCTTGCAAGTACGCTTGGCGAACTTATATCAAAACGGTCAAAGTACCCATTATGGTCAGCCTATTGAGCATTTTGATTTGGCGACTATTATGCAGACGTTAGCTGATGACACTGATTATGATCAGCGCCGTGAGCAAATCACAGAAGGCAATCAAAAAGCTGAAGCCGAGGGTAGTGACAAACGCCTTGGCTTGGCTTTAACACCGGTCAAATTTGGTATCTCATTTACAGTGCAAACGCTAAACCAAGCGGGTGCTTTGGTTCATATCTACACCGACGGTACGATTCAAATCAATCACGGCGGTACTGAGATGGGGCAAGGGTTATATATTAAGATTGCCCAAATCGTTGCCAATGAATTCGATGTCGATTTAGATACCGTAAAAGTAACGGCAACGCGTACCGATAAAGTGCCAAATACCTCGCCAACAGCGGCGTCGTCAGGTACCGATATGAATGGTAAAGCGGCACAAAATGCCTGTATTACCATCAGAGACCGCTTGGTTGAATTTGCTACTGAACATTTTGACGTGAGTGCAGAAGATATCAAATTTGAGCGCAATCATGTCCATATTAGCAATAAAGAAACACTGACCTTTGCAGAAATGGTATTACTGGCATATCAGCATCGCGTTAGCTTGTCGTCGACTGGCTATTATAAAACACCAAAGATATTTTATGACCGCTCAAAAGCGTGGGGTCGCCCATTCTTTTACTTTGCCTTGGGTGCCTCTTGTTCTGAGGTGGAAATTGATATTTTAACGGGTGAATATAAAGTGCTACGTTGCGATATCTTGCACGATGTTGGGCAGTCAATTAATCCTGCTATTGATATTGGTCAGATTGAAGGTGGTTTTGTACAAGGTATGGGCTGGTTGACTGCTGAAGAGCTGGTTTGGGATAAAAAGGGCAACCTTGCGTCCAATAGTGCCGCGAATTATAAAATTCCAACTGCGCATGATTTGCCCAAACAGTGGAGCGTTAAGCTGTTTGAACGTAAAAATGAAGAGCAGACTATCTATAACTCTAAAGCCGTTGGTGAGCCACCATTTATGCTTGCCGCTAGCGTTTGGTGCGCGATTAATAACGCGATTGCAAGTTTAGATGATTACCAGAAAAACCCTGAGCTAACTATGCCGGCAACGCCAGAGGCGGTACTAAAAGCGGTGATGCGCATGCAAGGTCAGGCGTGGGATATTGCTGCTAAAGAAGACGCTGAAACTATTGAGAGTTTGACGCCAGCTGATGACGATTGCGGGATTGATGATGATAAAGTCAAGCCGCAGCAAGTTGCACATGGCAAAGATATCAATCCGCCAGAGTCTGAAGGTCAATTGTTTGACGAGCAGCCTGAAGCTATAGAAAACCCTAATGTATCAACGGCTCGTGGGCCTGCGCATAGTGAATAATTCATCAGCGTTATCGACACCTTTTACACCGTCAACATCACCAACAAGATGGTATGACGGGCTGGCGCAATATCAACAGCATGGTATTGCGCACGTTTTGGCAACGGTTATTGCGGTCAATGGCTCAGCACCTCGCGAGCTACAGTCTAAAATCATTGTGACGCTTGACGCGTGCTGTGACACCTTAGGTGGCGGTAGTCTTGAGCATGATGTGACGATAACGGCAAGGCAATTGCTGAATGGTGAAATTAACGCGACTGACGCAAGAAGTACACAACCGTTAAAAGAAGGGAAGTCTGCAAAGGCGCAAGCAGTACGCCGCGATGCAGTTTACACCAAGCATTATCCATTGGGCGCTACATTAGCCCAATGCTGCGGCGGTAGTGTCACCGTCATGTTTGAATGTTTCAATGTGACGCCGCCGATGTCGCTGTTGGTGTTTGGTGCCGGACACGTAGCGGCTGCGCTGATGACCATACTTGCTGAACTGCCTTGTCAAGTAGAGTGGATAGACAGCCGACCTGAAATGTTTGAGCGTTATTTGACCCATAATGTGGACACTGTAGATGGACAAGTAACTTACCAATTGCCTACTCATATTCGCCCGCATATTGATGAAGATCCGGTTGATTTTATCCAGCCGTTTATCGCTAAAAGTATCAAAAGTGCCTCAATAAATGCATCAATGAAAAAAGGTACTCAGTATTTTATCCTGGTCATGACCCATGATCATAGTCTTGATTTTGATTTGGTGCGTGCCACTTTAGACGCCTATCTAAAAATTGATACAGATGCTAATAACGCTATCAGCACCAATGATAGCCGATTACAGTCAATGCCTTATATCGGTTGTATCAGTTCAGCGACCAAAGCCAAGCGTTTCAGAGATCGCTTGCTGCAGCGTGACTATAGTGAGCAAATAGTGGATAAATTGACCATGCCAATCGGACTTAATACTGGCGGAAAAGAGCCAATGGCAGTCGCTATCTCTATCGCGGCGCAAGTGATGCAACTTTATAATAATTTATAACCAACATTAACCCTAATTAACAGTTTTTTAATTCTTTATTTATCTGTCTATCTTCAGAGCATTAAGACATCGTTCTCAACTTCATCAGCCATCATACGGTATAGGCTGCGCTCAGTAACTTTGTGCTTGTATTAGGATAGACACATAATATGGATGAATTTTCAATCAAAATACTTGTCTATCATTGTGAGATTTTTTTATGACCCTACATATTTATCAAGCTCAACTGCTGCATTATCTAACGGAAGAGAATCTGGCTACAAGAGCCAAGCACGACCATTTAGATACGGATGATTTAACCAATGTTAGTTTAACCAATGCTGAGCGTCCTAGTATCACGGTAGTAGATAAAAACGTCACATTGCTGCCGGTTGTGGCAGGCGTAAAGGTTTATCCTGAGTATATTGCCGATGGTGCACTCGTGATCGATGATGCGACTGGTCGCGTCGTAGATTATGGTAGCTGTACGTCTATTATGTCACGATATGGCAACGGCAACGCGAGCAACCAAGCAGGCAAGGAGCCAGTACAAATTTATGACCATAAACACAAACTTATCATGCCAGGCTTTATCGATACTCATGTCCATTATCCCCAGATAGATATGATTGCTGCTTTTGGTGAGCAATTGCTTGATTGGCTCAATAATTATACCTTTGTGACTGAGGCAAATTTTGGTGATCCAAAGGTTGCACATGATACTTCAAAGTTCTTTTTAAACCAGTTGCTTGCTAATGGTACGACCAGTGCATTGGTCTTCTCTACCAGTCATCCGCAGTCAGTGGAAGCGTTTTTTACTGAAAGTACTCGTATCAATACCCGTATGATTACCGGTAATGTATTGATGGATCAAAACGCCCCTGAGCATCTATGTGTACCTACTGAAAAAGGTATCCGTGATACGCAAAATATCGTCGATAAATGGCACGAGCGTGGACGTCAGCATGTCGCCATTACGCCAAGGTTCGCCATTACATCAACGCCGAAGCAATTACAAATGACGGGTGAGCTTTATCGCAGCTATGATAGCGTTTATCTTCAAACGCATCTGGCTGAGAACCTTGATGAAATCGCCTTTGTACGTGAGCTTTATCCAAATCATAAAGGCTATTTAGACGTTTATCATGATATGGGGTTGCTTGGCAGGCGCACTACTTTAGCGCATGGTATTTATCTTGAAACGCCAGAGTATGAAGTGCTGCGTGATACTGGCACGCAAATAGCCCATTGTCCAACGTCTAATTTATTTTTGGGCAGTGGTTTGTTTGATTTGTCTAAAACTTTGAGTTATACCGGCGTGAGTATCGCCACTGATGTGGGTGCAGGGACTAGTCTGTCGATGTTGACCACGTTATCAGAAGCGTATAAAGTTCAGCAATTACAGAACAATCCGTTATCAGCCCATCAAGGCTTATATCAAATAACTTTAGGTAACGCGCAGTCATTATTATTAGACGATAAAATTGGTAACTTTATGCCCAATAAAGAAGCAGATTTTGTGGTGATAGATATGGGCGGTACTGATTTAATGGAGCGCCGTATGACGCAGACCAAGTCATTCGATGAGCAATTATTTGTGCTCATGATGCTGGGCGATGATAGAGTGATTGAAGAAACGATTATCGCTGGCGTGAGTCGTTATAAAAAGGTAGCTGCGTAAAGCGACATACTAAATAAATATTGGAAATTGAGTTTTATAGTTTAAAAAAGTCAGCGCCTATTTATTAAGAGATTAAAGTCTTAGTAAATAGACGCTGCTGCTTAGTAGCCAATGTTCTGTAAAAATTAACTAATAACTGTCCTATTACTCAGGATGATTTAGCCAAATCCAGCCATTCTCAAGCCACTCCATCACCTCATCGGGGTCAATCCCTTCCATATCATTGAGAGTCAAATGTGCGCCGTCTGCTAAGCGTACCAGCATTGCGGTTGCGGTCTCATCAAGACTGTCTAGTAGTTGGCCATTTGCGTATAGCGTGATGTCATCGTTATTTTGGTTATAGAGCAAGCGATTGCTATAGTCGGCTTGTAGCGTAGCGCCACTAGCCAATGCTGCTATCATTTTATCGGTATTGATCGACTCTTCGGGTACGAGTACATCATATTGACGCTTGCTCACCACTTCAGACACGGCTTGACGAATAATCGTATCACCACGCTCAGATTGTAGCATTTGTAATAATTGGGTTTTTATAGCATCGATACTTTCGGCTTTTAATTCACCTGACGCTTGCATCGCTTGTGGCAATAGCATGGGTATAAATAAATCGCTGTCATTGGTTGCGATATCAGCCATGCTATCGATGATTTGCATCAAGTTCGGACGACGGCAACCAAAGGAAAAGGTTAAACAGTCATCTTGCGCTAAGCCAAAGTGAGATAATTTAGGCGGTACATAAAGTACATCACCGGCCTCTAGTATCTCATCAAAGACAATCTCGCCCATATCATCAAAGAGGCGAATTGGCTCATCTGCGACAAATTCAGTGTCTTTATCACAGAATTTACCCAACTGCCAACGTCTAGATCCAAATCCTTGCGCTAAAAATACATCGTAATCATCATAATGCTTGCCGACGGAGCCACCTTTAGGTGCATAGGACACCATAATATCATCGCGTTGCCACTGCGGTATAAAGTCAAATGCTTGCCACAGTTGCCCAAGCTCAGGCGACCATTGCTCTAAATTCTGCACCAGTACTGTCCATTGTTCAGGCAGGTTATCAAAATCTGCTTCAATGAGCGGGCTTTTTTTAAGTTGCCATTGCGGCTGACCATTTTTCTTGCTTGCTGCTTGGGTCAATAGGCGTGCTGAGGCATCTTCTTCAAGGGCTAGACCAAGCATGTCATCTGGCTCAAACATCCCAACCAGTTGCGGTAAACCTTGTTTAATAAGTAGTGGTTTCTTTTGCCAGTATTCTGCCAAAAACTGCTCTGGCGTCATGGAGTCGGGTAAACAAAGAGGTATAGAGGTCATTGATAGATCCGTATGCTTAAATGAGTATGGGATTAATAATAAGGGATGCTTTATAGAAGGGTTTTAATAGTTTATGATTATTGCCTGTATGATGACTGTCATCAGCGCCTCTAACGATTATTAGGAAATTTATGAAAAAACTGCATTTTATCGTCATTATTGCCAGCATGTTTTTGCTACAAGCCTGTGTGCACAAGATTGTTACCGTACCTGTAAAAGTCGCCTATAAAACCACCAAAGGCGTCGTTAAAGGCACTGTCGCTGTGACTAAAGCTATCATACCGGGCGATAGCAGTGATAAAAAAGATAAAGACGATCAAGAATAAAATGAATAGAAAGGGTAGTAATAGCATTGCTAATTATTTAATAAATGCTATGCACGCTCTTCTATAGAGCTGCTTATAAATGACGAGTTAAACTGACGTGATAGACTAGCGCACCAATAATGCCTCCAAGTAATGCTAGAGCCATATCTTTATGCGCATCCCAAACATCGCCTTGCTGACCATTATAAGCTTCAGCTGCTTCAGGTGACAATGTCGTGGCAATACCCCATTCAATCAATTCATAAAGCATACTAGTCGACATATTTAGCATTAGTGTTAATGCTATCAGCTGCTTTAGTGACTGAATTTTCAATATATATCTTAAGCTTTCAAACATCGCGCTAAACAATAATAGCCCATAACTAAAATGGACTAAACGATCATACATATTACGCTGCCAACCGAACAGCGTGCTTAACTCTATATTAAACAGCTGCTGCGTCCAGTCATCATAGGGTACATACGAATATAAATAGCGCGCCCCGATAATATGAATAAGCAGAAACAAAGCCGCAAATACATAGGACTTTGAGCTGATATGCCAATGACGATAAGCGCCTAACATCATCATTAAAAACAGTAGCGTACCTGCTTGATGAAGCAGGTAGTCTGACCAGTTTAAGGGATCAATACTTGCCAATATCATGACAAGAATGACCCCAAAGGTGCTGATGACGACAGGTTTGCTAAAACGGTTCATTAATCGTTTCATTATCATTGGATTGTTAGTTAGCCATGCTGGCAAGACGATATAAACCTAAATTAGGCTTATTAATCATTAAATCTTAGCAATCCAATCTTTAATCGTACGTGCTTGCTCAGCTGCATTACCAATATAGGTCGCTGGCGTCATCTCACGTAAGCGCGCTTTATCACTATCGCTAACCGCAGATAATTCATCACTTTCAACGAACGTCAGCATTGCTTCACGAGTCATGGCATTACCACGTGTGAGTGCTTTTAGCTTCTCATATGGGTTTTCAACACGGTAGCGACGCATAACCGTTTGAATCGGCTCTGCCAATACTTCTTGTGCGTTGTCCAAGTCATCGTTCAAACGCTGTGCATTCAATTCAAGTTTGCTGACGCCTTTTAGACAAGCATCATAAGCAATCATACTTTGTGCTAGACCAACACCGATATTACGTAGAACAGTAGAGTCTGATAAATCACGCTGCATACGTGAAATTGGCAGCTTTTCACCTAGATGAGCAAGCATCGCATTAGCTACACCTAAGTTGCCTTCTGAATTTTCAAAATCAATTGGGTTGACTTTATGCGGCATCGTAGAAGAACCCACTTCCCCATCTTTTAGGCGCTGTTTAAAATAGCCTAAGCTAATATATTGCCAAATATCACGGTTAAAATCGATTAAGATAGTATTAAAACGTTTTACTGCATCGAACAGCTCAGCGATATAATCGTGCGGCTCAATTTGCGTGGTATAAGGGTTAAAAGTCAGCTCAAGACTTTCATCGATAAATTTCTCTGCATGGGTCTGCCAATCAACATCAGGATATGAGGCGTAGTGGGCATTATAGTTACCGACCGCGCCATTGATTTTGCCCAATAGCTCGACTTGACCGACTTGTTTGATTTGACGGGCTAGGCGATAAGCGACGTTGGCCATCTCTTTACCAAGCGTCGTTGGGCTAGCGGTTTGACCATGAGTACGTGACAACATCGGCTGGTCAGCATGAGTAAGCGCCAAGTCAACAATGCTATCGGTCATTTGCTGCATTTTAGCAACCACAATCTCACGGCTGTCTTTGAGCATTAGTGCATACGATAGATTGTTAATATCTTCACTGGTACAAGCAAAATGAATGAATTCTAATGAATCCTCAAGCGCTGCCTGACCACGGAATTTATCTTTAATAAAGTATTCAACCGCTTTTACATCATGATTGGTCGTCGCTTCGATATCTTTAATCGCTTGCGCGTCAGCTTCGCTAAAATTATCAACAATCGCATTTAAAAAAGCATTGGTATTCGTATCAAATGCCGCTAATTCACTAATCGCATCGTTATCAGCCAATGATTGTAACCAGCGAATTTCAACAGTAACACGGGCTTTAATTAAACCAAATTCAGATAAATAAGGGCGTAGGCTATCAGCTTTAGAAGCGTAGCGGCCGTCAATTGGGGATAGGGCGGTCAAGGCAGATAAAGAGGTGGTCATAGATATCCTTTAATGAAGTCAGTCAGGTTGGTAAAAAAATGATTATAATTAAAGTGCAAAATCAGTTAAATATTTTAATTAAGAACTGTTTGTTTTTATGCTTAAATTAATACTTAGCCTATTAATATTATGGCTTTAAAAAGACGCAGCAGCATCAAGCGCTGCGGATATAAATAGTATGATAAAAGCCACTGAGCAAAGAATTTGAATGGTCAAAGCTATCAGTAAAATATTACGTTTCTTTGGTGAATATCTAGGGCTGTTTTTACTGGAAAATCTGAAAATACTGATAATTAGGTATAATAAAATGACAATCCAAAGGGTGTAGACAATGATGACCATCTTTTTCACTCTTTATTTTTAGCCTAAAACCCACACGGCGCATCAATAGACGCAATCACGCCACCGCCTAAACAAACTTCATCGATATAAAATACAGCTGACTGACCCGGAGTGACCGCACGCTGTGGTTCATCGAATACCACTCGTACTTCACTGCCATCTTCATTGCTAGCAAATACGGTACAAGCTTGGTCGGGCTGACGATAGCGAGACTTTGCCATACAGCGTAAGCCTTCATTACTAAAGATATCTGCAGGTGATAGACCATCGACCCAATCGAGCTTATAAGCGTGTAGCTCATTGCTCAGCATCATGGGATGCTCGTGACCTTGACCGACGATTAAACGGTTTTTATCTAAGTCTTTTGCTAAGACAAACCATGGTTCTTCCGGACGGTCTTTAACACCGCCGATACCGATGCCGCCGCGCTGACCTAAGGTGTAATACATCAGACCATCATGAGTGCCGATAGTGACGCCATCGTCAGTGACGATATTGCCTTTTTGTGCAGGCAAGTACTGTTGTAAGAAGTCCTTAAAACGACGCTCACCGATAAAGCAAATGCCGGTAGAGTCCTTTTTATTAGCAGTAATCAGGTCATGTTCTTCAGCGATTTGACGAACCACTGGTTTTTCAAGCTCGCCGACTGGGAATAGTGTTTTAGCCAGTTTATCGCCACCAACTGCATGTAAGAAGTAGCTTTGGTCTTTATTGTTATCAAGGCCGCGTAATAGCTGAGCGACTTCTACGCCATCGCTATTTTTATAATTGATACTGCGGCGGGTATAGTGACCAGTGGCAATATAGTCTGCACCAAGGGTCAAGGCATAATCTAAAAAAGCTTTAAACTTGATTTCTTTATTACATAAGATATCAGGATTGGGCGTACGTCCAGCCTTATATTCAGCTAAGAAATGCTCAAAAACTCGATCCCAATATTCCATGGCAAAGTTGGCAGTATGTAGTTTGATACCGATTTTGTCACACACTGCTTGCGCGTCGGCCAAATCATCCATGGCCGTACAGTATTCAGTACCGTCATCTTCTTCCCAATTCTTCATAAACAGACCTTCTACCACAAAGCCTGCTTGTTGTAGTAAAACCGCGGAAACAGAAGAGTCGACCCCGCCTGACATACCAACAATCACATGTTTTGTGCTAGGGTTGTCAATATCAGCAAGGGTTAAAGGACGATGGGCGTTAAAAGAATCAGAAACGGGTAGGCTTGAGGTGTTTGGCATGGCTGACATAGAGCGGCTCAACTATTTATTTATATTTTGTCCAATTTTTATCCTGACACTGAAAAAAATGCAAAAGTTATAATTGTTAACTTAGCAAGTTGACGGTGTCGGTTTATCTTTTGGATTTAGTATTATGATAAAATAAGCGTTATATTATACCAGTTAATTGAAACGGGTGGCGAGCTATGGCACCTTAGTGGGTGAAAAACAGCGTTGAAAATTCAGATAATGGTTTTAAGTTATTCTAATGACCCTTAACTTACTTGGAATGATAATGATAAAAATTGGTCAAGGTATTGATGTTCATGCGTTTCATAATACAGGCGAGCAGCAGCAATATGTGATATTGGCAGGCGTGCCTATCGAGCACAGCCATAGTCTACTTGCGCACTCTGATGGCGACGTAGTATTGCACGCGCTTGCCGATGCGTTACTTGGCGCCTTAGCGCTCGGTGATATCGGTCAGCATTTTCCAGATACGGATATGGCACATGCCGGTCTTGATTCGCGGGTACTACTCCGTTATGTATATGGTAAAGTGTTAGCTGCCGGTTATACTTTGGGCAATGCCGATATCACAGTGATGTGCGAGCGTCCAAAACTGGCGCCGTATAATCAAGCCATGCGTGATAATATTGCCAGTGACTTGCAAACTGATGTGAGTAATGTCAGCATTAAAGCCACTACGACGGAAAAGTTAGGCTTTACCGGTCGTCAAGAGGGTATCATGGCCAATGCCGTGGTATTATTAGTATCTAGCGTTTCATAAATACTGACAATATTAAATAAATAATAATCAGTAAGCCATGCTATCTAAACTTGTAATAGGGCATTCATCACCCCATGTATCAGCAGCATGCCAACCTTATTTCTACATATAACTATTTTTAACGCTTCACAAGCCATTTAATCAATAGGAGCTTTTATGACTGAGCAAACCCCCAATACTGCTGCAAACGATGTTGAACAGCTGATTCGTGATCAAATTAAAGACAATAAAGTCATTCTTTATATGAAAGGTACGCCGCAGTTTCCTCAGTGTGGCTTCTCTGCTAAGTCGATTGAGGTTCTTACCCAAATTGGCCGTCCATTTGCCTTTGTAAATATCTTAGAAAATCCAGAAATTCGTGCGACGTTACCAAAAATTGCCAACTGGCCAACCTTTCCACAGTTATGGATTGATGGTGAATTAATGGGCGGATCAGACATCATTTTGCAAATGTATCAATCAGGCGAGTTAAAGCCGTTGGTTGAAGCCAATAGCCCAGCTGCATAATCGGTAAAGACAATGAAATAAGCTTTTTTATCATTTAGCTTATGAGTTTTATCCCTAAAAGCCCGAGCAAACCCTTAGTTGGTTACTCGGGCTTTTATTGTTTTTGTCAGTTTTGACCCCATATATGCTTCAAGATTAAGTATTATAAAAATATTAATGAGAGGAGGTTATGATGACTAATCAACCAGTAGAATCAAAAGTAGCTGAACTACAAGCAACTGAAGCAGAAATAACCGAAACAGAAGCTGCCGAGCAAGCGGCTATTGAAAAACGCCGTGAGCATCTAAAAAACGAATCGACACGTTTAATTGATATGGCAGGTAGCGAGCCACATTCAGCACTTAAATGTATCCATCAGCTCAGTGTAGCAGGTGGCGCCACAGAAGCGACGTATGTGGCTATTGAGCAGCGTATTGTCGCTGATCAAGATGCGGCTGGTGCTTATCATTTAGCATTGTTAGCACAAAACACACCAGATTTACCGATTGATGCGCGTCAGCTTATCGAGATGGTGGTCAATAAAGGCGATAACGATCAGCGTTTAGCCTTGCTAAAAAACCTACTACTACCGCCGGTTGAGTTGATTAAAGAGCAGATTTTGGCCAGTAATGACGGTGATGCGATTGGACAAATGAATGCTTATCTGCAAATCAATCCTGAAGGTTATGGCAGCCATCATATGCTGAGCAGTGGTCATTCAGATCATATCGTGCCTCTTAGTTAAATTAAAGTGGATAAGTTAAAGTAGTTAAGTCTAACCATAACAGTTTAGCCAAACGAGATACTCATTACTAAAGTCTTGTCGCATTGTTTTTAATACAATATTTCTAATGCAATGTTTCTAATGCAATTATTTTAAAAGCATCTGAAAAAAGTACTCAAAAATTGCTATAATTACCGGCTATTAATTTTCTAAATACGACCGATACTGATTTATCCTACTACAAGTTATTGCTAATAAATCAATTGCTTGTAGTAGGGCAGCCGTAATCCGTCAAGCGAGGCATACATGCAATACCCAAAAAATTACGACGTGGTAGTGATCGGTGGTGGTCATGCCGGTACAGAAGCGGCTTTAGCTGCTGCACGTATGGGCGCGCAAACCTTGTTGTTGACTCATAATATCGAGACGCTTGGGCAGATGAGTTGTAATCCAGCGATTGGTGGTATCGGCAAGTCGCATCTGGTACGTGAGATTGATGCGCTGGGCGGTGCAATGGCATTGGCTACTGACAAATCAGGTATTCAGTTTCGGGTATTGAACAGTCGTAAAGGCGCTGCTGTTCGTGCGACACGTGCGCAAGCCGATCGTATTCTTTATAAAGCGGCTATTCGTCATACTTTAGAAAACCAGCCAAATCTTGATATATTTCAACAAGCGGCTGACGATATTTTGGTTGAAAATGGTCGCGCTACTGCGGTAGTGACTGCTACCGGTATTGTCTTGAAGACTGAGACGGTTATTTTAACCTCAGGTACGTTTTTAGGTGGCGTCATTCATATTGGCTTGGAAAACTCAAAAGGTGGACGAGCAGGGGATCCGCCGTCTATTAAGCTTGCTGATCGCTTGCGTGAGCTAAAACTTCCAGTCGGTCGCCTCAAAACCGGCACGCCAGCACGTATCGATGCGCGTAGTGTAGACTTTAGTGTGATGACTATACAGCCGGGTGACACACCATTACCAGTGATGAGTTATATGGGTGATGTGTCTATGCATCCTGAGCAGGTCAACTGTTATATTACTCATACTAACTCACGCACTCACGATATCATCCGTGAAAATTTAGATCGCTCGCCAATGTTCTCGGGCAAAATAGAAGGTGTTGGTCCGCGTTATTGTCCGTCTATTGAAGATAAAATCCATCGCTTTGCTGATAAAGACAGTCATCAGATATTTATCGAACCTGAAGGTTTGACCACTCATGAGCTATATCCAAATGGCATCTCAACCAGTTTGCCATTTGATGTGCAGTTAGAATTTATCCATAGCATGAAAGGACTAGAAAATGCGCATATCACGCGCCCCGGCTATGCGATTGAATATGATTATTTTGACCCACAAAATTTAAAGCCGACGCTTGAAACTAAGTCTATTGACCGTCTATATTTCGCCGGACAAATTAATGGTACGACGGGTTATGAAGAAGCAGGCGTACAAGGTTTGCTAGCAGGAACTAATGCGGCCTTGGTCACCACTAATAATAGTGAGTTTGATATTTGGACACCGCGCCGCGATGAAGCCTATCTTGGCGTCCTCGTCGATGATTTGATTACGCATGGCACTACTGAGCCGTATCGGATGTTTACCAGTCGCGCCGAGTATCGTTTACTCTTGCGTGAAGACAATGCTGATCAGCGTTTAACAGAGACAGGTCGAAAACTTGGCTTGGTAGATGATGTGCGCTGGCAGGCCTACGAAGAAAAAATGGAAGCTATTACTAAAGAAACGTCTCGCTTAAAAGATATGTGGGCAACGCCTGCCAATGCACTAGGCGCGCAGGTAACCGCGCAAACGGGCGAAGTGCTTTCGAAAGAATCGACGGCTTATGATTTGCTAAAACGTCCACAAATACATTTTGCTGATATCGCTGTGATTACTGATTCACAGGTCGATGCCTTAGTCGGCGAGCAGATTGAAATCTCCGTTAAATATGCCGGCTATATTGATCGTCAGCAAGAAGATATTGATCAGATGAAGCGTCTAGAAAATACAGCGCTACCGGTAGATTTTGATTATAGCGTGGTATCTGGATTATCAAATGAAATTGTGCAAAAACTGACTCAAATACGTCCTGCAACTTTAGCTCAAGCGGGTCGCGTTAGCGGTGTAACACCTGCCGCCATTCAGCTATTGGCGATGACAGTAAAAAAACAGAAGAAAGCGAAGGCTGCTTTAGGGTCATAATCTATCTTACCGTAACGATGCCTCTATCTATTGGGGCATCTTGCTGACTTGAGCCTATTCATGATCGAAGCTATTCTTTTTGCGATTACCATTGTTCTGCCCAACCTTGCTTTAATGGGGTTGGGTTTTTTTATGCAAAAAAATGGACAGGCGAGTAAAGCGTTTATCGATCAAGCCTCAAGCTTTGTATTTAATTACTGTTTACCGTGCTTGTTATTTTTTAGTGTGGTCGATAGTGAGGTGGATTATGCTAAGCAGTTAATATTAATAGCGGCTGGTGTTGTCGTCACATTCATTCTATTTGTAGGTTCTGAGCTGTACGCCGGACGCTTTATCAGTAAGCCTGCTGATCAAGGGGTCTTTGTACAAGGGGTATTCCGTAGTAACATGGCCATTATTGGCCTTGCAACCGTTGCCAACGCTTATGGAGAGCAAGGGTTAGGTATTGGCGCGGTATACATGGGCATAGTAACGATATTATTTAATATATTAGCGGTTATTACCCTTAGTCGTGTGTCCAAAAATGTACACGATACTTGCATTAACCGTACTATATTAATTGTCAAAAAGCTGGCGACTAATCCACTTATGGTGGCACTGGTCGCCGCTTTTGCTTACAAAGCACTATCATTATCACCGATTACTGGTGTTATTCATACGACGGGTGATTTGCTCGCGGCAGTTGCCTTACCCTTAGCGCTGATCTGTGCGGGTGCCAGTCTTGACTTAAAATCGATGCTCAGTCTTTCAGGCATATCGATGCAGGCGAGTATAGGCCGTATCGTTATCGCGCCATTAGTCGCCATCACAGTAGGGCTTAGTTTTGGACTGACTGGTGTACATATGGGTGTGCTGTTTTTAATGGCAGCCGCACCGACAGCTGCTGCAAGCTATGTCATGGCGAAGGCCATGGGCGGTAATGATATTTTAGCGGCCAATATTTTAGGCTTCACTACGGTGGTAGGAATGTTTGGTATGGCAATCGGAGCAGGGATCTTACGCGGAATGGGGCTGATGTAGTAGGATAATTTGAGCAACAAGTAAAGATTATAACAATAAATAAATTAATGAATAAATAAACGGAGTCATTATTATGCAATGGTTAAATAAAGAAACCGTTACTAAACACTTAACGATGCAAGCGACGATTGATACGATTGAAAAGCTGTTACATTTGCAAGCTGAGTATCCTAATTGGGTCAAAGCACCTGAGCGCTTGGTTATTGAGACTTTTAGTGAGGATGATAAGCAACGCTCAGGCTCGCATTTATCGATGCCATCGACTATTTATGATGGACAGCAGGAATATACAGCGGTGAAACTGGTCACTATTTGTCCTGATAATCCTAGTCGTGATTTGCCAACCACGACGGCGATTATTACGGTGTCGGATAATACCAATGGCGAGATTTTAGCGATAATGGATGGTATTTATATCACGCAAGTGCGTACGGCAGCACTATCCGGTATCGCAACCAAATATATGGTAAAGGCGGATTGTCAAAGTGTAGCCGTTGTCGGTTGCGGCGGCATGGCTTACGAGCAACTACACGCTGTGCTTACTGTGCGCCCTGAGATTAAAACGGTTTATCTTTGGAATAGAAATGTGCAAGGGGCAGAGAATTTTAGAGCCAAATTTGCTCGTGATTATCCTCAATGGGATGTTAAGCTAAAGGTTTGCGAACAGCTTGAAGATGCTATAAAAGATGCGGATATTATTAATCTTGCTACACGTTCTGATAAAGGTTTATTTAGCGCCGAGCAAGTTAAGCCCGATGTCCATATCAATGCAGTAGGGGCGTATCTACCATCGATGAAAGAAGTTAGTAATAAAGTTATCGAAAATAGCAGTATGGTCATCGTTGATGATTTAGTCGGCTGTCGTCATGAAGCTGGAGATTTAATTCAAGCGCATGATGCCGCTGATTGTATATGGACATGGGATGATCTGAGCGGTGATTTACAAGCGCTGGTGACAGGCAGGTTAAATGAAGCAACGACGAGGTCTGATAAAGGCATTACCTTATTCAAATCGGTTGGCGCAGCAAGCTTTGATGCGGCAGTGGCTATACATATCACGCAACTGGCTCAGCAGGAAAATCTTGGTGTCGTACTGTCTTAAAGGTGTGGCTTTCCTGAATTTTTAATATCCGCTAATAACAAGCAGCCATCGCACTGATTTTGATTAGCAAAAACTAAATATAAAAAAGCCTCCTATTCATATAAGAATAGGAGGCGTTTACTATTATATAAAAAACTATATGAAGAATTGAATTAACGATAATAGTTTGGCTAACGGCGGTTGTTACGTTTATCTTCGCGACGTTTTTTTCCGCGAGGACTAATACTGTAAGTAAAATAACCGGCAACAATCATAACTGCGATAAAAGCCAAAATATATAAAAATATTGATGAACCGATAGCAGCAGAGGGTTCCATGACCGTAATCTCATTAAAGTTATGTATCAATTATGCAAGCACGATGGCCTATTGTAAAGTAAACAAGTTTAGCTCAGATGTAAGTTCAAGTGAACGTAGACGTGCTGCTTGATCATAGACGTTTGCTGTGACAATCAGCTCATCTGGTTGATAGGTTGCAAGAAAAGCAGCAAGCTTTGGCTTAACCGTTTCAACAGAACCGATAAACGACACGGATAAAGCACTATCAACCATCATTTTCTCGCTTGAACTCCAAATACTATCCATATCATGGGTAGGTTTTGGCATTTGACCCATTTCACCACGGCGCAAGCGCACAAAACTCTGCTGTGCTGAGGTAAAGTGATAGTTTGCGGTTTTATCATCGTCCGCTAGTAACAAGTTAGCTGCCAGCATCACATAAGGTTTATCTAAATAAGCGGATGGTCTAAATTGTTCGCGATAAGCTGTGACGGCTTGTCCAAGCATTTGCGGCGCAAAGTGCGAAGCAAACACATACGGTAATCCCAAATGCGCCGCTAAGGTCGCACCAAATAATGAAGAACCCAATATCCAGATAGGGATATTAGATTTTGCACCCGGAAACGCCTGTACTGGGCTATTATCTGTGCCATTCCCCAAAAAGTACATCAATTCTTGGACATCTTGTGGAAAACGATCGGCATCTTGCATCTGCCGACGTAGCGCCTGAAAGGTTGCGCCATCAGTACCAGGGGCGCGGCCTAAACCTAAATCTACGCGGTCGCCGTATAGCGCCTGCAAAGTGCCAAATTGTTCAGCGATGACAAGGGGCGCATGATTGGGTAGCATGACGCCACCTGCACCGATACGAATACGCTTGGTTTGACTGCCAATGTGCGATAGTAGTACCGATGTTGCTGCGCTAGCGATACCCGGCATATTATGATGCTCAGCCATCCAATAGCGATTTAAGCCAGATTTTTCTGCTTGCTGTGCTATCTCAACGGTTTGGGCAATGCCTTCAGCGATGGTTTTGCCAGTAGGAACGGGCGCTAAATCTAGAAAGGATAAGGGAATGGTATTGCTCATAAATCACCTGTTATTATGATGTCATATCAGATATGACAGTATTATTTGTTATAAAATCATAGTGTTATAAAAGCATTCGCTTGCATCTTTATTGTTAAATTACTTATAAATGTGCAAATACTAAATGCTCAACACCTTATATAATGGGGCAATTAATCCATATAAAAAGGTCGACATAAAAAGTGATAACAAATCTTAATAGGATAGAAAAAATAGAGCTAAAACGATAAATATAAATTCCAAGGCAAAAGATAAAAAACGGCCTCACTATCTAGTAATAATGAGGCCGTCGTTAATTATTTTTTACTATAGTTGATACCCAATAAAACAGATACGTTATTTTATCACGCGAGACTAGGATGAGTTTTTCTGGCTTGCTGTGCCTACGCCGACAGAGGCTACAAAAAACTCATCCTAGTCCCACTGTATCGTTTTTACATTGAACTGACTATATGTAAACATTATCGGTTAGGTTTAAAAACCTTACTGACTGAACTGTTTTTGACATAGCTCCATAAATGCACGCCCATACTGACGAATTTCTGCATCATCACGTACCGCCATCCAACTGGTAAAGCGGCCGAAATGGTCGACTGGTATAGCAGTGAGGTTTTGATAATGACTCGGCTCAAAAGCCATCTCCGCGATAATACCAATACCTAAACCTAAGCCAACATAAGTGCTAATCACATCGGCATCAAGTGCGGCCAGTACGATATCCGGCTCAAGTCCTGCATCACTAAAGGTTTTATCAATCGCGCCGCGCCCCGTAAAGCCGCCATGATAAGTGACGATCGGATAACTGGCAAGAGTCGGTAAGTCAATAGATTCTAAGCCTGCAAGTTCATGGTCGCTTGGTACAATAACGCGATGCGTCCAGTCGTAATAACGATAACAGCGTAAATAGTTATTATGTAATAAAGACTCGGTGGCAATCCCAATATCGGCTTGTCCGCGTATCACCATCTGTGCGATAGTTTCAGGATCTGCCTGTTGTAAAATTAGATTAACCTTAGGAAAACGTTCTTTAAACGCTTTTACCACCTCCGGTAATACATAACGTGCCTGAGTATGAGTCGTGGCAATGGTCAATGTACCAACATTTGGATTATTAAAATCGAGGCTTAAATTTTCAATCGTACGAATTTCGGCAAAAATAGACTCAATATGCGGCATGAGCGCGGTGCCCATCGTCGTAAGTCCAGTCAAGCGTTTGCCTTGTCGAACAAATACTTCGGTTTTAAGCTGATTTTCAAGCGCCGCAATATGCTTTGATAGGCTTGATTGACTGGTATGCAGTACCGTTGCTGCTTGACTTAAGTTATAGCCATTGATTACTGTATGCCACACTGTTTCCAACTGTTTGAGTTGGATTTGCAGATGCCGCTGATTGACCACTACGTCGATTGCCATCACTTTACCCTATTGTATAAACATACAAACCTCGTCTGTATGTAAAATAAAAACGTACAAATATTCAATAAGTAGCTAGTGTAAATCAAACCTATTATTCACGTATATACTAAATATACATGTATTTATATTATTTTGGAATAAGTAGATAATTATTGAAGCGCTTTTAGTGATTTAAAATAAGCTATTGAATTTATGTTACGCCATAAAAAACAGCCACCTTTTTTAAGGTGACTGTTTTACTTATTACTCAATAACAGTAAAAACTAAGATTAGCAGTTATACCTAACGATTAGCCAAAGCGATCTGCATTCATCACTTTGCTCCAAGCATTAATAAAGTCATGGACAAACTTCTCTAAGTTATCATCCTGAGCGTATAGTTCAGAATAAGCACGTAAGATAGAGTTTGAGCCAAACACCAAGTCAACACGAGTGGCCTGCCATTTCACATTACCGGTCGCACGCTCGCGTACTTCATAAAGATTGGAGGTATGCTCTGAATCATCATTGTCATTGATTGGATGCCAAGTAAGATTCATATCGGTCAAATTAACGAAGAAGTCATTGCTAAGCACACCAGCACGGTCGGTCAAGACGCCGTGTTGCTTATGAGCATAGTTAGTATCAAGAACGCGCATACCACCGATTAGTACCACCATCTCAGGTGCACTTAGACCCATTAATTGAGTGCGATCAAGCAACATCTCTTCAGGCGATACCGCATAGTTGTTTTTTACCCAGTTACGATAGCCGTCATGACGTGGCTCAAGATCGTCAAACGATTCAGCGTCGGTCATTTTATCTGTTGCATCGCCGCGACCTGCATTGAAAGGTACGCTAGCCTCGACGCCAGCTTCAGCCGCTGCTTGTTCAATAGCGCTATTACCAGCAAGAACGATCAAATCAGCTATGCTAATAGTTTTAGCAAATTCTGTTTGAATACGGGTCAAAGTCTCAAGCACACGTTGTAGTTGCTCAGGCTCATTACCTACCCAGTCTTTTTGCGGGGCGAGACGAATACGTGCGCCATTAGCTCCGCCGCGATAATCAGAGGCGCGGAAAGTACGGGCGCTGTCCCATGCGGTGAT
The DNA here is from genome assembly GCF_049295055.1 of Psychrobacter sp. Lineage (GTDB taxonomy): Bacteria > Pseudomonadota > Gammaproteobacteria > Pseudomonadales > Moraxellaceae > Psychrobacter. The sequence goes on along the minus strand of NZ_JBAQQF010000076.1, from coordinate 48,885 downwards.
GATTAATTCACGACGGCTGAGACCACTGTCTAATATTTGCGCTTTTAGCGTGGCAATATCATCAGCTGTTAAGTCAGCATTGCCTTCAGGAACAATATCTTGCCAGACAAAATCTTCTGCCGGTACATCAGCACCTAAATAACGCGCTTTTGGTCCTAAGTCACGATGGGTGAGCTTAAACCAAGCTTTAGCAAACACTTCATCGAAGTATTGTGGATTTTTATGAAAGTTTTCTGAAATTTTACGATAAGCCGGATCTTTAATCATTGCCATATCGGCATCGGTCATCATAGGATTGCGGCGGATACTAGGATCGTGCGCATCTACTGGCTTATCTTCCTCAGCAATATCAGTCGGCTCCCACTGCCATGCACCGGCTGGGCTTTTGGTTAGTTCCCAGTTGTGACCTAATAGCAGCTCAAAATACTCATAATCCCATTGGGTCGGGTGAGTGGTCCATGCGCCTTCAATACCACTGGAAACGGTATCGCCAGCATTGCCGCTGCCGTTAGGGTTGCGCCAGCCTAAACCTTGCTCTTGAATGCCAGCGGCTTCTGGCTCATCTTCTAAAACAGTCGCATCGCCGTTACCATGACATTTACCAACAGTATGGCCGCCAGCAGTTAAGGCAACCGTTTCTTCGTCATTCATCGACATACGAGCAAAGGTAGTGCGTATATCTTGTGCTGTTTTTATCGGATCAGGATTACCATCAACACCTTCAGGGTTGACATAAATTAAGCCCATTTGTACGGCTGCTAGTGGGTTTTCTAATGATTCACGTTCTTCGTCATTATCATAACGATTTTTGGTTGCCGCTAGCCATTCGCGCTCAGAGCCCCAGTAGATGTCTTTTTCTGGATGCCAAATATCAGCGCGACCGCCAGCGAAACCTAGAGTTTTAAAGCCCATAGATTCATAGGCCATATTACCAGCTAGAATCATCAGATCTGCCCAAGATAGCTTATTGCCGTACTTTTTCTTCATTGGCCATAGTAGGCGACGCGCTTTATCTAAGTTAACGTTATCCGGCCAGCTGTTTAATGGCGCAAAGCGCTGGTTACCAGTGTTAGAGCCGCCACGACCATCAGAGCTACGATACGTGCCTGCGGAATGCCAAGCCATCCGAATCATAAGGCCGCCATAATGACCCCAATCTGCTGGCCACCACTCTTGTGATTCAGTCATTAGGTCTTTTAAATCTTGCTTGACCGCTTCTAAATCTAATTGCTTAAAGGCTTCAGCATAATCAAAGTCCGGGCCCATCGGATTGGTTTTATTATCTTGTTGATGCAAAATATCTAGATTTAAAGCGTTTGGCCACCAATCCGTTGCAGCAGATGCAGTGGTAGTATGTGCTTGATGCATGACTGGACAGCCGCCCATACTAGGACGCTGCGGGGTATGCGACTCATCGACGTTTTCGCTATGTATTGTCGGACCTTGGCCATCACCTTGATCATAAGTAGTGTTGCTGTTAGCAACATTATCGTCACGGTTATCAGGATTGTTGTGGTCTACAGGGCAGCCATTAGACTGTGATCCTGAATTGCTGGGCGTTGAATCATTGGGGGTCGAGTTGGACATTAAATAACTCCTAAGTATTGCTAATATAAATGAGGACAAAAAGCAGTCAATAACATTGGTAAGTGCTATTGTTTATGTACCTAGCATATAGTGTTATTAGTGATTTAAAAAACTATTAAATAAGAATGATGCGTTTTAAATAATTAATCGCTATATAAATAACGATTAGTTTTTTATAAGCCTCTGACTTCAAGTGTTATTTTCTAATTCTGATTACACTATATTTTAAGATTTTTTTTGACGACTATAAATTAGGATTGATAGCTATTAACCGATAGCTATTAATAGTAACGCGTAATTAAGATGATGCATAATAACAATGTTAAAACTTACGAAGATAAATGAAATTAGGCTTAACCTAACAGTTAAGTAAGCTTATGACACATTTTACAATACGCTGCGTTACCGCTGTGATACATAAGAAGGTTATAACGCGCGTTACAAGCTATTTAATGCAAAAATATCAGCATAATGCCTAGGCAATTTAGACGTTCTCAAGTACCATAATTCAATTTTGCAGCAAATGTCATTTTCTTTGTACAGAGCTAGGCAATTTTTTGTCCCTTTTTATCCTGACGGCTTCTACGTTATATAGTATCGATAGCATAACTGCCAGTGGATAAGGTTTTTGGATGAAAGATAGCGCGCTGTCGTATTTTTGTCTAAATTTTCGGTGAGTTGTTATGTCTGCTGTCCAATCTATACCGCCTAATCCTCCAGTTGCCAAAAAACCATGGGGTGAGGCGGCTAAAGCTTATCTTGACCGCCGCGCGATGATCATGCTGTTCTTGGGGTTTTTCGCCGGCATTCCTATTATGCTGATCTTCTCTAGTCTGTCATTGTGGCTGCGTGAAGCAGGGATTGACCGTGGCGTAGTGACGATGTTTAGTTGGGCAGCGCTCGGCTACTCGTTTAAGTTTATTTGGGCACCTTTGGTTGATGCGGTGCCTTTGCCGATATTGACCAAATTGCTGGGTCGCAGGCGTGCTTGGATATTGGTCGCACAGTTATTGATTATTCTGGCGATTTGTATTATGGCGAGTGTCAACCCGATTACTGAGGATAGCTTAACGCTGATGGCAGTCGGTGCAGTACTGCTTGGGTTCTCATCAGCGACTCAAGATATCGTGGTTGATGCGTATCGTATTGAGCTGGCACCGCCAAGTCTACAGGCGGTGCTGTCTGCCATGTATGTCGCAGGCTATCGTATCGGTATGATTGTCGCGGGCGCTGGTGCATTGTATTTGGCTGACTATTTTGGCTCTACCGAAGCTTTGTATAGCTATGAGGCATGGCGTAACACCTATTGGGTCATGGCAGCGGTCATGGGGGCTGGGGTGATAACTACCTTGATTATCCGTGAGCCTGCCATTAGTCAGGTGCTCACTACTTCATCAGACGGCGCTCAGCTTCAGATCCCTCGCAAAACGTCAGACTATGCGCGTTTATTTTTAGTATTTGTCTTATCTGTTTCTGGTTTTGTCTGGGCATTTATTACCGCTGGTTCGCTCCTGCCAGAAACTGACAGTGCGGTGGTTGGATTCTTATTAGAGATAGTACATCTGGCATTGAGCTTAGCCGTTGCTTTAATTATTGGTTATGGTTTGGTAAAAGCGGGTGTGGTAAAAAAACAAATGGCGATGCAGATGTGGATTGAGCCCATTGCTGACTTCTTCCGGCGTTATGGAAAAAAAGCACTGCTATTACTGGCATTAGTTGGACTCTACCGTGTTTCTGACATTGTCGCTGGCGTCATATCCAACGTTTTTTACTTAGATATGGGCTTTACTAAGATTGAGATTGCCAATGCGGTGAAGTTATTTGGGGTCATTATGGCCATTGCCGGTGGCTTTTTAGGCGGGTTATTAGCACAAAGAATGCGCATCATGCATGCCATGATGGTTGGGGCAATCCTCGCCTGCGCGACCAACCTATTATTCGTGCTATTGACTTATCATCCAGGTAGTTTGCCTTATATGTATTTGGCGGTGAGTCTTGATAATTTGGCAGCCGGGCTTGCTAGTGCTGTATTTATTGCATTTTTATCAGCATTGACCTCAATTCGTTTTACTGCCGTACAATATGCCATTTTTTCTTCATTGATGACTTTATTGCCTAAGGTTTTAGGTGGTTATTCCGGCACTATCGTTGATAATACCAACTATCAATTCTTCTTTATTTTCACCTTTTTAATTGGTATTCCTATTTTAGCGCTGATTTATTACGTTGATAAGTATATCGTCATTGGTGATAACGATGATATCTATAGTGATGACGATAATGATAATAGTGGAGATAACAAAGGTGTTGAATTAACTAAAGCTAACCCTAACTTATCAAATACGAATGAGCCACCGCGTGCGTCAGAATAATGTGTGGAGTATAAAGGATAAAGTCTATATAACTATCAAGAGTCGTTTATGACAGCGCCAAAAGTAGCGGATATAACAGTACAGGAAATTAAAAATCAAGCAGTGCAAATGGCTAAAGATTTAGCCGTTCCAGCATTTTGGATAACGGATTGGCTCTTGTATGTCATTGATAAGCCAGCAGTGTTTTTAATGACGGATGAAGATTATCAGCTTACAGATACAGAATATGAGCGATTTAATACTGGTGTGACTAAAATGCAGCAGGGCACACCACTTGCTTATTTAACGGGCAAGCAGGAATTCTGGTCGCTTGATTTTATCGTTAATAAGCATACTTTGATACCGAGACCAGATACTGAAGTGTTGGTTGAGCAAGTACTACAGTGGATAAGTGCACAGGATAAAGAGTCTGCGCCTAATGCTACTGCTAGCAATAAGCGTCTACTAGATTTGGGCACAGGCTCAGGCTGTATTGCCATTAGTATTGCGCATGAGTTAAAACTGGCTGATAAGTTAAAACTACTAAGCTGGCAAGTGGTTGCTGTTGACTTCTCAGCAAAAGCTCTTGAAGTTGCAAAATATAATGCTACTGCGAATAAAGTACATAATATTGAATTTGTTCAAAGCAGCTGGTATAGCGAATTATCCACTGATAACACACAGTTATTCGATGTTATTGTTTCCAATCCGCCTTATATTGATGAGGCAGATGAGCATTTAGCAGGTTTGCTCGCAGAGCCCATCAGTGCGTTAAGTGCGCCCAATCATGGCTTGGCTGATATTGAGCATATTATTAAGTATGCACCGCAATATCTACGAGTAGACGGCTTATTAGCGATTGAGCATGGTTTTGATCAAGGGTCTGCGGTACGACAGTTGTTTATTAACAATGGCTTTCATCATATACAAACCATTCAAGATTTCGGTGGTAATGATAGAGTGACGCTTGGGCAGCTTAATAAAGATTCGCTTTAATCTTAAGTAATGGTTATAAATATGAGTAAGATTATAGACACAGAGATGTTATTAGATGCTGAGCTGCTGCGTTATGCACGGCAGATACTACTCGATGGTTGGGATATTGATGCCCAGCTACGTTTAAAATCATCGCGTATCGTTATGATTGGAGCAGGCGGACTTGGCTGTCCTGCTTCTGAGACTTTAGTACGTGCAGGACTTGGATACGTTCATCTGATTGATGATGATGTGATTGAGGCCAGTAACCTACAGCGCCAAACGCTGTTTTTACCTGAAGACATCGGTAAGCCTAAGGCGCTGACAGCTGCGCAAATGTTAGAGCGCATTAACCCTTTGATAATTGCGCGTGGTACGGTGGCGAGATTGAGTGAAGACAACGCTTATGAGTTGTTAGATATGGCTTCTGGTAAGCCAAATCTACTATTGGATTGTACTGATAATTTTGCGACTCGCGATATCATTAATCGTATTAGTGTACGCTATCAGATTCCGCTATTATCTGCTTCAGCGATTGCGATGCAAGGGCAATTGGCATTATTTGAGCCGCATTTGAATACGGGGTGCTACCATTGCGTGTTTGGATCGGTGACAGTTGATGCAGAGGCTGACGATACAGTAGCTGATGAGCGTACTTGTGCCAATTCAGGGGTGCTTGCCAGTACCACAGCTATCATGGGCAATTTACAAGCCAATGCTGCTTTGCAATATTTAGGATTGACCAAAAATCCACTGACAAATAAGCTGTTAATATGGGATGGTAGCCAGATGCAGCAACGGCTGATGGGCTATCGGAAAGATACAGAGTGTCCCATCTGTAGCGCCAGTTATTGATTTATGATTGTTTAGCTGTTTATCATTTATCAGTGTCCATTCTTAAATATTTCTTTATTACCATAGTTGTCTTTTATGAAAATTCATCGTCCACATTTATTAAAGCATACCTTTAATGTCGTCAACCGTGTTCGCCAAACGGCAAGCGTTGCCGGTTTGTCAGCGCTCAGAGTAGCAAAAGGCGAAAAACCTGATGCCATGCTGCTAAAAGAAACCTTTGAGCAATTGGGTACGACTTATATCAAGATAGGTCAGTTTATTGCCAGCACGCCGTCATTGTTTCCCCGTGAATATGTAGAAGCGTTCCAGAGCTGTTTGGATCAAACCACGCCGCTATCCTATGCTTATATTGAGCAGGTGCTAAAAGAAGAATTGGCCGTTGATGGGTTAACGCTTGCAGAGATATTTGCGCATATCGATACAAAACCGCTAGCGTCAGCCTCTATTGCCCAAGTCCATGCAGCACGGTTGCATAATGGTGATGAGGTGGTAGTAAAGGTGCAGAAGCCTGATGTTGAAACCATCATGCAGACAGATTTAGGCGTATTACATGGCGTAACTAAGTTAGTTGAGCTGTTGATGCCTTCGATGAGGTTTGCCAGTATTGCGCCGATTATTGATGAGATTCGTCTTCGTATGCTTGCTGAGACCGACTTTATCGCTGAAGCGCAAAATATTCGCGACTTTCAGCAGTTTTTAGCGGTATCAGGCAACACACGCGTGGTGGCGCCAAAAGTATATGAAGCGTATACCACCAAACGAGTACTGACCATGAGTCGCCTATACGGTGTCTCAATGGTAGATGAAACCTTGATGCGTCAGTATTGTGCCGATCCTGCGCAAGTGATGGCAGATACGTTGAATACTTGGTTTGCCAGTCTGATTCTGTGCAATAGTTTTCACGCTGATTTGCATGCGGGCAATTTAATGCTGCTAACCGATGGTCGTATTGGCTTTTTGGACTTTGGTATTGTCGGTAAACTAAAAGCTGAGAGCTGGCGTGCCTGCATGGGTATGATGCAAGCAATGCAGGATAATGACTACCAAGCGATGGCGCGCCATATGATTGATATGGAAATGACCCATGGTGGCAATCAGGTCGATGTGGCGGCATTGGGTAATGATTTACAGCGTATGATGAAGACTATCATGGCAGAAGATAGAGCCTTTACCAGTGGTGTACCTTTTAACACGAAAGAGCAGGCGGATGAGCTCAATAAAATGATGCTTGAGATTGTTGATGTCGGCAAACGTCATGGCATTCATTTCCCGCGTGACTTTGCTTTATTGACTAAGCAAATGCTATATTTTGATCGTTTTATGCGTACACTTGCGCCTGATATGGATATGTTTAGCGATCAGCGCGTGCAGATGCTAGGACAAGCAGAGACAGATAACCAAACTAATCGTCCAACGCTGAATGTCTCGTAGTATTAAGTACGGTATCTAGCAAGTACGGTATTTAGAAAGTATGTTATTTAGTAATTACGGTACTTGATTGTTAGTGCTTTTGACTGTTTTTAACACAAAGGATTGTGTGCTCACTACCACAAAATGGCTCCGTCATGATGACTGCTCTCAAAAGTCGTGCTTTTATTATCACCAATGAAACGGCCATCGCTTGCATAGGTCTGTATTGTCTGGCGGTAGTCATGGGATTTGGACGGTTTTTATTTACCGCTACCTTACCTGATATTATGATGCAATTATCGCTATCGACGACCATTGCGGGCTGGATGGCATCGGTCAATTACAGTGGTTATTTCATTGGCGCACTCATTGCGATGTTTGTGCCGCATCGTTTGACATGGCAAATGTTGATGGTGTGGACGATAGTCAGTGTCGTTACGACCATGCTATTGGTTGTGCCAAATATGCCATTAAATCTATGGTATGCCATTCGGCTGTTTTCTGGTATCGCAAGCGGTGTGGCGATGATTTTAAGCTCATCACTAGTGATTCAAAGCTTTAGTCTTGAGCGCCGTTCCGTACTTTCAGCATTGCATTACGCCGGTATTGGTGTTGGCATTAGCGCGTCTGCCATACTGACGTGGTGGTTATTGACGCTTGGCTATCATTTCGATGTGATTTGGCTGGTAGCAGGGATCATCAGTCTACCGCTATTATGGTTGCTCTATGCCATACGTCCAACAAACTTTAGCGCTTCTCAGCCAAATAATAATCAAATATCCTCAATGCGCCAAACTTATCTTAATTTTAAGCGCTCTTTATACGAAGCAGCCGCTGGTCATATCAAGCCGATTGTCTTACTGTCGGCAAGTTATTTGCTCGCTGGCTTTGGTTATATTACCTCCGCTACTTTTTTACCAGTGATGGCCGCTCAGCGCTTAACGATGCAAACGCATGCTGGACTACTGATTTGGCTAGTCGTTGGTGTTTTTGCTATGTTATCAAACCCTATCTGGGGCGCACTTGCCAAGCGAATTGGTGAGACTAAGACTTTAATGGGCTTAACGTTGCTACAAGCGCTTGGGATGTATTTGCCTATATGGTTCGATGGAGCAGTTGGTCTATACGGCAATGCCATTATTTTAGGCTTAACCTTTGTTGGTATGGTGTCGATGACGCTTACCTTGATGAAGAATATTAATCCGATTTATTCTAATCTATTGATGGGGCTTGCAACGTTGGCGTATGCGCTAGGGCAGTTCATAGGTCCATTAGTTACGGTAGCGCTAGCGGGGAAAAATGATAATTTTAATGCTGGATTATTGGTTGCCGCTATGGGACTAATAATAAGTCTGATTTTAATCTTCCTTTTTTGGCGTCAGACGCAAGCATCACAAAAAATATTAGTTTAAATAAATCAAATGACGCTGCGATTAAACACTTCACGTAGCTCAAAACTGGTATGTACTTGGGCTACGCCTTCGATACGATTCAACCGATGTAATAAAAATTCCTCATAATGCGCCATATCGCGTACGCGTACCTTAATTAAGTAGTCTTCTGTGCGACCAGTGACGATACTACAGCTAATCACTTCATCAAAGCTTTGAACTTTACGCTCGAACTGCTCAAAGCGATCAGCAGTATGACGATCCATGCTAATAGCGATAAATACTGCTAAAGGATAGCCGAGTTTTTGTGCATTGGTTTGTATATGGTAGCCTGTGATAATGCCACTATCTTCTAAGCGCTTAATGCGACGGGCGCAAGGGGTCGCTGAGAGATTGACCTGTTCAGCAAGCTCCGTAATACTCATGCGCGCTTGGGTTTGCAATAAGCGTAGTAAGTGCTTATCGGTCTCATCAATGTCAACCGTTGATAAATTCTCAGAATGGCTATTTGGCATAATAACCTCACTAATTAGTGGATTAAAGTAATTATATCTATAATTATAGCGTTTATCACTAAAATAATGGTGAATTATACAAAATAAAGCTGCTTTTCACTTTATAAACTTTGTTATTATAATGGTATAAGTTTTTATTATCTCGTATGATAAAGAATGATTTAGGCATTAGTTGCCTCACTACAAATACAAACTTTATCTTATCTAAGGATTGATTATGTCTAATCAAACAACACGCAATGTAGTTCCTGCAAAGATTACACCCAAAAATGCCGCTTTCGATTTTATTAAGTATCGCCCATTTGCGTTTGCACCTTCATTACCAGATCGCACATGGCCGAGCAAAACGCTTGAAAAGTCGCCAATCTGGGCAAGTGTAGATCTGCGTGATGGTAACCAAGCCTTAATTGACCCGATGACCATTGAACAAAAAATGCGCTTTTTTAAGACGCTAGTTGGCGTAGGGTTTAAAGAAATTGAGATTGGTTTTCCATCAGCCGCGCAAGTGGAATTTGATTTCGCCCGACAATTGATTGAAGAAAACCATGTACCAGATGATGTGACCTTGCAAGTCTTAGTGCAGGCTCGTGAGCATTTGATTGCGCGTACGTTTGAGTCATTAAAAGGAGCGAAGCGTGCCATCGTTCACGTTTATAACTCAACGTGTCGTATCCAACGTGAAAAAGTATATGGAAAAGATAAAGCTGAGATCAAAGAGATTGCCATTACTGGTGCAAAATTATTAGTGGAATATGCGGCAAAATATCCAGAAACAGAGTGGGTCTTTCAGTATTCACCAGAGAGCTTTAGCCAAACCGAGACTGAATATGCGGTCGAAGTCTGTGATGCTGTCTGTGATATTTGGAAGCCTGAGAACGGTCAAGAAGTCATTTTGAACTTGCCAGCGACCGTTGAAGCGTCAACGCCTAACGTATTTGCTGACCAAGTCGAGTATTTTTGTCGTAACCTTGCCAAGCGTGAGCATGTGACGATTAGCTTGCATACACATAATGATCGTGGCTGTGCAGTGGCTGCTGCTGAGCTTGGTGTACTTGCGGGCGCTGATCGTATCGAAGGGACGCTGTTAGGCAATGGCGAGCGTACCGGTAACATGGATATTATGGTCATGGCCATGAACTTATTTAGTCAAGGTATCGATCCAGAGCTTGATTTTAGTAATATGAGTGAGATTGTGCAGGTAGTTAGCGAGTGTAATAACTTACCCGTACATCCACGCCATCCGTATATTGGTGAGCTAGTATTTACCGCCTTTAGTGGCTCGCATCAAGATGCTATCAAAAAATGCCTCGACTATAATGAAAAGCATGTCGAGCAGACTGAAAATGTGTGGGATGTCGCTTATTTACCGATTGATCCGGCGCATATTGGTCGCAGCTATCAAGACGTAGTACGTATCAATAGCCAGTCAGGTAAGGGCGGTGTTGCTTATATCTTGCAGCGTAACTATGGCTTTAATTTACCACGTTGGATGCAAATTGACTTTAGCCGTGTGGTACAGCATCAAGCTGAAACGGCTGCCCGTGAACTACAAAATGATGAAATATTACAAACTTTTGAGAGCACCTATTTGCAGCAAGGTAGCTTTGAGCTCCTAGATTATAGTGTCAATAATAAAGGTGGAGAAGTCTACTTTAATGGTCAAGTACAGATGAATGGCGATACCATCACCATTGACGGCACGGGTAATGGACCGTTGTCTTCATTTATTGATGGACTTGCTCAGCATACCGGTAAGTCAATACATGTCATTAACTACGCTGAGCATGCGATTAATCCGCAGCACAATAGCATTGACGGCATCGACGATGATACCAATAGCGACAATAAAACCAATGCTTATGCCGCGGCCTACATTCAGTTAAATGTCGATGGTGAGGTTTACTCTGGCATCGGTACTTGTAGCAGCACAGTGTCAGCGATGCTTAAAGGCGCATTATCAGCTTTTGCTCAAGCACCAACGACTACAGCTGCTTAAAGTAAGATAGCTTGATAAACGCTAACTATAGAAGTTAATAACTCTAACGTCATGACTCGTTGCGATTAGCAAATAGAGCCATGGCGTTATTTTTTGGTATTTTCTGATGAGGTTTTAGTGGGTGTCGGTGGTGTTTCGACTGTTGCTGTAGAACTAAAAGGTATGTACGCGTATATCTTGATGAGAAAAACCACAGCGGACATAGCTATAATAATTTTTAATATAAGCGGGGTTGTTTTTTTCGAACCGCAATTAGGACGTTTTTTAGCTTTTCTACTTACTTGGTGTCCACAGTGTTGACAGTTATCTAATTTAGACACGTTACTACCTACCCGAATATTGTTTAACTAGGGCGTGTCCTCAATCTGATCATGAAACTTTAAATGGGCTAAAAATGGCTAAATATTTGCCAAACTGCGTCAAATAGCTGGTTCATATCTCGATATTAACTGCACTATTTTCCTTGTTTGGCTGCAATTTATCTCATTTTTATCACCATTTTCAAAATGAGGACACGCCCTAGTAACATAGCCAATCAAAAATAATTAAGCAACATTGTTATACTAATTAATCATTATTAAATTATTATGCTAACGTCATAAAATGACTTGTTCACTTGTATTTCGATACTTATAGCATAATGTTACTTGTGTTTTTAGTGTCTAAGACTTACGCTAATGTGCATATTGTTTATTAATATCGATAAAAAGGTCAATTATGGAACCTCTCTCATTTGCTTCATTTTCATTAGCCGCTATTTTAGCATCATTGCCCGTCAATGGCGAAGTTTCTAGTAAACCGACTATCACTACGCATATTAGTCCTGCGATCGCTGGGCAGTGGGAGGTTGATTTAAATAGTAGTATTACGATGACCAAAGAAGCTGAAGCTAAGCAAGCAGCATCAAAAGAGACAAAGAATATAAAAAGTGACGAGCCTAAAAGTAGTGCAGGTGAGGGTCTACTCACACAAAATGAAAAGCGCATCATTAATATCCAACCTAGTACGAATAAAAAACTGATGGCCTCTGCAGCGAAATCTAATCAATGCCGTGAGCTTTATAATTTTGCTGCGGATAATGAGATGTGGTCGGTCAGTGGAAAAGAATGGACTTACGGTCGTTACTTAGTCACGCATCGTGAAGAAGGGTTGCCCATTATTGCTATCAAGACGGTTTATGATAACAATGAGGTGGATTGTTCAGGCAATCAGGTAGATCAGACTGATGAGGCTTTGATAGCGTTTTTAAACCATGATGGTAATCAGATGCAGTGGTGTGCTGACCCTGATGGTAAAGAATGCTTTATGAATTTTAAGAGAATTTTACCTTAACAAATTGCTTTGTTTAAGTTGTATTGTTTATAACAATCTGAACTAGTCTGCATAAAAAAACCGCTATCCGAATAGATAGCGGTTTTTGTGTTAATAAAGATATTTAAGCAGATTATGAGTCTGCTTTTTCCTTGTTAGCAGTTAACATTTCTCTTTCAAGATAATGAATATTTTGTGCTTCTTCGATAAAGTTTTCATCTGCTAAAATCACATCACGGTGCATAGGGATATTGGTTTTAATACCTTCAATAACCAATTCATCAAGGGCATGTAGTGTTTTAGATATTGCTTGCTGGCGTGTTTGACCATGACAGATAAGCTTACCAATCAGCGAGTCATAATAGCTTGGAATCTCATAACCAGGATAGAGATGCGAGTCAAAGCGAACGCCGGCACCGCTTGGGGCAAATAATTGCGTGACCGTACCAGGGGATGGCATAAATGTGGTTGGATCTTCAGCATTGATACGACATTCGATAGCGTGACCCTGAATTTCAATCTCACTTTGACGATAGGACAGACCGTAACCTGCCGCAATCTTTAATTGTTCAACTACGACGTCGATACCTGTAATCATCTCAGTTACTGGATGCTCAACTTGCACACGCGTGTTCATTTCAATAAAGAAGTATTCATTATTCTCAAATAAAAACTCAAAGGTTCCAACACCGCGATACTTAACCAATTCACAGGCTTTCACACAAGCTTCCAGAATTGGCTGACGTACATCATCAGGGATGTCAGGCGCTGGTGCCTCTTCTAATACCTTTTGGTGGCGACGTTGTAGTGAACAATCGCGGTCATAAAGATGAATAGCATTACCGTTACCGTCGCCAAGTACTTGCACCTCAACGTGGCGCGGGTTTTGTAAGTAACGTTCCATGTAAACAGTATCATCGCCAAACCACAGCTCAGCTTCTTGTTTTGCCGCTTGTACTTGACCTAAGACTTCTTCGAAGCGTTCAACCACACGCATACCACGGCCACCACCGCCAGAAGCTGCTTTGATTAATAATGGGAAGCCAATATTACGCGCTTGTTCTTCAGCGTTGTGTAGATTTACCGCACCAACAGAGCCGGGTACGGTCGGTACTCCTGCTTTTTTCATCGCATTAATAGCAGAGACTTTATTACCCATTAAACGAATATGGTCAGCGTTAGGTCCAACGAAGGTTAAGCCTGCTTCTTCGACGCGCTCAGCGAATTCAGCATTTTCAGCCAAAAACCCATAACCGGGGTGAATAGCGTCCGCACCGGATATCTCAGCTGCCGTTAAGATAGTACTGATATCAAGATAGCTTTGATTAGCATTAGGTTTACCAATACAGATGGCTTCATCAACGAAACGTAAATGCATCAAGTTTGCATCAGCGGTAGAGTAGACGCCTACAGTTTCAATACCGAGGGCTTTGCAAGCTCGAACGATACGTAAGGCAATCTCACCTCTATTGGCGATGAGCAGTTTTTTTATCATGGGGTCATCCTTGTCGAAGCGGCGTTTGTTGATAGAGTCGCTATCTCTGGCATCATAAGTTTAAGCTGTCATAAACTTAGCTAACGCAATTTACGCTGCCATATGAGTGATAACGAATCTCAATCATAACGAAGTAAAGTGTGGCAAATATCGTTACGCTTTATAGCGTACGATAGGCTGGCCAAACTGCACAACGTCAGAGTTATTGACTAATATTTCGTCAATGACACCACTTTGAGTCGCTTCTAGCGGATTCATAATTTTCATCGCTTCAATAATCCCAAGCGTATCACCAGCTTGCACTTTTTGCCCAACCTTGATAAATGGCGGATCGTTAGGGCTAGGGGCTGAATAATAAACACCAACCATCGGCGACGTCTCAACACTACCAGCTTTGACAGCTGCTTTTGCTTCAGCTGCAATAGGTGCAGCACCAACAGTAGGAGCCGCCATCATCGTTGGTGCAGGTGCATCATAGTGACGAGTTAAACTGATGTGTTCGTCTTCTGAGCTGATTTCTAAATTAACCAGTTCACTTTCTTCCATGAGTGCGATTAGGGTGCGTATTTTTTCAATATCCATAGTTTTAATTTTGCCTTGTGCCAAATTCGAGAAAATAGTGTAACTAAATAATATGTAGATAATTGCTCATGATACCTATATTCACGGCAATGAGCAATCGATGTACAGTTGTTAACTGAGTTTTTTTACATATTATGACGTAAGCACTCTTTCGAGTAAGAAATGCTCAATAATTTATCATAGTCTATGTGGCTTAGTAGCGCTAGTCATGATTAGCAGATACTATGTTTGTTTAGCTGATACTATGTTTGTATAGTAGGTTTAGATGAATGTTTCCCAATAATTAGCCCCACATTGCCGTTAAACGCTTCTGCTGATAGAGCAGACGCAATGTAAGCAAGATAGAAGATAAAAATAGCCCGGTAATTAATGCCATCCAAAAACCCTGCGGGCCAAGGTCAGTGAAGCGGACTAAGTAAACACCAAGTGGCAGAGCGACTATCCAATAACAAAATAGCGTCACCCACATCGGTACAGTGGTGTCCTGCATACCACGCAATATACCAGCCACATTGACTTGCCAGCCATCAAATAGCTGATAAGCTAGGGCAAAGATGAGTAAGTGCATGGCTTGTGCTCTTACGATTGGGTTATCGGTAAAAGCTGCTGCCAATTGTGGTCTAAATAGCCAGACTCCGAGCATACAAGCGAAGGCAATCATCACTGTCCATATCAGACCCGTGGCTTGTACTTGACGTAATGCTAAGAGGTTTTTTTCACCAAAGCGATTGGATATCATGATCGTCAGTGCCATAGCGACCGATATCGGTATCATAAACAGCTGAGAGGTCACTGATAGCGCCACTTGGTGCGAGGCTGTTGCTAACTCTCCCAACGGACTAATAACCAACGCGCCTAAGCTAAATAAGCTGGCTTCAAAAAAGATAGAGATGCCAATAGGGATGCCAAGTGTGAGTAGCTTAGTGATTTGCAAACGATTGGGTTTGGTAAAGTTATAGAAAAAACGGGTACTGGCAAATTGCTGACGTTTGGTAAATGCAGTATAAGCAGCTAGTAGTAATACTGTTATCCATAATACAATTGCAGTTGCAACCCCGCAACCGGCACCGCCCATTTCAGGCATTCCAAACAAGCCATGTATAAAGATATAGTTAAGCGGAATATCTGCGAGCAGACCAATAATACTAATCACAGTCACAGGTTCAGGACGTCCAAGCGCTTCACAATAACTGCGTAGCACGGCATATACGGCCATAGCAGGGAAACCAAAGGACACGCCATGTAAATACTGCGTCGCTATTGGTTGGATATTTTCAGGAACACCCATTACACCAAGGATATTTGGCGCTAAATTAACAATAATAAAACCAATAATACCAATGACGCCAGCCGTCCATAAAGACTGTTGGGTAATATGGGGTACTTGGTGGTGTTTATTTTGACCAATTGCCTCACCAATAAGAGGAGTGGTCGCAATTAAAATACCAGTAGCTAGTAAAAACAGCGGCAGCCAAATACCAGAGCCAACGGCAACTGCCGCCAAGTCGAGCGCTGAGACTTGACCGGCCATAATGGCATCGACGACACCAAGCGCCGCTTGGCAAAACTGGGTAATTAAGATAGGAAGCGCGAGTACGCCTAAGCGTAGGCTATAGCTTTTAAAATCTCTAAAAGATAATGGGAAAACCATAATAAGCAACTTTTTATTCTTGGCGGTAATTATTATTGATGAGCAAATACTGCCATCAATAAATCAATAGCGAGACATTAAGATGGGAGGCGTGCGACGATAATACTCCGATAAATAATATGAGCAAGTTTATTATGAGCAAGCCTCTTTTTAGGAAGAATATGCAGGCAAAATATGAAAATAAAATCAATGACGCTAAAATAAAAATAACCCGTCAATCCAAATAATGAATTGACAGGCCATAAGTAGAGATAATGGTAAAGAAGCGAGAGTATGATATCAATATTTTAGAGGCATTTGATAAATTTCATTCAAAGCTTTTCCTAAGTTTTTAACATGTATAGTAGATTCGCTTTGAAATCGATGCAGCGCGACTGGGATGAATTTTTCGTAGCCTCTGTAATAGCAGCAAGCAAGGAAAATTTATCCCAGTCGCAAATAGCTATTAATTAATGTATCGGTTTTATCTTGAACTGACTATATAAACAACCTGTTGGCAGTTAAATAGAATCAGTTTCATCCGGTATCAAATCGAGCGTTTCTGCCATATCCATAATCGTGTGCCAGTGCTTGGGTTCAAGTGGAATAATAGTTAATTGCTCACAGCCTTTTCTGAGTAATAACGAATCCTCCAGCGCAGGCAAAAATTTAAGTTCTGATAGTGGTAGTATATTGGTAAACGCTTGCTCAAAAGTCACGTCTACCATATACCAGCGCGGCTCTTCTTCAGTCGCCTTGGGATCATAGTGGCGATGCTCAGGATGAAACTGGGTTGTGTCAGGATAGCCTGCTTTACTGATAGTCACGATACCAGCGACGCCAGAAGGTCTGGCGCTTGAGTGATAAAAAAACGCTTTATCGCCCACTTTCATATCATCACGCATAAAGTTACGGGCGCGGTAGTTACGTACGCCATCCCACATCTCTATCCCCGCACGTTGTAAGTCCTTTATATTAAAACAGCTTGGATTGGATTTTATAAGCCAATAGGCCATTGTCTTTATCCTTTTAATAATAGTGGCGAATGATTCATTATCGTTTTATGCGTTAGTAATAGTTGTTCAATATTTTGCCTGTAATAGAACGCCGTTAACATGAGCGTTTGTTACTGGTTTTGTTATTGATATATTTTTATTTAAGATACTCTTTTTTAAGATATCCTTTTTTTTAAGGCGTTTAGCCGTTATCCTAGCGATAATTTCTGCTAATGATAGCTGTTACTCATTTCATTTATAGATAGACCGATTATGCCAAATATTAAATCTGTTAGCTGTTCCAATAATCTGAGCACTTCTAATCGTTCTACTGCGCATGCGATAGAGGTGAGCGACATTCCATTGGCGCTGTATATCCATATTCCGTGGTGCGTTAAAAAGTGTCCTTACTGTGATTTCAATTCGCATGAGCTGCCGATTGACAGTCAGTTGTCTATGTATGAGGAGTATGTAGACGCGCTATTACGCGATGCAGCGATGCAGCTAGTATTGACCCAAGGGCGAGAAATTAGCTCAATATTTATAGGTGGCGGTACACCGTCGCTACTTCCTATTTTACAATATCAGCGATTATTTAATCGTTTACGCGAGATTTTTAAATTTGCAAATGATATCGAAGTCACTATGGAAGCCAACCCAGGCACCCTTGAGCATGCGCCATTTGCTGAATACTTAGACGTAGGCATCAATCGTCTGTCGATTGGTGTACAGAGCTTTTCTGCTGAGCAGCTAATAACGCTAGGGCGTATTCATGATCCTAAACAAGCGTTATCTGCGATTAAAGCAGCTCGTACGGCTGGGTTTGAGCGCGTAAATGTCGATTTGATGCATGGGTTACCAGGACAAACAATGAGTGAGGCGCTTAACGATATTCAAATGGCGCATGATGCTGGTGCGACCCATATCTCTTGGTATCAGCTGACCATTGAGCCTAATACCGTTTTTTATCGTAGTCAGCCTATATTACCTGACGAAGATCGCTTAGCTGATATCGAAGAATCAGGTCAGACATTACTACAGAATTTAGGCTACCACAATTATGAGGTGTCAGCATGGTCTGGCGCTTTAGATAAGCCTTGTCGTCATAACGTCAACTATTGGCAGTTTGGCGATTACTTAGCGATTGGTGCGGGTGCTCACGGTAAAGTAACTGTTGGTGAATCGTTTTCTGATGAAGCCGTTACTAATGACGTAGTTACTGATGAAGTGCTTGATAATAAAGAAATTGTCAGTAAGTCTAGTACCAATGAATTGACTAAGAATGAATTGACTAACAATGAAGAACTGAAAGAAGCAGGTATTTATCGCTTTAGTAAATCGCGTATGCCAAAAGACTATATGGGATACCAAGATATCATTCAGGGAAATGCCGGTCAGAACAATACCGGTCAGAACAACGCTAATCAGAATACAGCCTTTCAGAAAAACGAAATAAGCCAACAAAACGAGGCGCCAATAGAGGCATTGACAGAAGTACCAAAAATGGTTGGCTGGCAAGCGATTGCCAGTGATGAGTTGGTCAGTGAGTTTATGCTCAATGCGTTACGCTTGCATGATGGGGTGGCTTGGTCTTTATTTGAGGCTCGTACAGGCCTGAGCTATGGCAGCATTGCGACACAAGTGAATAAGTTAATCCAGCAAGGCTTGCTAATGGACAATGTTGAGAAGTTACAACCAACAGTATTAGGTAAAAGATATCTTAACCAGATACTAAGAGAGTTTTTATAACGTTAAATTTTTATTAGTTATTTATCGTTAAAAAGTAGCGGCATAAAAAAGGCTTACCAAATAAATGATAAGCCCTTTTAAACAATCTAAGCGTTTAAACTAAGCGTTTAAAACTTAGATTTTGTTTTGTACTTCTTGTGCAGTACCACTTACAGCGCTACCAGCACTTGATACGTCTTGGCCTAGACCTTTAAAAGTGTTACAACCAGTTAGTACAAACATAGCAGCCAAAGATGCGATAACTAATTTTTTCATAATGTTTTCCTCAAAAAAGACAGGTCGTCATAAGTAGTAGCAGTGATAGCCATATAACTTGCAACTAGATAAGTAATAATTAGCACTTTACATAGGTTTCACTGAAGGGTTACAGGATAAGATGATAATACATTTAAATTATCTTGTTATCTGTTACAGCCATCATAGTCAAAGTTAAAATCAGTGCAAAGTATCAAAATGTAATTATTGGCATTAAACTGTAACTTTTGATTACGCCTGATATATAAGCATACACAATAAAGTTTGTAGCACTTACGGAGAGAGTATGACCATTCACATCGTGCTGGTAGCGCCAAAAATGCCCAGTAATACCGGTAATATTATTCGTCTATGCGCCAATAGTGGAGCGCAACTTCATTTAGTCAAACCTTTAGGGTTTGAGTTAGAGGATAAGAAACTGCGCCGTGCAGGATTGGATTATCATGAATACGCTCATTTGCAGGTTCATGAAGATTGGACGACGGCCAAGCAGGCATTGCAAGCCGCTGGTTGTCATATCATTACCGCGCTAACAACCAAACTGAGCAAGCCTTTCTATGAGTACGATTTTAGCGGGCAAGTGACTGAACAATCAGACAATCATATGGCATCAAACCATATGGCACTGGTTTTTGGATCTGAGACGGCAGGACTGGCGGACGATATTCGTGCAGATATTGGCGTTGATAACTGGTTGCGACTGCCGATGTTAGCTGATTCGCGTAGTTTAAACCTGTCCAATAGCGTCGCTATATGCTTATATGAAGTATGGCGACAACAAGGGTTTAAGGGTGATGAAGGTCGTAGTATTGGCTATGAGACGCTGACCGTCTACGACCCCAAGTAAGAATGGTTTTTATATTAGATCTTGCTAGAGGCAAGTTCGAATGAATGCTGTTTTATCAATCGTATTTTACAAGCAATCGCATTTTATAAAAAATAACGTTTTATAAACAATTAGGTGGTTTAGGTAGTCCAGCAAGGCGATTAACATGGCGGGCGACCAAGCCAGTATTAAATAGCTGCTGTAGTTTTTGATTGCTAATATCATCTTCAGGCAAGGTCTGCTGTAGCCATTTAATCAATGGACGAGTAGCGGGAGCATGATTGAATTTAGCAAAAAATGCGCGTACTTGCTGCAATACTGCTAAATGTTCAGTATCTAAATCTACATCCAACGTATTGGCTAGCTGCTGTGCAATAGCAGGCGTCCATATAGTATGATCGCATAAATGACCATCTGGGTCTAATGCTACGTTGATTGCTATGTTAGAAGAAATAGTAGAGGTGTTAGAAATACTCATAAGGCAATCGTTATCACTTTATCAAACTTAATATTATTGATGTTGGCATCATTAAGATTAGTATCATTAATGTCGGCATCATCAATGTTAGCTTGATTGATATTAGTGTCTTGAGTCATCGCGACCCATTCACTATCGCTCAAAATGGCAGTTAATTTGGCGCTAAGATTGAGCTTTGCCGTTGTATTTTGATTGAGCTGAGCCACGTCCTCAGCGAGGGCGTAGATACCGGCTATATCTTCTATTTCGATTTCCTCAATATCACCTAAATAAGCATTAAGCCAATCAATAAAAGCGACAGTCGTGCCTAGTAAGAGAATGCTGTCGCCAGCGCGCCATGTCAACGCCATTTGCTCTGTGCTGCGCCTGAGTGTATCCATGGTGCTATGTAGTTGGTATAAAGTTGCCATAGTCGTGTCCGATTGCTTACTGTATGTGTTTTCATAATAAAAGTTTGGGTTGTTATCTACTATCTACTATCTAAAGCCTTCATCTTAAAAGTTAAGAATCTGATCAAAATCTTGTAGGTTAATAAATTCTGGAATCAAGATCAATTGCGTTGCGACGTCGGTCGGTAGCATGCCAGTAATCCAACCACTAAATACATCATCAGGTAGCCAAGCTGGCGGCATATCATATAGCTCAAGCGATTGAATCATGCCATGCAAGCGTGAGTCAGACTGCATCAAAAACCCAAATACGGGCGCATCTAAATACAGCTGCACGTCATGCTCAAAGGTAGCTAACGTCAAAGCGAGTGCGCAGCCTTCATAACTTGCCATTTCAGTAGGTGTCTGCAACCGAATGAGTAGTTTCATTATTTATTCCTAATCTTATTAATCTATAACCGCTATTATTGAACTGGCTGCTTATCGTTAGACCTAGCTACTGTTAAACTTATATGTCTTTCAAGCTAGTGATTAAAACTGTATCAGACGGCAGTCGCCTTGCATCATCATGGCAAGCTCACTTAGTCCTACTAAACTAAAACCTGTCGCCAGATTTTCGCTATTTAACTGGTGGCGTGCACTGTTGTCGTTATCCGAAATACCACGACTGAGCGCGGTGCTGACGCAGACAGGAAGGTATAATTGATAGTGCTCAGCGAGATTTTGCCATTGTTGGGTTATATTCATTTGATCAGCTGACTGCCAGCGTAGACGATTGGCAGTATTTGCCGCATCTGCATAGAAAAAAATATTCAATGGAATATGCTGATTTTTTGAGAGACTATCATCATCAACCTTATCATTCATCGATAAGCTTTGCAGATAAGTACGAGCATAGCGTAGAGCTATATGCGCAAGCGGATGACTAGGATCAGCAGTAATCAGAAGAAGTGGGGTAGTGGTTGTCATAAGCATGCTCATCAGCTTCGTATCTTCAGTTAACGATACTTGTTAATAGAAATAGTTAGTATGGGTATTATTAATATGGATAGTTAGTAGCTATCATTATAGTAATAGGTAGTAATTATGATTGATTATGAGTATTCAAAAATTACTCATGCTTTATTTTTGATTCTCTGCTACCTCTCCAACCTTGATCATCTGCTTGCCAATGTTTTCTCCTGAAAATAGACCAATAAAGGCGTCAGGAATATTTTCAAAACCTTCAATGAGGTTTTCTTTATATACTATATCGCCATTATTATACCATTCCGCTATCTGTTGCTTAGCATCGTCAAATTCATCTTTAAAGTCGTAGACCACAAAACCTTCCATGCGTGCACTTTGTTTAATTAGCGCATGCATCGGTCTTGGCCCCTGTGGTGGATTAGCTTCATTATAATCCGCAATTTGACCACAGATAGCGATTCGGGCATGTCTGTTGATATTAGCAAAGACGGCATCGAACATCTCCCCACCCACATTATCAAAAAATATGTCTACGCCGTTGGGGCAAGCGGCTTTTATCGCCGCTTCCATATCATTGACTTGCTTGTAATTAATAGCTTTGTCTATTCCTAAGTCGTTTTCCAAGTAAGCAATCTTTTGGGCAGAGCCTGCGATTCCGATCACTCTACAGCCTTTTATCCTAGCGATTTGCGCAGCAATACTACCCACCGAGCCAGCTGCACCGGAGACAACGACAGTCTCTCCCTTTTTTGCTTGACCGATATTTAGTATGCCAAAGTAAGCGGCAAGTCCGGGCACACCAAGCATACTAACGGCGGTAGAAATAGGCGCAAGAGTAGGATCTACCTTTTCCATATCATCGACGCTGACACTTTGATATTTCTGCCATGCAAAGCGACCATGAACGATATCGCCGATCATAAAATCATCATTATTGCTATCGATGACCTGAGCAACCGTTCGACTGGTAATAGGTTTGTTTAGCTCAAATTTATTACCAGCGGCATCGTCATCGCCTTTATTCATAAAGCCACGCATTCCAGGGTCAACGGATACGTAAATACTTTTAAGCAGTACTTCGCCTTCTTTGATTGCAGGCATGTCGATATCATTAATTTTAAACGTATCTGTCGTTGGCACGCCTGAGGGATGATTGGCGAGTATAATTTCTTGGTTTTGTTCTTTTGAATTTATAGTTTTCATTTTGAATTACCTATTTTACACCTTGGAATCTTTCAAGGCTTTAAGGTGGACGGAACATACTATCATGAACACATTTTATTATTAATGAACCTGTCTACAATAACTTACCGCATCTTGCTGCGTACAAATTCAGTCATCATTTATACTTAAGTTATTTATGCTACCATAAAACCGCTCAAATCAAATGCTATCGACATTGTTAATAGTCATTTTATGCTCAGCATTATCATTATTTGTTATAGGTGTTTAGTCAGAAAAACCTTAAAGTTAGGCTTTAGATTCATGCTAAGTCCTAAGTCCTAATTTCATGTAGTTTCATAATTGCCTGCTGCAAGGAGTTGTCATCGTTATGCTATCTACCGTATTCAATGATAAAGGTTACCAGCCTACATCAGAGCAGCTAGAAGCGCTACAAACAGCAAGTGAGTTTGCTTATCAAGTTTGGCGGAGTCGAACGGGCGCGTGTCAGACCTTTCTGCGTAGCTATCCTTTAAATAGTACCTTAACGCGCCAGCAAATCGATGATCTTATTCAAGATTATACCTTAGACGAAAACTATCAACTTGCTAATGAAGTCAAAGTAATGAGCGGATTGCGCCATCTGCGTATGCTATTGATGATGCGCTGGGTTTGGCAAGATGCGTTGGCAGTCATTGAGCTTGAGCAATTGACGGATGAGCTGTCTGAATTTGCCGATGGCTGTATTTTATTTGCTAAGGAATATACCTATCAGCAGCTGATTACTCAATATGGGCAACCAACCTTTATTAATGAAAAAGGTAATGTACAAATTGATGATATGGCGATTATGGCGATGGGTAAGCTTGGCGCGCATGAGCTGAATTTATCGAGTGATATTGATCTTATTTTTATCCATCAGGCACGCGGCGAAACTGATGGTGACAAAGAAAAAGGCACCCGCAGTATCGATAATAAGCGTTTTATGACGCGACTTGGACAAGGTATTATTAAGCTGCTCGATAATAATACCGCCGATGGTTTTGTGTTTCGGGTTGATATGCGTCTACGGCCATGGGGCGATGGCAGTGATTTGGCGATTCATTTATCGGCATTACAAAAGTACTTTGCTCAGCATGGACGTGCATGGGAGCGATTTGCTTGGCTAAAAGCGCGCGTGGTTGGGCAAATAGCGCCGCCGTTTTATGATGAAATCCAAGCGCTTATCAAACCATTTGTCTTTCGCTATTATGTTGATTACAGTGCTTTTTCGGCACTCAGAGAGATGAAGTCTCTTATTCAAAATCAAGTTGCACAGCGCGAAGACTTAGATAATATAAAGCTTGGCGCGGGCGGTATTCGGGATATTGAGTTTATCGTACAAGCTTTTCAATTAATTTATGGTGGACGGCATCCACAGCTACAGGTTAAGTCTTGCTTGGATGCTATGCAGGCACTGTGTGAGCTTGAGTATTTAGAGCAAACGACTTATCAGGAGCTACAAGCCGCTTATCGCTTTTTACGTCGGCTTGAGCACGGTATTCAAGCAATTAATGATCAACAAACCCAGCGCCTACCTCATGATGCACATTGGCAACACAATCTGGCTATCACGCTTGGGTTTGAAAATTGGGAAGGCTTGCTAAATACGCTTAATCATCATCGATATAACGTCAATGTACCGTTTGAGCGTATGGTTACTGAGCGTCAAGTACCTGCGCAAGATGATAACGAGCTTGAACCTGTTAATATTGACGAACAAGTTACCCATTTAAATCAGATATTGACGGAAGAGAATCGTGCTCAATTGCAAGATTTTTGGCAGTCAAAAATGGTTGCTAATTTAAGCGATGAGGCTCGCGAACGCTTGGATGAGGCTTATCCAGTGATAGTGCATGCCTTACTTGCTCATCAAGAGCAGCAGCAACTTGCCAATGTTGCGTTACCGCGCTTGATAACATTACTAGAAGCTATCTGCCGTCGCTCTATCTACTTGGTCATGATTGCAGAAAATCCCAACGCAACGGTTGAGCTGATTCCGATGCTGTCGGCTAGTCCTTGGATTGCAAAAGAATTGGCACGTTATCCGGTGTTGTTAGATACCTTTTTACAGCAGCGTTATCGGCATTTGCCAGACAAGCCTGAGCTGCGGGATATATTACGTCAGCAGTTATTGCGAGTAGAACCCAATGATGAAGAAGAGCTGCTTAGCGTATTACGGTTGTTTAAAAAGAACCAAGTACTAGCGGTCGCTGCCAGTGATGTGTTGGCTGAGCGTCCGATCATGAAGGTTTCAGACTCACTGACTTATATTGCAGCTGTGGTATTAGAAGCGGCGCTAGAGCGTGCTTTTGCCGAAATTGTGAAACGCTATGGTTATCCTATCGGCCAAGATGGTGATCCGGTTACTGAAGCGGATTGCGGCTTTGCGATTATCGGCTATGGCAAGCTTGGCGGTCTTGAATTGTCCTACTCATCCGATTTAGACTTAGTGTTTCTGCATAAAATAAAAGAGCAGGGCATGACCACGGGAGAAGTATCCGTCAGTGGCATGAAGTTTGCGGCACGGCTAGCGCAAAAGCTCATGACCTATCTCAATACCCAAACTCGTGACGGCCGTGCCTATGAAGTAGATATGCGTCTGCGCCCATCTGGTAATGCCGGTATGATGGTGGTTTCTTGCCATGCTTTTGAAACGTATCAGCTGGATAAAGCGTGGTCATGGGAACATCAAGCTCTAGTACGAGCAAGAGCAATCTGCGGTGATAAACGCGTAACCGCACGTTTTTGTGATATTCGCCGAACTGTTTTGGCATTACCACGCACGATTGAAGAAGTACGTATCGAAGTCACAAGTATGCGTATTAAAATGCAAAAGCATCTAGGAACCAGTCAATGGCAACAACAAGCGGGCAAGTTTCATCTTAAACAAGATGCAGGCGGCATCGTGGATATTGAGTTTTTGGCACAATTTGCGGTATTGGCCTATTCACATGAACATCCTACTTTGACCAAGTGGAGTGATAACGTACGTATCTTTGAGGAAGTGGCTACACTGGGTATTTGGGAGGCAGAGGTCTGTCAGGATTTAACCGATGCTTATCTACGGATACGCGCTGCGACCCATCAATTGGCATTGTCCGAGCAGTCGTTGCTGGTTGACGAGTCTCTTTGGAAAGAAACGCGAGCACTGGTACAAGCGCAGTGGCAGCATCTGATGGGCGTTGAATCGACAGAATAATATTATTAAAAAATGATGTAGGTTTTCTTCCTCAGTGTATAAATAAAAGCCATGCAATGATAAACTAAAATGTTGTATTTGCTTGGCGTGCCAGTGATATAATCATTTGCGTTTTAAAATTTCATATTAAAATAGGCACCTGAAAATATACACTTAGTGTCAGCATAAAATTTTAATTAAAACATTTACTTAACACTCAACAAAAAAGTTAGACATCAGCGCTAACATAAGGATTATTAGATGAATATGGCAACAGACGAAGGCAAGCTTTGGATGAATGGCACGATGATTGAACAGCCAGATGCCAAGGTTCATGTGCTTACGCATAGCCTGCACTATGGTATGGCCGTGTTTGAAGGCGTACGTGCTTACCAAACCGCTGACAACCGTACTGCAATCTTTCGCCTAAAAGAACATACAGAACGTCTCTTGGGTTCCGCAAAGATTTTTCAGATGAATGTGCCTTTTGATGCCGCAACACTTGAGCAAGCGCACAAAGATGTGGTCAAGCAAAACAAGCTAGCAGAAGCCTATATTCGTCCGCTTATTTGGGTGGGTGCTGAAAAGCTAGGTCTATCATCACGTGATAACAGTATCAATGCGATGGTTGCGGCTTGGCATTGGGGCGCATACCTTGGTGAAGATGGCATCAAAAATGGTATTCGTGTAAAGACCTCTTCATTTACTCATCACATGACCAATGCAACCATGTGTAAAGCAAAGGCATCAAGCAACTATCCAGTATCCATCATGGCCAATCAAGAGGTGACTCGTAATGGCTATGACGAAGCTATCTTGATGGATCCACAAGGTTATGTCTGCCAGGGCGCTGGCGAAAACTTATTCTTAGTGAAAGATGGCGTGCTTCATACGCCAGATTTAGCAGGCGGCGCACTTGATGGCATCACGCGTCGTACCATCATTCAATTTGCCGATGATCTAGGCATCAAGGTCGTTGAGCGTCGTATCACTCGTGATGAGTTTTATTTGGCGGACGAGATATTTATGACGGGTACCGCTGCTGAAGTGACACCTATTCGTGAATATGATGACCGTACTATTGGCAATGGTGGTCGTGGACCATTGACTAAGAAATTGCAAACCCTGTATTTTGATGTGGTGCATGGTCGCAACGAGCAGTATATGGATTGGTTAAGTTTTATTGATTAGTCGTAGAGTTGTTATGTATTTTTAAAAAGCTGGACGTCATCGTTCAGCTTTTTTATGAGTAAATAGTTTCCTTTAAAGTAGATATATAGAATGGTCTTTGTATAAAGAATCTATTATGATGCCTTTTTTAATAAACTCATTATCCTGATTTTAACTCATAATATGTTGAGGTAGCTGTGAAAATCCTTCATGTTCTACTAACTAGAATGCCTATACCGCCCTTAAAGTATGGCGGTACTGAACGCGTTGTTTGGGCGTTATATAAAGGGCAAAAGGAGTTAGGGCATGATGTTAAGTTCCTAACCAAACATCAGAACCAGCATCCTGATTCTCTTTTATATAACCCCTCTCACTCTCTTGAATCGCAAGTAGAAGGATGGGCTGATGTTGTTCATTTCCATTTTCTATTTCGGGGTGAGTTAAGCACTCCTTTTGTCTGTACTACACATAATCAACAAATCACGCCTGCAGTATTTCCTAAAAACACTATTTTTTTAGGGAGGCTTCATGCTGAGCGTAGTGGGGGAGAAGCGTATGTTTACAACGGCTTATATTGGGATGACTACGGTAAGCCTAATGTGAATCAGCCCAGTAATTATATTCATTTTTTAGCAAATGCAAAATATAAAGATAAAAACTTGAAAGATAGTGTAGAGATTGCACGGCAAGCGAATAAAAATTTACATATTATTGGTAGTAAGCGTTATTGCTTAAAATGGCGTAAAGATGGAAAATACCAACCTTATCTTTATCGAGGTAATGACTTAACGTTCTACGGTATGCTTGGCGGCGATAAAAAGAATCAGGTAATTCGTAACTCGCAAGCGTTGATTTTTCCCGTATTAAATTATGAAGCTTTCGGTTTAGCGATGATTGAGAGTCTATATTTAGGCTGTCCTGTTATTGGTAGTCAATGTGGTTCTTTACCAGAGTTAATTAATCCAGATGTTGGGATTAGTACTGATAGTAAAAGTGAAATGGTAGAAGTGTTAAAAAATATTGGGCAATTTAGCCGTCAACGCTGTCATGACTACGCAAGAGAGACATTTAATCATCTTGTGATGAGTCGAAACTATTTATATTATTACGAAAAAGTCTTAAATGGCTATGCTTTACATGATAGAGCCCCTGAGGTTACTCAGCACATTCCATATGACTTTGTCTTAAAAGGTTAAATGATGAAAATATTGCATGTTCTTCTTACCCAATTAAGTATTCCGCCAAAAGATTATGGTGGTACTGAACGAGTTTTATGGGGATTGTACCAAGGACAAAAAGAATTAGGACATGATGTCAGATTTTTAACAAAGTATAAAAGCTCACAGGACGATGCTTTATATTTTGATGAGCAACTCTCTTTAGAAAGTCAGGTCGAAGGTTGGGCAGATATTATCCATTTTCATTTTCGCTATGAAGGAGATATTGAAACTCCGTTTGTTTGTACCGAACATAGTAATAGCGAAGTTGAACAGGAGTATCCTGTCAATACTATTTATTTGTCAAAAAAACATGCTGAAAACTATAATGCTACCTGTTATGTGCACAATGGTTTGTATTGGGGTGATTATGGCGAGCCAAATTTCAATCCTAAAAATTATATCCATTTTTTAGCTAAAGCTTCTTGGCGAATTAAGAATATACAAGGAGCAGTTAAAATTGCTCGAAAAGTAGATATCCCACTGCATGTTTTGGGGGGTGAACGTTTTAATATTCGCCGCAACCCTTATTTTTATATGTCTTCAAAACTAACATTTCATGGAATGATAGGCGGCACACAAAAAAATCAATTGGTAAGTCATTCGAAAGGATTGATTTTCCCAGTATTATGGCATGAGCCTTTTGGTTTGGCCGTCATTGAAAGCTTGTATTTGGGGTGTCCTGTACTTGCGACACCGTTTGGTGCTTTGCCAGACATCATTACGCAAGAGAATATAGGTGTTCTATCTGATAGTTATACTGAGCTTACTGAAGCGACTAAAAATATTGATAAATTTGATAGACGTGCATGCCATGACCATGCACGAATGTATTTTAGTCATCTTGCGATGGCAAGAGGTTATATACAATGTTATGAAAAAGTGCTTGCAGGTGAGGCGCTTAATATGATGAAACCGCGAGCTAAAGCAAATATTAAGGCAAGACTACAAATGAAAAACTAATATTTTTTTTATTCAAAAAGAACGGTAGTATAAAAAATACGTTTGCTTATACTACGTTTTATCTTTTTGAAAAAATGATTTAAATCTCTACTTCCTTTAGGTGCGATTTTTTTGTGTTTCGAACGCTCTATTTCTAGATCGCTTTTTAAAGTAGGGTTATCTCCTTCCAAAACAGTTGATTGTATGCTTAAAGCGGGTGTCATTTGGTATACGTGTAGCTCGCTTAGTAATTTACCAAAGATTATATGATCGATAGCAATATAATCATCTACATTTAGTGCTCGAATATATTGAAGAAGGGTAGATGCTGCTTTATTCGAAATAATATAAGCAGCCGCTCCAGTATGGGAGCTTTGTAGGCGAGAGAAATACCGGTTTTCGTAACCAGTTACTTCTTTATTCAGATGAGTTTCTTCAAATGCCGTTTCTAATTTTACGATATCTGTGTCGTTTAGATTATTTGATAACCATTGATAGTCTGTTAAGAAGCTTTTGGCATTTTTGCCTAAGTAAATGTCGTCTTCAAAAATGGCTATATATTCGAGATTGTTATCTATCATCTTTTGCCATAAGGAGATATGACTTAAGAAACAAGCTTTTTCTATCGCTGATAAACGCCGGCTTTCAAATAACAGTAAACCTAATTGTTTAGAAACTTCGTCTAATTGATGGGTTGTTATTGCATCAAAAAATTCAAATGTAATATCCTGCTTACCAAATTCATGGGTGATATGCTTGCGGCGTTCAATAGCTGTATTTAGACTAATTACATAGTTTTTCATTTACTTTTTTCCTGGTTCATTTGCCAGAGCATTATATATTTATCCATCGTATAGCCGAGTGAGGCAAAAGCCAAAATATAGCCGTAAGCACCGCCTAATAGATCTGCACGAATAATGTACTCTCGGATAAAAGAAAACCAAGAGCGTGATAACAGCCCTATTAAACCAATTTTTTTGCCGTGTTGATGTTTTTCTCTTGCCCAATCATGACTATAACGAATGTTTTTTACTAAAAAATGATGTAAGTTATCATTGGTGATATGTAGTAAATAACCTTTTACTACTTCGCTTGGTACACCTTTCTGATTTAAAGATTCATGAACGTCTAAATCAGAATATTTGAATTGTTGATTAGCATATAATCGCGCCAGTTTATCTGTATACCAAGTACGATTTTGAACTTCAACACCACAAAATTGATTGACTCGCGCCACACTGAATACTTTATCCGTCTGTAATGGCTTATTTAATAAATCAACAATAGATTGACGTAAATCATCTTCTAAACGTTCATCTGCATCTAGCACTAATACGTAATCACAAGTAGCATAAGATTGAGCCAACTGTCGCTGTTTCCCAAATCCTTGCCATTCTTCATTAACATACCATTTAGCACCATACTGCTGGGCAATCGCTTCAGTGTTATCTGTGCTACCAGAATCCAAAATGATGATTTCATCGACAATATCTTGTACTGTTTTTAAGCATGCTTTTAAATGTTTGGCTTCATTTTTTACGATCATCACCAAAGATAAAGTGCTCTGCTTTTTTGATAAGTTTATTGGTTGTAAGTTTCTTGCTACTTCTAGAGAATTTATAAATGCTTGCTCTGCTTGATTGTGTGTTAGATCATATAAAATGGCGTATTTATTAAACGTGTATTGGGTAAATAATAACGAATATATTAAGCCATACTTACCTTTTAAGAACCGACCATCAATTAAATATTGTTTAATAAATGCCCAGATTGGATTGAAGATAACTTTATAAAACTTAACCTTCTTACCTTTTGCATGACGATCCTCAGCCCAAGCCTTGGCATAATCTAAGCGTTTTTGTAGCCAAAATAGTGGCCTATCTGCAGTATGATGACGTAGAAAACCATCTAAAGTTTCAACTTTGGTATTATTTAATACGACGGATTCATGAACGAGATTATCATTATATGAAAAGTGACTTGGATATAAGCGCCAATGCGCTTTTATTCTCCAATAGCTGGGATCAATTTCATGTCCAAAGATACAATCAATACGTTTGATGCCGTATACTTTATTCTCTGGTTTTTGCGAGATAGTTTTTAGTATGCTTTCTTTAAGCTGAGGTGTTACTTCTTCATCGGCATCTAAGGCAAAAATCCAATCACCTGTCGCATAGGATTGTGCCAATTGACGTTGTTTGCCAAACCCTTGCCAATCGGTATTGATGTACCATTTGCCACCATATTGCTCTACAAGTTCGCGGCTATTATCAGTACTGCCAGAATCAAGTACTATGATCTCATCTGCTAAACCTTGTAAAGAAGGCAAAGTGACAGCGAGATTTTTGGCTTCGTTCTTGACTATCATTACTATTGATAGGCGGTATGACCTAATGTTTTTTATATGACTCACACCTTAGGCTCCTGTTGATAACGATTTGAATTTGCATCAAAATAAGGGCTAATATCTTAAAAGATAGAAGCCTACAGCTTAATTAAACAAAAAGAAAATGATGACTGTATTAGCGAATGGATAAGAAAGTGTTTTAATAGATGCTAAATTGGGTGGTGTATCAAAAAGTATGCTAATTAAAATTTTAACAATTTTTGAAGCTTTGAAAACCCTATAGAACCAGAGAACTTAGTATAGATTTCTTATTGACTTTTATCGCCAGCATACTTTTTAGAACACCACCCTAAATTGTAATCTAAAAATAGAGGAGACTAGCACACAAAGGTAGAGCACCGCAATATCAAACAAGCGGTTTACCACTATGATTTACGCTGATTATAACAAGATATGTCTCACAAATAAGAAAGATACCTTACTATGACGTCTAACAATCAACCCATTATCTTATTGATATTAAAAGCATTAGAAGGGCGCGGCGCTGAACGTATGGTCACGACATTAGCGCGTGCTTACATTGAGATGAACTATCATGTTCATGTTCTGTGCTTAGAAGAGTCGCATGACATGCGACTAGACCCTCGCATTGAATACCATGTTGTTCCCTACAATGAACCGCTATTTGAGACAGAACGTAAGCAAGCCGCCGCTTATAAGAAGGTTGCAGAGCGCATTGATGACTATGTCTTTAAGAAAATAGGAACGCCTAATTTGGTTTTGGCTAACATATACAAAGTCAATTGGATAATGGCGTATAGCCAACTACCAAACATTGTCAATGTATTACATACCGCATTGTCCAGACAGTTTCAAGAGCAGCTAGCGACCATCCCTGCTCAAACGATTGCTCATTTAAAAATGGTCTATGGCGCTCATCCTTGCAGTTGTGTCAGCGAAGGTGCACGCCAAGACTTACTGGCGTTAATAGATAACTTGAATAGAGCGACAACGATTTATAATCCATGTGATGTTAACGAGATAAAAAAAGCCGCTGATCAATCGTTAGCTATCAAGCAGTTTGGCTTGATTGATAAAATGTACATTATTCATGTGGCCTCATTCGATACGATGAAAGGGCATCGAGAATTATTACAAGCCTATGCTAAAACCCAACGAAAGCTACCATTGGTATTGGTCGGTAAGGGCAGACTTGAAAATGAGATGAAAAATTTGGCTATTGAGCTGGGTATTGATGACTGTGTACATTTTTTAGGGTTTCAATCCAATCCCTATCCGTTGATTGCGGCGGCAGCATTGCTGGTAATGACTTCTAAGTTTGAGGGCTTTGGCTATGTGATCGTCGAGGCGCAAGCATTAAATGTGCCTGTCATCAGTACGGATTGTCCCTTTGGTCCAAGAGAGCTACTGCCAAAGAAAAACTTAGTGCCTGTCGGTGATATCGACGCATTAGCCGTACTAATGAATAAGGCAATAGATAATTTGAATGACTATAAATCTCCATTGAAACAAACGCTATTACCAAGCCATATAGCCAAGCAGTATTTAGATTTTTCTGCAGAAATGAAAAATGATATTAATTAAAGTCAAAAAGCGATTTAGAGATAGGAGAGTGATTAACAATATTCACGCCAAGCTGCTGATAGGTTTTAGCTAATAAATTAAATGAGGGCACAATAGTATTGCTCATGACGTTATTGAGAGTCGTGGGCGCACTGCGTTCATTGTTTTCATAAAAGCGCGGCTTGTCATTATTGAGCAAATCAATACCATATAAATGCAGCGAGCCTGCACCACGGGAGAAAGCCAGTTGCGTGGCTACATAAGCCACTGTGCCGGCCTCTACAAATCCGTGAGTCACGTCTAAAGACAATCCAATAGGGGAAGGCTTATGATGCGTATCAATAACGAATTCGGGTTGATTGGCAAAGTTTGATAGCGGTGTTTTTCTATTGAGTAATCGTTGTTTAAATAGTAGTCCACCAAACCTAGACTTATTTGTCTTGACACCCCAAGGTCTATCGACAGGATAAATAATGCGTATAGCGTTATGATAATTGCTGATTATACTAGGATGGGAAACTGCTAATGCTTCAAGCACTGCTAAAGTGGCGTATAAAGGCTGACCTGTGTAGTGTTTTCTTAACATATCGGGCTGATGCTTAATAAAACGCGCATCACTAATGACATAACCAACTATATTGGTAAAGTTGTGCTGAGCGGTTAAGCTGATACTGCCATTTACAAAAATAGTAGCAGCATCTACTAAATCTGTGAATTTTAAATCGGCAATAGAAGGACCAGAGGCAATAATATTGACCGCTTGTTGGTAAAGATTTTGTTGGGCTTCTTGCGCATCAAAAGCATGAATAGCAATGGTTTCGTTGCCAATTTTAAATTCAACGATAGGAGGTAGATCCAAGTTTAGCTCCGGATGTTTTTGCTGTCTATATTGGGATTTATACCCAATATTTCTTTAGCCAAGGACTCGGTTTTACGTGACGATACCATTTACCACCGCCACCATTGATGGCGTCGGGTGGATTAATCTCACCATGAAAGATAACGATTTTTGCACCATCAGGTAAAGTAGGCGCGCGTATGAAATTAAAAGGAATGGGCGCGATACACTGGTATTTAAAGCTGACACA
The DNA here is from genome assembly GCF_049295055.1 of Psychrobacter sp. Taxonomy (GTDB): domain Bacteria; phylum Pseudomonadota; class Gammaproteobacteria; order Pseudomonadales; family Moraxellaceae; genus Psychrobacter. Next base: position 14,397 of record NZ_JBAQQF010000076.1, on the reverse strand, counting down.
CCACTCTTTATCCCAGTACTCAAGATGATGATGCTCGCGTAAATAGTTGGACAGGTACGCTTGCTCATGACGAACTTGCTGCCGAATCGTATCAAAGTTACGCTCAAAATTTGCGAGCAAATCAGGATACGTGCCCATACCGATATTGAAGCGATATACCGAGCTATTACCAATCATTCGCCACGGTTTTTTCCAATCACGAATGATAACAACGCTGTCATTGTGTTTGGCTTTATAAGTAAAGAAGCTATCAATATTATCAACGATCACGATGTCGATATCTAAGAATAGCGCGACCCCTTTGAGATCATATAGATTGGGCTTAAAAGTAGTGAGTTTTTTCCAGCCACGCTCAGGTCCTGCTGGCAGATTCATTTCAGGAATAGGGTGGCAGATGACTGCAGGATTAATACCAGTACTATCATCCGTTAAGCAGACCATCTGAAAATCTAAGGTTAGATTGCGACGAACCATATTATAGAGACGATTGACATATTCAGCACCGTATTTATCACCCCATTTCATACAAATGATGTAACGCTGTTCAGACTTTTTGCTGTCTGTTTGCGCTTGGTTTGTCGATGAATTTTGATTCACGTCAGTTGCCATAATGCACTCATGTTGATGTAAATAAAGGACTAATTCTTAAGAAATCGATGAACAGTATAAAATTCAGCTAATACCAGTAGTTAGTAGCCTAAGAGTCTCACTGTAGCCTCATTGTAGCGATGTTAATTATTATCGACTCTAGCGTGATAAGTGCGTATAAATTCTGCTAAATCAGCTTCATCAGCATTATAGGGATTATCTATCGTAGGTATATGCTTAAAACGTCGATAGCCCCACATATAATGACTGTAATTGTCTTCAATCATACGTTGCATTGCTAGATTGAGCGCATAAGCGGCCGTTTCAGTATTGCGATCATATAATGCTGGATCGTCCAATTGATAGCAATAAATATCAAAGCCGCGTCTATCATCACGGCGTATACATGCCAATCCGACTAGGGCACATTTGGTTTTACTAGCAAGCTTAGAGGCAAGGGTACTGGTTAACGTCTCAATACCGAAGAAAGGCACGATGACACCACCCGATTGGTCAGGTACGTGGTCGGGCAATACAATACTAAAGCCACCTTGCTTGAGGGTTTTAAAGACTGCCTTGACACCGCTACCATCTGTCGGTACTAATGTGGCATTAAGCCTTGCACGACCTTGCAGAACAAAATCATTGGTCATATCACCTTTAACAGGCTTATACATGATGGTTGGCGAGCCAAACTGATTGAGCCAAGCATTCATCATCTCCCACGTACCCAAATGTGGTACGATCGCGAGCATGCCGTTAGGGCTGGCAAGTCCGTCAAGTAAAATGTCTTTATTATGGACGTTACGAATTTGAGCGATACTCCACTCAGGTGGCATCGCCCAGCTTTTGATAGATTCAATACTGGTTAAACACTGATGATAAATAATATCTTTGGTTAATGCTTGCTTTTGTAAATCAGATAACTTAGGTGCAATCAGCGCTAGATTGATTTTAACCGTGCGCATGATACTAGCGCTTGGCATTCTTAAAATGACCCAAGCAGCAAAACGTGCCAGCATTTGCAAGACAGATAGTGGCACGATTTTAAAGATATGATACGGATTCATAACCATTCACATGGTGACGAATCACGTAACCAGCACTGTAAATAATATCTGCACATTATCAGACCATTTATTCAGCAGGTTTATTGGTATCAGCTTGTACCTTTTCACGTACACGGATACCCAGCTCACGTAACTGCTTGCTATCGACTTCAGCAGGTGCTTGCGTCAATGGACACTCAGCAGTTTTGGTTTTTGGGAAGGCAATCACGTCACGGATAGAGCTTGCGCCTACCATTAGCATGATTAAGCGATCTAAACCAAAGGCCAAACCACCATGTGGCGGTGCACCAAATTTTAGCGCGTCAAGCAAGAAGCCAAATTTGTCTTCTGCTTCCTGATCATCAATACCTAATGCTTCAAATACAGCTGTTTGCATTTCAAGCGTATTAATACGTAAGCTACCGCCACCCACTTCAGTACCGTTTAATACCATATCATAAGCGATAGATAACGCATTTTCTGGGTTGGTTTTCAGCTCTTCAACTGAACCTTTAGGCTTAGTAAATGGATGATGCATCGACGTCCATTTGCCATCGTCAGTCTCTTCAAACATTGGGAAATCAGTCACCCAAAGTGGTGCCCATTCACAAGTTGTCATCTGTAAGTCTAGACCAATCTTCTGACGTAGCGCACCGATGGCATCATTCACCACACTGGCTTTATCCGCACCAAAGAAGATAATATCGTTGCTTTCCGCACCAGTACGCTCGATTAAGCTTACCAATACATCATCCGTCATATTTTTGATGATTGGAGACTGTAGGCCAGATTCTTTGTCAACACCGTTATTGATGTTAGCTGCGTCATTGACTTTAATATAAGCCAAACCGCGTGCACCATAGATACCAACGAACTTGGTATAAGCATCGATTTGCTTACGGCTTAATGAGGCGCCACCAGGAATGCGTAGAGCAGCAACACGACCTTTAGGATCGTTAGCAGGACCAGCAAATACTTTAAAATCTACATCTTTCATCAAATCAGCAACATCGACCAATTTTAATGGGATACGTAAATCAGGCTTATCTGAGGCATAGTCACGCATCGCTTCCGCGTAAGTCATACGTGGGAATTGCTCAAATTCAACATCCATCATGGTCTTAAATACATGCTTGATCAGACCTTCGTTGATATTCATGATTTCTTCTTCATTTAAAAAAGAAGTCTCGATATCTACTTGGGTAAATTCAGGCTGACGATCGGCACGTAAATCTTCATCACGGAAGCATTTAGCGATTTGATAATAACGGTCAAAGCCTGCCACCATCAATAATTGTTTAAATAGCTGTGGCGACTGCGGTAAAGCAAAAAAGTTACCTGGACGCGTACGTGACGGCACGAGATAATCACGCGCACCTTCTGGCGTTGCACGAGTCAAGATAGGTGTTTCAACGTCTAAGAAACCATGATCGTCTAGATAACGACGAATCGCTGAAGTGGCTTTGGCGCGGAATACCATGCGATCTTGCATTTGCGGACGACGCATATCAAGATAGCGATACTTCAAACGCAAATCTTCTGATACGGTGGTTTTTTCGTCATTCAATGGGAATGGCGGGGTTTCAGACTTTGCCAGTATTTCAATTTCTTTAGCCAACAGTTCAATGTGACCACTGGTCATATTAGCGTTTTCAGTACCTTCATAACGGCGACGTACACGCCCCGTAATTTTTAGCACATATTCAGGACGTACCGCATCAGCAGTCGCAAAGGCTTCTGGGGTATCAGGATCGACAACGACCTGCAAGATACCAGCGCGGTCGCGCATATCTAAGAAAATCACGCCACCGTGATCGCGACGACGATGTACCCAGCCTACGACACTGATGGTTTGCTCAATTAAGCTTTCGGTTACGGCTCCGCAATATTCGTCTCGGTATTCGCTATGCGTCATAGTGCTTTGCGTCATAATATAGTTATCCAGTTGTCAGCCCAATTCGAAATACAATCATGCAGCCATCGTTGTGCGATTCAAGCTATTTGCTAAAAAAGCACAAACAACGCGATTAAGACAAATGGTCATCACGTTGACTGCAGAAAATTTGATATAGACGCATATTATGCCTAATCTGCCTTTGTTATACAACCAGCGGCGTCTAATCAACGCTTAAGGATTTAAGCCTAGGAATCAGTGGCGTCAAATTAATGATAAGCATGCTGCGCTGCCGGATGTATTTATGCCAGAACATTTGCATTGGGTTAAATATTGTCATCTCGCTTGAAAATATCGATCACTATGCACATATCAGCCTAACTTATAAAACGCTATTAAATTTATCTTACTTGCTCAAGGAATTCTACTTATGCTTTTTCATCCCTCTAAAAACCCTGTTGAGTTACGTGTTATACATTTGAATAAAAGCCAAGAGCACCGCCGCGAAGACCTGATGGAAGCAACCCAAGGTAAAACAGCTCTTAAGCAATTCAAAAAAAACATGGCTAAAAAAACCAAGCAAGCGCTAAAAGCTAAAAGTAAAAATAAGAAGAAAGAAAGCGCTCATAAACCACAAGTCTTTGTATTAGATTTCGATGGCGATATCAAAGCGACAGCGGTCAAGCATTTACGTGAAGAAATTAGTACGCTGATTAGTACGGCTAATAAAGGCGATGAAGTCGTCGTACGCTTAGAATCAGGTGGTGGTTTGGTACATAGCTATGGACTGGCAGCTGCACAATTGGCACGTCTAAAAGATGCTGGTTTAAAGCTCACTGTATGCGTCGACAAGGTTGCTGCTAGTGGCGGCTATATGATGGCCTGTGTTGCAGATAATATCGTGGCGGCACCGTTTGCGGTTATCGGTTCTATCGGCGTGGTATCACAGTTACCTAATTTCCATAAATGGCTGAAAAACCACGACGTTGATTTTGAGATGTTTACCGCAGGTGATTATAAACGTACCGTCACTATGTTTGGTGAAAATGACGCTGAAGATCGCGCCAAATACCAAGAAGAGCTTGAGCAAACACACGAGTTGTTTAAGCAATTCGTCAATCGTTATCGCGGCATGCTTGATGTAGATAAAGTCGCGACAGGTGAGCATTGGTACGGTGAAGATGCGTTACATTTGAACTTGGTGGATAAATTACAGACATCAGACAGTTATCTGTTGGAGCGCATGGAAGATAGTGAAGTATACGCGTTGCATTCACGCCAAAAGCCAACGCTCGCCGAAAAACTCGGGTTGTCGCAAGCCGCAGAAGCAACATTGAGTATGGCGATTGATAAACTCCCAGACGCACTAGCGCGCTTTGATTTAAATAATCGCTTAAATATCCTAAAATAGTCTTAAGTATTAAAACTTTGATACTTAGATGCGCTTTAGATTTCCACCCTTAAATGATGCATTGTTTGTATTTTGTAAAAGGAGTGTCCTAACGGGTCGCGCCTTTTTGCTGTTTATTAATAGGTGCTATGTTATAAATAGTGTGTCTGTCAAATAGTATACGTACGTACACTACAAGTATTTATTTAAAGCTTGATTAAAAATAAGCAACAAACAACATTGAAAAGGAAGTCATCTATGTCGAATACCCTCATGTTTACGGCGACAGAACATGGTCAAGCCATGCATGCTAAAGTCAAAGCATTTATCGAGACGCAAATTGAGCCGATAGAAGCACAGTTTTGGCAAGATTGTCATGAGCAGAACCCTGATGGCAATTGGAAAAACTGGCAATGGCCAGAAAAATATGAGAGCTTACGTAAGCAAGCACGCGAAGCAGGTTTATGGAATCTATTTTTACCTGATGATGAATTGGGTGCAGGACTTTCGGTTACGGATTATGCGCCGATTGCAGAATTGACTGGTCGCAGCTTACTGGCGCCTTATGTATTCAACTGTAATGCGCCAGATAGCGGCAATATGGAGTTGTTATGGCGCTACGGCTCGCAAGAGCAGCAAGACCAATGGCTAACGCCAATCTTAGAAGGTAAGACGCGTTCGGTATTTTGTATGACTGAGCCTGATGTGGCATCAAGTGACGCGACCAATATGCAGGCGACTGCGGTCGTCGATGGTGATGAGATTATCATCAATGGTAGCAAATGGTGGTCGTCTGGTCTTGGTGATCCAGCGGTCGATGTATTGATTGTAATGGCATACACCCCTGATGAAAATAAAGACCGTCATCATCAGCATTCGATGGTGTTAGTACCAGCAAAAACAGCGGGTGTAAACATCGAGCGTATGCTGAAAGTATTCGGTGACTATGATGCACCGCACGGTCATGGCGAAGTTAGCTTTGATAATGTACGCGTGCCAGTCAGTCACTTTATTGGTGGACCGGGCATGGGCTTTGAGATTGCGCAAGGTCGCTTAGGGCCAGGTCGTATTCATCACTGTATGCGCTGTATTGGTGCTGCTGAAAAGTCGTTAGAGCTAGCGGTTAAACGTGGTATGGAGCGTACCGCTTTTGGTAAGCCATTGCTACAGTTAGGCGGCAACTTTGAGCGTATCGCTGAAGCGCGCATTAAGATTGACCAAGCACGTTTGCTGACTTTATATGCGGCGCAAAAAATGGATGCCCAAGGAACGAAAGCAGCATTGACTGAAATCTCTGCCATTAAAGTTGTCGCACCGACAGTCCTGCAAGAAGTGGTCGATATGGCGATTCAGATTCATGGTGGTATGGGTGTGTGCCAAGATACGCTGTTACCAAGCTTCTTTGCCCAAGCTCGAGCGCTACGTTTAGCTGATGGTCCTGATGAAGTACATAAAACGATGATCGCTAAGTTAGAGTTAAAGCGTCAGGGTTTTAGCCGTTCGTCTAAACCTACCAAAGCATAGTTTTAATTGTTATTGACTTTATTATAACTGGCTTTGACTACTCACAATATGATCGCTTAGAAGTATTCAGAATTAGGTTAATAATGATGCTAACTAAAAATTCACTATTAATGATTTAATAGTGAATTTTTCATCACTGAAAACATTGATAAAAATAACTGACCACACGATAAGGACTATCTCATGGCAACTGTTCATCATGCCAAAAATACTGATACCGATAAACAAACACCTAGTAAAGTACTAGATAAAGGCGGCGCTGTCCGAGAAGGAGAAGAGCTAGATGCCAACGCTGTCAGCACATGGCTGCGCGATCAAGGTGTTGATATAGCAGGCGAGCCTACCGTTACTCAGTTTTCAGGTGGTGCTTCAAACTGGACCTATCGCTTGCAATATGAGAGTGAAGATAACGCTGAAAGTAAAAGCCAAGATTTAATTTTACGCCGTCCGCCAAAAGGCACCAAGGCCAAGTCAGCGCACGATATGGTACGCGAATATACCGTGCAAAAAGCTTTAAAAGACGCTTACCCGTATGTGCCAAAAATGGTTGCATTATGTACCGATGAAGACGTTATTGGTGCTGATTTTTATGTCATGGAGCGGATGGAAGGTATCATTCCTCGTGCTAATTTACCAAAAGGTGTTGATTTAGATCCAGAGCAAACACGCGCGCTATGTACCAATGTCATCGATGCTTTGGTTGAATTGCATCAAGTGGATTATAAAGAACATCCTGATTTGGTGAATCTTGGGCGCGGTGATGGCTATTGCGAACGCCAAGTCAGTGGCTGGGATAAACGCTACGTCAAAGCCAAAACGCCTAACGTACCAAGTTTTGCCTTAGTTCGACAGTGGCTCGGTAAGCACACACCAGCTGACAGCAAAACCTGCGTGATTCATAATGATTGGCGTTTTGACAACGTCATTTTGGATGCAGCGGATCCAACCAAAGTTATCGGCGTACTTGATTGGGAAATGGCGACACTTGGTGATCCTTTGATGGATTTGGGCAGCGCCTTGGCTTACTGGATTGAAGAAGATGATAATATTATTATGCAGCAGTCACGTCGTCAGCCTACGCATTTAAAAGGTATGATGACGCGTGATGAAGTGGTTGCTTATTATCTTAAACAGACCGGTTTAGAGATAGACAACTGGACTTTTTATGAAGTATTTGGTCTATTCCGTTTGGCGGGCATCGTCCAGCAGATTTACTACCGCTATTATCATAAACAAACGACCAATCCAGCCTTTAAGAACTTTTGGATTATCGTGCATGTACTACATGCCAAGTGTCTTAAACTGATTGCTCAGTACGAAGGCGAGGCACTATTTACCAGCCATGTACAGCCGCATCTGCAAGATATGGGTGTCGATGCTGCCATGATTGAGCAACTACCAAGTCCTATACAATCCGTTATCAAAGGCATTTTACCAAAAAGTTATTTTGGTCAGACTGCTTATAAAGCTGAAAAATAAACAGCTAAAAGTATACTAAAGCAGAAAATTTTAAAAAGTATCGTTAATAAAGCAATAATAAGGCAGCATTTTATGACAACCATACTGTTAGCGCGCCATGGTCAAGCGTCATTTGGACAAGAGAATTACGACCAGCTCTCAGAGCTTGGTGAGGTGCAGGCACAAATGCTAGGTCAGCATTATGCAACGACGCAGCGCCGAATTGATGCTATTTTTACGGGTAGCTTGGTCAGGCAGCAAGATTCTGCTCGTCATTTTTGGGAGCGCTATCAATCGTCTATAGGTAGTAGCAATGATAATGATATGGCTGTGACACCTGCTATTGACCTTAATGCTCCACAAAGCTACGTGCTGCCGCAGTTTGACGAATTCAATCATAAGGATGTGTTTATTAAAGCTGATCCTGCTTTTGGCAGTCAAGGCGCAATTGCTGCTGAGATTGCTAAGGCAGACGTACCGATGATGCGTTTGGCTGTGCTGTTTGACCAAGCCATGCAGCGCTGGCATGCGGGTGATAATGATCATGATTATATCGAAAGCTGGTCACAGTTTAATGAACGGGCAAAGCAAGCACTTGAGCAAGTACGCCTACAAGTGACAAACCTAAATTTAGATAGTGATAGTACGGTGCTGGTATTTACTTCAGGTGGTGTGATTGCAGCAATTGCTGCGCAATTATTACAACAGGGTAGCCAAACCGCTTATCAGTTGAATAAAAGCTTGGTCAATACCGGCGTGACTTCTATTACTTTAAAAGATCAGGGCGCACGTCTATTGTCTTTAAATGAATATAGTCACTTATTTGCTGAAGGCAAACGCTTTGTGACATGGCGATAAGCTGGTAAGTAGAGCTCATAAGTATTTTTAATGGTAAAGCTTCTGTAATAAGGTATAGTTGACTGGCTTTAAAAGCATCATAATTTATGGCGAATGACTGATTAGCTGTGGAAGATAAATACAGCTAGCTAGACAGTTAATAAAGTATTCACGCTATATTGATATCGTTATTGATAGATAAGGGACTATTCATGCAAAATAAATTACTGAGCCTAGTAGCAAAAACGGTTACTAAAAGTAAAAATCAATTATTTAGTGCCATACAGCCAGCGCATTACTTAAAAAGGTTAAATAAACAGCAGGTTGGTCGCGGTAAGACGATTTTAATCACAGGTGCCAGCTCAGGATTAGGCGAGGGCATGGCAAGATTGTTCGCAAAGCTTGGTTATAATTTGGCGATTTGTGCGCGACGTACTGAGCGTCTAGAGAGTCTACAAACAGAGCTGATGACACAATATCCTGATATTCGTATTGAGTATCGTGTGTTAGATGTCAGCGATTATGACTCGATTTTTGCAGTATTTGATGCTTTCGCCGCTGATTTTGGTCATATTGATCGTGTTGTGGTCAATGCGGGTATTGGTGATAGTCGCCGCATTGGTAAAGGGCGTTTTGACACCAACCGCCGTACGGTTGAGATCAACTTTATATCAGCGCTAGCGCAGTGTGAAGCTGCGATGGCTATCTTTCGTGCACAAAACAGTGGTCATTTGGTGGTGATATCTAGTATGTCAGCGATGCGCGGACTACCTAAACACCTGACTGCTTACGGTGCGAGTAAAGCTGGCTTGGCTCATCTTGCAGAAGGTATTCGTGCCGATATGCTATTGACCAAATTGCCGATTCAAGTCTCTACTATTTATCCAGGTTATATCCGTACTGAAATCAATACCAATGCTAAACCATTACCGTTTGAGGTTGATGCAGATACGGGTACGAAAGCCATCGTTGCAGCCATTGAAGCGGGAGTAGAAGAAGCTTGTGTACCAAGCCTACCATGGTCAATCGTGGGTCAGGCAATGAAGCATCTACCATTACAAATAGTTAATAAAGTAAGTTAGTAGCACTTGCTTTGAGATGGGTATTAATAAAGATAAAAGCAAGACAAAAGCAAAGCAACAAAAAGCCCTCCACATCATAATGTGGAGGGCTTTCTTAATCATTTTTGTAGATTATCATTTTTAAAGATTATAAATTTTGAAAATTAAAACCATTGGAAATTACAGGGTTTGAGGATTGTCTGACATGTGTTTTTCACGCAGTTTTTGGCGTAATACTTTGCCCACATTGCTCTTTGGTAGCTCACTGACAAACTCAATATGACGCGGACATTTATAGCCGGTCAAATTCTCTATAGCGAACTCTTTAATATCGCTCTTGGTGACATTATTATCAGCAGGGACGATATAAATTTTAACGGCTTCACCTTGATGATCATCAGGAATACCAATGACCGCGCAATCAATAATACCTTTGTAATCAAGCATAACAGATTCTATTTCGTTCGGGAAAACGTTAAATCCCGATACCAAAATCATATCTTTTTTACGATCAAGTAAGGTGATATAACCTCTGTCATCCATGCTGATAATATCGCCCGTACGGAAATAACCATCTTTAGTAAAGTCATCGGTATTATCTTTATTAAAGTACCCAGCAGTAATATTTGGTCCTTTGATGCACATCTCGCCAGACTGATTAAAACCGACATGCTCACCATTGTCATCGACCACGATGACATCGACACTCGGTACAGGAATACCAATGGTGCCATTGAACTTACGATCAGTAATAACGTTAGCAGTACCGGCCGCAACGCCTTCAGTCATACCCCAACCTTCAACCATCGGACAACCAGTCACTTCTAACCAGCGAGCCGCTGTCTGTTCAGTTGCTGCCATGCCGCCTGCTTGCGAGATGCGTAATGCGCTAAAATCTAAGTTTTTAAAGGTTGGTTGATCAAGTAATCCTTTAAATAAGGTGTTAACCGCAGGGAAAATATGGAACGGCTGTTTTGATAAAGTCTTGATAAACCCAGGCATATCACGTGGGTTAGGTACTAGTATAAAAGTATAACCTGAGCGCATACCGAGAAGGCTAAGCATAAAGGCGAAAATATGATATAGCGGTAACGCCATAACCATATTGATATATACCTCGTTAATATCCGAGGTGACAGGGCGATACCATGCTTCTGACTGCATAGCGGCGGCTACGACATTACGCTGAGTTAAGACAGCGCCTTTAGATAATCCCGTCGTACCACCCGTATATTGCAAGATGGCTTTTTGTTGCAGTGAGGTTTTTGGCGCTTGGAAAGGCAAACTTTTACCTTTTTTAAGCACGTCAGGAAATTTAGTGACATTGTATTTAGGATCATTTAAATTATATTTAGGTACTAAGCGTTTGACCTGACGGATAATAGTGTTTACTAAAATACCTTTTAGACCCATCATATCGCCCATTTTTGATAGGACAATACGTTTGATATCTGTCTCTTCGATCACTTGCTCAAGTGCTTGGGCGAAGTTATCGACCACAAAAATAACCTGAGCGCCTGAATCATTTAATTGATGACGCAGCTCGCGACCAGTATAGAGAGGATTGATAGGGGTGCACACATAGCCGGCGCGCAAAATACCAATCATCGTCGGCAAGTATTGCGGAACGTTTGGCATCATGACCGCCACTACGCTACCTTTAGGGATACCTTGCGCTTGTAACCAAGCGGCAACGGCAAGGGATGCTTTATCCACATCACCATAAGTATGAGTGACGCCCATACAAATAGTCATAGGATGCATACGAAAGCGGTCAAAACACTCTTCATATAGCTCTATGAGACTTTCATATTGATCGGGATTGATAGTCTTAGGTACGTTGTCTGGGTATTGAGCGAGCCAAGGCTTATCTGTGGTCATACTTAGTGTCCTTAAATTTTGCGATCAGTTAAGGCGTTATAAAAAAGTAGTCACATCCATGTCAACAATATGATTCATCGCAAGGTAAGCGATGGATTGTCGAGTGCTATTCCATCTATTCACAAACTGCTAAAATACGGTTGCCTGTATAAAATTTTATTCAACTACAAATTTATATAACTACAAAGAATAAACACCTAAGTAACTTAAATGGCTAGTCATTGCTTTTGGTCCTTCGAAATATTCTTTAAAAAAATTGAGTAAGTTAACCTTGGTTAAACGTACTATCAATATAAATTAATAAAAAATAGCGTAACATATTGTGGCAACACATTAACATAACTACCATTGATTTCGTTATTGCTATACAAGAACTTGATAGTTTATAGTTAAGCTTGATAAGTTGAAAAATATATGTTGCAAGAGAAAAAATATAAGTGGTCGAGAATAATAGATGAGCTACTTTCAAGGCTAGAAAATATCAATTGTATAATCAGCAGCATCTAATATAAGTAAAGCTATGACCTCAACTTAGTCATTACCAATTTATTAAATAATTAAATGTAGTGGTTTTTCAATAAAAGTATGTATTTGAGATAAAGAAACGCCTTACACTAATGTAAGGCGCTTTTTAAGCAAGGCTTTGATTTAATTACAGTTGTGGGTTGTCTGCCATATGCTTTTCGCGGAGTTTTTGACGCAGTACTTTACCGACGTTACTCTTTGGTAGCTCACTAACAAACTCAATATGACGCGGGCATTTATAGCCAGTCATATTATCTAACGCAAATTCTTTAATAGAACTTTTGGTGACATTATTATCGGCAGGTATGATATAAATTTTAACGGCTTCCCCTTGATTTTCATCAGGGATACCAATCACTGCACAATCAATAACACCCTCACACTCAAGCATCACTGACTCAATCTCATTTGGATATACGTTAAATCCTGAGACCAAAACCATGTCTTTCTTACGATCTAACAAGGTAATGTAACCTCTTTCATCCATGCTGACGATATCGCCCGTGCGGAAATAACCATCTTTAGTAAATTCATCACTACTGTCTCTATTAAGATAACCTGGAGTGATGTTAGGGCCATTCACGCACATTTCGCCAGCTTGGCCGATACCCACAGGATTGCCATCATCATCAATGATAACAACATCGACACTAGGAAGTGGTAGGCCAATAGTACCGTTAAACTGGCGGTCAGTTACTAAGTTATTAGTACCTACTGCCACACCTTCAGTCATACCCCAACCTTCAATCATGGGACAACCAGTGACTTCCAACCAGCGTGCCGCTGTTTGTGGAGTCGCTGCCATACCACCTGCCTGTGAGAGGTGTAATGAGCTAAAATCTAAGTTTTTAAAGTTTGGGTTATCAAGCAATCCTTTAAACAAGGTATTAACGGCAGGGAATATATTGAACGGTTGTTTTGATAAAGTTTTGATAAAACCTGGTATATCTCGCGGGTTAGGTATCAAGATAAAAGTATGGCCTGAGCGCATGCCTAACATACTGAGCATAGAGGCAAAAATATGATACAGCGGTAATGCCATAACCATATTGATGTACACCTCATTAATCTCTGAGGTGATAGGGCGGAACCACGCTTCAGACTGCATGGCAGCAGCTGCGATATTACGCTGAGTTAAAATAGTTCCTTTTGATAGCCCTGTTGTACCACCGGTATACTGTAAAAAGGCGGTTTGATTCAAAGATAATTTTGGCTTTTGGAATGGCAGGTTTCTGCCTTTTTTAAGCACATCAGGGAATTTGGTAACGTCGTACTTAGGATCATTCAGATTATACTTAGGTACTAAGCGTTTCACCTGACGGATAATAGTGTTTACCAAGATGCCTTTTAGACCCATCATGTCGCCCATTTTTGATAGGACAACACGTTTGATATTAGTTTCTTCAATGACCTGCTCAAGTGCTTGGGCAAAGTTGTCGACCACAAAAATAACCTGAGCGCCTGAATCATTTAGTTGATGACGCAGCTCGCGACCAGTATATAGTGGGTTAACAGGGGTACAGACATAGCCTGCGCGCAAAATACCAATCATCGTCGGCAAGTATTGCGGAATGTTTGGCATCATGAGTGCAACCACACTACCTTGAGGCAGTCCTTGCGCTTGTAGCCAAGCAGCAATAGCAATAGAGGCTTTATCCACGTCATCATAGGTATGGCTAACGCCCATACAAATACTCATTGGATGCAGACGAAAGCGATCAAAGCACTCTTCATACAGCTCCATTACGCTGCTATATTTATCTGGGTTAATAGTTTTAGGTACACTATTAGGATAATTTGCAAGCCAAGGTTTGTTTGGCGTCATAGTCAGCGTCCTTGAAATTTAATATAAGTTAGGTTTTTGTAGTGAAGTAGCCAGATCCGTGTCAATAAGAAAAACAGCGCTGACATAAAGCAATTACCGCTGATTTTGACAATATCCTTATCTATTGACGGACTACTAAGTTTCGGTGCAGTTATTCGGCGTTGATGAATAGTAAAAAGCTGAGAGTCTAATGAATCAATAAACTAATCTTAGAACAGCACATTGAATTAAAGCATTTGGTGGTGTTCTAAAAAGTATGCTGACATCAGACATAGCCATAATTGATATAAAAGAACACCAGATCGAATACTTTAAAGTGATTATCAAGCTTTTTTGAGAAGCAACAAGTCTTTCTAACCGATCGT
>NZ_JBAQQF010000075.1:0-15736 GCF_049295055.1 Psychrobacter sp. | reverse complement strand
GGTCATGCCGTCATCTATACTTTTGAGAACTTGTCTACGAAAATGTAGTGAGTAAGTCATGGTCTTTATAATAACAATTAGATTTGATAATTAGTTTATAACACTTTTAAGTGGGATTGACTATAGCAATAGCAAGACTCAAACTATTTTTTATTTACGACATTTTTATAGTTTAAATAGTTTAAAATATATTAACTATCATTAAAAAATTTTAAAAAAATAATTAATTTTTTGATATATAAAATAAGTTGATACTATCTAATAAAAAGATCAACTACTTTTTATATTTCATCTAATATCATTTTTAAAATATTTATACTTTAATTAGTTATAGTTATATTTTAAAAAGTTTAAAAAAACTGATTAGTTAATTAAATATCTCTATTCTTTATAATATTCCCAAATCATCTTATATCAACTATTAATATAATTTGGTTCTTATCTAAATAAAATCTACATAAATCGTGATGCCAGCTCTTTCATGATCTCGTTAGTACCGCCATATATTTTTTGTACCCGTGCATCGGCATATAGCCTGGCAATTGGATATTCCATCATGTAACCATAACCACCGAATAACTGCACACACTCATCCATGACGATACACTGTTTTTCAGTCACCCAATATTTGATTAAGGCGGCATGCTGTACGGTAAGCTCTTTTTTCAGTAGTGCTTCGATAGCAGCATCGCAAAGTGCGCTTGAAGCAATATAATGACTGTTGCACTCCGCTAATTTAAATCGGGTATTCTGGAAGCCCCATACTGGCTTACCAAAAGCGGTGCGCTCCTTGGTATAAGCGATGGTTAGGTCTAGCGCTAACTTCATCGCACCAACTCCTGCCAATGCGACCAATAGACGCTCTTGTGGAAGCTCTTGCATCAACTGCATAAAGCCCATGCCTTCAACCGTACCCAAGAGATTCTTTTGTGGCACTCGCATATTAGTGAAGAAAAGCTCAGAGGTATCTTGTGACGCCATACCGAGCTTTTTAAGCTTTTTGCCACGCTCAAACCCCGGAGAGCTATCAGTCTCGACGACGATTAATGATACGCCTTTTGCGCCTTCGTCTCTGTCAGTCTTACAAGCAACAATGATTAAATTGCCCAACTGACCGTTAGTAATAAAGGTCTTTGAGCCGTTGATAATATAATCGTCACCCTCTTTTGTTGCATAAGTCTTGATATTTTGTAGATCAGACCCTGTACCAGGCTCCGTCATAGCAATAGCACCAATAAGCTCACCTGTCGCCATTTTTGGCAGCCATCTTTGCTTTTGCTCTTCAGTACCGTGATGTAGGATGTAAGGGGCGACAATACCAGAGTGCAGGGACCCACCAAAACCAGACATATTGGCTTCAGCTTGCGCATAAATTAGCGCCGTTTCATGACGAAAATCACCACCCGCCCCGCCATACTCTTCTGGCATGGATGCACATAAAAAGCCCATCTCGCCCGCTTCTAGCCATGCCTCGCGGTCAAGCATACCATCGTCGCGCCATCTTTCATCATGCTGCTCCCAACTCTTAAACAGCTTCAGCGCACTTTCATGCAGCATCCCAACCTCTTCGTTCATCCAGCTAGGCTTGAAGCAATTGATAGTCATAATATCTTCCTTGATAGTATAAAGTGTGAGCAGGCATTTATTGAATGTATAAAATATGCTTTAGCTAGTGATGACCGTATTAGACTTGATCATAAAGCATTGACCAATACCAAAGTTAATAGCGTCATAGTAGAGGGACAGAATAAAACAGTATAAACTTACACTATAATAGTAATATAAATTACCTTTAAAATTAAAGCTTCGAATGAAGAAAATATCTTAATATAACTACCCTTGTGACTTTATTTTATTAAAATAACTTATTATAAGCAACCAGTTGTATTATAATGGTAATTATAATTATCATACCAGACAAAATTAAGCCTTAAAGGCTTGGAGACTAGGGTGTGTCCTCGTTTTACCAATGGAATATAAGATATGAAAAACTCTCGGTCAAAACAGCAATCTAGTACGAGTACTAGCAATAGTAAAAAAAGCAGTAAAACTAAAGGTGAAATATCTAAAGCGGCTAACCGGACCAAACCTCTAGCCGTAGCTCCTTTAAGCGACATGCGACCTGCTACTTTGGAAAAAATAGAAAAAGCGGTGTGCCAACTTTTTGCGGGCGATGATGTTAGCGATATCACTATGATAGAAATTGCAAATGCTGCAAACGTATCATTGCAAACCCTTTATAAATACTTTGGTGATAAGCAAACGGTACTTTATACCATTATGGATATAGTGCTAGGGAGACTAGCGACAAGAATGATGGATCATTTGCAAGGCATTGATAGTGTAGAGGATCGTTTACGCAAGACGCTATGGGTATGCTTGGATTTTGTAGATAATCATCCTGACGCAGTTATGGTGTTATCTAAAGTATCGATATCGCGTTTTCACAACATTGCTATTTATAATAATAAAGACCTTATTAATGCTTTTTTAAGCGTACTTAAGGACGGTCAAAACAGAGGCGTTCTTGTCGATACAGTTCCCTTAAATATTCTATTTGATGTTTTTATGGGTTTTATCAGTCGGCTCGGTATTATGCACACTATTCGTCAAGCAGAGCTACCGCTCAATGCCAATTTCGATGCGTTGTTTAATATACTGTGGCGATCAATATCTAAACCTGAGTCATCTACTCCTTAGATGGATCATAATCAGGATTAGTATCATTTTTAACATAATAAGTAATGAGCTATAACCCTTTATATTAAAGGCTTATAGCCTACTACTTAGTTCAGACAATACACTATCAATTTAAAACATTTTATTTTGCAGCATAGGATAGTTTCATTCCTATAATATAAGCATCATTGTCTTCAAATTTACCAATTTTTGTTCCACTAGCGGCCAATAAACCCTCTGCATCACCTAACATCAGATACTTAGCACCAGCAGATACTGCCCACTCAGGCATCAAATTATACTTTGCCCCGAGGCCAACGCTATAATAACCTTCGGTAGGCCCTAGAGGTGATACTGGATTACCAGCACCACTATCCCACCCAATGGAACCTGATACTGCTAATTTTGGCGTTAGACGCTTACCCAATCCTACTTCAAGCATATAAGAGTCTTTATCATATTCCAACAATCTGACTTCATCGACAATCTTTTGTTGTAAAGCATTTAAAGCGACGCCATTTTTATCTAATAATGGCGGTGTTATATCAAAATCACTCCAAGGAACCCAGCGAGCTTTGGCGGTTAATAAGGTGGTGGAATTAAGACCGGTTTGAAAGTCTATATTTACTGATTTGGGGGTGGTAAGCTCTTTTTCTTGAGTTTGTGTAGCTACTAATTGCATGGCGGGCGGTAATTGAGTATTAACTGCATTAATATATGGCATAGATTCTGCATAATTCACATCATGATCAATCTCTGAACGATAAGTAATAGCCGCTTTTAGACCGATTTCAGGCTTAACGTAAGCGGCCCCAACCATGTAACCATAGGCCTCATTCTTTGGGATGTTGAGCGTGTAACCATTTACAGCAGCAAGTAACGGATTTTTACTGTTAATTGCTAATTCACCTTCAATTTTTTGCAGCACTGGGCCACCATAAATTTTGAAGTTATTGTTGGCTCCTAAATTAACTCCTAGTAGGCCTGTGAAATTATCGGTACTGACATCAACCTTAGTTTCTTTACGATTATCATTAGCGGCATTGACGTTAGTTAGTTAGTTGTCGCCTTGGTAACGAATTTTGGCACCGAAAGGTTGGTCATAAAATACGCCAACACTAAATTTGTCATTGATGTCTGTTTTGACACCATAAGTGTAGCCTTCATACTTCTCTCCAAGATCTCCTATTTTGTCACCGTTTGACTCTACGCCTGATATTTCAGGGTCGATTTGATAAGCGCTGACATAAGCTATGGTGCCGCTTGAGCTAAAATCTTCACTCGCTTGACCAGAGCGATCTAGTCCTGCAGCTCCAGCCAATGAAGTTATAGATAGAGCGGCAACCGCGCAGTAAAGTTTAGATAGCTTAAATTTAGACATTTTACATTCTCCTTGGTAGACATAATAAATAACATCCATTGTCATTTAGTGGTTAAAGCCTTACTGGTAAAAATGTTAAAACTATATTTAAATGTTAAAACTATATTTTAGCGGTACTAGCTGATTTTCTAAGTTTGTGGCGCAGTATTTTTCCTACAGTAGATTTAGGTAGCTCAGCTATGAATTCTATATGGCGAGGACATTTATAGCCCGCTAGATTTTCTTTACATAGCGCTTTGATGTCCTCCTCATTCAAACTCTGATCCGCTTTAACGATATAAGCTTTGACCGATTCACCTTGATGCTCATCAACGATACCAACGACCGAACATTCGGCAACTTTAGGATGAGTCTCAATGATATTTTCGACTTCGTTAGGATAAACATTGAAGCCGCTGACAATGATCATATCTTTTTTGCGGTCGTATATTTTGATAGCGCCCTGCTCGTTCATAGAAGCGATATCGCCTGTTTTTAGGTAACCATCAGCAGTGAAAAAACTGGTATTGTCGATATTATGATAACTAGTGATGACGTTATCGCCTTTGATGCACATCTCGCCGACTTCGCCTAATTCAAGAATCTCTCCCTCATCATTTCGTATACTGATGTCTACTCCAGATAGAGGCAAGCCGACATTGCCACTGTATTCAGTACCGTCGAATGGATTGGCTGTGCCGACCCCAAGGGTCTCAGACATACCCCAACCTTCAAGGATAGGTAAACCGGTGACTTCAAGCCAGCGTCTAGCCGTTTCGGGGGTCGCTGCCATACCACCAACCACAGTTAATTTGCATGCAGAAAAGTCCAGTTTACCAAATTCAGGATTGTTTACAAAAGCTTGAAAGAGAGTGTTAACACCCGGTAATAGATGGAAGGGACGTTTGCTTAATATTTTGACAAAGCCTGGAATGTCACGTGGGTTGGTGACTAAGGTGAGATGCTGACCCACGCATATCCCCACGATAGAACAGATAAAGGCATAAATATGATAAAGAGGCAGAGCGATAATAGTATTCATCTGCATATCATCGGCAACGTCGGCATAAACAGGTTTAAACCATTCAATGAACTGATAAGTGGCGGTCACGACGTTTTTATTGCTAATCAAAATACCCTTAGCGACACCCGTAGTGCCGCCGGTATATTGCAACATCAATAAGTCGCTGGCTTGAGCAGTAGGACGAGTATAAGGTAAGTTTTTAGCTTGCTTTAGAACAGATTTATAGCTAATAACGCTATAACTGGTATTAGATTTTAGCTCGTAACTAGGAATGGCTTTTTTGATATATTTTGCCGCGACATCTACCAGCGTGCCTTTTGCTGTGCCTAGCATATCGCCTATCTTACTGATGACTACCGTTTTGACTGGCGTGTCTTTGACTATTTTTTCTAGTGTTTTACAGAAAGGCTCTAAGATAAAAATTGCTGCCGCATCAGAATCAACCAATTGGTGTCTTAATTCACGGGCGCTGTATAAAGGGTTGATTAAAGTCGTCACCATGCCAGCGCGAATGACTCCTATAACAATAGGCAAATACTGATGGACGTTAGGCATCATAATACCTATGACTGAGCCTTTGGCTAGTCCTAAGTTTTGAATCCACGCAGCAATAGTTAACGATATCTTGTCAATTTGAGCATAAGAGTAGCTAACGCCCATATTGCTAGAAAATTCCCGATCAGCGAATTCTATTAATTTGTCGTCTAAAGTATCAATCACGGTACTGTGAGGCGGGTCTATCTGTGCGTTCACCCCTTTTGGATAACCCTGTGTCCAAAACTTATCCATAACTTACCTTCCTTGGTAATGAGTTAAAAGAATAAATAATTTTAAAATTTAACTTTGAGAGTTATTCTTTATTTGAGAGTTATTCCTTAATAGCTTGCCATCCTAGTGTCGAGTGATGCTCGTCTTGATGGGCGAATAGAGGATGTGCTTTGGCCTCTTCTAAGCTCAAAACCGGCGTCACACAAACGTCTGCGGTCTCAAAGACCTGCTGCCAAAACTCAAGTGGCTGACTGGCAAATTTCTCGATGACTTTCGATAGCGCATCCTTACTAGCAGGTAGGGTCGGCATAACCCCTCGCTGCCAATGGGCATCTTTGAGCTCAGGCAGCTCTAGTACCTCGCATAATCCTTGCCAAAACTTAAGCTCTAATGAGCCCACCGCCATGTAACGATCATCTGAGGTTTTATATAAGCGGTAGCACGGTAGCAATCCACCCAAAAAGTCATAGTGCGGCGGCGGATTCTGACCTGAAAAGCTCTTAACGAGCGTTCCTGTGGCCTTGGGCATGATCATATGGTTATATAAACTATGAGTCATACTAACGGCAATATGTCGCCCTCTGCCAGTACGCTGGGCGGCAAAGACTGCTGCTAGTAAGGCAATCACTGCCGTATCGCTACCACCCGCCAAATCTGCGAACTGAATATTAGGCATAGCTTGTTCGCCCTTTGCCGTTCGCAGCTGATCAAGTACCCCACTCATCGCCATAAAGTTGATATCGTGGCCTGCTTTATCCGCCCAGTCATGCTTGATTTGGGCTTCAGAGTTGGCTTCAACATCACTTTCATCTGCTAGCCCATATCCAGTAATTGATACCATGACCAATTTAGGATTAATGGCATGCAGAGTTTGGGCATCCAAACCCATCCCTTTTAGCACTCCAGGACGGAAGCTATCGAGCATAACATCAATACCTGCAATATGAGACTTGATAGCCTCTATGCCTTGAGCATCACGAAAGTCTATTTTCTCAATCGTTTTTCCATGATTTAAGGCATCGAATAATCCCCCCAAAGCGCGCGCAGGATCACCACCTTTAGGCTCAATTTTTATAATCTCTGCACCCAAATCAGCAAGCAAACGCGTCGCAAAAGGCCCAGGCAGATTGCGCGTCAAATCAATGACTCGCAATCCTTGTAAGCAATCGCTCATGCCATCCATAGCATTAGCTAAATTAGCCATCTATAAACTCCTTACCTTTTTCAGCCATATCTACCAAGATGTTAGCCGGCTCAAAACGCTCACCATATTGCTTAGCAAGCTCACGACTACGAGATACAAACTGCTCTACACCCATAGAATTAATGAACTGCAAAGTACCGCCTTGATGCGGCGCAAAACCCCAACCAAAGATAGAGCCAATATTGGTGTCAGCCACTGAGCGTACGACGTTTTCCTCATAACACTTAGCAGATTCATTGGCTTGAATGAACATCAAACGATCAACGAGATCTTCTTGGCTAGGTTGCTCTTTGGTAGTTGGATATAAGTTAACCAGCTCAGGCCATAAGTGCTTATCGCCTTTTTCGGGATACTCATAAAAGCCTTTACCGTTCTTTTTACCTTCGCGATCATACTCTTTAACAAAAGCGCTGAGGATGTCATAAGAAGGAGGCATAACCATGGTTTTGCCTTCGGCTTGCATATCCTTTTGCTGCTGCTCGATGACATGCAAGGCTAAGCTCAACGACACCTCATCTTGTAATGCTAGCGGCGGCATAGGCATACCGGTTTTCATGCCAGCAACTTCAATACTACGTGGATGTACGCCTTCGCCTAACATAGCGACGCCTTCTGACACATAAGTGCCGAATACGCGTGAGGTATAAAAGCCGCGACTGTCATTGACAACAATAGGCGTCTTGCCAATTTGTAGCACATAGTCAAAGGCTTTGGCTAACGTTTCATCATCGGTCTTTTCGCCGACAATGATTTCAACCAACGGCATTTTATCGACGGGCGAGAAGAAATGCAGACCAATAAATTGCTGCGGACGTTTGCTCGCTTCAGCCAGTCCAGTAATAGGCAAAGTTGACGTGTTAGAAGCATAAACAGCAGATTCTGGTATAACGGCTTCAGACTGCTGAGTACACTTAGCTTTAATTTCACGGTTCTCAAAAACTGCTTCGATAATGAGATCGCAGTCTTTTAGGTCATCGTAAGAGACGGTTGGATGAATACGTGCAAGTAATGATTGCTTCTTGTCTTCGGTAGAGCGTTTACGACTGATTGCTTTATCTAACAGATTGCTAGAATACGCTTTACCTTTTTCAGCACCTGCCAGTTCAGTATCGAGTAGGACGACGTCTAGTCCTGCTTTGGCGCTGACATAAGCAATACCTGCACCCATCATACCCGCACCTAAGATACCTACTTTTTTGGTTTTATAGCGCTCAAAGCCATCAGGACGAGATTGGCCTTTTTTGATGCTATTAAGCTGCGTCCAAAGCGTGCTAATCATATTTTTAGACACAGGAGATAGGACACAAGCGACAAAATAGCGTGATTCAATCTTGAGTCCCGTATCGATATCGACGATACAACCTTCAAAGACGCTAGACATGATATGAGTGATCGCAGGATAGTTGCCGTGCGACTTTTGATTGGACATCGCAGGAGCAATAGAGAACACTTGCACCACTTTAGGATGCATGCTGTTGCCGCCGGGGATTTTAAAGCCTTTTTTGTCCCAAGATTGCTGCGCTTTTGGATTGGCTTTGATCCACTCTTTCGCTTGCGCTAACATATCTTCATTATCAGTAGCTGTAGCATCGATAAGGCCGATATCAAGCGCCGCTTTAGGACGTAGCTCTAGTCCTTGCGTCATCAGCTCAAGCGCTTTTTGGATGCCAACCAGCCTTGGTAGACGCTGGGTACCACCGCCACCCGGCAATAATCCCAGTTTAACTTCTGGTAGACCCAGTTTGGTTTTTGGAGAGTCAATTGCTATACGATAATGACACGCCAACGCAATCTCAAGACCACCACCTAGAGCGGTACCCGTCATAGCAGCGACTACGGGCTTACCTGAGGTTTCAAGTTTGCGTAGGCTATTTTTTAAGTCTTCGACTAAATCAAAAGCTTGTTCAGCGGTCTCAATACGTGATAATTGATCAATATCGGCACCAACGACAAAGCTGTCTTTTGCTGAGGTTAGGATTAAACCTTTAGCAGACTCATCACTAGTGAAGCTATCTGTCAAAGCGGCAAAAGCTTCGGTAAAGCCTTCACCGATAACATTCATCTTTCGATCGCTTTGATCAATAGTTACGGTGACGATGCCATCATCATCACGCTGCGCTGAAAAATTTGCCAGTTTATTAATAGTATCGATGCTGTCTGTATTTGTAGTCATTTTTTATCCTTTAAATGATCTCAAAGTTATCATTTTATATTCAATGAAATAAGGTATTTATACTCGTTCGATGATAGTCGCAATACCCATACCGCCACCGACACACAACGTCAGCATAGCGGTTTTAAGGTCACGGCGTTCTAGCTCATCGAGCACAGTAGTCATTAGCATAGCGCCTGTAGCCCCTAGCGGATGACCCATAGCAATAGCGCCGCCATTGACATTGACGATATCAAGCGAGATACCAAAATCATTGGCAGTATTCATAGGAACAGCGGCAAAAGCTTCGTTAATTTCCCATAGGTCAATATCTGAGGCTTTCATACCGGCTTTATCTAACGCTTTCTGGCAGGCAGGCGTCGGGCCTGTCAGCATAATGGTGGGTTCTGAACCTATGACAGCGGCCATAGTGATTTTGGCACGTGGTTTAAGACCCGCTTTTTTGCCAGCAGCAGCGCTACCGATTAAGCATATAGCCGCACCATCAACGATACCGGATGAATTACCCGCATGATGAACATGATTTACTTTTTCGATAGTGGTGTATTTATCTAAGATTACGCTATTGAAACCCATCTGACCGGGCATAACAAATGAAGGATTCAGCCCTGCTAAAGTCTCAACGGTCGTGCTCGGACGAATGGTTTCATCTTTATCGAGTAATAACATACCGTTGATGTCAGTGACTGGTACCACTGATTTATCGTAATAACCTTGCTCCCAAGCGTTAGCAGCACGGCGATGTGATTCGGTAGCGAACGCATCGACATCAGTACGACTAAAGCCTTTGAGCGTGGCTATCGTATCAGCGCCTACGCCTTGCGGTACAAAGCCAGTCGCGTCGTTGACCCGTGGATCCATATACCAAGCACCGCCATCAGAACCCATAGGAACGCGGCTCATAGATTCGACACCGCCTGCAACGATTAAATCCTCCATACCTGACATGACTTTGGCAGCAGCAAGGTTAATTGATTCTAGACCTGACGCACAGAATCTAGATAACGTTAAACCTGCAGCGCTTTGTGCCCAGCCTGCATCAAGAACAGCAGTACGAGCAATATCAGCACCCTGCTCACCTACTGGAGTGACGCAGCCAAGCACAACATCATCCACTAAGCTCGTATCCAAGTTATGGCGCTGCTCCATCTCTTTTAACAAACCACGAACCAGCCAAATAGGCGACGCTTGGTATAAAGAGCCGTCTTTTTTGCCTTTACCACGTGGGGTACGAATACTGTCATAGATGTAAGCGGTCTCAGTCATAAAAATCCCTTTTTACTTTTTAATTGATAATAAATATTTAGTAGTAAACCTCAAATTGTCAGCTGAACGTTCTATAAGTTATAAGAACTTAATCAATACGTTCAGCTGTCTCTCTTATATAAAGCAGGTTACATAAAGCGAGCAGCAAGCTCTTTCATAATCTCGTTAGTACCACCATATATCTTCTGTACCCGCGCATCAGCATACAGGCGCGCAATAGGATACTCTTTCATATAACCATATCCACCGAACAATTGCACACACTCATCGATCACATCACACTGCTTTTCAGTCACCCAGTATTTGATTAGCGAGGCATGAGGAATAGACAGTCTTTTTTCCATGATGGCATCTATCGCTAAGTCACACATACTATGGGCGGCTAGATAATTGGCATAACACTCTGCCATTTTAAATTTAGTGTTTTGGAATTTCCAAACCGGCTTGCCAAAGGCTTCACGTTGTTTGACATAATCAAGCGTCAAATTGATAGCCAGCTTCATCGCACCGATACCTGTCAACGCGATAATTAAACGTTCTCTTGGTAGCTCTTGCATCATTTGAATAAAGCCCATCCCTTCTATCGGGCCCAAAAGGTTTTTTTGCGGTACGCGAACATTACTAAAAGAAAGCTCCGAGGTATCCTGAGAAGGCAAGCCGACTTTTTCCAAATTACGACCACGCGCAAATCCTTCTAAACCGTCAGTCTCTATTACGATGAGCGAGACGCCTTGAGCGCCCTTATCACGATCCGTTTTGCAAGCAAGTAGAATCAAATTGGCATGCTGACCATTGGTAATAAAAGTTTTTGACCCATTAATAATATAGTCATCGCCATCTTTTACCGCGTAAGTCTTAAGAGCTTGTAAATCAGAGCCTGTACCCGGTTCCGTCATCGCGATAGCCGCGATATATTCGCCACTAGCCATTTTTGGCAACCACTCTTTCTTTTGCTCTTCTGTACCGTGACCCAAAATATAAGGGGCTACGATACCTGAATGCACAATACCGCCAAAGCCTGACTGATTAGATTCCGCTTGCGCATAAATAATCGCCACTTCATCACGAAAATCGCCACCACCACCACCATACTCTTCAGGCATTGAGGCACATAAGAAACCGTTTTCGCCGGCTTCTTCCCAAGCTTCGCGGTCAATCATGCCGTTCTTTCGCCATTGTTCATCTTTTGGCTCCCAACCTTTAAACATCTTAAGCGCACTTTCGTAAACCATTTTGCGCTCTTCAGTCATCCAATTTGGGGCTAAGGTTTCAATACTCATATTGTCTTTCCTTGACGATGTGACTTAGTGATAATTAATAAGTTTAAAATTATGTAGAACCTCAATACTGATAATGGTAATTTTTATTACCTTAATAAAAAATAATTATCAATTTCAGGCGCTAGACTATATGAGATATACTAGGATAGTAAATATGTGGTTGCAACCAATATTTTAGTAATAGTAATATTAATTACCTTGGTATTAAATAATTATTTTCCAAAGTTAATGAAAACCTTGAAAACAAACTTGCCTTATGTAAGTCAAAATCTTGAATGGTAATCAGGGATATTCATGCATGGTAGATATCGCTTTTCTGAACGAATGTTGATGTGGAACCCTATCCAACATTTTTCTGAGAGCAGTTCCTAATTTCGGTTTGCAAGGCGTAGTAGGCAGTAACTGTCATGTCCTACTTATTACTCTGTTAAATATATTCACTATATTAACGCAGCGCTTTTAATCTTAAAAAAATTGAAATTTTATTGAAAAAAGCAATTTTAAACTTATTGTGGCTTGCTATTATAAATATTCAATATTATTTATATGTGTTTAATCTCCTGTATGCTATTAAGCAGGCAGTATTGTGCAAGGTATATCAAAAAGGGTCTTTGTTCATAAAAACCGACAGACTCACTGCTTCATTATTCTTTAGCTAACCAATTTGATAAGAAGGTCAAGGATGACAATAGATAACAACGTATTACGCGAACGCATCAGCTTATTAGGATCATTTTTAGGGGAGGCTATTTCTCGCCAGACGGGCGAACAAACCCTTCATACGATTGAAACCCTGCGCAAAGGTTTTATTCAGCAACGCCGTGAGCCTAACGAAGTGAACCAGCAGCAACTCATCAATTTCATTGCCTCGTTAGACAATCAAGCCTTAAAAAATGTCATCCGCAGCTTTTCTATCTATTTTTTCTTAGCCAATCTGAGTGAAGAAAATTACTTACGTGAAGAGCGCCATGCCCTACGTATGAAATCTGAGCAGAGCTGGGAAGGATCGTTTCGTCGTACTTTGCTTGAGTGTCGTGAGCGCAATATTGAGCCTGCCCAAATGCGAGAGCTCATTGAGCAATTAAAATTTATACCTGTATTTACCGCCCATCCTACTGAAGCACGCCGCCGTACGACGATGAATATCTTGCAGAGTCTATTTGCTGATAGTGATGCCTTAAATAACCTTGCTGAAAACAGTTTCGCCTATGAGCAAGCGAAAGAACAAACCGCGCAAACTATAGACTTGCTTTGGTCGTCTGATGAAGTGCGTACGCGTAAGCCTTTGGTTTATGACGAGATAAATAATGGACTGCATTATTTTAATGCCAGTTTATTCAGCGCCATTCCCAAGGTTTACCGTAATATTAAAGACGCCATTGTTGATATCTATCCTGAACTAACAGACTATCCTTTACCTGCTTTCATAAGCTTTGGCTCTTGGATCGGTGGCGACAGAGATGGCAATCCCTTTGTCACTCATGACACCACAGAGATGGCAGTATTGATGCATGCAGATACGGTACTGCGTCACTATCAAGTGCTGCTCAAGAAACTACGTCGTGAGCTTATTCACAGCGATACGATTGTTCACATCGAACCTGACGTGTATGCAAAGATTGAAAGTTATAGTGAGCTCGACAGACGAGTCTTTGATTACAATCTCGATGATTACGGCAATGAGCCTTATCGCAGATTACTCTCCTTGATTCTTAATAAGGTCAAAGCCACCAATCGTCTGATTCAGAGTAAAGGCAGTGATAGTGAGGCTAAAAAAGATGCTTATGCCAACCCACAGGAGCTATTAGAAGACTTACGCATCATCCGCCAAAGTGTGAATACCCATGACACGGCACATGGCGAAGGCTTGTTGCTTGATACGATTCGCTTGGTAAAAACCTGCGGCTTCCATTTGGCAGCGCTCGATATTCGCCAAGAGTCGTCTTATCATAGTGAAGTGATTTCTGATATCTTTGCTAATGCCTCTAATTTGCCAGATTATCAAGCGCTTAATGAAACAGAGCGCCAAGAATGGCTAACGCGGTTGCTTAAAAAGCCCGGTACACCGCTCATTTATACCGACAATTTAAGCGATAAAACCCGCGAACAATTGGCCTTGATGAACTCAGTAGCGACTTTACGTAAACTGGTGGGTGAAGATACTTTTGGCAGTTATGTGATTTCAATGACCAATAACGCCAGTCAAATATTAGAAGTGTTGCTACTCATGCGTTTTGCAGGTTTATGTACCGTAAATAACGAAGGGCAACTGACCGCTGACTTACCCGTAGCACCGTTGTTTGAAACCATCGAAGACCTTAAAAATATCGATAAGATACTGCCTGCAGTTTTAGATAACCCGCTATATCGAGGATTGCTGCAGCACTCAGATAATACTCAAGAAATCATGCTGGGCTATTCAGATTCATCAAAAGACGGCGGCATCATTACGTCTGCATGGCAGCTGTATAGCGCGCAGCAGACCATTAATCGTATCGCTAAAGAGTACGATATCAAAACTCGATTGTTTCATGGTCGCGGTGGCTCTGTCAGTCGTGGAGGTGGCTCAACGCATAAAGCGATCGCTGCGCAACCAGCTGGTACACTGCATGGACAGATTAAAGTAACCGAACAAGGCGAAGTGCTTTATGCCAAATATGCTAACACTGATACCGCGGTATTTGAGTTAACCATGGGTATCACTGGTACGCTTAAAGCTTGCTCTTCAAGGTTTGTGGTGCAACCGCCTGAACTGCCCAAATATGAAGCGCTCTTTGCGCGCTTAGCAGATGCGGGTGAGAAAAGCTACCGTAAGTTGACGGATCATACCGAAGGGTTTTATCAATTCTATTCGCAAGCAACGCCAGTGGCAGAAATCTCTTTATTAAATATTGGCTCACGTCCTGCCCATCGTAATAAAGGTCTACCAAGTAAAACAACCTTGCGGGCGATTCCTTGGGTATTTGGCTGGTCTCTGGCGCGCTTTACACTGCCTGCTTGGTATGGCGTCGGTAGTGCCCTGCATAGCGTCATCGCTGATGAAGCATTGATGAAGGAGATGAATAACCACTGGCCGTTTTTTAACGTATTTATTAGCAATATTGAAATGGCGTTTACCAAATCTGATATGAGTATTGCTCATGCCTATAGTCAATTATGTGACGATGAGATGTTACGTGAACAGATTATGAAAGCGGTGACTGATGAGCACGAGCTGACCTATTCAGGTTTGAATTCTTTGCTTAATCAGGACTCATTATTGGCGCATCAGCAAAATCTTGCGGCTTCACTAGAATGGCGGAATGCGTATTTAGATCCAATTAACTATATACAAATTGAGCTGTTAAAACGTGCCAGACGAAAAGATGCGGCAGATGATGTCAACCACGGCGACCTTGATGTTGAAGACCCGTTAATCCGTAGTATCAATGCTTTGGCAGCGGGTCTACGCAATACGGGGTAATTGATACAGTGAAGCGCAAACTATGTGGGAGCTAGATTTAATTGAGTCAGGGAGCCATTCCTGACAGAGTTTGACCATCACAATAGCTCAAAAAATGACACATCATTAATCGTGACTTATCTTTGAGCTATTCTGAAAAAACCGTACAACTAGATTTGGCAAACTAACGACTCGATAATGAGTTTATTATGACTAAGAAAATGCAGAGCGACAGTACGCAATTTAAAGCAACGGCTGCTAAAAAAATTGCAGGTAAAAATGGCAACTTGAATGTAACTGCTCGATAGCTAGCAATAATTATTTAACACCAACAGGACAAGAGAAGTGCTACTTCAATAAGAATCTCTTAGCAGCTGTCCTAAATTAGTTGACCACTACAAATAGAAATACTATAACTGACCCCTGCCGTCAAATCCGTACAGTTAAACTTGGGAGAGTTTAGTTACGCAGCCTGACGATAGAAGTCAAACCACACCTGCCTTGGCGTTTTATAGCCCAAGCCCTTTTGAATTCTTGTTT
>NZ_JBAQQF010000074.1:0-10868 GCF_049295055.1 Psychrobacter sp. | reverse complement strand
TCAACCAAAGTGGTTTTACCGTGGTCAACGTGGGCAATAATTGCAATGTTACGCAGGTGTTTGATATCGTTCGCCATATAAAATGCTCGTTTCGTCTTAAAAAAATGCAGTAGCAGTAAGCACTGCTGGATAAACTTTTGCTATTAACCAGATAGTCATAATTACATTATTATTAAATGACCCTACAATAGGCACAGTCGGTTAACTAATATTTGTAAAATCAAGTATCTATGCTGATAAATCCATCGTACAGATAGCTATGCTAATGTACACTTTGTCAATCTACAAAGTGTTTGGGTGGCTAGTATAACATTATTGCATCATAGATTTATGTAATAACTCACTTTTCTCGATACATAAATAAAAAAAAGCCACCCATTGGGTGGCTTTTTTTGTAACTAATTAGTTTATAACATAATTAGTAGCTATTACTTATTGAACAACCATATCTTTAGTTTGTTCAACAGTCATGGTTTTGTCACCAGTGATGATGGCATATACACGACGATTCATAGCGCGACCTTCTTCAGTGTTGTTATCAGCGATTGGTTGGTCATAACCATAACCAACTGTTGATAGACGGTTTGGTGCAATACCAAATTCGTTAGTCAACATAGATTTAACTGCAACGGCACGGGCTTCAGACAGACGTTGGTTGTAACGTGCTGATGGACCTGTTTTAGAAGCATGGCCTTCAACACGAGCGATAGAGTTAGGATACTCACGCATCTTCTCTGCTACCTTAGCGATTTCAGGTTTGTACTGGTTTTTGATAGCTGATTTATCGTTATCAAAGAATACACGAAGTTCCATTTTTAGCTCATCAGTAATATCTACTGGTACTGGGCAACCGCGCTCATCAACAACTACGTTCATTGGAGTGCCTGGGCAAGCATCGATACTATCAGGTACGCCATCGCCATCAGAATCAAGATCAGATTCTACGACAACGATTGGTGGAGTATAGATATTAGGCTCTTCCATTGGTGGAACAGCGACTGTAGGTGCTAAATGGCCACCCAATACAACCTCTAGACCGGCCAAAGCCATGCCTTCCCACCAGTTGTTATCAAAGTTATGAATCGCACGAGCTTCACCACGTAGGCTTAAAGCATTGTTAATGCGATACATAGCACCCAAACCTAGGTTACCAATAGTATCCTTAGACTCAGCAACTTCATTACCGGCTGCGTTTTCAATCTTAATTTTAGACTGACCAGCACCAACTAATACATACGGCTTGAATGCACTATCAGTGTAACCAGTAAATTGTTCAGTACCGATTAAAAAGTTACCAGAAATCGTTTGTTGTTCAGCGTCATAAGAACCTGAACTTGCTGGTGTACCTGCATTGTTGCTGATAGCATCAGTGTTAGAAACACCATATTCTACTTGGAATTGAGTAGAAGGAGTAAGCTCAATACCTAGTGCTGCACCAGTGTATAGATCATTTTCTTGATAGTAACCATTCCCAGCACTATCAACCATTGCTTCTGTTTGCTCATCGTCAGCGCCTTCGCTGTAGTGATAACCAAGTAGTAATGGGCTGATAGTAACGCCAGCGTTAGCTGCTAGTGGGGCTGCTGTGATGGCAAATAAAGCCAAAGCGATTTTATTTAATTTCATGAACTTCCTCCAAAGGATAATTTTAGTGCTGCATTAAGCATGACCGCTGCTTAAGATGGTCAAAAGTAGACATCATTTACGAATTTAAAATTACAAAGCAAAACCAATTAAGGAGTAGCTTAGCGATTATCAAATCAGTTTACAACTTTTTTCGTTAACCAGCTACACATTATTACACGATAATGTCATAACTAAAACACATTAGCGAGCTTAACTTACTGACAACTAACACACTTTACACTTTTTATCTTTTATATGTTAGATCGGAATAGATTATGAAAACAATCATATCTATTGATTGAGACTATCTTAATACAAATAACTTATTTTCTCCATTGATAAAACCGCTCATTCACGAATTGAAACATTCGTTGACAGCAGATATATATTTAGTTTATATTTTCTACTGTCAACATTGTTTTACTTTCACTACGAATATTCAATGTCTTTAAAACTCTTTACGCTATTAAGAGTAGCGAGATTAGAAACTAAAACTGAATAAAACCATCAGAATTTCGGATAAAAACTAGATAACATCTACCTATTCTTCTTATACAGGCAATAGCCAGTATGACTAAATTATATAAAGTATCGTCAAGTAAAAAGGGTTTTCTCCAATATTATAATGAATATGGTTTTAATTTGGTGGAACTGATTGTGACAGTAGCGATATTGGCCATCATAGCGATGATTGCCGCACCTTCTATCTTAAGCCAATTAGCGAATATAGAAGCCAAACGTATCAAAAATCAGATAGACAATACTCTGACTTTAGCAAAAGCCGAAAGCTATATTAGAAGGCAAGATTTATTGTTTTGTTTATCGAATAGTGGTGGACTTTGCCACAGGGACAGTTATAAGAAACTGTTATTGTTTTTGGATAAAAATCATAATAACAACTTTGATGTGGGTATAGATGATCTGTTAGAAGAACAGTCATTAAACCCTAAATACGGTACTCTGTATTTAAGAGTAGGAAATAATCGCCATTATACTAAATTTTGGGGCGATAGCGGTAAACCTAGGGGTCATTTTGGTCATATCAAATACTGTCCGACATCTACTTACAATCAAACCATGTATCAAATCTCATTCAATCAAGGTGGTTTCATTACTTATAAACCAAATGAAAGCCACCCGACCAAATGTGGCCAATAATAAAATTATAAAATCAAATTATTTAACTTCTTGATGCATAGCGGCTTTCATCATAATGACTGCTTGCTCTAACCCTACAAATAGCGCATCGGCAATAAGTGCATGGCCAATATTTAACTCATATATACCGTCGATCTGAGCAATGGCAGTGACATTGTCACGTGTGAGACCATGACCTGCATTGACTAAAAGCTTATCATCCATACCCCTAGCAGTAACCACTGCATTTTTGATCCGATTCAGTTCTGCGTTTCTCCTATCAGTATCGTCTGATAAACCTGCCTCTGCATAGGCGCCTGTATGTAATTCAATAGCATCAGCACCACAATTCACTGCGGCAGTAATCTGCTTGTCTTCTGGATCAATAAATAAAGAGACTTTAATATCTGCCGATTGTAACTGACTAATATAATCTGTCAACCAAGTGAGCTGACCTGCAACATCAAGACCGCCTTCTGTAGTCAACTCGGCACGCTTTTCTGGTACCAAGCATACCCAAAACGGTTTAACCTGACAGGCGATTTCCAACATTTCAGTCGTTGCTGCCATCTCTAAATTCATTCTAGTGGTCAGCTGCCCCGCCATTTCATAAACATCTGCATCTTGAATATGGCGGCGGTCTTCTCGCAGATGGATAGTAATACCATCAGCACCTGCTTGTTCACATAGAAGGGCTGCTGCTAATGGGCTTGGATAGCTAACCCCACGTGCTTGGCGTAAGGTCGCTACGTGGTCAATATTGACCCCCAATAACGGTTTTTTTGAGACATTTTCTGATATTTGCTCTAATTTAGAGGCTGTTATGTGCGCGGCGTCAGTCATAAAAAATCCTTTTAATAATATTTAGATCATTTACTAAAAAATAGCTTATAAAATCGTTGTCAAAACTATAATTGATAACGCTGTTGCTGCTGCCAAAGTAAGCGACTTTGTAGCGGCTGATAATCAAGTAAATGATCAATCATCTGCCGATGCAAGCGCGACCATACGTTTAGAGTAGTAGTAGATATTCCTTGCTCCACCATCATCAATATCTCACTACCACTGAAAACCGTATGAGTGATAGCCCTTTCGCTATTTTCAGTATGGACAATAGGCACTAAACCTATATCAGCTAAGAAGCGATAAGTACAGTTAGGCTCAATAGGATTGTCCAAGCTGTCATGTTTTAACGTTAGCGAAAAGCCTAATTCATTGAATAAGTACGTCTCAAACTGGCGTAAGCATAAACGCAATTCATCAGCAGTTAAGGGCTGCTTAAGCTGACGTAGACTGTCTTGATAATGGTGCCATAATATTGGCATAGGGTCTTCAGTCGGTAATAGTCGCCACAGTATTTCATTCAAATATAAGGCAGCATACTGATGTTGACCAGTGATACTGTCGTGAGGCAAAGCCTCTGACATTATAGTGTTGTTATCTTCTATAGCCTCGCTATTTCCTATAGCGTTACTATTAGCGTTACTGTCTTCTTGTTTTACTGGTTTCTGTACGACGTTTAACGAGGCGATATTAATCTGACTGAATGTTTTGAGATCACGTTTGCCGGTAGCAAAGAGCTGTAAGGGCATAAATAGTGGCGCGCCCTTTTTACCAATACCATGTATCACCCCATGTTGCTGAGAAAATAGATAATATAGAGCGCGCTTTTCTTGATAAGGGCGCTGGTGTAATAAATAACCGATTAACGCTTCGTTACGCATAGATTATTACCCCAGCTTTAATAATATAAATCTATTATCGAAATGCCATTTTTTGGTCGCTATTAATATCCTAAGCTGGTCAAGGCACGCTCATCATCTGACCAACCACGCTTAACTTTCACCCACAACGTTAACATAATCTTTTTATCAAACAGCTGTTCCATATCTTTACGCGCGTCCATACCGACTTGCTTGATACGTTGACCTTTATCACCAATAACAATTGCCTTTTGCCCGCTACGCTCAACATAAATAGTGGCATCGATAAAAGTACAGGCTTTACGTGGACGACCTGTTTTTGGGTCAGTATGTGCCGCTTCGTCTTTAAAACCATCAATTTGTACGGTTAAATCGTAAGGAACTTCATCACCAGAGCTACGCATGATTTTTTCGCGGATAATTTCACTGGCTAAAAAGCGCTCTGAGCGATCGGTGATTTGCTCCGTATCATAAATAGGCTCGGCGATTGGTAGATGCGAAGCAATTACTTCTTGTAGACGATTAAGATTTTGATTTTTTAATGCAGAAACAGGTACGATATCGGCAAAATCAAAGCTATCACTAAAGGTTTCGATAAGTGGCAAAATACTGCCTTTATCTTTTAAAGTGTCTGCTTTATTAATAACCAGTACAACGGTCAGCTCGGTATTGCCAAGTTTTTGTAAAACCAATAAATCATCATCACGCCACTGGTCTGAATCGACTACGAATAATACCAAGTCAACATCGACTAAGGCAGATACGGCCGCTTTATTCATACGCTCATTAATAGCACGTACTTCATTACGATGAATACCAGGGGTGTCGACGAATACGGCCTGCATCTCGTCATTAGACAGAATACCGTGAATGCGGTGACGAGTCGTCTGCGGTTTACGTGAGGTGATAGACAGTTTCTGACCTAATAAGTGATTCATTAAGGTCGATTTACCCACATTAGGGCGACCAACAATCGCTACATAGCCGGTTTTAAAACCTTCGGCAGTACGAGCGCTATTGCTTGGTGAAAAAAATTCTTCGATTGCTAAATCGTTGTCTACAGTATTATCTTCTGGTGCGCTTTCTTCTAGCACAATGTGTTCTAGTGAATTGCCTTTTTGTACATTATTTTCTGAATGATCGATATTTAGCTCAATATCATGTGACTCAGTATTGCTTTGATTTGGATTCAGATCAGTATTTTCGGTCATATTTTTAGCATTATCTTCATTATTTAATGGCAAGTCAGAGTGATTGCTCATAGATTAATCCTGTGGAGGTTGTCTCAGTCGAGCTGCTGTAAAATCATATTAAATAAAACAGCAGAACTGTTATCAATTTAAGAATATTGGGTGTTTCAATATTGTGTGTTTCAGTATTTGCCATTTCGAAAAATTGGTTTTCAAAGTCGCTAGTATTTGCATAAAGTAGTAAAAATTAAAGTCAATCTTTAGAATCGAACCTTTAAAATAGGCTGAATAAACTTTAAAATCGGTTAAGTTATCTACGCTTTTTGAGCACACCTGGCAACTTATGTAGCTGATTAATCATAAGCTCTGCCGCTTTTTGCTCGGCGATACGGCGACTTTCGCCAGATTCGGTAATATCAGGACAATTGCTGATATTTACCTCACAGCGAACTACAAAAACTTGATGTGGTGCATTGCCTTGTGTTTCCATCAGCTCGTAATGCGGTAAATCAAATTGCTTAGACTGTAGCCATTCTTGTAAGCGGCTCTTCGCATCTTTTAGGGCTTTTTGATCATTGACATTATCAATAAGGTCACCGTACCACGAAAGTACGCAAGCTCGGGTAATATTCATATCCTGACTATCCAAATAGATAGCACCAATCAAGGACTCTACCGCATCAGCCAATATAGAAGCCCGATTGCGGCCGCCACCCTTACGTTCACCTACGCCCAGTATTAACTGATTGGATAGCTCTAGGTTTTGGGCAATAATAACCAAAGATTCTTGCCGTACTAAGGTCGCACGCATACGAGTCAGACGACCTTCATTTTGGCTAGGGTACCGATGATATAACGCCTCACCGACAATCATACCTAATAATGCATCACCTAAAAACTCTAAACGCTCATAGTTTTTTTTGCTATCAAACGAACGATGAGTGAGCGCCAGTTTTGGTAGGCTTAAATCATTAAACACATAACCCAACTTGCGCGTTAATATCGCTAAGCGTTGAATAAATTCTGAGCTAATAACAAGCGTATCATCTGACAGGCTATTTTTTTGGGGATTAGGAACCGCCTGAGGGTACTGCGAAGTTGGTTTCATGCGTGGCTTATGATTATCCCTTTTGTTTCACTGCTTAATTTTGTTAAATAACAATATTTTTAAAAATATTAAATATAAAAAGCCATTTATTCAGCTGTTGTACCATCAATATCGCCTTCGAAACGATTAACGATATCGACATTACCGAAAAGTTTATTGGTTATTTCATATTGCTTATGAATAGCCAACTGACCTGTTTTTTTATCCGTAAAGGTAAGCACTTCTTCTGCTTTGGTATCGTAATCAGCATTGATAGACAGCTGCTTATCAACGCGCTCGACGAACTGTTTAGCCGTCTCTTTGTTATTATTGGATTCTTTAAGCTCAGCGCTTAAGGTTTTGGTCAGCTGATAATCGCCAATTTGTGCTGGTACGATAGCAACGATCAATTTGATAGCCACGCCCAAAGCGATGATAATAAAGACGATATTAGTGACACTCGCACCGCGCTGTGTAGACAAACCAGATAACTGTTGCACCATAATACCTCTCAACGGGAAAGTTGCTATATTTGTAATTTACTATACTAATAAATTACCATATTTTAGTACCTATCTATCTATGAACTAAATAGTAATGCATTGAATATAGTAAGTCTGCTATAAAAGAAATACGTTTAAAGTAACGTTCTGCTGGGATGAATTCTCCTCGCTTGCTGTGCGCTTCGCACTCCAGAGGCTTCGAAAAATTTATCCCAGCAGCACTGTATTCTTTTTAAATTGGATCGAATATAACCATAATATTAGCATAAAACCATTATCGATAATTAAATCCGTCGATTCGAGTATTGATAATATTAATCGATAGCACCGTTACGTTTAAAGGTCGGTAAGTTGAGACCAGGTGGCTTATGCATCCAAATATAGACGGCTTTGCCTGCTAAATTATCATCAGGAACGAATCCCCAAAAACGCCCATCTGCACTACGATCGCGGTTATCGCCCATCACAAAGTATTGACCTTCTGGCACCTTAATACGCCACTCATTGCCTTCCGAGCTTACCACTTCTGGTGACTGTTGCTGCAAAAATGGTGCATATTGCGAGCTGTTCATGCCATTCAAATAGCGAACAAAATGCTCATGCTTTCCTTGAGTTTCCTTGAAATACTGCGCTTCGCTTTCTTCTTGTTGACCCATTGCAGTGGCATTCTCTTCTGTGAGCATTTGACCTGGTGCAACTTCACCTGCGGAATATAGCTGTGATGTCAGCTCAGCATTAGCATCAAAATCAACAGCGACAGTATTCACAGGTGTGTCGTTAATCGCAAGTGTCCCTTGATTATAACTGACCGTATCACCCGGCAAACCAATAACTCGCTTAATATAATAAATACTTGGGTTCTCTGGATAACGAAAAACGGCCACATCACCATGTTCAGGCGCTCCCGTATCAAGCACCTTATTATAAGTTAATGGCAAACGCACACCATAAGCATATTTATTGACGGCAATAAAATCGCCCGTATACAAGGTCGGCACCATAGAAGACGAAGGAATATTAAAAGGCTCAATCAAAAATGAGCGCACAATTAATACTACCGCTAATACGGGGAAAAATTCATAAGCCCAGCGTACCAGTAAGCTCTCTTTACCGCGACCACGGGTTTTACGTTGTTTAAGCGTCAACTTATCTAATAGCCAAATAATACCCAAGCCGATGGTCAATGGCACTAAAATCAAATTAAAATCAAAATCCATACTTAATTGCCTATTAGCGAGCTACTTATCTGACTATTTTAATTTATAAGACTAGCGATGGTTAGGCCGCATATCAATATCTTAATCTACTTGCAATACCGCCAAGAAGGCTTCTTGTGGAATCTCCACATTACCGACTTGCTTCATGCGTTTTTTACCGGCTTTTTGCTTAGACAATAGCTTTTTCTTACGCGAGACGTCACCGCCATAACATTTGGCTAAAACGTCTTTACGCATGGCTTTGACTGTGCTACGACCAATAATCTGGCTACCAATCGCCGCTTGAATCGCGACATCAAACATCTGTCGTGGGATCAGCTCTTTCATCTTACCAACCAGTGCATTACCACGGTAACGAGATTGGGTTTCATGCACAATCATGGCTAAAGCATCAACTTTATCACCGTTGATTAGTACATCAACTTTGACCAGCTTATCGACTTGATAACGCTCAAAGTTGTAATCTAGTGAGGCAAATCCGCGCGAAACTGACTTAAGACGATCAAAGAAATCCATGACCACCTCGCCCATCGGAATATCAAATATCAGCTGAACTTGACGACCCATAAAGCGCATGTCAACCTGTACACCGCGGCGCTCAATACAAAGCGTCATGACGTTACCCAAGTAATCTTGCGGTACTAAAATCTGACAGCGTGCTATTGGCTCACGAAACTCTTCAATATTATTCGGTTCAGGCAGCCGTGATGGATTATCAACGTAAATAATCTCGCCATCTTTTTTCATAATCTCGTAAATTACCGATGGCGCAGTGGTAATCAGATCCAAGTCGTATTCACGCTCTAAGCGTTCTTGGATAATCTCCATGTGCAGCATACCGAGGAAACCACAGCGGAAACCAAAGCCGAGCGCATCAGAAGTATCTGGCTCAAAAAATAACGACGCATCATTAATTTGTAGCTTTTGTAGCGCTTCACGGAATTTTTCAAAATCAGTAGATTCAACAGGGAACATACCAGCATAAACCTGGGGCGTAATCTGTTTGAAACCCGGAATACGATCAACGTCAGGGGTTTTTGCATGCGTAATGGTATCACCAACCGGCGCACCAGCGATGTCTTTAATACCAGCGATAATGAAACCAACTTCACCAGCTTCTAAAATACCCGTGTCTAGTGGTTTCGGCGTAAAGACACCAATCGAGCTGACCAAATGTGCTTCTTTGGTTGATAAGATATATATCTTATCGCCTTTTTTGACCGTACCTTCACGCACGCGTACTAAAGAGACAACGCCTAAGTAACTATCAAACCATGAGTCGATAATCAATGCTTGCAGCGGTGCTTCACGATCACCGGTTGGCGCAGGAATAAACTCAACCAACGCTTCTAGTAATTTATCGACTCCAAGACCCGATTTCGCTGATACACGTGGCGCATCTACCGCATCGATACCAATGATATCTTCAATCTCTTGAATAACGCGCTCAGGCTCAACTTGTGGCAGGTCAATCTTATTTAAGACTGCCATCACTTCTAAGCCTTGATCAACGGCGGTATAGCAATTGGCAACAGATTGTGCTTCCACACCTTGCGCAGCATCGACTACTAATAGTGCACCTTCACAAGCCGCTAAGGAGCGTGATACTTCGTACGAAAAATCGACGTGACCGGGGGTATCAATAAAATTAAGCTGATAGCGCTCGCCATTAGGGTGATCGTAAAACAAGGTTACTGATTGAGCCTTAATTGTGATACCGCGCTCACGCTCAATATCCATGGAATCAAGGACTTGCGCCTGCATTTCACGATCTTGTAAGGCACCGCACATTTGAATAAAACGATCGGCAAGCGTCGACTTGCCATGATCAATGTGGGCAATGATAGAAAAGTTACGAATATTGGCTAATGCAGTCACAAAGCGCCTACTAAATAATGGATGATTGAGTAATGAAAATAAATGCTGTCATATAGAATCAATAAAATGTTCACTCATACTTAATATCAGCCAATACGCCAATACCACCATATTAAGTTAAAAAATTATCGTATCAAATTAAAAGCCCATGGCGCTTATTACTATTTATTAGCACTTATTGCTACGCGCAGGCATGTGAGGGTATTCTAGCAGTTTTCTGCGGTAAAGTAAGGCGATTTTATTAGCAAGATTTTGATTTATAAACAATGTTAATCAGGCTAGCATTAAATCTAGAACATTTACTGAATTAGACCTGACAGAAAATTCGTTGATAACCATTTATGGTAAGAAACAAAACAGGCAAAAAAAAGCCAATCACAGAATGATTGGCTTTTTAAATTTGAGCAACTGTACTTTTACTAACTAACAATAAATGGTGGCGATGAAGAGACTTGAACTCTTGACCTCACGATTATGAGTCATGCGCTCTAACCAGCTGAGCTACATCGCCATTTAAGGCTCGGTAT
>NZ_JBAQQF010000073.1:0-8334 GCF_049295055.1 Psychrobacter sp. | reverse complement strand
TTTGGCTTGCTAACATCATTGCTGGTGTCGTTGAGCGCTCTGAGCAAGGTTCACAGTTCCTAGCAAACATCGTACGCGTACTGATCATGGGCTTAGTACTTGCCATGGGTCTAAAAGCGATGGGTATTGCTGACTCTATTGTTAACTTAGCATTTGGTCTAACATTAGGTGCTGTTGCCGTTGCCTTTGCCCTATCGTTTGGTCTTGGTGGTCAAGAAGCAGCTTCACGTTTCCTACGTAAGATGCAGGATAAAATGGACAGAGAGCATGACGAAGCGAAAGCAAAATCTGCTTTAACGCCTAAATCATCAACTCAAGACAAATTTGCTGCCTCAATTCGTGAGAATACACCGAGCGCAGCGACAAGTACTCCGCCAGTAGCAAGTGTAATTAGCACTCCTGTAGTAACGACGAAACCTGTCGTAAGTACAGATTCTGATACGCTCGGTACGAGCACGTCTACTCCACTAGGTTCAGACACGGTTGATATCACTCATATCGAAACTGACGACAACAATACTAACCCTACTAATGACTTCACGAACGGTAGTGGTTTTACAAACATAGATAATGATAATTTAAAATAACACATCATTATTCATTCGTTTTCTAAAAAAAAGACAGCCTAGGCTGTCTTTTTTTATGATTAATAAGGAATGCTACTATTCACGATTTATGATCGCAGGCTGGAATAAAGCTACTCAAGCTCACCCGAGATAATTTATTAGGTTACCAATTTTTCTTATGATCTTAATTTGGCTTACTTATCTAAATTTTGATGAGTTTAGTTCTGATTTTTTTGCTGTAGT
This sequence comes from Psychrobacter sp., assembly GCF_049295055.1. Taxonomy (GTDB): domain Bacteria; phylum Pseudomonadota; class Gammaproteobacteria; order Pseudomonadales; family Moraxellaceae; genus Psychrobacter. The sequence continues at coordinate 7,525 of NZ_JBAQQF010000073.1, read as the reverse complement.
TGCTGTAGTTGCTTAGTAAGCTGTCGCTCACGTTGGGTCATTTTATCAACTGGCTGAATCCATAAATCAATATCTATAAAAGTATCTCCAGCTTCTGCTATAAAATCGATACCCAACACAATGACATGATGCAGTTCAGCTATTGGAAGTCGTGTTGCAACATCCAAGGCAATTTTTGCTAAGTTTGGTTGAATTCTTGCTTTACTGTTCTGCCCTTCCAAATCCTGTCCATAAAATATCAACACATAATGCCGCCCTAAACACTCATAAGAATGTTGATGTATCACATAACCTTGTTTCTGTAACGCCATTTCTTGCTTAGGATGTTTGTATAAAGTACGGATCAGTTCATGGCGTGAAAACAATGACTCGTCTAGTATTTGCTGCTGCCAATGGAAAAAGTCCAATCCTAACGATTTTTTTTGCTGCTCTGCTGGCGGCTCTTTGCTTTTAACAGCGACTGGCTTTTTACTAACCATAGCTATCATCTGGCTGCTAAGTTGTGACCACAAGACAGCGGCTTGTTCCATATGCTACTGATACATCTGAGTGGTAGCGCTATTAGTTTTTTGAGCAAGCGTTATCGCTATCAACGCCGAGTTCGGCTCATTTTGTAGACCATATTTGATTAGCGCATTATCTACTGCAATAGCAGGTGCAAACAAAGCTGAACTGTTTAGAAATCGAGTTACACTCAACGCTTCAACATCAATATTTGGCAAATGACTGATATCATTATGCTGTAGCTGCTTTAAACAATATTGTAAAAATCGCCATAGCTCGCATGGGGTATGTAGCGCTTCTAGTACAGCTTGCCAATCGTGCCAGCTAAATATTTGTAGCTGTTGGACATCACTCATATCGACGATCAAATCTTCCATAAAGTAGCGAGCAGTAAAGCTATGTTTCATGCGCTTTACTCGATCGTTTTGAGTATTTTTGTTGTTAAGGCGATTATCATTGATATCGCTTTTAAATTGAATATCAAAGACCAATACCTGAGCAGTGAGCGTATGACTGTCTTTATGATTGGATAAATAAATCTTCTGCCATGCCAATGCTGACTTAATGGCTGTTTTACGTATAGTCTCAACATCAGCTGATGCGACACTATCAGGTAAATATACCACCAGCTCTAATAGGCGTAAGTTACCCAATGGCAGTTGGTAACCATAGTGCCGAGCATCATATTCAGCATCATAATTGTCCTTCATTGCTTGCATATTAGGCAATACAATTTCTAAAACGTCTGTATGCAAGTAGCAGGCTAACTCATTGTCAAGATAGCCTAAATCCGATATCGCAGTAGTAGAATTGGGCACAGCTCCAACCTTTTAGTATCAAATAAATATGGCGTTGCCTACATTGTAATGGGCATATAGTAAGTGAGCTTAAATGTTTATAAAACAGCATTTGGCAAAAAACTAAGCTACATAAGAGTATTTATGCACGGTCGCTTTCATTGCAGTGACTTGTTATGATGATATAGAAGCATGATTGCTTACGCATTAATTTATAGGTTATAGAGTGCGCTCTACGATACTTATCAGAGACATGTATCAAATTTATTTAACAACTGTTTTATTTTATAATAATCACATAATAACAAGGATTGAACACTATGAGGCGCTTTAAAGAAAAAACCGTTATCATAACAGGTGCAGATTCAGATATTGGTCGTGCAACCGCTATTAGGTTCGCAAAAGAAGGCGCTAATTGTATACTGGTCGGCATTAATCATGACCTCTTAGAGTATATCTACAAGGAGCTTCCACAAGATCATACATGGATCAATACAGGTAACCACCTTACAATCACCAGTGATGTTAATGATCCAACCCAAATTCCAAGATTAATAGAGCATGCGCTCGAGAAATATCAGCATATTGATGTGATGGTCAATATAGATACTATCGTTGGCATTCATCAATCAGTCATTCCCTATTTAATAAAAACAAAAGGTAATATCGTTAATGTATCAACGCTAACGACTATAGCAGCAGATTGGAATATTGATAGCTATAACGCTGAACAAAACAGCTTGACTGATACCACAAAGGCAATGGCATTAGAAAACGCACCAAATGGCGTGCGTATTAATGCAGTAGCTGCTGGCTTAGTGACAACAGATACCAGTTCAAATCCTTTTTTGACTCACTCTCCATTAGGAAAAACAGCGACACCTGTTGATGTGACAGCCGCTATTATGTTTTTGGCCAGTGATGATGCAGCGATGATTACCGGTGTTAATCTACCTGTCGATGGCGGTGTTAGTGCTTCTAATGGTTAAATGCATCTTAAAAATACCTGTATTTTAGTAATTCCCATATATTTAATAGTATTAAAAAGAAACCTTAGACTAAAAACAAAAACCCCTGATACAGTCATATCAGGGGTTTTTACGTCTAGATGTTTATGAATGACTGCTTTAAAAAAAACATCAATCAGCTGAGTTATTAACGTCCTTTAATGGCTTCGATAGGCGCTCAGGATGTCTTGGCAACACACCTTTATACTGGGCATATATTTTCGGCAAATCCGCTTCGATATTCCCCGTAGGATAGACCAAAGACATAAAGCGTATTTCCTTAGTCTTATAATCAAGCGCTACCGGCAAGATGGGCACACCAGCACCCACGGCTAAATAGTAAAAGCCGGTTTTCCACTTCTCCGTGTACTCACGTGTACCTTCTGGCGACAATCCTAAAAACAGCGGCTCACCAGTTTTGAATTGATCAATACTGTATTGTAGCACTGAACCTTTATTGCTGCGATCAATAGGAACAACACCTATCCAATTCATCAACTGTGCGAGTAATGGTATTTTAAATAACGTATGCTTACCCATGATACTAATTTTTAGGTCAAGAGCAAATAAACTGGGTATCGCATAAACACCATCGACATTCGATGTATGCGGCAGCGCCAATACGACTGCCTGCGGAATATTCGGAATCTCACCAACGGTACGCCAACCTGCCGCTTTTAATAGTGCAGAAGCAATCACCGGCGCAATCTTATTACCTCGTTTAGGAACCAAATTACCCAGCTGTTTTTTACTCAGCTTTGGCAATATTTTAGAGCGGGTCGGCTTAGAACTGTTAGCTTTAGAACGATTAAACAACTTTGATGTCATGACGGCACCATATAATAAAAGATAGGCATATAATACCATTAAGCTCGTATCACTAAGCTGGATTTTGCATGATTTTGTTATGGTAAAGCTTGTTCAATCATAATTATAAGTAATACTAACAATAAGCGTAATCGCCCTCGAAACAGCTATGAGATATCAGCTAAATTGCCTTTATCCTCCAGCCATATCTTACGGTCAGAAGCGCGCTTCTTAGCCAGCAGCATGTCCATCACACTATTGGTCAACACCATATCATCCATATCTAGCTGTACCAAGCGGCGCGTATCACGGTTCATGGTCGTTTCTCGCAACTGCTCGGCACTCATCTCGCCCAGACCTTTAAAACGTGTAATTTGCGCTTTTTTGTTGCCCGGTACATTGGCTAAAATGTGCTTAAGCTCAGGCTCATCTAACGCATAATGCACCTCTTTACCCACGTCCACTCGGTATAACGGTGGCATCGCCACAAATAAATGACCTGCATCAACCAATGCAGGGAAATGTTTGACGAATAAAGCACAAATCAAGGTAGCAATATGCAGTCCATCAGAATCAGCATCCGCTAAGATACATACCTTATCATAACGTAGCTCGGACAAATCATCAGACGCTGGATCGACGCCGATAGCGATGGCAATATCATGAATTTCTTGACTTGATAGCACCGTATCTGATGATACTTCCCACGTATTTAAAATCTTACCACGCAGAGGTAATATTGCCTGATAATGACGGTCGCGTGCTTGCTTCGCACTACCGCCGGCAGAATCACCTTCTACCAAAAATAGCTCAGCCCCATCGCGTAAATCACCACGGCAGTCAGCAAGCTTACCGGGTAAAGCAGGACCCTGAGTAATCTTTTTGCGCGCTACTTTTTTTGCAGATTTAAGGCGACGACCTGCTTTGTTGATTGCCAGCTCGGCAATCTGCGCACCCATATCCGCATGCTGATTTAACCATAAGCTGAAGGCATCTTTTGCCAACGTTTGTACCGCCCCCGCTGCTTCACGACTCGATAAACGCTCTTTGGTTTGTCCTGAAAACTGCGGCTCAGAAAACTTGAGCGACAAGATATAATTGACCCCGTCCCATACATCTTCTGCCGTCAGCTTGACACTACGCGGTAATAAGTTATGAATATCACAAAACTCACGCAATGCCTCTAAAATTCCCGTACGCAAACCATTAACGTGCGTACCGCCTTGCGCGGTTGGAATCAGGTTGACGTAGCTTTCTTGAATGGGCGTGCCACCATCAGGTAACCAAGACAACGCAAAAGTAATACCAGCACGCTCGCCTTTCTTAGCATCATAATGATAATAAAAAGGTTCGGGCGGCAAAGTCTCTAATCCGTCTAGCTGCTCGCTTAAATATTCAACGACGCCATCAGTAAACTGCCAAACGACTTTTTCGTTATTGATATCGTCAACAAACTCAATCGTCAGACCAGCTGCTAGCACCGCTTTGGCTTTTAAATTATGCTTAAGCTGCTTTACATTAAATTTAGGCGTATCAAAAAAGCTGCCATCTGCCCAAAAATGTACTTTCGTACCTCGTTTGCGCTTATTTGAGCTGATAGTCTCAGTTAGCGCCGTCACTGGAGCGCCATTTTCAAACGCCATCTCAAACTGCGTACTATCACGCCATACGGTCACTTCAACCCGCGTCGACAAGGCATTGACAACAGAGATACCGACGCCATGTAAACCGCCCGATACTTCATAATTAGCGGTCGAAAATTTACCACCCGCATGCAAACGGGTCAAAATCAGCTCAATCCCTGACTGGTTAAATTCAGGATGAATATCGGTTGGCATACCACGACCATCATCCTCAACCGATAATGAGCCATCGCTATGCAGCTGAACTTTAATAATTTTGGCATAACCACCCAGTGCTTCATCGACTGAGTTATCAATGACTTCCTGCGCCAAATGATTGGGGCGCGTCGTATCTGTATACATACCTGGGCGGCGACGTACCGGCTCAAGTCCTTCTAAAACTTCTAACGATTGCGCATTATATTGACTCACAAATGCATCCTTAACGATTCATGTCTGATTAATTCTATTAAACCATTATAACCAAAAATAGCGACAGTAACGCTAATTGTCAGTCGCTCACGTCATATAATGTCGTCTCTTTAAGTTGATAACAGACGCTGTAGCGTACTAATAACCATCGGTAGCTGTTCACCAAAATCAGTAAACCTATGGTCACCACCTGTTTGCAAAGTTACCGTCGCTCCATGCGCTTGATAAAAATCTTTTGATAGCTTAGCATTTAGCAGCTCGTCACCCTCTTTGAGCAAAACAGCAATCTTATGCGGATAATCGATGGATACCAATTGATGGTTCGCAAACCATTGTAAATCTGCAGAAGTAATGTTCCAACCACCAGCCGTCGTATGGAGAATCTGATTCTCTGGCACTTTATCTTCGCTGTCATCTTCACCACTATCACTCTCTAACAGCAACTCATTAGCAAAGCGCTGCAATGTCACATGTGGCTGAGTACTAGGATTCAATAATAAAGCCGGACAACCTGTATGATTGCTTACCAAGGTTGAAAAATAACCACCTAACGAGCTACCAACAAGTACGGTTTTATCTTCTCTATTGAGCTCGGTTACCAATCTTACCAACTGCTCAAACACTTGCTCAGGAGCGCTATTCAGATCATGTCGATATACGGTAATATCAGTATCATGCTGTTGGCAATAGCTTTCTAATAATATACCTTTGGTAGAGTTGGCATCACTATCCAATCCATGAATATAAATAATGTTCACGTACAATCTCACTTATTAATTTTGTTATGATGACTTTATATCGATAATAAAAGCTAAGCATAGCATTGCGTCGCCAAAAACAGTAACAATAAAGCGGCACACTATTATTCGTTATTTACGACATAATAGTGTTTTAAAATAAGATGATGTAAGTTAAAGGAATAACGATAAACGCGATGGAGCCGCCATGAATCAGCAGTTTGAACTGTTCGATATCACCAATCCATGTATTGGTGTTTGCACAAGCAATAAGAAAGGCTATTGCTTTGGTTGCCTGCGCAGTCGTCCTGAGCGTCAGCTATGGCTCAGTATGAATAATGAGCAGCGTCGTGATGTACTAAGGCTAATTGTAGGACGTAAACAGCGTATTGAACAAATCAGACAGCGTAAGGGCGAGCAGTTAGGATTTGATTTTGAGGAAGTGGTTGAGATTGGGGATTTGTTTTAGAGCGTTTGGTTTTTCAGAGGTAATCTTTTCATAAAATTTGTCACATACTTATATTCCACATTCCTAGTAGTCGGTTTTTTGGTTCTGCTTGTAAGTATGGAGTATTTATACCTAAAGCAGCCGCGATGAGCTTTGTATTAAAAGACGTAAACTCAAGGTTATAATTCTCTTCTGGATAAGAGTATCCAATTGGATGTCCGCCATACTTTGCTTCATGAAATAGGTCATTTCGTTGTTTGCTGAGTTTACTTTCTTTCTTGGTAATCAACTTTGCCCATAGTGGTAGTTCTAAATTATATCTTTCAGCAAGTGCTATTGGACGAGCTGCGTGACTATTAGCTTTCGTTCCTGATAGTTTATATATACCATCAAGGACTTTGTATTGTGCATCGAATCTTTCCCAATCAAACTGATAACTTTGACCGATTAAATACCAATGAATACAGGTAAACATCTGATTTTGATCTTCCTGGTTTGAGTTAACATAGAACCTATTTATGCTTTCCATACCGTTAATATAATCATCGCCATTTAATAGTAAGCCATTCAACTTAGTTGGCTCATAAGCTGTACGCCCTAAATACGAGTAACTTTCTGGAGTAAAATATAGTCCCTGTAAAAACCCATAACCTAATATAAGAAATCTTAAATGATCATCAGAATAATCTTCAGTTGATAATATCTCATGTGTCGGACTCATACTGAAAAATGAAGAATTTATCACAACAGCATCTGCTTCAAACTCGTTCTTTTCACTAGCTGATCTAGGAAGTTCTATTTTTGCTCCATAAAACCATCCTTTACTGACACGTGCTGTCTTATAGAAATCTCTTAGAACAGAATCAAACTCCAGAACAGGAGCTATTTTAAAGCCATTAAATTCGAAAGATTTATTATCAATAAGAAAACCAAATTTCATATTAAATACATATTTTACTTTAGTATTTAGTGTTTTGATAACAGTCATTATAACTCAATACTCAATACTCAATACTCAAGAAACTAGCTCTTCCAAACCCCAGCCAAAGAAAACCCCCTTACACTTTCGCGTAAGGGGGTTTTACTTTTAGAATAGAGAGCTGACGATGACCTACTCTCACATGGCCGGAGCCACACTACCATTGGCGCGATGATGTTTCACTTCTGAGTT
>NZ_JBAQQF010000072.1:0-36101 GCF_049295055.1 Psychrobacter sp. | reverse complement strand
TTTAATCTGTATGTCAAGAAGTTATTTAGATATAATTTGGATTGAAGTAGCACGCTACTTAAGTAATCCGCCTTCCCTTCCGACTGGGTGGCATTATACGCACATTTGAAAGAGGGTCAAGGGGTTTGTGCAATCACTTCGACAATTCTTTGGTAACCCTAAATCTGCCTATCAATATAAAACTCTATTAAGGGCAAATATTCTTAGTCCATTTTCCTGTTTTATTACCACGAAGACATTGATATTGCACGCCATATTGAACCCAATACCAATTTAAATCAGACGGTTTACCTTTGAGGGTAAAGCTAATACGATAACGTTCGGCACTAACGGTATCATCCATGAGACCAGAACGGGTAATCACAACAACCGCTGTTTTCGGCTGCGCTTTTGATGGATAGTAAAAAGCTTGCGCCAAATCATAGTCCGCGTGCACTGCATTAACACTGCTATTGATGAGTTTGAGCTTTTCAAGTCCACAAGCAATCAGTCCTTTTTTCATAGAACACGGCGCTGATGCAGAAGTAACGGCGTCACCATTAATATTTAAATGATAGAAGTTAGCAGGATTGGCAGCTTCAGCGCGAGATATGGGGCTGGCTGAGTTGTTAGTAGTGGCATGTGAAGATACTGAAACGAATGACAATGAAAATAAAGCACTTGCCATTAACACTTTTAACAAATGCGATGAAGTATCTGAAAAAGGCAATAGACGATTAAAACTAGGTAATTTCAGCATAATAACCTCGGCTTTATTATCAAATAGCATTATAGGAAGGCTAATCGTATGATCTTTATATAGATTCTATACAATACCATATGATGAGTCTTTAACATTATATCTAATTAACGGTTATTTACACTACCTTGCTCTTCTCATTTCAGTTATTAAAATTATGTCTATCAGAACTATATTAAAATATCCAATTCACCCTAACACACAAAAAAACCGCCTATTAAGAATAAGCGGTTTTTATTTATATACCTTAAGCTAATGTTTACTATAAAGCAGTTATAGAATTAACTGCTGGCTTTGGCTTTTAAGGTTGTGACAATACCTGATAAAGCATAAATAATGCCAATCGCTAAGATGCCAACAGGGATATCGTACAACACGATACTCATGATCAGTACGCCAACGATAAGCACTACAAATGGTACTTTTTTCTTATCAAACTCTTTAAAGCTATAGTATTTGACGTTGCTGACCATAAGCAGACCGCAAATAACGACCCAAGCGGCAAACAAAGTCATCACTAATGAATCATATTGCCCTATCCATTGATTATGATCGATAGCGACCATCACTGCTGCCGTTACTAAGATTGCAGCAAGTGGACTTGCCAAACCGACAAAATACTTCTTATCGACTGTGCCAACCTGCACATTAAAGCGTGCCAAACGAAACGCCCCGCAAGCGGTAAAGACAAACGCACAACCAAGTCCAATACGACCTAATGGCTCTAGAGCAAAACTGTAAATGAGAATGGCAGGCGCAACACCAAAGGCCAGCATATCGGCAAGCGAATCATACTGCTCGCCAAAAGGGCTTTGCGCATTCAGCATACGCGCCACCCTGCCATCTGCACCATCTAAAATAGCCGATAAGAAAATCGCTAAGGAGGCTTTATAGAACTCGCCTTGGGTACTGGCTAAAATAGAATAAAAGCCTGACAGCAGCGATAGAGTAGTAATCAAGTTGGGTGCCAAATAAACACCGCGACTGACCACCCTCTTACCTTCAGCGACTTCTGCTTCAATCACCTCAAACGTCAAGCCATCATAGTTCTCATTATCTGCCAAGCGAATATCGAAATCATGCTCATCGATAAAAGGCGGTTGAGTGGCGGCGCTATCTTGTAATAAAGGCTCTGTGATCAAACCGTCATTCATCACTTTATCAGTGACCAGACCGCCCTTTGCAAGACTGTTTTTTTCAAGGTTACTTGATGATTGATCAGTCGTCATAACAATATCCTTATTCGCCAACCAACCAGCGGACGGTGGTTGCACTATCAGGTGTTAAATCTGGTGCATCAGCAACTTTTAATATCGGTTGTAAGAAACGCAGTATCTCACGAGCATGATTATCAAACTGCCATGGCGGATTGATCACAAGTAACCCTGTACCATTTAGACCGACAGGAATGTCTTTAGGATAAATATTTAGCTCACAAACCAGTTGACGTCTCATCTCAGTACGCTTGAGCTTTTTATAAAACAGCTCAACCGCTTCGATGTTTTTAATCGGGAACCATAACGCATAAGTACCTTGTGGCCACTTATTATAAGAGTGCACCAATAGATCAATCAAACGAGTAAAGTCTTTATGCTCTTGCTCGTAAGGAGGATCCAAGAATATCAAACCACGCTTCTCTTTTGGCGGAATGACCGCAGCGATACCTTCAAACGAATTGCGATGATGAATACCGATTGGTAATTTATGTAGCTGATAGTTCAGTGCGTCGTACTCGCTGGCTTTGGCTTCAAACGCTTCACCGCGCACGCCAGCATCAGGATTTTTTTCAATATGATGGGCAATCCACCACGGCGAGCCAGGATAGACCTTTTTGTCATAGGTAAAACGGGCTTGTTTGATACCTTCCATATAATCTTTGACCGCAGTCGGTGCTTTTTCGACATTGGCTGTTACTAAGGCTTGAATACCACCTTTAGCTTCACCCGTCTTGCGCGCCTCTTCACTACCAAGCGAATACAGTCCACGACCGCCATAAGCATCAAGTACATAAAAAGGTTTATTTTTTTGCCCCATTTGATTCAGCAGTTGTACCAATAGAATGTGTTTAACAACATCGGCAAAGTTACCAGCATGATAGGCGTGTTTATAATTCATAAGTTCAAAAGTTTAAATAAGAAAAATTGCATCTATGGTAGCATAGGATGGGTAAAAAATAACGATGGTTTTGGTAAAAAGGCATAGATTGGTCGTGTAAAAGCATAGATTGGCAGTGTAATGACAGATGATGGACAATAGCGAGATAAAATGACGAAGATTATTAGCAATCTTGATGTGACAAAGTTGGTCGTCAACAATCCGATAGAACAGGACAGTCCTCATTTACTGTTTCCGCATAGCGATGACGATAGCCAAAAGTCACCCACTCAACCTTTATTACTATCCTCTGATTTTGAGGTCAACTGGGAAAACAAGCTGACAGACCGTCAACTTGATATCTTTGTTAACGATGGTTGGCTGACTATCGACGATGTTTTTGAGCAAAAAGCCTTGTTAGCGCTGCAAGCAGAAAGTGGCTTTATTGACTATCGTGATGCACAGCTGACGGCAGGTATTCGTATCAGCGATATTCGCGGTGATAAAATCCGCTGGATTACTGAAAATTTCTTTGCAGGCTATCATTATTTGCAAAGTATCAATACGCTTGCCACTTTATTCAATCGCAGCTTATTCGCTGGTATTCGCCATAGTGAAGCACATTACGCTTGTTATCCAGTCGGTTTTGGCTACCAATGGCATAGTGATAATCCAGCTGGTCGTGATGAGCGTGTCATCTCGGCCGTGTTTTATCTCAATGATGATTGGACAGCGAATGACGGCGGTGCTTTAGAAATCGTCGATAAACATGGCATTCACCATAATGTCATGCCTGTTGCGAACAGATTAATAATATTTGATAGCGACCTACAGCATCAAGTACAAATCGCCCATCGTCAACGCTACTCTATCGCTACTTGGTTAAGACGTGATGGCTTAGTGCCGTTTGTTGAAGATACTATTTAGGCGCTGTTTAAGTGCTGTAACATTTGTGCTAAATCGCACACGAGCGATACCTATTTAACTGTTCTATCTCTAATTTCTCTATCTATCACTTTATAATAAAAAAGGCTTCTCATGTCAAATATTCATAAAGACCTAACTTCTCAATCACATCAACAGTTAACTCCTCAACGAGCAACCTTGGATTTGAGTATCGCCCTACTTGAACGTCCTTCTGTCACCCCAGATGATGATGGCTGTCAAGACATCTTATCTGAGCGGCTGACGCAAGCAGGATTTGATTGCGAATTTATGTATTACGGTGATAGACAAGCCAAAGGCGAACATGCTGAGGTTAAAAACTTATGGGCGCGCCGTGGTAAAGCAGATCCAGTCATTTGTTTTGCCGGTCATACCGATGTCGTACCGACAGGAGATGAAAAAAATTGGACGTATCCACCCTTTACCCCAACCATTGCTGATGGTTATTTATGGGCACGCGGTGCCGCTGACATGAAAACGGGTATTGCCGCTTTTACTATCGCCGCTGAACGTTTTGTGGCGAATCATCCTAAACACAATGGCTCTATTGCTTTTTTGATTACCTCAGATGAAGAAGGTCCGTCAATCAATGGTACAGTTAAAGTAATAGAAACCTTGGAATCCCGTCAAGAAAAAATTACTTACTGTCTCGTTGGCGAGCCGTCGAGCACTGATACACTGGGTGATATTATCAAAAACGGGCGGCGTGGCTCATTGGGTGCAGTACTCACTGTCACCGGTAAACAAGGTCATGTCGCCTATCCGCACCTTGCCTCAAATCCTATCCATGCAGCTATGGCAGCGCTAGCAGAATTAACGGCGGCTACATGGGATACTGGTAATGATTACTTCCCTGCGACTTCCCTGCAAATATCTAATATTAATAGTGGCACGGGCGCAACCAACGTCATTCCAGAAACATTGGAAGCAGTCTTTAACTTTCGCTTCTCAACTGAAACCACAGAAGATGAGCTAAAAGCGAAAACACATAGGATATTTGACAAACACTTTGCCGATAGCAAAGCCAATTATGAAATCAATTGGAAATTATCAGGTCAGCCATTTTTAACGCCAGAAGGCAAGCTAGTCTCGGCCTGCCAGCAAGCAATTAAATCAGTAACGGGAACTGACACCACTCTATCTACTTCTGGTGGCACATCTGACGGTCGCTTTATTGCCCCAACAGGCGCGCAAGTGGTTGAACTCGGTGTACGTAACGCGACTATTCATCAAGTTGATGAAAAGGTTGAGGTTGACGATTTGGGTAAGTTGGCGCAAATATATGTGGGGATATTAGAGAATTTATTATTAAATATTTAAATGGTGCTAATATTGGATTTAATAATATCTTATTGACTCACTATTTGTAATAATGCGGGAATATTATTTTTGCTGGATTTAGCATGGCTACCAAAAAACATCTTAATGAGCTATCAAGCTTACGGTTCTTTGCTGCATTCGCTATTGTAGTATTACATTTTAGGGACTATTTGGGGGTAAAAAACGAAGCCCTTATGACCTTCTTAATTTCGGGTCAGTATGGCGTTACTTTCTTTTTTGTATTGAGCGGTTTTATCTTAATGTACAATTACGAATCTTGGTTTGGCAAATCTACAAGTGTCAATCAATTTTGGAAATTTCAGCAGTTACGGTTTGCGCGACTCTACCCCGTTTACATTTTTGCATTATTATTGAATTCATTTTTTCAAGTGAGTGTACGTGTCAACAATGGTGAGTTTGCTAGTCAAGAAATATTGTATTGGGCATCTTGGCTAATTAACGCCTTTGGACTTCAATCTTGGGTGCCTGGAGCTCCTTATACCTTAGTTTGGAATACCCCTTCCTGGAGTATTTCTACTGAGCTGTTCTTTTATATGTGCTTCCCTCTTATCTGTTATTGGCTAGTTAAATACTTAGAAAGCTTTAAGAAATTGATACTATTCTTAATAGCTTTATTAATAATAAGCTCTGTTGTATATTCTGTCGTATTAGATCAGATATATTATAAACATTCGCTTCCCTCCGGCACCTCTTATTCAATTCAGTATTTTACGCCCATACTTAGGCTGCCTGAATTTATTGCTGGCTGCATAGGTGGCAAGTTATTTTTAATGAAAGATTCTGAAACTCAACGTTTTAAAGACTTATTTTTTGGGTCAGAGATTAAAAGAAATATAGTCATTGTAGTCAGTATTGTTTGGTTCTTTGGTAGGGTTTATACCACAGGTTATGCAGATAATAATGAAGCTTACTGGCTAATAAATAATTCAGTAAAATTTAGCATTCTATTAATTCCTTTTTTAGGAATTATCTTCGCATTGTCTACAGGACAAACCTTTATATCTAAGCTTTTAAATATGCCATTTTTAATATTATTAGGTGAATCCAGCTATGCGCTGTATATCACTCATTGGTCATTTGTTAGCTTCTATTCTTTAGGGTTTTTGCCGACCAACCTTCAATCACCCTTTATGTCTATAATATTTATGACATTATCAGTGGGGTTTTCGGTAATCGTATACAAGACTATTGAAATTCCGATGAAGACGAAGTTAAGAGGTGCGAAAACACCACAACCGTCTTCTGTGTGATAATTATAGAAGTGATAGGATAAAATGACGATACTGTAGCTTAATACTGTTAAAGATTATATATATTAATTTAATTCTATGATTTTACTTTAACCCATGCACTCTCATGCTTGGTAAAACCAATCTTTGGATAGTAATCGCTGGCTTGCGGAGCTGATAATAAAATAATTTTGCAGCTTGGCGGTAATTGCTGCTCAATTTTTTTAATCATTGATTTACCAATACCTTGTTTTTGGTAGGCTTCATCGACAGCGATATCTGATAAATAACAACAATAGCTAAAGTCAGTCACACAACGTGCGACGCCTATCAGTTTCTTGTTACTCTCGCTGTTATTTACCGCCTCTTCATGCTCCTCATTTACCCAAGCCGTAACTAACAAATCAGCATTGTCTAACATGCCCTTTATGACATAGTAATTATCTAAAGGACGGCGCGCGCCTAAGCTAGATTTACTCAGCACATCGGTAAACTGCTCAGGGGTGATTGCGCTATTGATTTGATAGGTCACTTGCTGCATCGTCACAGGCTATCCTTTTAGAGTTTACTTTTTATGGTCCTGATAGCTTTACTCAACGCCAATATAAAGATCAACTTGACCGAATTCTAGATTGCCATCGATATAGTGCTCAAAATCGACATTATAAAGTCGTGTATGCTCACAGCTTACACTATTAAAATAGTCCCAAGCCTTTTCCCAAGCATTCATCACAGTATTAGGCATTCTACCGTGCTCAGAGAATACCAAATACTTTCCTGCAGGAATATTGACCGTCACTAAGTTACTATTCTTGCCAGTATTACCAGCAGTTAAAGAATCGCCACTGTTTACCTGATCTTGCTCATCTTGCTGACTGGACGCCTTCCAACTGGCGACCACATCAAAAGCGCCAACGTCATCACTCTCATAGTTATGATAAATACCGTATACATCCTCATCCTTTTCAAGATGGCTCACATGATTTTGATAGAATTTTTGCCATAGCTTGCCTAACTTTGCCGTTTCATGGCTGATTTCAGCGATATTGGTCGTACGAATGCTGATACCTTGGCAAATTTGTGCTTCGCTTAGCTCTTTAATTTGTAGAGTCATGAGCTGTTGATCCTATTTTTATTTGAGGTTATGTTTGTTCTTAGGGTTATGTTTGTTATTAAAAGCTATTAAAAGATAGTAAAAGAATCGAACTAGTCAGCTTCATCAATCCAATTCATCTGAATGGCTTCTAGAATACCTTCATTTGATCTTTGTGGATCGTCATCAAAGCCTTCAAGCTCAGTCACCCAGCGATGTAAATCGGTAAAGCGGATATATTGTGGATCCGTCTCTGGGAATTTTTCATAAAGCTCGATAGCGATATCTAAGCTATCTGTCCATTTTAACTTCTGCGGGGTCATAGTGGCACCTTAATTTCTAATCATTTTTATAAAATATTTTTTTGAACACATTATCGAATAGATAGGCTCTATCCTACCAAAATTCATCAAATGATTATAGCTAAGTTCATTATACCGTCGCTGGTGATTTACTAGCCTTACCAAAGTCAGTCGACTTAACCGCTACTTGGTGGTTATTCCAAGTGCTAATGACATCCGTTATCTGCTCGCCTAGCATATCTAATATCTCTGGCGCGCACTTACCTTGCTTATTGGTCAAAACAAACTTAGTCATGCCAATACCCATCAGCTGGTTTTTAACAAAAAAGCGATGCTCAAAGTAAACGTATTTATGATCCCAACCAACAACCATGCTACTTACTGTCATCTTATCAAGGAATTTTATCTCCTTGAGATAGACCATCTCTTGCATGGCGATAATCCAACCTAGATTTTTGATGCCTTTTTGATGACAGCACGCCATTAGCCATTTTGTGATATTCAGCTCAATAAAAGACAAGTAACGATAATTGGGCAGATGATCGCGAAAGCCCATATCGTGTGGTAATACTCGGTAATGACGGACAGTTGGCACCATTAATGTTTCGATACTCAGGTGTTCATTAACCGATTGCTGTTTGAGTTGTTGTTTTAGCAAACTCACCATAATAAAAAAACGCAGTAACATGTTCATGAAGACTTCTCTTATTGAATATTATTTATCATTAGCAGTTGTTTACAAGAATAAATGTAAAATACCTTAACGCAAAAAAGCCACCGCAGTGACTTTTTTTACATTATATTTTAGGTATTATAATATTGGCAATTAATGAGCACCATTAATACTACGTACCATCTCTTCTACTACTTTTTTCGCATCACCAAAGATCATCATGGTTTTGTCCATGTAGAATAAGCTGTTATCAAGACCGGCATAACCAGTACTCATCGAACGCTTAATGACCATAACAGTTTGGGCTTTGCTCACTTCTAAAATGGGCATACCGAAGATTGGTGAAGTAGGATCATCTTTCGCTGAAGGATTGACCACGTCGTTGGCACCGATAACTAATACCACATCGGTACTGGCGAAGTCTGAGTTAATCTCATCCATCTCAAGGATATCATCGTAAGGCACATCTGCTTCAGCCAAAAGGACGTTCATATGTCCTGGCATACGTCCTGCAACTGGATGAATGGCAAAGCGCACATTGACGCCTTCTTCTTTTAGCAGCTCATACAATTCTTTGACCGCATTTTGTGCACGACCTTGCGCCATACCATAACCCGGAACAATCACCACACTACTGGCATTGGCCATAAGGAAGCCCGCATCTTCTGCTGAGCCAGCTTTGTAATTTTTTGGCGCACCATCATCGCCGCCCGCCGCGACTGCTGACGTGCCCATACCACCAAATAGCACATTAAGTAATGAGCGGTTCATGGCTTTACACATGATATAAGACAGAATCGCGCCTGATGAACCCACTAGCGAACCTGCGATAATCAACATTGAGTTGCCAAGCGTAAAACCAATACCTGCTGCTGCCCAACCTGAAAATGAGTTCAAAAGAGATACAACCACTGGCATATCACCGCCACCGATGGGGGCAATCCACATCCAACCAAATATCACCGCAATTACTGCCATGGCATAAAAAGCCGGTAATGAGTTAGTGACAAAATACACGCCGCCAAAACCAATCATCGCAATAAACAACAACGCTTGTACGGGTTTGACCCAGCCACCAACCAAGGTTTTCGCCCAGCTTTTAGCCGCCAATTTACCAAAGGCAAAAACAGACGCTGAGAACGTAATCGCACCGATGAAACAACCGATAAACAATTCGATACGAGCAACTGTTCCATGCTGTTGTTCAGTATGTAGCACGGTTGCTAACGCAATCGCGACTGCTGCCAAACCAACAAATGAGTGCATTAAAGCAACCGTTTCTGGCATTTGAGTCATCGCGACCGTTTTTGCCTTCCACATCCCAACGATAGCCCCTAACACCATCGCACCGATAATTAACCAAAGTACGGGACCTTCCGCTAAGAAGAACGTCGTTCCCACGGCAATCGCCATCGCAACCATACCCATACGGTTACCACGAATCGCCGTCTTTGGACTAGATAAACCACGTAGGGTCAAAACAAAAAGAATGGCACCGACTAGATAAAACCAATCCGCATTAGCCGCAATCATATTTGATAAGTCACTCATGCGTCACCTCCCGTATCAGTAGTTACTACTGCTTTTTTCACTTTCGGCTTAAACATCGACAGCATACGTTCAGTCACGGCAAAACCACCAAAGATATTAATACTGGCTAAAAATACCGCAAAAGCCCCAAGTAAGCTAGTGGGCGTAAAGATCGAACCATCAATGTTGACGGTCTGTAGCATCGCACCGACGATCACAATACTTGATAAGGCATTGGTGACAGCCATCAATGGTGTATGTAGTGCTGGTGTGACGCCCCAAACGACGTAATATCCAACGAAAATAGCAAGCACAAACACGGTAAAAATCGCTACAAATGGGGTGCTACTCATGGCCTCACCGACTGGCGCTGCAGCTAAAATGGTGGCAATCATCTAATCCTCCTAAAAATTTATTCGTTACTGGCAAATGTACGATAATGAAAACATTAAGAATTGAGACTTGTGATTCAAGACTTAAAAATTAGCGCTTAGCGAGACGTACTTGATACTCATGGGTCACTGCTAATGCGCCTTGAATCTCATCTTCCATGTCTAAGTTGAGTGCCAGTGTGTTCGCTGAAGTGTCGTCTGTAGCGGCAGGAGCAATTAAGGTGGTGATAAAATTGACAAGATTATTGGCATAAAAATCTGAAGACTGCGCTGCAAGCTGCGATGGAATATTAGCCGCACCGACGATACGGACGCCATTGGCCGTAATAATAGTTTCATCAGGCACACTGCCTTCAACGTTGCCGCCTGTTCCAGCAGCCATATCGATCAGAACTGAACCTGCCTTCATTTTGGCAATGGTTGCTTGGTGTACCAAACGCGGTGCTTGACGACCGGGGATTTGTGCAGTCGTAATGACAATATCTGCGTTGCTCAGTGCCTTGTCCACGACGGCAGCTTGATCTTTGACATATTGCTCAGAGGGTGTCCACGCATAGCCGCCTGTGGACTTAGCTGTTTCAGCTTCCTCTGCACTCATCGGTACATCAAGCCACTTACCACCTAATGACTCTACTTGCTCGCGAGCGGTCGGACGTAAGTCACTGGCTTCAACGACGGCGCCTAAGCGCTTGGCCGTCGCAATCGCTTGCAAGCCCGCAACACCAACGCCTAAGATGACGACTTTGGCAGGCTTAACCGTGCCCGCTGAGGTCATAAACATCGGAAACGGACGCGAGTATTCGTTGGCTGCGAGCAACACTGCTTTATAACCGGCAAGATTGGCTTGTGATGACAAGACGTCCATATTCTGAGCGCGTGACAATGTGCGTGGCAGCAGTTCCATAGCAAAAGCGGTTGCGCCTTTAGCAGCATAAGTATCAAGTTGGCTATTGCGATATGGGTCGAGCATACCAATGACAATCTGACCAGACTTTAAATGCTCAGTCGCCGCTACTGGTAAATCGTTGACCGTGGTAATAATTTGAGACTGTGTGACGACCTCAGCGCTACTATTGACAATATCAGCACCCGCAGCCTGATACAATTCATCAGCATAATACGCGGCTTGACCCGCACCTGACTCGATGACGACTTCAAACCCAAGTTTGCGTAATTTTTTTACCGCGTCTGGGGTTAGCGCTACCCGACTCTCGCTTGCGCTATCTGCACTAATGACACCGATCTTCATACCGTCTCCTTACTTACGTCTAATGACTATGCTTATGTCTAATGACTACTTTTTAACACCCTCAACGCACATTTAAAAAGCACAGGGGACAAAAAAACCTTTGGTCAGGTTCGTTTAACGCTTAAGACCAAAGATTATCAATTTAATAAATGATAGCTGCTTTGCCATCATGCCGTTTTATTATAGAGATATCAGCTCCTAACTTTCATTGTCTAATGATGACCCACAAGTAAAATAAAAAGTTAGGTACTTATACCACTTGTATAACTTTTATTGTTATATTAAAAATTTTTATTTTTTCTTATACAGCCTAAAGCCTTTCAATCATTAGCTTACAGAGGTAATCACACTTACTTCAATGTTTGACATATATCTATAATAAGACTTAAAAATACAAAACAGCTACGAGTAAGTCAAGTTAAACCTGTAGGTATCGTATAATAAGAAAGCTTGACACGTTAATAGAGTGTTCGCCGATTCACTATAATAAGGAATAACCATGTATTTTTTACTCTCTCCTGCCAAATCTTTGAATGAAACAAACGCCATCCCAGTTAATCTTGGCAATTACTATAGTCAGCCTGAGCTGATTGAACACTCACAGGTGCTAATGAAAATACTGAAGTCTAAAGAGCCAATTGATTTGCAAGAAATGATGAGCATCTCCGACGATTTAGCGCAGCTGAATGCTAAACGCAATCAAGACTGGGCTTGGAGTGCTAGTGAACGCTTTACAGACGACAACGCTAAGCCTGCTGGTTATCTGTTCGATGGTGATGTCTATACGGGACTTGATATGTATGCCATGGATAAAGACACCGCTATTTATGTCAATGAACACTTAGGAATTTTATCTGGCTTATATGGCGTGCTTAAACCGTTAGATTTAATACAGCCGTATCGACTTGAGATGGGCACCAAGCTGCAAAATGCGCGCGGTGATAATTTATATGAGTTTTGGGGCGAAGAAGTGACCAACACTATTAATGAGCGCATGGCTGATAGTAATGACAAAGTATTGGTTAATCTTGCCTCTAATGAATACTTTAAGTCTGTGAAGAAAAACGCGCTAAACGCAGAAGTTATCACGCCGCGATTTGAAGACGAAAAAAATGGTCAATATAAAGTCATTAGCTTTTATGCTAAAAAAGCCCGTGGCTTGATGGTGAAATATGCTGCTGATAACAGGCTAACTAATGCTGAACAGCTTAAACAATTTGATTTGGCGGGTTATTATTATTGTGCGGATGCGTCGGATGATAAGACGTGGACGTTTAGACGAGATAAGAGTGCTCAATAATATTCGGAGCTTTTAAAATATACATAAAAACCCCGATAAGCTCAGCCTATCGGGGTTTTATTTTAACTAGGTTTAACGAGCATTTTATGGATTGACTAAAGCAGTACGACTAGGCGACTAAGTGAAGATTGTACATAAAGTACATCAAACGAGGTCAACAACGTCGTACAAATTTAGTCGAAGCACAAATTACATCATGCCGCCCATTCCACCCATACCGCCCATTCCACCGCCGCCCATGCCAGCCATACCGTCATCGCCTTGCGGCAAATCAGTAATCATGACTTCGGTCGTGAGCATTAAGCCTGCAACAGATGCCGCATTTTCTAGTGCTGAGCGTGCTACTTTAGCTGGATCAAGGATACCCATCTCTAGCATATCGCCATATTCGCCAGAAGCTGCGTTGTAACCGTAGTTACCAGTACCGCTCTTCACTTCGTTAACCACAACTGAAGCTTCTTCGCCTGAGTTAGTAACGATTTGACGTAATGGTGCTTCCATTGCGCGGCGTAAGATATTGATACCAGCGTTTTGGTCATCGTTATCGCCACGTAGCTCAGATAATGCATTCATTGCACGAACTAAAGCTACACCACCACCAGGTACAACGCCTTCTTCAACCGCTGCACGAGTCGCATGTAGCGCATCATCAACGCGATCTTTCTTCTCTTTCATTTCAGTTTCAGTCGCAGCGCCTACTTTGATAACGGCAACGCCACCAGCCAGTTTCGCCATACGCTCTTGAAGCTTTTCTTTATCGTAATCAGACGTTGATTCTTCAACTTGACGTTTGATAGATTCAACACGGTTTTCGATATCAGCAGAGTTACCAGCACCATCAACGATAACGGTGTTTTCTTTACCGATAGTCACTTTTTTAGCCGTACCTAATTGCTCAAGGGTCGCAGTCTCAAGGCTTAAACCAATCTCTTCAGAGATAACCGTACCGCCAGTTAGCGTTGCGATATCTTCAAGCATTGCTTTACGACGATCGCCAAAACCTGGTGCTTTTACGGCACAAGTTTTTAAGCCGCCACGCATGTTATTGACTACTAAAGTCGCCAATGCTTCGTTTTCGACGTCTTCAGCAATGATTAGCAACGGTTTGCTTTGTTGCATCACTTGCTCAAGTAATGGCACGATTTCACGGATGTTGCTAATTTTTTTATCAACAAGCAAGATATACGGGTTTTCAAATTCAGCGGTTAAGCTATCTTGCTTATTCGCAAAGTACGGGCTGATATAACCACGGTCAAACTGCATACCTTCTACAACTTCCAAGGTATCTTCAAAGCTTGAACCTTCTTCAACGGTAATCACGCCTTGCTTGCCGACTTTTTCCATCGCTTCAGCAATCAATTCACCGATTTTGGTGTCTGAGTTGGCAGAGATAGAACCAACTTGGGCAATCGCTTTTGAATCGTCAGCTGGCGTTGATAGCAAATGGATTTGCTCAACAGCCGCACGAACCGCTTTATCGATACCGCGTTTCAGATCCATTGGGTTCATGCCAGCGGCAACAGATTTCATACCTTCTTGTAAGATTGACTGTGCCAATACCGTCGCCGTAGTCGTACCATCACCAGCGACATCGTTAGTACGGCTAGCCACTTCACGAACCAATTGAGCGCCCATATTTTCAAATTTGTTTTCAAGCTCGATTTCTTTGGCAACTGAAACACCATCTTTAGTGATGGTAGGCGCGCCAAAAGATTTATCGATAACCACGTTACGACCTTTAGGACCTAAAGTCACACGTACAGCGTTTGCTAGGATATTTACGCCATCCATCATTTGTTTACGGGCATCAATGCCGAATTTTACGTCTTTTGCCATGTTAAATTACTCCACTATTATAAGTATGAGAATGCAATTAAATGTTTCAATAATTTTTCAATAATGTTGTCAAAGATGTGCTGAGTATAAACATACTCAAAAAGGACTAGCCTTCTAACACACCTAATACATCAGATTCTTTCATAATCAATAGCTCTTCGCCGTCAACTTTCACGGTTTGACCAGCATATTGACCGAACAATACTTTGTCGCCAGTTTTTACATCTAACGCGCGAGTTTCGCCGTTGTCACGAATCTGACCGTTACCAGTTGCTAGCACTTCACCTTGTGAAGGCTTTTCTTGCGCAGAACCAGGAAGCAAGATACCACCAGCCGTTTTTGTTTCTTCTTCTATGCGGCGGACAACAATACGATCATGTAAAGGACGAATATTCATCAATATGTCTCCAATAATTGGTTATTTAAATTAAGAATTTATTTGGTTTGATTGTCTCAATATCTATATCTTCAAATGCCATTTTTCAAAAGCAGCATAATAAATATAAGCGTCGAGCTTGTATCAAAAAGTGGGGGCAGAGACAGTGCGCTTCAAGTGTAAAGCCAAAAAATTTACAAGAATTTCTTAATTAAGACAGCGGTTATAGATAAGTAACACCTAATTGCTCGGAGCACACCGAGATAAAGGCATTGATATGAAACCTAACGACCATTATAAATGGTATTAGATGACTACTCTTGTTAATGGAAAAATCGTCATCTTATCTGTCTATTCTTACTGACCTTACAGCAAGTTACTTAGCATCATATAGGCAGCTATCATAGTAACATCGGCTACAAGAGCTAAACGTCAGCGTATGTCTCTACTCTTGAAAATGTAACAGATTATAACCATTATAGTCCTTGTGAACACAACCGACTATCTAAAGCAAACGCATAAATATATAACATTGATTCACTTATCCTCTGATAAAAACTAACTAAGGACGCTCCATGACTGACCATAATGACAAAAAGCACAGTAAATCCAAGCTATTAACCGTCATAACCACTGGAGCCAGCATAGCGGCTATCGGAGCTTTAAGTATGGCTGCACCTACCTTTGCCAGTGCCAAAGATATTCAACCTTCAAGCGCTGATTATACTTTTACGGTTGAGGACAAATATAAAGGCACCGCCACTCGTGCTCTAAATAAGTCAGGCAATACTTGGAAGTATAATGTCAATGCACGGGTTGCAGGTGTCGCCAGTGCTGCGCAAAATAGCACCTTTACCATTAACGGTAATACGGTCATTCCAACCCAAGCCAGTACCACTTATAAACTACTGGGAATCGGTCGTACGCATAAACTGGATTTTAATCCAAGTAGCAAAAAAGTCGTGAGTAATTATAGAGGTAAGTCGACCACCATGACGATGGCACAGCAAGCCTTTGACGACTTAAGTCTTGAAGTGCAAATTCGCCAAGACTTATTAAATGGTAAATTCTCTGGCAATTACTACATGGCAAAACACGATAAGATAGAAAAAACACCGTTTAAAAAATCGGGTAATACCAAGATAACGGTTCCTGCTGGAACCTTTGATACGGTACGTGTCGACCGTATACATGACGACAACAGTCGCTCAACCAGTTTTTGGTTGGCGCCAAGCTTAGACTACTTACCAGTAAAAGTGAGCCAAATCAATGATGGTAAAAAGATGGAGTTAGAGTTATCCAAGGTTAATTAATAAAAGCAGATTTAAAAAAATCAGCTATAAAAATTAGTAAATAAATAAAAAAAGCGGCACTCTATTTGAGTGCCGCTTTTTTATGTTTAAACTTATAAAAATAAAATTGATTGAGCAGTTAACGAGGTTGCTTAACGACATTATTCATAGAAGGTAGACGCTTTAATAAAATAAACAACCAGACGTTAATGGCAAACAATAATACAAAATCAATAAAATATACTGCTATTTCTGCCCAACTACTACCATAGACGCGGGTAAACAGTACCACACCACTTGCCCCTAGATATACCAAGATAAACATGCTGTCTATTAATAACGCATAAGGTGAACGTCCGCGAAGTATCGATGGCGTTAAGACAAATGCTGGGACGAGCCATAGCGCTTGCCATGCGATACCGCCGACAATATCAGGACTACTGACATTAAGGACATTTATCAAAATAGGTAAAGCAAGCAATCTAAAAATTAGCCAAACCAGCCAAGTCACCATCAAGCGCTGACGGATAGGCGTAATGGGTTTAATAGGTTTAATAGTCTTGCCAGTCTTTACAGCAGGTTTTTGATTGGTACGATCAGAAATATTTGGCATTAGAGAGCTATGTTTCCTTGTCAATAAAACCGCTTAGCGCCAATTTGCTTGTGCTAGCGCTGAGGCAGTAATCGCCAAACGACGCCCTTGAGCGATGGCCAGTTCGCGCTCATCAGCAGACACAGCCTGATCATGTGACGCACCACTGACATGGCTTGCCCCATAGGGCGAGCCACCACGATGGGTACGATTAAGCCCAGGCTCTGCGTATGGTATACCCACGATCATCATGCCGTGGTGCATCAATGGCAGCATCATCGTCAGCAATGTCGTCTCCTGCCCGCCGTGCATTGAACCCGTTGCGGTAAATACCGCTGCTGGCTTGTTTTGGAGATTACCGGCTAGCCATAGCGTGACGGTATTGTCCCAAAAATACTTCATGGGCGCGGCCATATTGCCAAAGTGCGTTGGACTGCCAAGCGCAAGACCCATACAGTCTTTTAAATCTTCCATGGTGCAATATAGGTCACCTTCATCGGGTATCGCAGGCTTACTTGATGTGGTCTCGGGCGCTACTGTCGGCACTGTGCGGATACGTGCTGTCATGCCCGCCTCTTCAATGCCCTGAGCGATAGCATATGCTAATGTCTTAGTCGTACCGTAATTTGAATAATAGAGCACCAAAACGTAAGGGGCGGTCTGACTCATTAGCAAAACTTCCTTAGAAAATTATTAACCGTAATATAGCGAATTATAACTATAATAAAGTGATTGGTCTGATTGGTAGATGTGTACATTATGCCCGAGTCATTCACTGACATGCAAACAAAGCATTATACCTAACATAATACTTAGCACCGTACTTAACATACTAACCAAGGGAATCAGCTAATGGTTGCTTAGCGCTTTTTTTGCAAAAATCTCAATCCTCAGCATGGCTCTACTCGCACGCTTAATACACGTTAATGCATTTTGACACAATTAACTGGCAGATTCAGATAGCTCATTTTTGGTACACTATTCGCACTCTTATATCTCTGCTAAATGGTCGTTATGGAAAATTTATTAAAAAAAATACCTTTTTTACACCAACGTTGGTTTCAGTTCCTACGTTTTTTGACTCGGCACTTTTTTGAAGACAATTGCCAGCAAAAAGCGGCTTCACTGACCTACACGACTTTGTTGTCAATTGTACCTATATTAACGGTGTTGTTGATGATCTTGTCTTCAGTTCCGGCGCTTGCGTCAGTGAGGGCGCAGATTTATGAAGTGATTTATAGTAACTTACTGCCACAATCGAGCTTGCAGGTTAGTAAATACATCAATAACTTCGCTGAAAAATCATCAAACTTAACCATCATCGGGGCGATGGTGTTATTTTTTACCACTATCATGACCTTGACGACTATTGAGCGTGCTTTTAACCAAATATGGCGCGTAGAAAGTCGTTCTGGCGGCATGAAAAGTATGCTGCGCTATTGGACAATCGTCACATTAGGACCATTGGTGTTGGGTACTGCGTTTCTCGCCTCAAGTGCGGTACAAAGCTTCAGTTTGTTCAATCGACAAATTGGCGGCTATGGTATTGACTGGTCATTTTGGGTACAGGTTGTATCCATTGGAGTGACGATAGCTGGCTTCATTAGTATGTACTGGTTTATTCCAAAAGCACGGGTACCTGTAAAGAACGCCGCGATTGCTGGTATTTTTGTGGCAATCGTCTTTGAGCTGATGAAGCACCTTTTTGGTACCGTGATGGCGAACTTTACCAGCTATGAAGCTATTTATGGGGCATTTGCAGCAGTACCGATTTTCTTATTATGGATATATCTCTCATGGAATCTAATTTTATTAGGGGTTGAGATTAGCTATACCTTGACTATTTTTGAGACCGAAGAAGTCTACCCGCGCCATCCATTTCTAAGCTTGCTCGATATGTTAAACCTAGTCTATACCCATCATTTAAAAGGCGAAGCGGTTAGTGAGCAAGCGCTACGCAATGTACTAGGACGTAAAGAGCTGCCAAAGTGGTATACCTATATTAATTACCTGCAAGATAGCAGTTTAATTACTATGACAGAAGACGAGGATTATGTGCTCAAAAAAGATTTGAGTAAAATGACCTTATGGGACTTTTATCGTACCCTACCTTATCCTTTGCCTATCAAGGATGAACTTGATGAGATGAGCCCACAAGACCAAAAACCTTGGCTCGGTTTATTGGTTAATCGGTTTGAAAATACGGAAGCCTACGCCAAAGCACAATTGAATGTGCCACTAAATGCTATTTTTGCTCATAGTGAGCCGCGCAAAAAGTCTGCTAATGACGAAGCAGAAAAATCTAAAAACAATGAAGCCAAACTTTTTAGGAAATCTAGCGCTGCTACCTCTAATCATTTATCTCAAGAAGATTCAGATATTAACCATGAAACACCGCGCTTCGATCCTGTCGCTTATGACAAAGATAGCGACATAGAGTGCGATGAGCGTAATAATGCAATTATTCTTCCTAATGATAGCAGTGATTCTAAAGGTAAAATGAATAGCAATCCTTCTAACCAAAAAGGCGATATTATTACAGAAGCAGACAATCCAATAGTAGACTGATAATTTTTTCTTAAAACTTGCTTAAAACAATAACGTATAGTTTTTAATATCTGTAAAAAATAAACTTATTTCTATGCATGAAACAAATATCATACTAAATATCAACATAACTGTTATATTGCCTTAAATTATATTGATAAGGCAATTTGCGTGAAAATTATAATAACATTTCCATTAAAGGCATTAAGCATCGGTATCATCTCTATCATGCTTGCTGCCTGTGGTGAAGGTAATGAAAACACTCCAGCGCCTATAGTCCCGCCAGCTACAACACCACCAGATGTAACACCACCGGTAACTACTATTCCTGCCACACCAATTGGGCCTAGTACGCCTATTAAGCCACCAGTAACTACTATTCCTGCAACGCCAATTGGACCAAGTACGCCCATTAAGCCACCAGTAACCACTATTCCTGCCACACCAATTGGGCCAAGTACGCCTATTAAGCCACCAGTAACTACTATTCCTGCAACACCAATTGGGCCAAGTACGCCTATTAAGCCGCCTGTGACAAGTATTCCTGCCACACCAATTGGGCCAAGTACGCCCATTAAGCCACCAGTAACTACTATTCCTGCAACGCCAATTGGACCAAGTACGCCCATTATTCCTGTAACCCCAATAGGACCAAGCACACCAATCAAATATCCAGAACCAAAAAAAGATATGCTAGATTATTTTTCTTTGGGATTTTTTGACCATGATGGCAGAGAAGGATTGACTCGCGTTATTCGCCCAGACTTATTGGGCTCTTTCCAAGCAATGATTCAGTTTGGACAGAATCATACCGTTGATCCACAGAATAATGAAGCAAAAAATATGCCCCGCCTAACGGCAGAAAAAGAAGCGCTGTTATTGGTGACGCCCACAATAGAGATGGGAGAAGTTAAGCAATTAGTGGCTGAGATTTATAAAGATGGCGCTCTATTACGAAGCGTCAATTTAGACGACCCCGCTCAAATTCCACATACCGATCAAAATAATAATGATGCAAGGCCACGGGTTTTTTATAGTAAGCGTGCTTGGTCGACCAAACTAAATTGGGACGAAGTACAGGGCGGTCTCAAAATCCGCATTGTGGATGAGCAGAATCGTAGCGGTGAATTGCTAGAAGATAAAATAGACTTTGCTGCACCAGGCGAGCTGATATTGACCAATATGCGTTTGGGTATGTTAACGAATGCGCCTCAATCTTGGGGGCATTACATGTTACGTGACCCAGAAAGAGCGGGTTCAGACTACTTCCAAACCATTCCAGCAGCACAAATGACCGTTGCTGCATATGATGACGTTAAGCTTGATCGCGTGATGATCGGTAATGGCACCATTTATGATTCGGTCAGTAATTCAGATGGCGGCTATTATGATGGTGATATGCGTGAAAATACGGCAAAAGCGACCTTTGGTGTCGGCATCAACTTAGCTAACTGGGGCGTAACCAGTGCCTCTTTACACAGTCAAGAGCAGCCACAGTTAACCCAAAATGTGAATGCGCATCACGCGCGCGGTAAATATAAGAATGGTGAACATAACCACGGCTTAAGCGGTGGTAATGGCATGCTGACTATTATCGATTCAGTGGGTAATGAATTTAGCCATGAAATCGGCCATCATTATGGTTTGGGGCACTATCCCGGTGAAGTGAACGGAGATTATTTTTGGGCAGAGCATCATGCCAATAGTGGCTGGGGCTATAATGGCGTCAGAAATAAAATGCGCAGTAACTTAGACTGGGAAAACTCTAATGTAGGTGATGGTCTCAGTGGTAAACCTACTTTCTTAGGCACCTATAGTTATGGTCGCGATGCTATGTCTGGCGGATCACAGAGTGGGGCTTATTCAAACTATACCCATTACACCGGTTACAGTACCAAGATAAAAATACAGCCGGCATTTGATCGGGCGGTGTTTGACGCTGATTCACCGACTGGCTATAAGAAATGGAATCCTGCACTTAGAAAAATGGAAGTCATCCAACCTAAAGTACCAAAATCTACTAATGTTTGGTATAACCGTGCCGATGGTAATTACTTAAAACCACGCTTACAAGGTGTGCCTGTTTTCACCATCTTAGGCGGTTATGACCCTATAGCGCAAAACGGCATTATTTATCCTGAGGCACGTGGTAACTGGGGTAACGTCTTTGATTTACCGACGCCAAATAACTCACTTGAAGCGGCAAGCTGCTGGTTGAGCGTGACTTACAGTAATAACATGGTTAATAATATTGCCTTGTCCCCTAATCGGATGAATGGCAATGCCAATAAATTCCATGTCAATTTAGCGATTGCCGAAAATCCGAAAAAAGTAGATTTGTACTGTAAAAAGGTCAATGAAGCACAAGTACAGCTATCGACGATTGATATCCGTGAATATAGCAATGCCATCAAACCAGCGGTTACCTTTGGTAAAGAGCAGGGCTATACGGCACTAAGAAAGGTAGAACTACCAAATTTAGAGCAGCAACTCATCGCCCAAGCAGAAAATCCAACGGTTATTTTGAATACCAATGGTAAATTATTATATGATTCTTATAAAGAGTATCGTGCTGAACTCAGCCCGCAAGCATTGCAAACATTAGAGCGTTATGAGCAGCAACAGCAAACTCTAAAGCGCTTGAACCGTTGGGTCGATGCGTATAACACTGATTTGACCAAGAAAGAGCCTGAAGCACTCACTGCATTTCAGAAATTTGTCGAATTGTTAGATTTACAAGATGACAAACCTTTAGAAAATGCGACTACGATACGTAACGGCAACAACTGTCTTAAAGTTGAAAAACGAGAAGATGGCACGCTAAATACCTTTATTAGCGGTCAAAGTGGCTGTACTGGTGATGACTCTGAACAGTGGGTTTACGATGCTAAAGGTAAAATTCACAGTAAAATGGCATTAGATCAGTGCTTGACGGAACGAGACTCTTGGGTAGGTTTGGGCGCTTGTAGTTTGGACTCACCAACGCAAGTCTGGACTATGAACGGTGCTACCGAAATCAAACAAGGCAACAAATGCTTTGATTTGCGAACGGGTAATTTAGTCAATAACCGCGGAAGCTTGATTACTTACAACTGTAATAGTGGCTGGAATCAGAAATGGACGACGCTGACCAAAAACCCAAGCTTTATCTTAGCGACAGTTGGTAGCAATCTACCGTTAACTGTGGATAGTCTGCAAAAACAACCAGCAAAGATGGATAACATGCGAACACTATCGTTAAATGCAGACAGTACAGAAGAGCCGTCAGTACTAGCAAAATTAAGCTCTGCGATAAGCACGTTTATTGATGATTTTGTCAGTTAATAGATAATATGAAAACTTAATGATTAAGCATTGTAATGGTGGCTGCAATCAGAGATAAGCGATGTTAACTTAGTATCTAAGTTTGATACTAAGTTAACATCATTAATGCCTTATCTCATTAAAAACTTGTCATACTAAAAATAAGCTCCTATATAGGGGCTTATTTTTTTACTAAATTTCTAATCTTTATGGCTTATATGATAAGGTAATTTACGTTTAATCATTTTTTCTAGCCAAATAAAATCATGATTTCTAATAAAAAAATTGATTGTTTCTTAGGTCGATTTTAGGTCGTTTTCGGAGAGCATAACATTGGATAAACACCCTAAAAATAGCTGGTTAAAGTCTGCATTACTAACAATCATTCGCAGACTCAAGCAATTTACCCAGTTATGGTCGCTACAAACTCTCACCAACTTTCCCGATCGCCTAAAAAACCTATGGCAGCAGCTGCTTGGCTCTTACTGGTTTATTCCAACGGCTTGCGTGTTAGTTGGTATCTTGTTGGCACCGCTATTCGTTACCATTGATGAGCACTTTGATCGTGAAACCGTCAGAGAACTCACTTTTGCCTTTACGGGTGATGATCAAGCAGCGCGCGCTATTATGACGGCTATTGCAGGCGCAGTACTTGGCGTGGCAGGAACCACCTTTTCGATTACTATTGCTGTCTTGTCTATGGCTTCGTCACAGTTTGGTCCACGACTGCTACGTAACTTTTTGACCGATACGCCCAATCAGTTCGTACTGGGCGCATTTATTGGGACGTTCAGTTATAGTTTATTAGTCTTAAAATCTATTCATAAGTATGATGTGGCTTTTGGTGTACCTCAATTGGCAGTGACCTTTGCTATTATCATGGCCATCATTTGTGCCTTGCTACTAGTATATTTTGTTCAGCATATGGTACACGCCATTCAGGCATCACATGTCATTCAAGGTGCCAGTAATGATGCCATTAACAATATTCACTATTGGTATAGTGACCATTGCGAGCTGCAACATCAGCGTGATACAGCGCAGCCCGACGTTGCGCTGTATTATACTTGGCCTGCTACTGCTATTTATGCACCAAGCTCAGGCTATTTACAGCAAATTTATCTTGAGTCGCTGATAACACTAGCGCAAGATTATGGTGGCGTGCTGCAGCTACATACCAATCTTGGTCGCTTTGTCACTGATAAAAATGTCATGGGACATTTTTATCAACGGCCAGCAAGTCACATCGCACATTTACAAAAAACGGAAACATCCCATTTAGCCATCATGCCACGCACGCTTGATGGTCTGTTTTGGCAGCGCTTTGCCACTTGTATTCATCTTGATCAGCGCTCAGCTTACTCTGATGATATTGCGTCTAGCTTAGGACAAATAACTGAAATTGCAGTACGTGCTTTATCTCCAGGGATTAATGATCCTAGAACAGCAGTCAACTGCGTGCAATCTATGACTAACTGCCTGAGTGTCATGATGCGATTACAGCCACCAAGTCCTTATCATTTTTATATACCGCCACATGACCGACATAATAACGATTCATCTGACAGTACTGTAGATCCGCAGCGCGTGGCAATATTGGCTGTTATTACTAAAACACCTAAGATATCCGACTTTATAGATACCTCACTTGGTGAGATACGCCGTTATGCGACTGCTGACTTAATGGTTTTAAAAGCCCTGTGTCAAGCTATGACAGACCTTAACTATGCGCGTGTGAACAGCGCCCAGCGGCAGACACTGCTGCATGAGCTATCACTCATTGAGCGTGCAGGAGAAGCAAATCTTAACTATAAAGAGCTAGTGGCGGACTTAAGCGCAATGTGTCAGCAAGCACGGCACTTTATTCACGATGATCACGCCAAACATCAACACTTCGAATACATTAGCGAGTTTTCAGCTCATATCCATAAAGCGCTACAGACACAGTCTAATTAACAAGCACAGTCTAATTAATTTTTTATACTATATGTTAGTATTCACAAACATATGTACAATCACGAATCAAATAATAAGATAAATACTAACCATAAGCGTCGCAAGCTTTAGGCTTAAGGCAATTTTTATATTTAATTGAGACTCCTTTTATGGCATCTGCAACCAGTCTGACTGTACTTGAAATCAGTGCTATCTTTTTATCTATCACCGCCTTACTGACTTATGTGAATCATCGCTTTATTGGTCTACCGACGACTATCGGCGTCATGGTCATCTCTATATTATTATCTATTGGGGCAATATTTTTAGGGTTTTTAGGGTTTGATCAGCTGATTGATTATGAGGTCAGCTTATTAGACCAGCTCGATTTTACCGAGGTATTGCTTGATGGCATGCTTTCTATGCTGCTATTTGCGGGTGCCTTACATGTCAATATTGGCGACTTAAAACGTTATAAGCTACCCATTGGGATCCTCGCTTGTTTGGGTACCGTCATATCAGCAGTACTGATTGCAACGGCTATTTACTTTATGCTGCCGCTGTTAGGTTTCGGTCTGCCATTTATTTGGTGCTTATTATTTGGTGCCTTGATATCACCGACAGATCCCATTGCCGTGATGGGAATTTTGGCGTCAGCAGGTGCACCCAAAAGTATTGAAACCGTCATCGCTGGTGAGTCTTTATTCAATGATGGTATCGGTGTTGTTATTTTCGTCATTCTTCTTGGGATTTTATCGAGCGGTGATATTCCAACGGTCAACTATGTGGCGCATACCCTAGCAGTTGAAGCTGGTGGCGGTATTATCTTTGGCTTAGTACTTGGTGCAATTTTGTATTATATGCTCAAAAGCATTGATAGCTATCAAGAAGAAGTGTTGTTAACGCTAGCCGGCGTGATAGGTGGCTATGCACTTGCCAGCCATTGGCATCTGTCAGGACCTTTGGCAATGGTAATGATGGGACTGATGGTCGGTAATCGAGGGCGGGAGCTGGCGATGAGTGATAAGACTCGCCACTATATTGATTTATTTTGGGAATTAATTGATGAAATTTTAAACGCCATTTTGTTTGTTTTAATCGGTTTAGAGGTGGTGATGATTACCTTCTCAGGTAATTTATTTATTGCTGGTGGCCTAACCATTATCATCGCGCTACTCGCTCGGCTTATCGTGGTAGGCATGACTACTAAGACCTTTAGTAAACAGCTTGATCTACCGACGGGTGCGTGGAAGGTACTAACGTGGGGCGGGCTACGCGGTGGTATTTCCGTAGCGTTAGTATTACAACTACCAACAGGAGCGGAGCGTGATATTTTACTGGCTTTAACCTACGCAGTGGTGGTGTTTTCTATCTTGATTCAAGGTTTGAGTGTCGGTAAAGTGGCAAAAACCATTTGCCCTACTGAGCAACAACCAAACTTTTAAACTAACAAGAATACTATTCCTTAAGCCAAAGATAAAAAACTTAGTTCCAAATAATAAAAAGCCAGCATTAAAGATAACCTCTTTATGATGGCTTTTTATCGTTGACATGAAGGCTTCTTTGTTTAATAAAATCCTTTATGGCGCTTTATTCTATAGCAAACCTTTACGTTTCATATTGCGATAAACTATAATCACAATAAAAATATTGAGTAACAAAATACCTAATTTAAACCAGTCAAATGGACTCACAATCAAGTAATAAAGCTCAATCGGAATAAATATTCCATAGCCCACTACCCCAAACCAATATGCCCACGTTTTATCTTGCCATAACCCATACGCTTCGATAAAACGCAGACTGGCGTAAGCAAATATTATTAATAGAAACACCGTCCAGTTTTTACTGGCTTGCTGCGCAATCTGTACCGCGCTATCAACTTGCGGCGCAAGCAGTTGACCGAAATATTGTCGCCAAGAATGGGTGGCTGTTGACAGCCACTGCTCCATATCTTTATGCCACAGCCATAAAGCAACTGCTCCTAATAACGCACCGATACCTTTAACAACCTCATAGATCGCGACAGCTTTAATGGATTCGCTAGACTCACTCTTTTTATGTCGCTGATTATCGTCCCGACCGGACAAGTTAACCAAAGAAAGTCTCCACAACGCGCCCTTGCAGCTGCTGATTAAAGAAAGGCGTGTTTTTACCACTAGATTGCATCGTTTCCGTAGTCACTTGCCATTCTAAATTAGGATCAACCACTACTGCCCCACCAATATTTTCATATTGGCTAGTAATGCCAGCAATTTTCGCAGGATTAAGACAAATCTTATCGACCAGCTGCTCTAACGTTAATACTTCATCACGAACTAATTGACACGCCAGCGCCATAAAAGTATCAAAGTTTGAGATACCCGGCGTACTTTCTTCAAACGGTGCTTTTTTTGCCGTCGCATTTAAGGGCTCATGATGACTACAAATAGCGTCAATGGTGCCGTCTTTTAGCCCTCGAAGTAATGCTTTTTGATCGGTATTACTACGCAGTGGCGGTAATACATAGGCCATAGAATTAAAGCCTTCTAAATTATCATCCGTTAAGTAGAGCTGATGCATGGCCACATCACAAGTCACTGGCAGTTTTTTATTTTTTGCCCAGCGCATTAATTCCACTGAAGACTTACAAGACAGCTGACTAAAATGTGCCGATATCCCTGTCTCCTCAACCATCAGTAGCTGAGTTGATAATGCCACTGTTTCAGCAATCCACGGAATACCTTGCAGTCCGTGGTAGGAAGCGATGTAGCCTTCATGCGCAACACCGTCTCCAGACAGACTGGGCTCATCAGGATAAAAGAACACTTTCATGCCAAAAGTAGCGGCGTACTCTAATGTACGCAGCAATACCAAATCATTGCGAAAAGGTCTGCGAGCATTAGAGACTGCTATACAGCCGCCTTTTTTGAGTCCAGCAATATTAGATGGGCGTTCACCTTCAAGCCCAGCAGTCAATGCCCCTAAAATATGCAAGTAAATGCCGCCGTCTTCAAGCGCGCGCTCGCGCAAGCCTTTTAACAGTGAGCCGTTCTCCAAGATAGGAGTGGTATCAGGAGGAATCACCACATGCAAAAAACCATTGGCGCGGGCCGCTCGCCCTTCTGACTCCAAGGTACCATGTTGCTGTTGTCCCGGCTCACGTAAGCGGGCGCATAAATCTACCAGCGGTGGTAATATCCATGTCTCACGCTCGCTCGTAAGCTTTGCTAACTGAGCAGTGGCGATTTGTGACAGTGATTCTTTAAATGCTTTTGGAAGTAAGTCGTGCATATGAACATCTGAATTCGTAATGTGGACCATGAGCGTTATTACCGTATCAATAAAATGGGATAAATAAGAATAAAATAGGCTAGCGCAATATTAGGTCAAACATTAATTGGCAGCCGCTTGATGCGCGCGTTGACCTTCCATTGCCAATGACAGGACCGCCATACGAATAGCAATGCCGTTATTGACCTGTTTTAAGATCACAGATTGCGCACCATCAGCAACGCTAGAAGCAATCTCAACCCCACGATTCATTGGTCCCGGATGCATGACCAGCGCATCAGGCTTAGCCAGTGCTACCCGCTCTGGGGTAATACCATAATGCTTATAATATTCATTCGATGAAGCCAATAGTGGCGAGCCGATACGCTCATTTTGTATTCTTAATCCCATAATGACATCACAGTCGGTCACGCATTCATTCATATTTTCATAAACTTGCACCCCAAAACGCTCAATCCCTTTAGGCAACAGCGTACGCGGCGCACAGACGCGAATATCTTTCACACCTAAGGTTTGCAAAGCACTGATATCAGAACGTGCGACCCGAGAATGCTTAATATCACCAATGATAGCGACCGACAACTCTTCAAAGGGGCGCGGTGCTTCACGGTGAATGGTCAGCATATCGAGCATGCCTTGCGTCGGGTGTGCGTGCCAGCCATCACCACCATTAATAATGGCAATATCTGGTGTCACTTCTGTGGCCATAAAATGGGCAGCACCTGACGCTGAATGCCGTACTACAAAGATATCCGCGGTCATCGCTTGCAGATTCCACAGCGTATCACGCAAGCTTTCACCTTTTTTAGTGCTAGAGCGCTCAATATCGATATTCAGCACATTGGCACCCAAACGTTTTTCTGCTACTTCAAACGTCGTACGTGTACGAGTTGACGGCTCAAAAAACAAATTCATGACTGTATAGCCTTCGAGCTCAGGACGATTAATCAGTTGCCCATTGTCATCAAAAAACGTCTCAGCTTTTGCAATAATTGCCTGCAACTGTGCTTTATTAAGTCCCTCTACTCCCAAAAAATGGCGAATACTGCCATCAGTATTGAGTTGCGGACGACTTAACGACGTATTGAGCTTATGATGAATGCTATCAGGATCGAATTTTGCATGCTCAGTCGGCGAGACGTGATGTGGTGAACTACTATCGATAGAATTTGACATAATGGTCAGTCTTTATTTTGAGTTTATATGAGTCTATATTAATCATTTATTCATTTTTGTTCGAGCATTTATAGCGGATACGCACAGAGACAAGGACATTTTGACGCTTATTTGCTACAATTTGCTGTAATGACACTAATCCTATAAAACAGACTTAGCGCCTGCTAGGTAATATATGTAAATCTCTAGCAAACACAGTCGAAACAAGCGTACTAAAAAAACTTAAAAACAATAATATATATAGTGTAGCTGATTTTGCGGTCAGGACAAAGACGCCATACAGGCTATTTAATCATTTGCAAAATTTAGAATGTTAAATACCACCTGCCAGATTTATTAAGCACTCATCTTTTCTTTAACTTTTATACCCTTTATCAGGAAGCTTTATGACCACTCTAGCAAACTATTTAAAAACTAATGCAGTCAATACTGCCCTCAATGACGTTATTACCACCGTTACTGATGTCGGTAAAACCATCTCACAACTGCTTAGAAAAGGTGCCTTAGCAGATATCTTAGGCGAAGCGGGTAATCAAAATATTCAAGGTGAAGATCAAAAAAAATTAGACGTGCTTGCCAATGATTTATTGTTAGATGCTTTAGCAAAAAATGCCCATTGTGCAGGGGTTGCCTCAGAAGAGCTTGATGATGCTACTCCTGCCAATACTGATGGGAGTCTATTGGTGCTATTTGATCCCCTTGATGGTTCGTCAAATATCGATATTAATATGGCCGTTGGCACTATTTTTTCTATTCTACCGTATCAGCGTCAAGGTCAAATCAGTAAGAATAGCGATTTTTTACAAGCGGGCAATCAACAGCTAGCAGCAGGTTATTTGTTGTACGGCACCTCTACCGTTCTAATGCTCACTATCACCGATAGCGTGGTCATGTTTAGCCTAGATCCAGACACGAATGACTATGTGCTAATAGAAGAAAATATCCAAATCGAGGCCGATACCAGCGAATATGCCATCAACGCTTCAAACTACCGTTACTGGCGCGCACCGATGCAACAGTATATCGATGAGCTTATCGCTGGCGAGACAGGCGTGCGTGGTCGCGATTTTAATACGCGTTGGGTAGCAGCTATGGTTGGTGATGTACATCGTATACTTTGTCGCGGTGGTTTATTCACCTATCCATTTGATACGAAGTATGCTAATAAAGCAGGAAAATTACGTCTAATGTATGAAGCCAATCCGATGAGTCTATTGATTGAACGTGCTGGTGGCGATGCAACTGATGCGGTCAATCGCATTTTAGATATCGAGCCGATTGACATCCATCAACGTGTGCCTGTGGTACTTGGTAGCAAAAACGAAGTCAATTATGTCAAAAATCTGCATTTAAATTATACTGACAAATAAGCAATCTTATTAACTCTTGATGATTCATATAGCGCAGAATGAATAGCCACTTTATACGAATCATCAATATTTTCTACATTTTTCTCTAAGCGATCTATTATGGTAGCAAATCCCACCGAGCTGATTACCTCAGATAAAAATACGACGATAAAGCTAGTAAAAGCTTTATTGACCCAAGCTCGCCAGCGTAATAAGCATGGTCAGACGGTCATTGAGGGCGTCCATCTAATCGATGCTGCACTCCGTAGCGACTACCCATTTGTGCAGATATTACTAGCTGAATCAGCACATCATCATCCTGAAGTTCAGCAAGTTTTAACTCGTCTACCAACCTATACGCCTATTTTAATTTTGTCAGACTCACTATATGAGAGTATGCGTAGTTTAGGTACTGGCATCGACATCATGGCAATTATCAAGGTACCAACGCCCAGTTTATCGATGATTAATAGCGACTGTCTGATTCTAAATGACGTACAAGATAGTGGTAACGTCGGTACTCTACTACGTACCGCCGCCGCCATTGGTATCAATACCATACTCTGCACCAGCGCCACCGCTCAAGCTTGGTCACCGAAGACATTGCGAGCAGGCATGGGAGCACAGTTTGCGCTGACTATTTATGAAGGTTTAAGTGTACAAGATATTTTATATCATGTGCAAACACCGCTGTTTGCGACCAGCTCACATACTGATACCGTTATTTATCAACATGACCTAAAGAAACCAATCGCTTGGATTATGGGACATGAAGGTCAAGGAGTCTGTGAGGAGCTGATGCAATGCGCCACACCTATTGCCCTACCACAGCCTAATGGACAAGAAAGCCTCAATGTAGCGATTGCAGGCTCACTATGTTTATATGAGACTCTGCGTCAGAGACGTTATTGTTAAATATTTAATTATAACCTGAGCATGTGAGCTTTAAACAATTTCCTGAAATAATTGTTATAACTAATTAATTAAGTCAAAAAACAATTGGTGATTTTTTTCAAATAAAAAAATGACTGAATAACGAGGTTCAATTATTCAGTCATTTAATATATAAAATCTTATCAGCTCAACTCTAATGTACTAATTTCAGTTTTATTGAGCAATTATTACAATTAACCTTGTGCTTCATTGAAGCTAGAAGAATAATGATTCGGTGCATTAAAGTTGGTAAAGCTAATACTAATGGATTTTTCCAGTCCATTTACGCAATGCCACCAAGCGATGGGAATAAATAATGCATCTCCAGCTTCGATAGTTACTTCAACTGGCGTTACATGCTCCATCAGTGGATGCTTTTTCAGATCAAAGTTAGGAAAATCTACCTCACTATATACGTGTAAGTCATTATATAGAAAGGGTACTTGCCATGCCGGAATTAACGTGACCTTTTTAGTACCATAAACCTGAACTAACATGTTATTAGTTAAATCATGGTGTAGTGGTGTAAAAACCCCTTTTGGTCCCATCCAAAAAAAAGTACTAAATGCAGGATCGTCTATCAGGTTTCGATAACCTTCACCAAAGTCACCGATATCTTCAAATGCTGGCTTTATGGCATCAATATTTTGTTGAGTATTATTGGCTGTCATGTAGTAGTCATTACTATCGCCATTATTTTCAATCATATCGACAAATTCAGATATTAGCATAGACTTACGATGTTTATCAGAATTGCGTTCAAATAACGCGTCACTTTCACGATTAAATTGAATCTGAACTTCTTTATCCCCTAAAATATCTGCAAAGTACTGTGGACTCCATTTTTTTAATGCTGGCCAATGGTCAATCCCTTTTTTAAGTACAACAGGTTTATGTTTACTATAATAATCTCTAATGAAGACATCAAAAGGTGGCGTGTCAATTATATCAATCTTCTGATTATATCCAGGATCCAATCTAGCCAAATCATCACAAGTTTGTAGAAGCCATTCCCGTTTATTTAGAGTTTTATGAGGTTTAAGTCCAGCTTGTAAATAAGGACTTTTAGACGCGGTTTCTAGTTCAAGTAAAACCTCTGCTTGAGTGTAACCTTTTTTCAATAATACTTGCGATATATTGTCTTTACTTACCCCTTGCAGTAAATTAACGCCTACCCATTCTTTCAAGTTATTTGGTAATTTTCTAATATTCTTTCTAGTTTGATTAGTATTTATATTCAAAATATTATTTAAAGCTGCCTGAATCTGAGCATCCGAAAATTTATTCGCCTTTAATGTGTGTATTACTGTTTCTTTTGAACTACCACGCATGATATTTGTCGTGGCCCAATCGTTCCACTCTTTAGGTAATTTTTCTGTAAAATCCATTGTTACACTCATTTTTTTCTCCTAATCATTTAACAGAGTAAAAGGCTACTATGAAAATGCTCTATTACCTACGCTAGTAGTTTCGTCCGTAAAAAACAATAAAATATTTTTATCATACTCATATGTATTGAAATAAAGTATTACTTAATAGTCAAATAATACTTCACTCTACTATATAAGACTATCCTATAGAATAGCAAACTTAGATAGAATAAATGTAACACCACTTCATAATAACAAAGCGAAAAAAGCCTCCAACCAACAGGCAGGAGGCTTTAATATTCACTTTTAAGCTAAGATAGCTATAATAGACTACGATATTTTGTGAATAAAAATTATTCATTTAATAAGTAACTATTAAACCTTACTAGTTAGCTCAGGCAATGCTTCAAACAAATCCGCTTCTAAGAAGTAATCAGCAACGCTAGCGATAGGTGATTCTGGGTCATTGTTGATAGCAACGATGACTTTAGAATCTTTCATACCCGCTAAATGCTGAATGGCACCTGAAATACCTACTGCGATATACAAATCTGGTGCGACGATTTTACCCGTTTGACCAACTTGCATATCGTTTGGCACATAGCCTGCGTCAACGGCAGCACGTGATGCACCAACAGCAGCGCCAAGTTTATCAGCCAATGGCTCGATATACTTAGTGAAGTTTTCGCCATTTGCTAGAGCACGACCACCAGAAACCACAATGCTTGCTGAGGTTAATTCAGGACGGTCAGATTTAGCCATCTCTTCATTTACAAAGCTTGCTTTACCAAGTTCTTGCACATTATCAATAGCTTCGACAGTAGCTGAACCACCTTCGCTTGATACTGGATCAAATGCGGTAGTACGTACAGTTAATACCACTTTGTCTTCTGATGTTTTAACCGTTGCTGTGGCGTTACCAGCATAGATAGGACGCTCAAACGTTTGTGCATCTACTACAGCAGAGATTTCTGACAGCATGCTGACGTTAAGTAATGCCGCAACACGTGGTAAGAAGTTTTTACCAGTCGTAGTTGCAGGCGCAAGGATATGACTGTAATCACCAGCAATATCCGCAACCAATAATGCTAAGTTACCTGCTAATTGATGCTCATAAGCAGCATTGTCTGCTAATAATACTTTAGCCACGCCTTCCGCTTTAGCCGCCTCGTCAGCGACAGCTTGATTGCCACTACCAGCGACTAGTACATGGATATCACCGCCTATTTGCTTAGCAGCAGCGATAGTATTCAAAGTTGCCTTTTTTAGACTGACATTGTCATGTTCTGCATATACCAAAATTGCCATGATTTTTATCCTTTATGTATTCGTATCATTGATTCGTATGGTCATTTATCCGCATAACGATGTATGCAGCTTATAAAATGTAGGCATAAAAGTATAATAAATACCTATGCGCCCTAGCAAAGTATTAGATTACTTTTGCTTCATTTTTTAGCTTATCGACCAACTCATCAACTGAACCCACTTTAATACCAGCTTTACGCTCAGCAGGTGGTACGACTTTAATAATTTCTTGCTTAGATGCCATATCAACACCAAAATCAGCAGGCGTTTTTTCATCAAGCTGCTTTTTCTTTGCTTTCATGATGTTAGGCAATTTAGCATAACGTGGTTCATTCAAACGCAAATCAGTAGTAATAACCGCTGGCAAATCAAGTGCAACCGTTTGCGAACCGCCATCGATTTCACGAGTTACATTTACTTTATCGCCTTCAACTTTCACTTCTGATGCAAACGTACCCTGGCCGATACCCATCAATGCCGCTAGCATCTGACCCGTTTGGTTATTATCGTCATCAATCGCTTGTTTACCCAATAGGATAATATCAGTCGACTCAGACTCAGCGATATTTTTAAGTATCTTAGCGATTTGTAGTGGATAAGCTTTATCGTCAGTCAATACCAAGATACCACGATCTGCACCTAATGCTAAGGCAGCACGAATCTGCTCTTGTGATTCTTTTGGACCAATTGAGGCAACAATGATTTCATCAATCACACCAGCTTCTTTTAGACGAACCGCTTCTTCTACTGCAATTTCATCAAAAGGGTTGATTGACATTTTAGTGTTAGATAAATCTACGCCAGAGTTATCAGCTTTCACACGAACTTTTACGTTGTAATCAATGACACGCTTGACCGCTACTAATGCTTTCATACGTTCCTCGTTTATTAATGTTATGAGTTAAAAAATTGTCAGTTAAGAACCAAAGGTTCATTTTCTTTCAAAACGTCTTTTAAACTGTTTTTCAAATTGTGGTGCAAATCGTCGTTCAAGATGGTACTAAAAGTTGTTACTACTTAGCAAACAATAATTAATCGAAAAA
Organism: Psychrobacter sp.; assembly: GCF_049295055.1. Classification (GTDB taxonomy): domain Bacteria; phylum Pseudomonadota; class Gammaproteobacteria; order Pseudomonadales; family Moraxellaceae; genus Psychrobacter. The sequence continues at coordinate 881 of NZ_JBAQQF010000072.1, read as the reverse complement.
GATGATTCAATAGCAAGAGTCGTATTGGCACCATATTCTTTATTAAAAAAATCTACTAAAGCTAAGCCAACCATTATTATCAGACCTATGTATCTTGCGTGAGCATAGGCATAAGGTCAAGACAACGCCGTGAATAATGCGTCATAAATTTGTCACTATTCTATAATAAATAGTTATAAGGGCTTAATTCTATAACTTTCTTGCACCGATAGTATCTACCTTTATAGCATTCTCGGCCCTTTGACTGCTTAATATTTTGTTATCAGTTATTTCTTTAACAGTATTTTAGCAACTAGGAATATTTAACTAATACAGTTTATTCCCTTTAAAAACAATAAGTCACGATTAAACTAATACTTTGAACTAAATTAATATTTTGAATTATTTATCAGAATTTGCGCCCAATTAGGGCAGAAAATCCGAAACACCATTCCGTTATTCTTACATGAAAAAATGTCATAAAAAAAGCAACCTGATCAGAGGTTGCTCTTTTTTAAAGTCTAAACAGTATTTTTATTGTTTTAACAAACAAAGGTATCAATGCATATTAATTAATCTTACTGTTATGAAGCTTGCTGAAATCAGCTTACCTAATAACAAATCGGATTAGATAGCTTCGATTTGCTCAGCTTGTGGGCCTTTTTTGCCATCACCTAAGATGAAAGACACTTTTTGACCTTCGGCTAGGGTCTTGAAACCACCACCTTGGATAGCGCTGTAGTGAGCGAATACGTCTTGTCCGCCATTGTCTTGAGCGATAAAACCAAAACCTTTAGCTTCATTAAACCACTTTACAGTGCCTTCAACTTTATCTGACATAAATTTTCCTAACTCTTTAACTGTTGGCGAGACGTGTGTCATCACCGATTAATTGATATATA